>NZ_OCMJ01000004.1:2330000-2707500 GCF_900215255.1 Rhizobium sp. AN5
TTACAAATCCGTCATCGCAAACCTGGTGGCCGACATTATTCGCGATGGCGTGGATAAGGGAATTTACGCCCCCGCCGACATCCCGCCTCTGGCGGAAACCGTTCTCCACGCACTCACGAGCGTCATCCATCCCGTCCTCATCGCACGGGAAGATATCGGCAATTTAGCAACACGTTGCGATCAACTGGTTGATTTAATCGAGGCAGGATTGCGCAATCCGCTTGCTAAGTGACGATTCTCAACTTACGTCACCTTCTCGCAATTGCTTGCGAAGCGTGAAAGCCTGCGCTTCTATGCGAATGGCGGTCCGAGCAGATTGAACGAATAAGGTCCACACAGGGCCTTCATCCATCGTCCCTGCACCCGGACCAGCATCCGCCGAGCGACACTGCGCTTATAGTTGAATGCGACCGATACGCAGGGAAGAACAATGAGCCGACGTATTTTACCCCTATTTGCTTCTCTGTGCATGACCGCAGTTCTCGCGGGATGCAGCGATGGCAGCGAAAGCAGCCAGACCGCCGGCCAGGGCGCCGCGCGTCCCCCGTCTCCGGTCAGCATCATCGTGATGAAGACCAGTGAATATCCCCTGACCACCGTTCTTCCCGGCCGCGCCAGCGCGTTCCAGACGGCGGAAATCCGACCGCGCGTCACTGGCATCATCCGCGAAATTCCCTTCAAGGAAGGCAGTGAGGTCAAGCAGGGCGATATTCTCTACCAGATTGAGGACAACACCTATCTGGCAGAAGTGGCGCAGGCCAAGGCAAGCGTGGCGAAAGCCGAAGCAAGCGTTCCGAGCGCCCAGGCGAACCTTGCCCGCTACGAGCGGCTGGTCAACAGCGGCGCAACGCAGATCGAATATGAAAACGCCAAGGTGACGCTGCTGCAGGCCGAGGCCGACGTGGCCCAGACCAAGGCTGCGCTGGAAACGGCTGAGATCAACCTCGATCTCACCAAGGTCCGCGCGCCTTTCGACGGCATCACCAGCACAACCGCTTTCAGCATCGGCAACGTGGTGACGGCGAACCAGACGACGGCTTTGACGACGCTGCGCCGCATCGATCCGATCTACATCGATCTGATGGAATCCAGCATCAATCTTCTACGTCTGAAAAAGGCGATCTCGTCGGGCCAGCTCGGCGGCGATACCAAGGAAACCGGAATTCACCTTACGCTGGAAGACGGCACCGAATACAAGCATGACGGCAAGATCGACATGTCGGACATGGCGGTGAGCGAAACCACGGGCACCTTCTCCATTCGTGCTCTCTTCGATAACCCGGACGATCTTCTGCTTCCCGGCACCTATGTTCGCGCAACGCTGACCATCGGTAAGGAAACGGGTTTCCGCATCCCGCAGCGCGCAGCGAGCCGGAACGCCAATGGCGAACTGACCGCAAAATTTGTCACCGCGGAAAACAAGGTGGAAACGCGCACCTTCGCGTCCAGCCAGCAGTCGGGCAATGCCTGGCTGGTGACGGAAAACGTCAAGGATGGCGACAAGCTCATCGTTGACGGCTTCCAGTGGATTGCCGACGGCGCGACGGTCGCGCCCGTGGAAGTGACCATCGACGATCGCGGTATCGTCGTTCTGCCGCAGCAAGCTCCGCCTGCCGCCGCCCCCTCGAAATAAACATGAGCGCGAAACCCTCGGTCGAAGCTCGTAAAAGGTAAGGCAGGACTGCCATGGCCCATTTCTTTATCAGGCGCCCCGTTTTTGCATGGGTTATCGCCATCGTCATCATGCTGGGCGGCGCTCTGGCAATTGTGACGCTCTCCATCTCGCAATATCCCGATATTGCCCCGACGACGGTCCGCGTCAGCGCAACCTATAATGGCGCTAGCGCGGAGACGGTCGAAAAATCGGTGACGACCATCATTGAGGACGGCATGACCGGCCTCGACGACCTCACCTATATGACCTCGTCTTCCTCGACCGGCAGCGCCGAAGTGACACTGACCTTCGGCAACAGCATCCTGCCTGACATCGCGCAGGTTCAGGTGCAGAACAAGCTGCAGCTCGTGCAGTCGCAATTGCCCGACACCGTGCAGCAGCGCGGTATTCAGGTCAGCCGCTCCACATCGAGCATTCTGATGGTGGGTGCGCTGATCTCGACGGACGGTAAGCGCAATTCGGCCGATCTCGGCGACGTGTTCTCCTCGCGCGTTGAAGACCAGATCAAGCGCCTTGAAGGCGTGGGCAGCATCAACGTCTTCGGTTCCGAATATGCGATGCGCATCTGGCTCGATCCGTTCAAGCTCAACAAATACCAGCTGACCACGGCTGACGTTACCGGCGCCATCGAAAGCCAGAACACCCAGGTTTCGGTCGGCTCCCTCGGTGCCGTTCCCGCCGTCCAGGGCCAACAGCTCAATGTGACGGTGACGGCGCAGAGCCAGCTCACCACCGTCGCTGATTTCGAATCGGTCATCCTGAAGGTTGAGAAGGACGGTGCAACCGTTCGCCTGAGCGACGTGGCCCGCATCGAAATCGGCCAGGAAACCTATGGCGGTGATTCCCGTTCGAACGGCCGTCCTTCGGCCGGTTTCGCGGTCAACCTCGCCACGGGCGCCAACGCGCTCGACACCGCAGCGCGTGTCAAGTCCGCGCTTACCGCCGTTGAGGGCTCGCTGCCTGCAGGCGTCTCGATCGAATATCCCTACGACACGACACCCTTCGTGAAGCTGTCGATCGAGAAAGTGGTGCATACGCTGATCGAGGCGATCATTCTCGTCTTCGTCGTGCTGCTGGTCTTCCTGCAAAACCTGCGCGCCACCTTCATTCCGATGATCGCCGTGCCCGTCGTGCTCCTCGGCACGTTCGGCATCCTCGCAATAACCGGATATTCCATCAACACGCTGACCATGTTCGCCATGGTTCTGGCGATCGGCCTTCTCGTGGATGACGCCATCGTCGTTGTTGAAAACGTCGAGCGCATCATGTCGGAAGAGGGCCTGTCGCCGGTCGAGGCGACGGAAAAATCGATGGGCGAGATAACCGGTGCCATCATCGGCATCGCGCTCGTCCTGACCGCCGTGTTTATTCCCATGGCCTTCTTTGGCGGATCGACTGGTATCATCTATCGCCAGTTCTCGATCACGATCGTTTCGGCCATGCTGCTTTCGGCGGTGGTCGCCATCGTTCTGACGCCGGCGCTGTGCGCAACAATGCTGAAGCCCATCGACCATACCAAAAAGCAGCGTGGACCGGGTGCCTGGTTCAATCGCGGCTTCGGCAAGACGACGGACGGCTATGTTTCGTCGATCGGCTATCTGCTGAAGCGGCCCCTGCGTGTGACGATTCTTTTCCTGATCGTCGTCGGCGGCTGCGCCTGGTTCTTCACCAAACTGCCAAGCTCCTTCCTCCCACAGGAAGATCAGGGCGTGCTGCTGACGATCATCCAGACACCGACCGGTTCGAACATCGAACGCACCAATGAGGTGGTAAAACAGGTCGAAAGCTACTTCCGTGAAAAAGAAGCAGCCAACGTCGAATCGGTTTTCGGCGTGCTTGGATTCAGCTTCAGCGGTTCAGGTCAGAACAACGCGATCGTCTTCACCAGGCTCAAGGACTTTTCCGAGCGAACCGCACCCGATCAACACGCCGCCGCCATTGTGCAGCGGGCCATGGGTACGTTCTTCGGCTTCCGCGATGCACAGGTATTCCCGCTTTTGCCGCCTGCAATTCAGGGCATGGGCACGTCGAGCGGTTTCTCCATGTATCTCGTGGATAGCGGCCGCAACGGCACCGACGCTCTGACAGCCACCTCCAAGGACCTGATTGCGCTTGCAACAAGCAATCCGAAGATCAGCTCTCTGCGAAGCGACAGCCAGGACAACGAAACGCAGATGAAGATCATTCTCGATCAGGAAAAGATGGGGGCCATGGGCGTCGATCTCTCCTCCGTGAACCTCATGCTGTCGACGATCTTTGCCGGACGTGATGTCAACGACTTCACCCTGAACGGCGAACTCAAGCCGGTCTATGTTCAGGGCGATGCGCCCTATCGCATGCAGCCGGACGACCTGAAGTTCTGGTATGCCCGCAACACCAGCGGCGAAATGGTACCTTTCTCTTCCTTCAGCGAGGTGAAGTGGATCAACGCGCCACCGTCACTGGCACGCTACAACGGTACGGGCGCGATCTCGCTTGAAGGCACCGCCGGCGCAGGCGTTGCTTCCGGCGAAGCCATGGACGAGATGGAACGTCTGACGGCAAGCATGCCAGGCGGTTACACCGTGGCATGGCAGGGCATCTCCTATCAGGAACGCCTTTCCGGCTCGCAGGCGCCCATGCTGTACGCGCTGTCGGTTCTCATCGTGTTCCTTTGCCTGGCTGCCCTTTATGAAAGCTGGTCGATCCCGTTCTCGGTCATTCTGGCTGTCCCGGTGGGTGTCCTCGGCGCTTTGACTGCGGCCCATTTCTTCGGCCAGACGAACGACGTCTACTTCAAGGTGGGCCTGCTGACGACTATCGGCCTTGCCGCGAAAAACGCGATCCTGATCGTTGAATTCGCCAAGGAGAGGCAGGAGCACGGGTTAAGTCTGGTGGAGGCGGCACTGGAGGCGGCGAAGCTGCGCCTGCGTCCGATCATCATGACGTCGCTCGCCTTCATCCTCGGCGTCGTGCCTCTCGCGATCGCAACCGGAGCGGGTTCTGCTGCGCAAAATGCAATCGGTATCGGGGTGCTGGGTGGTATGCTTTCTGCAACACTGCTCGGAATTTTCTTCGTTCCGTCCTTTTTCGTCATCATTCGTCGCCTTTCAAGGCGTTAACAAAACAAAAATGGGCTGTGCCAACCGTTAATACGCTGCTAGAAATATGGCCGATTTGGCAAACGCACGTTTCTAGGGCATATCGACCGCACAGCCCATTTGTCAGCAAGCCGCGCTTGGTAAGCCAACCAGAGAATTGGGAAAATTATATGCTGTCTATTCGCGCTACTATTCCCCTGACAATGCTACTGCTTTCGGGCTGCGTTGTCGGACCCGACCACAAGACGCCGGAAATTCAATTGCCGGGAAAGTTCGCGGAAGCCGGAAAAACCAGTAATGGCGACATCAGCAGCGTTGCATGGTGGACGGCCTTTAACGACAACCGCCTGAACGGTTACGTCTCCACTGGCCTTGCGCAGAACCTCACCGTGATGCAGGCAATCGAGCGCATCAATCAGGCGCAGGCCCAGGTGATCGTGGACGGCGCCGGCGGCCTGCCGAGCCTGACGGGCAGTGGCAGCCACACGACCAGCGAGACCAAGGGCAGCTACCGTGACGTTCCCGTCACCAACGTGTCCAACGGCAGCCTTAGCGTTTCCTGGTTCCTCGACCTGTTCGGTCGCTATCGCCGTGCAACGGAAAGCGCCGATGCGTCGCTTGACGCCGCGTACTCCACCGTCGACGTTCAGCGCCTGACGCTGATTTCGTCAGTTGCCGCGGCCTATATCGACGTGCGCTATTATCAGGAGCGCCTGGCGATTGCCCGCCAGAACCTGGGTTCACGCCGCGAAACGCTCGATCTGACGAAGCTGCAGCTCGAAGCGGGTGCAGCCTCGCGTCTCGATGTCGTCCAGTCCGAAGGTCTGGTCAATTCAACGCTGTCGCAGATACCTGGCCTCGAAACCAGCTTCCGCAAGTCAGCCCACCGCATCGCGACCCTGCTCGGCATGCCGGCCTCGTCGCTCATCTCCGAGCTGCAGAAGGGCGCACGCCAGCCTGTTGCGCGCGCAGTTCCCCGCACCGGCATCCCGGCCGACCTGATCCGCAACCGTCCGGACATCCGCGTCGCTGAACGCAATCTCGCCGCTGCGGTCGCGACGATCGGTGTAACCGAGGCACAGCTTTATCCAAGCATCGAGCTTGGTGGCGCGATCACCCCGAGCTACAATTTCCTGAGTGGCGGCGGCAGGGGAACGGCCAATAGCTGGTCCTTCGGTCCGAGCCTCACTCTCCCGATCCTCGATGGTGGCAGACTGCGCGCCAATGTCGACATTGCGAACTCGCAAGCACGCGAGCAATATCTCGTCTGGAAGGCAACCGTTCTCAACGCGGTTGAAGAAGTCGAAAACGCCCTGGCCGCCATCAATCGCGACCAGCGTACCGTCGACGCGCTGAGAAAGACTGTCTCATCCTACCAAGAAGCGCTGCAGCTCTCGACAGCCAGCTATCGTGACGGTGCTTCGTCTCTGCTCGACGTTCTGGATGCCCAGCGGTCGGTCTCCGATGCGCAGGCAAACCTTGCAACGGCGATCCAGACGACCGCGCAGGATTATGTCTCGCTCAACGTGGCTCTCGGTGGCGGTTATGCCGTTGGCCAGCCTGCCCCGAAGAAGTCCGCCGGCCCAACCGTGGCCGCTGCAAAGGGCATGTAAGAAACGCCTCAAGGCAAATGAAAAGCCCGCGTCGAGACGCGGGCTTTTTTGTATTCCAGACACAAAAAAAGCACCGGTCGCCCGGTGCTTTTTGTTTAACCTGCCGTCAGACTCAGTTCTTGGCGCGCTCGACGTAGGAATTGTCTTCCGTCGCGATGACCACGCGGATACCGGCGTCGATATGCGGCGGCACCATGGTGCGGATGCCGTTGGAAAGAATTGCCGGCTTGTAGGAAGAAGAAGCCGTCTGACCCTTCACAACCGGTTCCGTTTCCACGATTTCCAGCGTGACGTGGCGCGGCAGTTCGACAGCCAGCGGATTGCCTTCGTGAATGGAAAGAACGCAGGTCATGCCTTCCTGCAGATAGGCCTTCTGGTCGCCCATCGTCTCGACATCGACAACGACCTGGTCGTAGTTTGCCGGGTTCATGAAGTGGAAGCCTTCGCCGTCTTCATAAAGGAACTGGAAGTTCAGGTCTTCGACGAAAGCGCGCTCGACCTGTTCGGTCGTGCGCCAGCGCTCGGAAACCTTCACGCCGTCAACGATGCGGCGCATGTCAACCTGCGTGACCGGCGTGCCCTTGCCCGGGTGAAAGTTCTGCGCGGTGAGAACAACGTAGAGCTTGCCGTCCACGTCGAGAACATTGCCCTTGCGGACGGATGAGGCGATAACCTTGACCATATGACTTCCTTGTAACTCGATGAAATGCGTCGTAAAGGACTGCGCGATAGCACCGGCCCGGCAGACGTTTTGTCTTTTTTCTGGGGCGCAACTACCTTAAATCCGCGCGAATTGCCAGCCTTCTACAGCAATTCGCGGAAGAGTGCCTAGCGGTTTTCCGCCCGGAATTGCTTTAAATGATGCGATCAGGCGTTTTGCGGGCCGTTTATCCGTAACAAGGCCAGCAGGTAAGACGGAAAAGAAAAAAGAGATGGGCTCAAGCAACGAGACAATGTCGCCCTGGTGGACGCCCGACGTCCATGCCGACCGCCGCGCCTTTCTGCTTGGGCGCAACGCGATCCAGTCGGAATTTCGCAGCTATTTCTCGCGCGCGGACTTTCTCGAGGTCGACACCGCCACATTGCAGATTTCTCCCGGCAACGAGGCACATCTGCACGCCTTCGCCACCCAGGGACTGACGCCGGCCGGCGACGCCGCCCCGCTTTATCTCCACACCTCGCCCGAATTCGCCTGCAAGAAATTGCTCGCGGCCGGTGAAGAACGCATTTTCTGTTTCGCCCATGTTTATCGAAACCGGGAAAGAGGCCCCCTGCACCACCCAGAATTCACGATGCTGGAATGGTATCGGGTCGGCGAAACCTACGAGACCCTGATGAAGGACAGCGCTAATCTTCTGGCGCTGGCGGCAGAAACCGCCAAAACAAACAATTTCACCTATCGTGGCCGCAGCGTCGATCCGTTCCTCGAACCGGAACGTCTGAGCGTCGCCGAAGCCTTCGATCGCTATGCGGGAATTGATCTTCTGGCGACGATTGACCGAAACGGCGAGACGGATAGCCAGCACCTTGCCGCAAGCCTCACCAATGCCGGAATTCGTGTGGCTAAGGACGACACCTGGGCGGATATGTTCAGCCGCGTTATCGTGGAGCGGGTGGAACCCGAACTGGGCTTCGGCCGCGCCACCATTCTCGATGAATACCCCACCAGCGAGGCTGCGCTTGCCCGCAAATCGCCTGGGGATGCGCGGGTGGCGGAACGGTTCGAGCTTTATGCGTGTGGCGTGGAACTTGCCAATGCCTTTGGCGAATTGACCGACGCTACTGAGCAGAGACGGCGTTTCGAAATGGAGATGGTTGAGAAGCAGCGGGTTTACGGCGAGACCTATCCTTTGGACGAGGATTTTCTGGCGGCGCTGGCGATCATGCCGCCGGCAAGTGGCATTGCACTCGGTTTCGACCGACTGGTGATGTTGGCAACCGGCGCGCCCCGCATCGATCTGGTCATGTGGGCACCCGTCGCGGAATACGGACGATGACAAGGCTTGAAACCATCAAGACACCTGAAGCACTTCTCGAGGCGGGGTTGATCAAGCCCGAGGCGCTCGAGGACCTGCGCGCGGTGACGCAGCGTTACGCGTTGGCCATCACACCGACAATGGCCGATCTGATGGACAGCCGCGACCCGCAGGACCCCATCGCGCGGCAATTCGTGCCGGACCTAGCCGAACTCGTCCACCTTCCCGAAGAACGGGACGATCCGATCGGCGACGGTGCACATAGCCCCGTCCATGGCATCGTCCACCGTTATCCGGACCGGGTGCTTTTGAAGGCGGTGCATGTCTGCCCCGTCTATTGCCGTTTCTGTTTCCGCCGCGAAATGGTCGGGCCGCAGGGCAACGGCATGATGAGCCCGGAAGAACTGGACGCCGCATTCGACTATATAAAAGCCAATCCGGCCATCTGGGAGGTCATCCTCACCGGCGGCGATCCGCTGGTGCTCTCGGCGCGGCGATTGTCCGACCTTATGACGCGGCTGAAAGACGTACCACACGTCAAGATCGTTCGCTTTCACACCCGCGTACCGGTCGTCGATCCCGAACGAATCGACGGGCCGCTGATCGAGGCATTGAAGGCCAGCGGCAAAACCACCTATGTGGCCCTGCACGCTAACCACGCACGCGAACTTGGGCAAGCAGCCAGAAGTGCTTGCGCGCGGCTGATCGATGCCGGCATTGCCATGGTCAGCCAGACCGTGCTTTTGAAGGGCATCAACGATGATCCGGCAATTCTCGCCGAACTGATGCGCGCCTTTGTCGAGAACCGTATCAAGCCCTATTACCTGCACCACCCCGACCTTGCGCCCGGCACCAGCCATTTCCGGCTGACGATAGAAGAAGGTCAGCGAATCGTTTCCGCCTTGCGCGGGCATGTCTCCGGTCTTTGTCAGCCGACCTACGTTCTCGACATTCCGGGCGGTCACGGCAAGGCCACGATCGGCCCGAATGCGGCCGAAAAAACCCGCGATGGCTGCTATTCTGTCTCCGACTTCAACGGAAACGATCATATTTACCCGCCGCCTGCATCCGGCGACGATTAAAAAAAGCATAAAAAGCCCGCCGTGCCGGGCTTTTCAAAGCGGCGTCGAACGAAAACAAAAATTTCACATTTCCGCCCCTCTCCTGTCATCATAAAGAAAAATATTCTACCTATAACAATCAGCATTGATTTTAATGGTGGTCTGGATTATCAGTGTGGAACTGGAGAGCGAGTCTCCTGATTCCGGACCAACACCAATACAGGGAGTGTGTCATGTCAAAATATATTCGCATCAACGCAATCCTTGGTCTTGAGTCCTGGAATGCTGGATTTAAATCCACGTGTTCCCGCTGCTGTCGAATGTGACCTGACGGTCTCAATTTTCTGAAAATCAGTTCGACAACATGCTGTGTTAATGAGCCACAGCGGGAGTATACCTATGCAAAAGCAAGTTATTGAATTCGCTGGCGAACCCGTCGGCATCGTCATACCGGACAACGACCGGCTGAAGTTCATCGCGGTGAAGTTCCACGTTCACGACCTGGACGAACAGAAGTTCGACAGCGCCGACGATGTGCGGATTGCAATTCGCAATCTCGTGCGCAGCCGGAACCTGGCCGCGGCCTGATGCGGGAAACCCATCACCCGCTCACGGACCTGTCAAAACCAAAGCGCGCCCAATATCGGATCCCAAATACCGGGTCGATGGCGCGCTTCTCTGTTGCCTGACAATTCGTCCGCTGGTCTGTCGTAAACCACGACGGGGTGTATCAATACGCCCTGCACTAAGTTGAAATAGCTTTTTCAAATCCGAATTAGAGTGCAAAAGCCACGCACGCTCGTGGAATTCACACCTCTCCTCATCCCTGTGACAAGCACAGGAATCCAGCCAGCCGAGATCCTTGGGCTGAAAAGACTCTCTCGCCGCCCAGACGCGCGTCAGAACGCGGTAAAGGTCAGCGTCGTCAACGAGCGGACGATGCCCGGAATATTGACGATGTTCTGGTTGATGAACTTGCCGATATCCTCTTCCTGCGGAAGATAGATCTTTAGCATCAGATCATATTCGCCGCTGGTGGAATAAAGCTCGGAAACCAGCTCCGTTTTATATATGGCATCGGCGACATCATAGGTCTTGCCGGGCTCGCATTGAAGCTGGACAAAAATGGGCTTCATGGACATCTCCCGTATTGGAACTTGCGGTGCGTGGCTCTCCGCCACACGTCATGGCGCACTATTGGCTTAGCTGCGCCGGTCTTGCAAGACCGCCTGCCGGTTTAGGCCGAAATGTCTCATCAACTGCTACCAGCCCCGATTGCGGCCTGAGAAACGATCCAGCTTCGAAAACTTTCAAGCGGAGCGTAACCGGCGCGATCCGGCATGCAGGCGAGATAATAGGCCTCTTCGCTCTCCACCTCGCCGGTAACCGCCGCGACAAGCCGGCCGCTTCGCAGCTCCTCCTCGATCATGAAGGACGGAATGAGCGACGCCCCGACCCCGGCACTCGCCGCCTCGGCAATCGTCGTGAACTGATCGAAAAGCATGCCATGCACATTGTCGAAAACCACATCATGGCTGCGAAACCATTGTTCCCAGGCATCCGGCCGCGTCGTCATGTGCAGCAGCGGCACATGCAGCAGATCGCCCGGCTGTGAAAGCCCGTAGCGCTCCCTGAAAGCGGGACTGCACACCGGAATGACTGTTTCATGCATCAGAAAAACGAGCTCAGTACCCGGCCAATGCGGCAAACCGAAATGGATCGCCGCATCGACGGTATCGGTACGGAAATCGAACAGCGACGAACGCGTTAGAAGATTGACCGAGACACCCGGATGTCGGGCGATGAAATCGGGAAGACGCGGCACCAGCCAGCGTGTGCCGAAGCTTGGCAGAACACCGAGATTGAGCGTGCCGCCATCGGGATTGGCGCGCAGATTGAGCGACGCGGTCGATATTCGCCGCAGGGCCTCCCGGATTTCCCGCGCATAACCCTCCCCCGCCCGGGTGAGCCGGATCGTCTGCCGCTCGCGCAGAAACAGCGCCACGCCAAGCTGCTCCTCAAGCGCAAGGATCTGCCGGCTGACCGCGCCTTGAGTGAGCCCAAGTTCTCTCGCCGCCGCGGTCACGCTGCCCGTGCGCGAGGCGGCTTCAAAGGCCGCAAGAAGCGAAAGCGAAGGTAAGAAGCGGCGAGGCGGTAGAACCATATTCCCTCACGGAATGAACTCTTGACGATATGTCGATATTCAACAGGTGAGACCGCTTGTAAAGTCTCATAAACAAGGGCTTGTCACTCATACGGAAAACAAATGAACTCGCCCGGAAAATGGTGGAACGATGTATAATGACCCCCGCTCGCACGGCCTCTGGGAAAAGACCGCGCCGCAGTCGCCCGCAACGCCTGCACTGCAAGGCGAGACGGTTGCCGATGTGGTGATTGTCGGCGGCGGTTTCACCGGACAATCCGCCGCCCTTCATCTTGCTGAAAAGGGCATGGATGTCGTTCTTCTCGAAGCCAGGGAAATCGGTTTTGGCGGCGCCGGCCGCAATGTCGGTCTCATCAACGGCGGCATGTGGGTCATGCCAAGGGAGTTGCCTGGCGTGCTGGGCGAAACCTACGGGGAACGGCTTCTCAGCCTTCTGGGTGATGCGCCGTTGCTGGTGCGCGAATTGGTGGAAAAACACGCGATTCCCTGCGAGATCGAAAAGAATGGCACATTGCATTGCGCCGTCGGTGAAAAAGGGCTCGCCGAAATTCGCGAGCGTTGTGAACAATGGGCAGCGAGGGGCGCTCCCGTCCGCCTTCTCGATGCCGATGAAACGGCAAGACGCACCGGCAGCACCGCCTATTCCGGCGCACTTTTTGATACGCGTGCCGGCACGCTTCAGCCGCTTGCCTATGTCCGTGGTCTGGCTGCCACCGCGCAAAAGGCAGGAGCACGGCTGCACACCGCCAGCCCCGTCGTAGCGACCGAACGTAGTGGCGAAAAATGGGTGGTAAAAACGCCGCAGGGATCGGTGACCGCCAACTGGATCGTCGTCGCCACCGAAGCCTACAGCACCGGGCCGTGGCAGATCGTCCGCGACGAACAGACCTACCTGCCCTACTTCAACTTCGCGACCAGACCGCTTAGCGACAATCTGCAAAAGAGTATCCTGCCGAACCGAGAAGGTTGCTGGGATACAAAGGAAATCCTCTCATCGTTCCGCATGGACAAAGCGGGTCGGCTGGTTTTCGGCAGCGTCGGCGCCTTGCGCAGCACGGGTGCCGCCATTCACCGGGCATGGGCCAAACGGTCGCTGAAGCGGCTTTTCCCGCAATTGGGCGAGACGGAATTCGAATGCGAATGGTACGGCCAGATCGGCATGACGGACAATGCCGTGCCGCGCTTCCATAAATTCGCGGAAAATGTCGTCGGTTTTTCCGGTTATAATGGCCGCGGCATCGCACCCGGTACTGCCTTCGGCAAGGTGATTGCGCAACATATTCTCGGTGATATCGCCGAAAACGACCTGCCTCTTCCCGTGACCGAACCAAAAGCGCAGGCCTTCCGGGCAGTGAAG
Organism: Rhizobium sp. AN5; assembly: GCF_900215255.1. Taxonomy (NCBI): domain Bacteria; kingdom Pseudomonadati; phylum Pseudomonadota; class Alphaproteobacteria; order Hyphomicrobiales; family Rhizobiaceae; genus Rhizobium; species Rhizobium sp. AN5. Next base: position 2,342,927 of record NZ_OCMJ01000004.1, read on the forward strand.
GAAGCCTATTACGAGGTGGGGGCACAGATCGCCCATTTCGCCGGTGAACGCTTCTAATCAACAGGCCGAAAGCGGCCGGTCGTGGCGGCTTTTTTAAGCGGCATCGATATATTCTTGAAAATATAATGATTGCCCTATAGGCCTATCGATATATTCATCAGGATATCTCGAACCGGGGGAACACACCATGAGACTCTTACGCCGCACCTTCTTCAAAACCATCGCCGCAGCAACATCCTTCTGGGTGGCGGCATCCTTTGCGGTGGTTCCCGCCCATGCCGCCGAAAAAGTCACGGTGTTTGCTGCCGCGAGCATGAAAAACGCACTTGATGCGATCAATGCCGAATGGGCGAAGGAAAGCGGCAATGAAGCGACCGTGTCCTACGCCGCAAGCTCCGCGCTCGCCAAACAGATCGAGCAGGGTGCACCGGCGGATATCTTCATTTCCGCCGACCTCGCCTGGATGGATTATGTTGCCGAGAAGAAGCTGATCAACGTCGAAAGCCGCTCCAGTCTGCTTGGCAACCGCATCGTTCTCGTCGCCCCGGCCGACAAGGCCAAGCCGGTCGATATCAAAAAGGACTTCGATCTCGCCGGACTGGTGGGCGATGGCCGACTGGCCATGGGCGCGGTCGATTCCGTTCCCGCAGGCAAATACGGTAAGGCCGCGCTGGAAAAACTCGGCGTCTGGTCCTCGGTGGAGAAGAAAGTCGCGGGCGCGGAAAGCGTGCGCGCAGCGCTGCTGCTCGTGTCGCGCGGCGAAGCGCCCTATGGCATCGTCTACCAGACCGATGCGGCCGCCGATCCGGGCGTGAAGATCGTCGGCACCTTCCCGGAAGACAGCCACCCGCCGATCATCTACCCCGTCGCCATTCTCTCGGAAGCAAAATCTCCGGCGGCAAAATCCTATCTGGATTTCCTGAAGTCCGCCAAGGCTACGCCCTTCTTCGAAAAGCAAGGCTTTACCGTTTTGAAATAAACTGCGTTTCGCGGTCCCATCCCGTATGGGACCGCGAGAGATGACGATTGTAGGATATGGCTTTGCATTGGTGGACACTCAGCCCTGAAGAATGGACGGCGATCAGGCTCAGCCTGTGGGTATCCTCCATCGCCATGTTCGCCAGCCTGCCCTTCGGCATTGCGGTTGCCGTCGCGCTGGCGCGCGGGCGCTTCTGGGGCAAGTCGCTGCTCAATGGCATTGTCCACCTGCCGCTCATTCTGCCGCCCGTCGTCACCGGCTTTCTGCTGCTCGTCCTCTTCGGCCGCAGAGGCGCCATCGGCCAGTTTCTAGACAGCTGGTTCGGCATCGTCTTTTCCTTCCGCTGGACGGGGGCGGCGCTCGCATGCGCCGTCATGGCATTTCCGCTGATGGTGCGCTCCATCCGCCTCTCCATCGAAGCGGTGGACAGCAAGCTGGAAGAGGCGGCCGGAACCCTGGGTGCAAGCCCCCTATGGGTGTTCCTCACCGTCACGCTTCCCCTGATCCTGCCCGGCATCATCGCGGGCATGATCCTCGCTTTCGCCAAGGCCATGGGCGAATTCGGCGCGACCATCACCTTCGTTTCCAATATTCCCGGCGAGACGCAGACGCTGTCTGCCGCCATCTACACTTTCACGCAGGTTCCGGGCGGCGATGCAGGCGCATTGCGGCTGACCATCGTTTCCGTCGTGATTTCCATGTCGGCCTTGCTCGTCTCGGAGTTTCTGGCCCGCATCATCGGCAAACGGGTGAGCATGGAATGACGCTTTCTGTCTCCACCCGCCACCGCCTCGGCTCCTTCGAACTCAACGCGTCATTTACCTCTGATGGCAGCGTTACAGCGCTTTTCGGACGCTCTGGCTCCGGCAAAACCTCGATGATCCGCATCATCGCAGGTCTGCTGCGGCCAGATAGTGGTCAGGTATCGCTCGATGGCGAAGTGCTGGCCGATAGCGGAAAGCGCCTGTTCCTGCCGGCGCACAGGCGCCGTTTTGGTTATGTTTTTCAGGAAGCGCGGCTGTTTCCCCATCTCAGCGTCGCCCAGAACCTGAACTACGGCAAATGGTTCGCTACGGAAAAAGCGGAGCGGGCGAATGAAAACCGCGTCATTGACATGCTTGGCATCGGCCATCTTCTCCAGCGTCGTCCGAACAAGCTTTCCGGCGGTGAAAAACAGCGGGTCGCCATCGGCCGCGCACTCCTGTCATCGCCCAGACTACTGTTGATGGACGAACCTCTCGCCTCACTGGACGAGGAACGAAAGGCCGAGATCATCCCTTATCTGGAACGGCTGCGAGACGAGACGAAAATCCCGATCGTCTATGTCAGCCACTCCATCCAGGAGGTCGCCCGCCTTGCCGACCGCATAGTTGTTATGAAGGACGGCAAGGTGGAGGCACAGGGAAAAGCGGCCGATGTGCTGTCGCGGTCGGATTTCAGCGCACATCTGGAGCGACGAGAAGCGGGCAGCATCCTTTCGGGACACATCGAAAGCTTCGATGAAAGGCATGGGCTTGCTGCCGTAAGGCTCTGCTCGTCGCTCCTGCAGGTTCCAGCAAAAAGAGGAACGCGCCGCACCCCGGCACGCGTGCTGATACCGGCGCGTGATGTCATGCTCGCCACGGCAAAACCCGAAGGCCTGAGCGCACTTAACATCCTCGAAGGCCATATTGCCGGCATCTCCGCCAGCGAAGATGGCATGGTAACCGTTCAGGTGGATTGCGGCGGCGATATTATCCAGTCGCGCATCACCGATCTGTCGCGCGAACGTCTCCAGCTGGAACGCGGGAAACCGGTACATGCGATCATAAAATCGGCGGCTCTCGATCCATATTAATGATGGCGGCATCCGGATTGCGGTTGGCCTCAAGCCAGTCGATATCCTTGCGCAGGGCCTCATTCATCCGCTTTTCCATGCTGCGATACCGTTCAAGCAATTCGGCACCGAATGCGGTCAGCGCAGCCCCACCACCCTGCTTGCCGCCCCGCTGGGATTCGATCACCGGCTGCCTGAACATATGGTTCAGCGCATCCACAAGCAGCCATGCACGGCGATAGGACATGTCCATCGCTCGCCCGGCGGCCGATATCGAGCCGGTCTCGACAATCAGCTCCATCAACTCGATCTTACCGTGGCCGAGACGATCTCCGGGCGGAAAATCGATGCGGAGAACGGGCTTCAGTGGCTGATGTATATTGCTCATCGGCTAGAAACCCCGGCCATGAAGATCGTGATAGGCTTTCTGCGCACCGTGCTGCGGCAGAGCCGTCGCCTCGTAAACACCGCGCGCCACTGCGCGCGCCATAACGATGGTAGCGAGATGGCAGAGTTCCGCGAAATGAGCGCCGCCCTCAAGCGGCTTCTCACCGGTCGCAGCCGAAAACATGGTGTCGCCGTCGCTCGGCAGATGGGCGGGCAACACGGCGCGCGCCAGCCCGTCATGCGCCATGATGGAAAGGCGGTGCGCCTGCGCTTTGGTAAGGACGGCATCGGTGACCACGGCGCCGATGGTCGTCGCGGTGAGGTTGACGCCCTTGAGACGAAGCGCGGTATGATCCGGTTCGAAACGATCAGGAAAGCCGCAGTCGCCGAACTCGCCCTGCTCTTCAAAAGGCGCAGACCAGAAATGGCGGCTGGTGCCAACGGTTGCCGAGCCAAGCGCATTGACGGCGACGATCGCCGCCACCTTGTAACCGCCGGAACTGACAGCGCTTGCCGAACCAAGTCCGCCCTTGAAGGTGGCGGTGGTCGCCCCCGTTCCCGCGCCGACTGTTCCAAGCCCGAAGGGCTCCGCACGCGCCGCCCTGAAAGCCGCATAGCCCATCTCGCGATAGGGCGAATGCAGGCCCCACTCCTTGTTGCCACCATTCAGCAGATCCATGAGGATCGCCTGCGGCACAATGGGAACACGGGTGGAACCGACTTGCAGGCCACGCCCGATCTCGCGCAGACCGGCCTGAACACCACCCGCCGCATCCAGCCCGAAGGCCGAACCGCCTGAAAGTGCGAAGGCATCCACGGTTTCCACCGTCATCGCCGGGTCGAGCAGGCCGGTATCACGACCACCGGGCGCCCCGCCAAGAACCGAACCGGAGGCGATTACGGGTTTTTCGAAAACGATTGCGGTGACGCCGGAGCCGAGTGCAAGATCGGTGACATTGCCGACCAAAATCCCATTGATATCCGTCAGAAGATTATTGCGTGCCGCCATGCCGTTCCCCTTTTCTCCCGGTATCCCGCCGCCACGGGGCACTGTCAACGCAAAAGGTGAATCAGGAAAATACCGCCGTGCCAATCACCGGTGTCGAGGGAATGGCCATATCTCTCGGCTCCAGCGGCCCCGCCACATAAGCCTGATGCCCGGCCTCAATGGCGCGGGCGAAAGCTTCCGCCATGCCGACCGGGTCACCCGCCCCCGCGACCGCCGTGTTGAGCAGAACGGCATCGTAACCAAGCTCCATCACCGTCACGGCATGTGACGGCCGGCCGATACCGGCATCGACGATCAGCGGCACATCCGGAAAACGCGCCCGCATGGATTTCAGCGCCATCAGATTAAGCGGCCCCATGGCGCTGCCGATCGGCGCGCACCAGGGCATCAGCACCTTGCAACCCGCATCCAGGAGCTTTTCCGCCACGACAAGATCATCAGTCGTATACGGAAAGACTTCGAAACCATCGTCGCACAGAATTTTCGCCGCTTCGACAAGCGCAAACACATCAGGCTGCAAGGTGTCGTGATGGCCGATGACCTCCAGCTTGATCCAGTTGGTGTGAAAAACCTCACGCGCCATCTTGGCCGTTAGCACCGCTTCCTTCACGGTATGGCAGCCAGCCGTATTGGGCAGAATGTAACGATCCAGCTCGCGGATCAGCTCAAAAAACTGGCCACCCTTCTTGCCGCCTGCCGTTTCCCGACGCAGCGAAATCGTCAGAATATCCGTGTTGCTGGCCCGCACTGCATCGGCAAGCACGGCGGGAGACGGATAACGCGCCGTGCCGAGCAGGAGGCGCGACGAGACCTCACGGCCATAAAGCGTCAGCATGGCCTCAACCTCCCTGCATCGGTGAGAGGATTTCGACCCGGTCGAACGCCTTCAATCGATAATCGGCGCGCTCTTCCGAATGCACCAGATCGCCATTGACCGCCGTCGCCAGCCACTCGCCTTCATAGTCGAGGCTGGTGAGTAACCCGGCCAGCGTCTCGGTGGCGAGATCAAGCTCGTCGCCATTCACCAGAAGTTTCATGATCCTGTTCCTTTCCAGAGATATTTTGGCAGACGATTTCGGCCGCCTGCCGCGCCATCGCCGGCGACAGCAGGAAGCCATGCCGGTGGGCGCCGTTGATGAAGACGGTCCGGCCGTCCTGCGTAACTTTCGGCAGATTGTTGGGATAGGCGGGGCGCACGCCCGTTCCGGTCTCGATGATTTCCGCTTCGCCGAAGGCCGGATGTACGGCATAGGCGGCGTTCAGAAACTCCATCATCGAGCGCGCTGAAATGGCTCCGGCATCCTCTGTCTCGATCATCGTCGCACCCACCATGAAACGGCCCGGCTCGCGCGGCACGATGTAAAGCGGAATGCGCGGATGTAAGAGCCGGACGGCGCGCGACAGGGAGACCTCTGACGTGGCGAGATAGAGCATTTCTCCCCGAACGCCGCGAAGGTTGGCAATCTCGCCCACCGCCGCAGCGCCGGTGCAATCCACCACCCGATCGAACCGCTGCTCATCCACCGGAATACCCATATGAAACCGCACGCCCAAGCCGCAAAGCCGCGTAAGCAGCGATTTGAGCGCAAGGCGCGGATCGAGATGCCCCTCGCCCGTGAAATAAAGCCCGGAGCGGAACCGCCCGGCAAGGTCAGGCTCCAGAGCGGCGATTTCGCCCTCATCCACCCGCTGGTATCCAGTGGTTCTGGATGCAAACCGCGAAAGCTCAGCTTTGTCGCGGGGGGGCGCGACGACCAGCGTGCCGTGTCTGGTGACAAGGCCTGGGGTCGCCTCATCCCACCAGTCGAGAGCCGCCTGGCCGAGCGTCAAAACGGCCTCTTCCGCGTTTTCGCGCTCGCACCATGGCGCGAGCATGCCGCCCGCATAAAAGGATGCGCCGCGCGAGGCTTCAGCATTGCGCTCCGAAACCTCAACGGTCACGCCGTTTCGCGCCAGTTCGAAGGCCGCCGTCAGACCGGCGACCCCCGTTCCCTTAACAAGGACACGCATGCTACTGGCCGTCTGCCGGGGTCGCGAGCGGCATGTAAAGCTCGCCACCTTCCTTGAAGCGCGCGGCCATGGCCTCCAGCCCCTCCTTCTGCGCCTCGGCGCGGATGTCGTGGGAAATCCGCATCGAGCAGAATTTCGGCCCGCACATCGAGCAGAAATGCGCGACCTTGTGCGCCTCCTTCGGCAGGGTCTCGTCATGGAAGGAGCGCGCCGTGTCCGGATCCAGCGACAGGTTGAACTGGTCTTCCCAACGGAACTCGAACCTTGCACGCGACAGCGCATCGTCCCGCACCTGTGCTGCCGGATGGCCCTTGGCGAGATCGGCCGCGTGAGCCGCGATCTTGTAGGTGATGACACCGACCTTCACGTCGTTACGATCAGGCAGACCGAGATGTTCCTTCGGCGTGACATAGCAGAGCATCGCCGTGCCAAACCAGCCGATCATCGCTGCCCCGATGCCGGAAGTGATGTGGTCGTAACCGGGGGCGATATCGGTCGTTAGCGGCCCAAGCGTATAAAAGGGCGCCTCACCGCAGGTCTTCAACTGCTTGTCCATGTTCTCCTTGATCTTGTGCATCGGCACATGGCCGGGGCCTTCGATCATGACCTGGCAATCCTTCGCCCATGCGATCTGTGTCAGCTCACCGAGCGTCTCCAGCTCGGCAAATTGCGCGGCGTCATTGGCGTCGGCAATCGAACCGGGCCGTAACCCGTCACCCAGCGAGAAGGAAACGTCATAGGCACGGCAGATGTCGCAGATCTCGTCGAAATGCTCGTAGAGGAAGCTTTCCTTGTGGTGATGCAGACACCACTTCGCCATGATCGAACCGCCGCGTGAGACGATGCCGGTGACACGGTTGACGGTAAGCGGAATGTAATGCAGCCGAACACCGGCATGGATGGTGAAATAATCCACGCCTTGCTCCGCCTGTTCGATCAACGTATCGCGGAACACCTCCCAGTTGAGGTCCTCGGCAATGCCGTTGACCTTCTCCAGCGCCTGATAAAGCGGCACGGTGCCGATCGGTACCGGCGAATTGCGGATGATCCATTCGCGGATATTGTGGATGTTGCGCCCGGTCGAGAGATCCATGACTGTATCGGCACCCCAGCGGATCGCCCAGACCATCTTCTCCACCTCTTCGGCCATGGAGGAGGTGACGGCGGAGTTGCCGATATTGGCGTTGATCTTGACCAGAAAATTACGGCCGATGATCATCGGCTCAAGCTCGGGGTGATTGATGTTGGCCGGGATGATGGCGCGACCCGATGCGACTTCCTGACGGACGAACTCCGGCGTCACATAATCGGGTATCTGCGCGCCAAAACTCTCTCCATCACGAGCCAGCTTCTCCTTCGCCGCTTCGCGCCCCAGATTTTCGCGGATGGCGATGAACTCCATTTCCGGCGTGATGATGCCTGCCCGCGCATAGGCAAGCTGCGTTACGGCTTTTCCTTCCGTGGCCTTAAGCGGCTGGTGGCGCACGGCAAACTCCGGCGTCAGGCGTTCACCGGTGGCAAAGCCGTTATCCTCCGGCTTGACATGCCGCCCGTCGTAAGCCGCGACATCGCCGCGCGCTACGACCCAGTCGTGACGCAGGCGCGGCAGACCCTTTTCGATCAGAACGTTATGCAATGGATCGGTATAGGGGCCTGAGGAATCATAGACCGTGACCGGCGGTTCGCCCGCCGTCGGGTGGACGGCGATTTCGCGCATCGGCACGCGAATATGCGGATGCAAAATTCCGGTTTTGTGGATTTTCGTGGAGGCGGGATGCGGCCCGGTTGTGACGACAAGCGGGATATTCTTGGCAACGATATTCATCATGAGGCTCCAAAGTTTGACAGTGGAGACCCAGTTCGAGCCGGAATGATGGAAAATACCGACGCGTCGGCAGCGCAAGTTACACGCAGTCCGACCTTCGGTCTTTGCACCGTCCCTACGCCAGTATGAACTGGATCAGGTTCAACGGGTCACTGCGCATAAAAGCAGAATCTCAGCCCCTTGACGGGACACCCCTGGTGAATGGACACAAGAGAAAACACCGCCCGACATTTGTCAAGGGTGCTGCTGATGGCTGGCAAAGGTGGACGAACAACAAAAGCGCCGTTAGTGGTAATTAACCTAACGGTTTAGGCGAATATTATCGTTTTCAAATTAACGATAAGCACAAACCATCCTGATGTTAAATTCATGGGAGATAAGTCGGAATGAATGCGACTATTCGTGAAATACTGGCAAAATTCGGCCAGCTTCCTACCCCCGTCGATACGATTGAAAACGAAGCAGATCTTTATGCCGCAGGCCTTTCTTCCTTTGCATCGGTGCAATTGATGCTGGGTATCGAGGAAGCTTTCGATATCGAATTCCCCGACAACCTCTTGAACCGCAAGTCCTTTGCCAGCATCAAGGCCATCGAAGACACCGTTAAGCTCATTCTGGATGGTAAAGAGGCAGCCTGATGAATGTGACCGTTGCGCCGCAGGATGAAACGCTGTCCGCGCGCGCAGGCCGCGTCGCAGCAATTGCCGCCAAACATGCGGACGAGGTGGACTTCACCGGTCGCTTCCCGGAGGAAGCCGTCAAGGCGCTGAGACAAGAGCGCCTTCTCGGCATTCAGGTCCCGTCCTCTCTTGGTGGCGAAGGCGCATCCATACAGCAAATCGCCGATATCTGCGCCCGGCTTGGCCAGGCCTGTTCGGCAACCGCAATGATTTTCGCCATGCACCACATCAAGGCATCGAGCCTTGTGGAACACGGCGAGACAAGCCCATGGCATGCGGGCTTCATGAGCAGCATCGCAAGCGAACAGCTTCTGCTCGCATCGGCGACGACCGAAGGCGGAATCGGCGGCAATCTGCGCAATTCCATCTGCGCGATTGAGGTCGAAGGAGACATCTGCCGGCTGGAGAAGGACGCCACCGTCATTTCCTACGGCAGCAATGCGGATGCCATCCTCATCACCTCGCGCGCCCACAAGGACGCCGCCCCGGCCGATCAGGTGATGACTGTCTTCCTGAAAGATCAGTACACGCTCGAGAAGACCCATGTCTGGGACACACTCGGCATGCGTGGCACCTGTTCGGACGGTTTCCTGTTCCGCGGCGAGGCACCGGCGGTGCAGATATTCCCAAAACCCTTTGCGGAAATCGCCGCGCAATCCATGCTTGCAAGCTCGCATCTTCTGTGGAGCGCCGTGTGGTATGGCATCGCGTCGGATGCGGTGCTGCGCGCGCAATCCTTCGTCAGGACGGCAGCACGCAAGTCGCCCGGTGTCACACCGCCAGGCGCTATCCACATTGCCGAAATTTCCACCAAATTGCAGGTGGTCAAATCCAACGTCATTGCGGGCGTAAAGGCTTACGCGGACACCAAGAGCGACCCGGACAAGCTGATGTCCATGGCGTTCGCGGTTGCCATGAACAATGTGAAGATCTGTTCTTCGGAAACCATTCTGGAGATCATCGACCAAGCGATGCTGGTCTGCGGCATCATGGGTTACAAGAACGGTACGCCCTACAGCCTTGGCCGACATCTTCGCGACGCGCATTCCGCGCGCCTGATGATTTCCAACGACCGTATTCTCGGCAATTCCGCCAATCTCCTGCTGGTTCACAAGCAGGACACCAGCCTCTTGGGATAAGACCATGGATATGCAAACATCGTTTCTCGATCGACTGTTCGAAGAAGGCCTGCTGATTGAAACGGGTGTCGATGGTCTTTATGGACGCAGCGGCCAGTTCGAGGATGTCATTGCCGCATTCGAACGCCTGATCGACCGCACCGGCGGCCCGGACAGTGCAGAGGCGATCCGCTTCCCGCCCGGCATCAACCGCGCCTATTTCGAAAAGAGCGGTTACATGAAAAGCTTCCCGCAGCTTGCCGGCACAGTGCATTCCTTCTGCGGTTGCGAACTTGACCATGTCAGCCTTCTCAAATCCATGGATGAGGGCGGCGACTGGACAAAGGACCAGAAAGCAACCGATATCGTGCTGACGCCGGCCGCTTGCTACCCTCTTTATCCGACCATCGCCAAGCGCGGCGCATTGCCTTCCGGCGGCGGTCTCTACGACATCCAGTCCTATTGTTTCCGCCATGAACCCTCCAAGGACCCGGCACGTCAGCAGCTGTTCCGCATGCGGGAATATGTACGCATGGGCACGGAGAGCGATGTGACCGAATTCCGTCAGACATGGATGGATCGCGGCGTGGCGATGATGGAAGCCGTGGGCCTTGAAGTGACCATCGACGTGGCCAACGATCCCTTCTTCGGCCGCGCGGGCAAAATGCTCGCCAACAACCAGCGCGACCAGAACCTGAAATTCGAACTGTTGATCCCCGTCACATCCACCACCAACCCGACGGCCTGCATGAGCTTTAATTACCATCAGGACGCCTTTGGCCAGAAATGGGGATTGAACCTCGACAATGGTGATGTAGCTCACACCGCCTGCGTCGGTTTTGGCCTTGAGCGCATTGCGCTGGCACTTTTTGCGCATCACGGTCTGGATGTAAAAACATGGCCCGAAAAGGCCTTGAAAACACTCTGGGGCTAACCATTCATGCGGCAGATTTTCCCCGGTCTCGATCCCAAAAACTATGTGCAGCACCCGCTTCATTCGTCGGAAAGAATGTGGCCGGAGACCAATTGCTACATCGATTTGTGGATCGAGGTGCTGGCCTCGAAAGGGTTGCCGCCTGAGGCCATGTTCGGTTTCACCCTGACGCAGGATTTCGAAGGCGACCAGTTCACTTTCTTCAAGGTGCCGCTGGAAGATCTGGAAGCACTTTATGGCGTTCGCGCCACCGAACTTGCGATCTTCGACCGGGTGGAAAACCATATCGAAGCACAACTGGAACGCCGCCGCATCTGCCTGATCGAGATGGACAGCTTCTATATGCCCGATACCCACGGGGTGGGCTACCGGAAGGAACATGGCAAGACCACCATCGCCATCAACCGGCTGGACCTCGCAAACCGGGAACTCGATTATTTCCACAATGCCGGCTTCTTCCACCTGTCGGGCGAAGATTTCGACGGCCTGTTCCAGCATCACCTGTCAGAGAGCGAGCCGCCCTTCCTGCCCTATACGGAATTTGCAAAATTCGCAGACAGCAACCCTTCGCCGGCGCATATCCGCAAAACGGCCGAACGGCTGCTGAAGTTTCATTTTTCACGGCGACCATCCAACAATCCGGTCAGGGCTTTTGCAGCCGTGTTTCCGGCTCAGGTCGAGAAGGTGGCAGACCGGCCGTTCGGCTTTTTCCACAAATATGCCTTCAATACGCTGCGCCAGTTCGGCGCCAATTTCGAACTGGCGGCGAGCCACCTCGAATGGCTGGACAAGAGCGAATTTGCTGAAGCGAGAGACCACGCGCTGCGCATATCCGAGGTCGCCAAGACCGTGCAGTTCCAGCTCGCTCGCGCCGTCACGCGCCGTAAATTCGACGCGCTCGCCTCTGTGCTCGATCCGGCTGCGGATGCATGGGATGGTGTGATGGAAGCCCTTGCGGCAAAATTGTCGAACACCAGCGAGGCCGCGTGAGGACTTATCTTCCGCGCGAAAGCGAAAAATTACTAAGCGAAGGCTGGACGCTGACAATGACGTCCGCCAATGCCTGCGAAACGCCCTCGGATATTCCCGCAACCCTTGAAAGCCTTCACGTGTCCGTTCCCGGAACAGTGGCGCAAGCTCTGGAACTGGCCGGAAAATTTGACCGTCTCAATCCGACACCATTGAACGACAAGGATGCCTGGTACCGTCTGACGATGATTTCCGATGTGCGGGAGCGGGCGATCCTGCGCTTCGATGGCCTGTCCACGATTGCAGAAATCTTCCTCAACGGCGAACTGATCGCCGCCAGCCAGAGCATGTTCGAAAGGCTGGAAGTACCGGTGGAACTGACGGGCGCGGACGAACTATCGATCTGCTTCCGGGCACTTTCGCCAAGGCTCGAAAAAACCGGTCCGCGCGCCCGCTGGCGTCCACAGATGATGAACACCCAAGGTCTGCGGCTGATCCGCACCACGGCGCTCGGATATATGCCGGGCTGGTGCCCGGAAATCCATGCCGCCGGCCCATGGCGACCCATCAGCCTTATAAGACAGGCAGGCGTGCTCTGCACAGTCCGGTCCTCGCTCGACGAAACCGGGACGGGAACGGTCAACATCGCCCTGGAGGCGAGCCACGACATTCCATCCGCACGGCTCACCTGCGCGGGCTACGGCGTCGATCTTTCCGGGGCTGAAAACGGTAGGCTCCTAGGCCAACTCAACATACCTGATGTCGAGACGTGGTGGCCGCATACCCACGGCAGACCGACGCTCCATGAAGTCGTTCTGGAACTGGATGGTAAGCAACACAGGCTCGGGCGCACGGGCTTCAGGCGCGTGGAGGTCGATTACGGCGAAGACGGCAACGGTTTCGGCATCCAGATAAACGGGCACCCCGTTTTCTGCCGTGGCGCAGTCTGGACGACCGCCGACATCGTGCGCCTGCCGGGAACAAGACCGGACTATGAGCCTTGGCTTCGAAAAGCTGCCGAAGCCGGCATGAACATGATCCGCGTCGGCGGCACGATGGCCTATGAAACGCCGGAGTTCTTCGCGCTCTGCGATGAACTCGGCATCATGGTTTGGCAGGACGCCATGCTTGCCAATTTTGATTATCCAGCAAAGGATGAGGCGCTCAACCAACACATCGTTACGGAAATCTCGCAGTTCCTCGAGACGACCGCCCTTTCCCCTTCGCTGACCGTTTTTTGCGGCGGTAGCGAAATGTACCAGCAGGGCGCGATGCTCGGTCTGCCGGAACAGATATGGAAGGGCACGCTCACCGAGACAATTTTGCCCGACGTCCTGACCGAAAAACGGCCGGACGCGGCCTATGTGGCGAATTCCCCTTCAGGCGGCGCCTTGCCCTTCTTCCCCAATGCCGGGGTTGGTCATTATTACGGTGTGGGCGCCTATTGCCGTCCGCTGGAAGATGCCCGCCGGGCCAATCTCCGCTTTGCTGCAGAGTGCCTGGCCTTCGCCAATATTCCCGAACAGGAAACGCTGGACAGACATCTTCCCGCACTGGCGGTGCATGATCCGCGCTGGAAGGCGCGCACGCCACGCGATCGCGGCGCTTCCTGGGATTTCGAGGATATTCGCGACCATTATCTGAAGCTGCTTTACGATGTTGAGCCGGACGTGCTGCGTCGGGAGGATGGCGGTCTCTATCTCGACATGTCTCGTGCCGTCACTGCCGAGGTCATGGAAGCAACCTTCGCCGAATGGCGTCGCGACGCGTCCTCTTGCCGGGGCGCCCTGGTCTGGACCTTGCAGGATATCGTTCCCGGCGCTGGCTGGGGTATCATCGATGCCACCGGCAGACCCAAATCCGTCTGGCATGCGCTGAAAAGAGCGTTTCGTCCCATCCAGGTCAGCCTTTCCGATGAAGGCACCAACGGGCTGGACATTCATGTCATCAACGAAACCGGCGACAACCTTGAAGCCATGCTGGAACTGACCTGCCTGCGCGATGGCACGCAACCCGTCGTCCATGCCAAACGGCCGCTCACGCTCTCGCCGCGACACAGCCAGACCATCGCCGCGACCGATTTGTTCGGTGCCTTTTTCGATACGACCTATGCCTATCGTTTCGGCCCGCCCTCCCATGATGTGACGGTGGCCCGGCTCCGCGATGTCGCGACCGGATCTGTCATCGCCGACGCATTCCATTTTCCTCTCGGTCGGAAAAAGGCACTGCACGCCGCCAACCTTCAGGTGGGGGTGAGCGAGGCGAACGGCATCTGGTCGCTCGAGATCGGTACGGACCGGCTGGCGCAATCCGTCCATATCACGGCGCAAGATCACCGCGCCTCGGAAAGCTGGTTCCATCTCGCACCCGGTGAAACCAGAAAAATCGACCTTCTGCCGGAGACAGCAACATCCGAAACGCCCCCTTCCGGCGATGTCGTCTCGCTAGGCTCCAGCCGGCGATTTTCCTTTTAGAGCCATCAGTTTCACCGCATCGATGTAGGCTTTTCTGGCCTCAGGCGTTGAAAGATTATGGTCGGCGTCAGGAATAATCGTCAGCGACACATTCCGATAGGCCGACAGGCCCCTGCCATCGGCGTTGAAATAATACCGGAAATGCTCAAGCCCGTCGTCATTGTCGCTGTAAAGCAGGCCGATGGACACATCCCTTGCCTTGAGCTTGTCGAAAGCACCGTAGACGGCACGCCCTTCCTCGCTCCCCCGGCGGGAAAGCCTTGCCGTTTTTATCGAAAGCTTCTTGAGCGTCGCCTTGGCGATATTGCGACCGGCGCTCACCACATCGACATCGCCGCTGACGAGACGCTTGAACGTAGCGCCCTGGCGAAAACGCTGGCTGTATTCCCCAAAGGAACGTGGCGGTTTGTGCAGCGCTTCATCGACCGAGCGGCCTTTGCGCCAGTGGAACACAACCGGATTGACCGCAACCACCCCGCTGATCCGGTCATCGGCAAGCGCGCCATTGAAGGCGAGGTAGGCGCCGCTGCAGCGCCCAGCAGCAACGACGGGTCCTTTGCCACGCCGACTGAGAAAATCGAGCGCGGCGGCCACGTCGTCATTCTGCGCCGCATCGTAAAGAACCTGATCGGGCGCGTTTTTGACCGGGGGGCTGTCGGCAATATTGGCCGCGTCGAACCGTAGCGAAGCGATACCCTCCCGTGCGAGCGAACGGGCCGTTTGCACGGAAAGCCTGCCCCAACCCGCATGCCGGTCGTAGGCCGCGCCGAGCAGAAGGACCGAGGAGACCGCCAGCCGATCGTCAGGCTCGCAAAAAACACCGAAAAGCCGGCCGGCTTCGCCAAATTGCACCGGCTGTTCCAGAAAACCGCGACCGCGCTGCGGAGCGTTGACGATGAAATCCTCCTGCGGACCCGCCGCATCTGTGGTCTGGGTCTTGGACAGGACCCAGTCCCGAAGCCGCTTCACCACATCGCCGGGTATTTTCGAGAGTGTGGGACTGGATACGAGATCGTCATATCCCTCAAATTCCGCCTCCCCCACCTCCGCACCAATCGAGGCGAGTTGCTTGGCAAAATCGCTGTCGCTCGCACGGCCCGGTCTCGACAGCACCAGAATGCTCCGCGCAGGAGCGGCATCCAGCTTTGCAAGATTGACCTTCTTGATAGCATCAGCAACACCCACCGGCATGGCCATGCCTGCAATCGCCCCCGCCTCCGCCATGCGCTGCCCGGGACGAAGACCAAGACCATCGTCGATCATGGACGACCACATCGCCAGTTCGCGAAGATAGCTCCGGCCGGAGACGACGGGCGCCAGAAGCGCCATGGAACCGACGTCGGCCGTATCGGCGAGCGCCTGTATGGCGATCAGACAGCCGAGACCCTGAGCGATGACGACCACCCTGGAACAACCGGAAAGACGTTTTAGATAGTCGAGCGCCGCTCGCGTGTCGGAAAGCCAGTCCGCCGCACGTACGACGTCCTCCGGATCGAGCGCGTCCCCAGCGCCATGATAGTCGAACCGCAGGCTGGCGACGCCGGCCGCCGCCAGCCGTTCAGCCACAACCCGCTGAAACTTTCGAGTGCACAGTTCCTCCATGCCCCAGGGGCTGACGAAAAGAACCGCATGGTCCTGTTTGACCTCCTTGCGCGCCGGGTGAAAAATACCCGTGCATCCTTGAAAGGAAACCGGATGCGCGATCGACCCATCGGATGCAATGCCCGAAAGCGACAACATGTCAGGGGACGGTTCACCGCTTGCACGCTCTGAAATATCTATCGCCATCGACCTTGCAATCACTACGCCTGTGTCGGCTCAACCATTTGCGGGATAACTATACTGGAGCGTCTTAACGTCCTGTTCCTACAGTAAAACCAATAACATTAGGGAAGTCTAAAAATGTAGTCGTCTCAATATCGAATGTGGAACGCGCGTTACAAAAACAAATATCGGGGATCGTGGGCCAGCCTCGGCACGGGCGCTATTTTGCTCGAAACCGCTTGAATATACTGATAAATAGCGAGTCACATACCTATTTGCAGGAGGGGATCCCGCCACCCGGCAGCCTGACCGTCTTGACACCGCGCAAACCAACACGCCGGGCCCTGCCCGACAGGTCATAGAAGTTTTATATGGAACAAAGCCTTACGCGTTATATCTGGTCGCATACGAAGCGGCAGCAGCTTTTCATTCTGCTGATCGTCGCCCTGTCCATGATCCCCTATTTCCTCGCCTTCGATCTGCCCAAACAGATCGTCAACGGCCCCATTCAGGGAGACGGCTTCGAAGGGGCAAACGCGACACAGCTTTTCATGCATCTCACGGTCGATATTCCCTATTGGGGCACCGTGACGCTCTTCCCCGGCCTCGAACTCAACCGCATGTCGATGCTGATGGCGCTCAGCCTCACCTTCCTTGCGCTTGTCGTCATCAACGGGCTTTTCAAATATTATATCAACACCTTCAAGGGCCGCCTCGGCGAGCGGCTTCTCAGGCGTATCCGTTTCGAACTTATCGACCGGATCCTGCGGTTCCCGCCCACGCATTTCAAGCGGGTTAAGGGCGCTGAAATCTCCAGCATGGTGAAGGACGAGGTCGAGCCGCTGGGCGGATTTACCGGTGACGCCTTTGTGCAGCCGGCGCTTCTCGGCGGTCAGGCGCTCTCGGCACTCTTCTTCATTCTCGTGCAGAATTTCTGGCTGGGTCTGATTGCGGCTTTCATGGCCGCCATACAGGTCGGCATCATCCCCAAAATGCGCCGTCGCCTCATCGAACTCGGACGCCAGCGGCAGCTGAGCGCACGCCAGCTTGCCGGCCGCATCGGCGAAATGGTCGACGGCATCGGCACCATCCACGCTTATGACACCTCCAATTTCGAGCGTGCCGATGCCTCGCACCGGCTCGGCGACATCTTCAGGATCCGCTACGATCTCTACCAGTGGAAGTTTCTGGTCAAATTCATCAATAACTTCCTCGCGCAGCTCACCCCTTTCTTCTTTTATGCACTCGGCGGTTATCTCACGCTCAAGGGCAGCCTCGATGTCGGGCAGCTGGTTGCCGTCATCAACGCTTATAAGGAACTGCCAGGACCACTGAAGGAGCTGATCGACTGGGATCAGGCGCGTCAGGATGTCCAGGTAAAATACGAGCAGGTCTTCGAGCAGTTCGATGCGTCGAACATGATCGACGACAAGGTGCAAAAACTGTCACCAGGAGCAGTCGCGGCAATTGCCGCACCGATCGTCGTCAGCAATCTGACGCTGGAAGACGATAGCGGCAGCCGGCTTCTGGAACAGGCTTCGTTGAAGATCGAGGCAGGCGAGGTGATCGCCATCGTCGGCGGATCGGGAGCAGAGGCGCTCGCGGATGCTATCGGCCGCACGCTTTGGCCGACCTCCGGCAAGGTGAGCATCAACGACGTCGACATATTGGAATTGCCTGAATCGCTGACGGGCCGGCGCATCTCCTATGTGTCCTCGGACAGCTATTTTTTCCACGCCAGCCTGAAGGACAATCTGCTTTACGGTCTCAAGCACGCACCGCTTGTCGAAAAGCAATACGAAGGTGCAGCGCTGGAGCACCGCAAATGGGAAATCCGCGAAGCCAAGCTTGCGGGCAATCCGACGATCGACATCAACAGCGAGTGGATCGACTACGCTTCAAGCCCGGCCGGTGACGGCAAGCCGGAAAACCTCATCCAGGCCGTTCTGGCTGTGCTCGACAGCGTGGAACTTTCGCAGGATATTCTGGAATTCGCGTTGCGCTCGACGATCGACCCTTTGACCGACCTGCATCTTGCGGCCCGCATTGTGGAACTGCGACATGTCCTGCGCGCCGAACTGGAAAAGGAGAACCTGAGCGGCCTCATCGCTCCGTTTGAGCTGGAGAGCTACAACAGCGAGGCCACCGTGGGCGAGAACCTGTTGTTCGGTACCATGCGCGACTCATCACAGTCGATCAGAACCGTCATCGAAAGCGAATATTTCCGTTCGCTGATGCGCGAAACAGGCCTCGTCAAAACCCTGTTCGAAATGGGGTATACGATTGCCGAAAACATCGTGGAAATCTTCGCCGACCTCCCGGGTGACCACCCCTTCTTCCAGCAGCTGACATTCATGACGCCCGACGATGTTCCGGTCTATCAGCAAATGCTGCAGCGTCTTCAGAGTAGGAGTTTCGACGAGGCCAATGAAAGCGAAAGACGCGCGATGCTGCGGCTGAGCTTCTTCTACATTGAGCCCCGGCAGCGTTTCGGCCTGCTGTCACCGGAAATCATGAACCGGATCGTTGAAGTCCGGCACATGTTCCATGAAAACCTGCCGGACAGCCTGAAGAACGTGATCGAAATCTACGATCCGACAAAATACATGAGTGCCACCAGCCTTCTGGATAATATTCTCTTCGGCAAGGTCAGTCATCGTTATACCGACGCATCACGGCGCATCACCCACATCGTGGCCGAGGTCATGCGCAAGCAGGGCGTCTATGAGCGTGTGCTTGCGGTGGGTCTGGATTTCAACCTCGGCGCTGGCGGCAAGCGGCTCGGGCCACTCCAGCGGCAGAAGCTCAATCTCGCAAGGGCGCTGATCCGCAAGTCCGACTATTACGTCTTCAATCGCCCCCTTCCCGGCCTCGATCCGCGGCAACAGGAGGAAATTGTCGAACGGGTCATCACATTCCTGAAACAGAATAATAATAACCCGGCGATCGTGTGGGTTCTGTCGAATGCGACGCTCTCGCGCATGTTCGACCGGGTCATCGTCGTCCATCAGGGCCTTATCAGCGCTGATGGAAGTTACGAGACTCTTGCGCAGGAAAACGGTACATTCAAGGATATGGTCGCAACATAAATCCAAGAAAGTGACCGAGGTGGAACAAGAACAGGGTAAGGCAATGCTTTTCAAAGACGAAATTCAAATGCTGAAACGCGTCCCGTTTTTTTCGGAAATGGAACCGTCGAAGCTCAAACTTCTCGCATTCGCATCCGACCGCGTGTCCTATCACACCGGCGACATGCTTTTCCGGCAAGGAGATGTCGGCGATGCGGCCTACGTCCTTTTGACCGGCAAAGTGGATGTTCTGGTTGATTCTCCGTCGGGCACGTTAAAAGTGGCCGAAATGACCGGCAATGCGATCGTCGGTGAAATCGCCATTCTCTGCGACAGCGTCAGAACCGCAACCGTGCGCGCCTCCACCAACGTGGAAGCCCTGCGTATCGGCAAGGAACAGTTCTTCAAGCTCATGTCCGATTTCCCTGACATTACCATCAAGGTCATGCGCGTTCTTGCCGAACGTCTCACCCAGACGACGACGGAGCTTAGCAAAGCGCGTGCAAACGCGAGGACATGAACCGCAATTTCTTGCTACCGTGGATGGCGATGTTGGAAAAATAAATGTCGCACCATTGCAATATAAATGAAATGCTGACTGAATAAGGGTAAGGGCGTCCGCCAAAAGAGAGCGGATATAATAATCTGTAGAGACAACGGGCTTCATGGGAGGAAGCGTGCAAGATTCCGTTGTAATCGGGGTGTGTCATGGCGTTCGATTCCGACATATTAAGTCGGGAAGGTAATAAAGATTTTCGGGTAAAGATCTGGGGTGCGCGGGGAACGCTTCCTGTTTCAGGTGAAAACTTCCGAAAATATGGCGGGAATACCATCTGCATCGAGGTACGATGCGGAGATCATGTTCTTTTGTTCGACGCGGGTTCGGGGTTACACCCTGCTGGTCTGGCGTTGCGCGCGGAAGGTATTACCGACGTCAACCTGTTCTTCTCTCACTGCCATTACGACCACATCGTCGGCTTTCCCTATTTCAAGCCGTTCTACAATAGCTCCAATGATGTCGCCATCTGGTCGGGTCATCTTGCTGGCACGATGACAACGCGGGAAATGCTCAAGGACTTCATGAGCCCGCCATGGTTCCCCGTACCGCTGGAAGTTTGCTGCGCAAAAATGGCAACCCGTGACTTTATGCCGGGCGACGTCCTGGATGTTCATCCGGGCCTCTCGATCCGAACCGGAATGCTCAATCATCCGGGCAACGCCATCGGGTATCGCCTGGACTGGGCGGGAAAGTCATTCGCCATCATCACCGATACTGAACATGAACCGGGCAATATCGACAAGAACGTGCTTGATCTGATCAAGGACGTCGATCTCTTCCTCTACGACGCCATGTTTACCGATGAGGAGATGGGCCTTTATCGCGGTTATGGCCATTCGTCCTGGCAAGAGGCAATCCGCCTTGCCAAACTGGCAGGCGCAAAAAATGTCGGCTTCATCCACCACGCCCCAAGCCGCAGCGACGACGAACTGGACGATATCGAAAAACAGGCAAAAGCCCAGTTCAGCGGTGCATTCGCGACAATGGACGGCCAGATCATCGACCTGTGATCGCGGTCACCAATCTCGTATTGCTGGCCTGCGTTTGACGCTTTTTTGAAGCCTGATTTGTTATCATGCGGCGAACCGACGTTCGAACACGCACAATTGACCATCGCTAGCCCATTGCTCCACGATTTTGCCACGAGATACCCTGCACTAAAGACATCAGAGCACACTTAATGATGATTCTGCGCCAAATGACCGCATGATGGGATTTGCATGATCCGTTTCTTTTCGGAGACCAATTTGAGACGCGCCCGGATCTTGTCCGGCCTCATCATTTTTGCCTTTGTATTTTCCCATCTTTTCAACCATTCGCTCGCTCTCATCTCCATCGACACCGCCGAGCGGGCGCGAAAATGGTTCAGCCTGATCTGGCTCAATCCCGTCAGCAGCCTGCTATTTTATGGGTCGGTTGTGGTGCACGTCTGTCTTGTCCTGCGCTCTCTTTATCAGCGCCGGACATTGCGCATGCCGCTTCGCGAAGCGCTGCAAGCCATACTCGGCCTGTCGATCCCGTTTTTGATCATCGGCCACGCCGTCAATATTCGCGTGTCGCACATGATCTACAACATCGACGTGGGATATTACTCGGTCGTTCGCCGGCTCTGGATCAACAACCCGATGGCAGGCGCGTGGCAAAGTCTCGCACTGATCGTGATCTGGACCCACGGGTGTATCGGCCTGTTTTTCTGGTTGCGTTACCGGGACTGGTATCCAAAAATAGCCGGGATATTCATGACTGTGGCGGTGATGCTGCCTTTGTTGGCGCTTCTGGGCTTCAGCGATGCCGGCCGCTGGCTGGAGGAGGTGGACAGAAAATACTCACTTCCTCCCGGGCTTGCAGATACCACCGTTCAAAGAGACGACATACCGTTGCAACGGGAGATGGAGACGCGTATCCGTTTCGTTACCGACGCAACGGAAGCGATTTTTGTCGGCGCGGTCATGCTGGTATTCGTCTTGCGCGGCGTGCGCAGCTGGCGGCAGAGATCGACGGCTATCGAAATCCGATATGAGCATGGTGCGCAAGCGCGCGTCCCTGCAGGGCTCAGCATTCTGGAGGCCAGCAGACTCGCGGGCGTACCGCATTATTCCGTATGCGGCGGCAAAGGACGCTGTTCGACCTGCCGGGTCAGGATTGTCGAAAGCAAAGGCCCGCTTCCGCCTCCCGGAGATATCGAACAAACCACTTTGAGGCGCATACATGCCGATTCAGATGTGCGGCTCGGCTGCCAGTTGCGGCCCACTCAGGATATTGGAATAGCGCTTCTGGTATCACCGCCCCAACAGAGCGATCTGCCAGCGGATGCGCAACCGGCCCGGCCGGGCAAGGAAGAGGAGATCGCCATCCTCTTTTGTGATATACGCAATTTCACCGCGCTTTCCGAGGCGAAACTGCCATATGACGTCGTGTTTCTTCTGAACCGCTACTTCACCATCGTCGGACAGGCCGTCGAACAGGCCGGAGGACATCTCGACAAATTCATCGGTGATGGCGCCATGGCTCTTTTCGGACTTGGCGACGGTGCAGAAAATGCCTGCCGCAACGCCATGAAGGCCGCCGCTATCATATTGCGGGAGCTTTCAATCCTGAATGAGGGACTGGAAAAACAATTTGCCGTCCGGCTGGAAGTGGTAGTAGGCATCCACGCCGGCCCGACGATCGTCGGCGTCATGGGCTATGGCGCAGCGAAAACCCTAACCGCGATCGGTGACACCGTGAATGTGGCAAGCAGGCTGGAATCCAAGGCCAAGGAATTCGGCGCCGCCATCGTCGTTTCCGAACCCGCCATCATTCAGGCGGGACAGGAGATTGCCGATCTGCGAAGCGAAAAAATCGCCATTCGCGGGAGAAACTCGCAAATGAAAGTTTTCCTGCTCTCGAAAGAAGAGAGCGAGCGCTACCTATAAGGCAACCCCGGCCCTCTCGCTGCGGGCCATCCGGCCTCAAATCTTGCGATAGAGAAAATAACGGTCGGTCGGCACGCTTTCCGGCACCGGCAGAGGCTTCAGCATGGGATGATCCAGAGGCAGACCGCTGACCGCAACGCCACCTTTTGCCAGCATGCCCGCGGCAAGGTCCGGCAGCCATGTCAGGGTAATGGCATCCTTTTCGGGGTAGCCCGTGCCGATATCAGCATGCACCATGGCCGCCTCCACACCGATGAAGGCCGGAGCGGTTTCCGATATTTCACCGATGACGAGATCTTCCTGCGCCGGAACAGACGAGGCGTGTGCACCCATGGCCCTGTCGAAGGCAACGATACGGCGTTGCGGAAACAGTTCCCGCAAATGATTGAACGTGCGCCCGTTTCCAAGGCCTATTTCCATGATCGCACCTTCGTCAGGCAGATCAAGATCGGCCTTGACGTGGTTGAGGATATCCCGCTGCGCGGTCAACCGGCGAATGAAACTGTCCAATCTGCTCATAGTCCGTCCGTTCATGAATGCCGGGCATTTCCAGCAAAATCGCTATACGCTTTTACTGGAAATGCCCGGGAGAAGGCGATCAGGCCTTGATGATGTGTTTTGCGGCTATATCCCGACGTGCGAAGACGTTTCGCGTATCGATGATCAGCGGCGACCATTCGCAAAGAGCGGCATAATCCACATTGTCGTGATCGGTCGCCACCAGAACAGCGTCAAAGGCGCTGATGGTCTGCTTGTCCCAAGCCACGGATTTCATGCCCATCAGGTGGCTATATTCCCGGGTTTTCGGGATTTCTGCCACGTGCGGATCATAATAGGCCGCTTCGCCGCCGCGCTCCTGAATAAGTTCTATGAGTTTCAGCGAAGGACTTTCACGAATATCGGGCACATTCTTCTTGTAGGCGAGACCGACCACCAGCACCTTGGAGCGGCTGAGCGCCTTGCCGGAACGGATGTCGAGGGCTTCCGCAACCCGTCCGATGACATGACGCGGCATGCCGGTGTTGATTTCGCCGGCGAGCTCGATGAACCGCGTCGGCAACTCGTATTCCCGCGATTTCCAGGTGAGATAGAAAGGATCGATCGGTATGCAGTGCCCACCAAGACCCGGGCCGGGATAGAACGGCATGAAACCGAACGGCTTGGTTTTCGCCGCGTCGATCACTTCCCAGATGTCGATGCCCATGGCCTCATAGACGACCTTGAGTTCATTGACGAGCGCGATATTGACAGCGCGGAAGACGTTTTCGGTGATTTTCACTGCCTCGGCCGTGGCGTTTGTCGAGACCGGAACGATCTTCTTGACCACTGAGCCGTAGAATGCAGCCATCAGTTTTCCGGCAGCCTCGCCATCGCCTGCAACGACCTTCGGAATCGTCGAGGTCTCGAAGTCGCGATTGCCGGGATCTTCCCGCTCGGGCGAAAAACCGATGAAGAAGTCGACGCCGGAGACAAGTCCCGTACCCTCCAGAATGGTCTTCACAACTCCGTCGGTCGTGCCGGGATAGGTGGTCGATTCCAGCACCACAAGCTGTCCCTTGCGCAGATGCGCGGCAATGTCCCGGCAGGTCTTTTCGACATAGGAGAGGTCCGGCTCGCGATATTTCGTCAGGGGCGTGGGCACGCAGATGGCAATCACATCGCATTCAGCCAGTCTGGAAAAATCAGAAGTTGCGATGAAGCCATCATCGCGCCTGACGCTTGCCAGCACCTCGTCCGAAACCGCCTCGATATAGCTGCGGCCGGCATCGATCGCGACCATTTTACCGGGATCGATATCGAAACCGACGACCTTGAACCCGGCCTTGGCGATCGTGATGGCAAGCGGCAGGCCGACATAGCCAAGGCCGATCACCGCCGCTTTGGCGCTTTTGTTTTCGATGCTGGAAAGCAGGTTCTGGGAAACGACTGGGGAAGTCAAAGCGTGTCACGCTCCGCGCATGTGCAAAAGATGCCCTTCAGTTGGGCAAGAATGGTCAGGCTGTCAAGGCTCGGCCCTGTCAAATTCCGGTTGACGCCAGAGCCATGGGCGACGCACAACCATCCGGATGAGGATCGCTTTTTATTCACCGCTCAAATCGCCCAACCATCCCGTTCCCTCAGGAGACCGGCTGATGGCCCGCCTGCTGATGAAGGCGATGGCGATGGGCGGCCACGATGTTTCCGTCGCTTCCGAGCTGCGCAGCTTTCTCAAACAGGCTGACGATCCGGCGCGGTCCTTGCTTGCCGATGCGGCGACGCAGGAAATCGAGACCATCACGGAGCGCTGGCAGCGGGAAGGCGCGCCGGAACTGTGGTTTTGTTATCACCCCTATTACAAGGCCCCGGACTTGCTCGGGCCGGAACTGAGCAGACGTTTCGATATTCCCTACGTCACCGCCGAGGCCTCCTATTCCCCCAAGCGCAATGGCATGGGCTGGCAGGCGGTTCAGGACGAGTTACTGGCCGCATTGAACGCTGCGGCCATCAATGTCTGCTTCACCGCGCGTGATCGCGACGGGCTTGTCCGCGCCTCTCCCGCACTCCGCTCGGCGATGTTGGGGCCCTTTATCGACGCCAGTAATTTTCTTGAAATTGCTCCGCGCCCCACACCAGGAAAACTCATCACCGTCGCCATGATGCGGGCGGGCGACAAGTTCGACAGCTACCGCGCGCTTCGCGAAGCGCTTGCCCTGTTGCCGCAGGACTTGAACTGGACATTGGATATCATCGGCGACGGGCCGGAACGCGCTGCCGTGCAAGCCATGTTCAGCTCTTTCCCCGATCGCCGTCTTGTCTGGCACGGAGAAAAAAACGCAAACGAAATCGCAGAACTTCTTTCAAAAGCATCGGTTTACGTCTGGCCGGGGCATGGCGAAGCCTACGGTCTCGCCTATCTCGAGGCACAGGCTGCGGGCCTGCCCGTTATCGCCGAAGCGGTTGCCGGCGTTCCCGAAGTGGTAAAATCCGGAACCACCGGATTACTGACACCGGAAAATGATACAGCCGCCTATGCTGGAGCAATCGAAACCCTGCTCGGCGATGACAAACGGCGTGAGGACTTGGCAAGGACAGCCCGCCAATTCGTAAAAAATGAACGATCTCTGGAAAACGCCGCAAGAGAACTGAACGATATCCTGTTGCGAGCAAAGGCACGAACATCATGAGTCTGGAAACACTCGTCGCGGCACTGGATGAATGTGGACGACGCGGCATAACGGCCGATCTCTGGCTCAGGGACGACGATGCGGTAGAACCGACACCGGCGCTCGACACGCTGCTCGATCTTTGCAGCAGCTTTTCCGCTCCGGTCACGCTTGCGGTTATCCCCGAGATGACGACGGACAAGCTCGCGCAGCACCTGGATACGACTGACATTGCCCATGTCGCCGTGCATGGCTGGTCCCATACGAACTATGCCACCGAGAAAGAAAAGAAACAGGAACTCGGATCACACCGTGACCTGTCCATCGTTCTCGACGAGTTGCAATCCGGGCTGGAAAAACTGCACGATCTGCATGGCAGGCGTTTCGTGCCTATGCTCGTTCCGCCGTGGAACCGCATAGATGCCAATGTGGTGCAGGGACTGGCGGACCTCGGATATAGGGCGCTTTCGGTTTTCGGCCCGGAGAAAGACGCCGTGCCACCTTGCCTGAACACCCATGTCGACGTGATCGACTGGCACGGCAGCCGCGGTGGGCGCGAAGACGACATCCTTTTCGCCGAGACCGCCGCCCGCATCCTGCGGACTGCGGAGCGCGGTGGCACGACCGGCATCCTTACCCATCATCTCGTGCATGATGACAACGTCTGGCGTTTTCTGAAACGGCTTTTCGAGGTGACTGCCAGCCATCCTGCCGCGCGCTGGCGTTCCTCGGCGGAACTCATCAACCAAATATCACCATGACTTCCAGGCAATCAGCAAACCACCCGTCTCAGTGGCAAGTTCGCGCCTGACAGCTTCGACCTCCTGCAACGCGGCGCGATCGGCAAGAGAAGCGGCAACAAACCCCACCGGCGCAAGGCTGATGCTCCCAGCCCGAGCGATGACGGTAAAGATCAGCGGACCCGTCGACCACCAGGCTGGCGCACGCGGCATTTCCTCAAGAATCCTCGGAAACGCCTCCAGCATCTTGCTGAAGACCGGATGGCCGGCAGGTGTCGCAATGAAAGAGTTGGCAAGAAGCATGCTGCCCTGCCCGGTATCGCGCGGCGTTTCTTCATCAAAGGCCGTCAGCCCTACCAGTGGCAGGAAAGCATCGAAACTCGCATCATCCCGCGCCGGATACCAGTCGCAATCAAGATAGATGCCACCAAAACGCTCCAGCACGACATAGCGGGCCACATCAACAGCGCCGGGATAATCGCCGTCTTCCAGCATCGTCCTGAAGACGTCATTCGAAAACACGCCTTCCCGCTCAAGATCGGCCTCCCGCCAGAGGCGATATTCGTAGCCATGCGAGGCGGCATGGGCGGCCCAGGCCTTGACCGATACGGGCGGGGCCTTGTCTCCGATCCAAATCTGGTGGATGCGCCTCGGCACGTCCTCCCTGCTTTTCAGATTGATGGCGCGGTGCTCCTCCGGGGAAAAATGCGCATATTTTGCAAGCACCTGCGGCGGCGGAACCAGCGTATATTGATAGCCGATCCTCGCGACCACATCACCTTCAGCCTTGGCAAGACGCAGCCGTGCCGCATGCAACCTGCGCGGCACACCGAGCACTGTCCGCTCACCCATCAGGTGCCCGTCTTTTACTGCAACCAGCGATAAGAGAACCGCATGCGCTTCCGCATATTGTCCTTGGTTTTGCAACTGCCGGGCTCTATCCAGCTGGGCATCGTAATATTTCTTGTCGGACATGGATCCTCACCCGGGAACGTTCGTTAACATATCGCCAAAC
The DNA here is from genome assembly GCF_900215255.1 of Rhizobium sp. AN5. Classification (NCBI taxonomy): domain Bacteria; kingdom Pseudomonadati; phylum Pseudomonadota; class Alphaproteobacteria; order Hyphomicrobiales; family Rhizobiaceae; genus Rhizobium; species Rhizobium sp. AN5. The sequence goes on from NZ_OCMJ01000004.1 coordinate 2,370,332, forward strand.
ACAAGCCATCAGGCAAGCCATTGCAAATTGGAAGCCGGCTTTGAATTTGCTAAACAATTCGATGTTTCAGAGGCATAGACAGACAACAAACCCTACGATAACGTGCCTTTAAGCCCTCCTGAGCAAATTGTCACAAGACAACGATAAAGAGAGACGGCAAGGAACCTTTTAGCATGAGCGCAGGCGCAGATTTGCTCCGTATTGAAAATCTGCGGGTCTCGTTTTCTCTTATGGGTGGCACGATTGACGCCGTGAGGGGTGCCAGCCTTCGCATTCTTCCGGGAAAAGTGACCGCGCTTGTCGGAGAATCCGGCTCCGGAAAATCCGTCATCGGCCAGACGATCATGGGCATCCACCCCAAGACGGCGCGCGTAAACGGCCGCGTGCTGTTCACCGATCCCGCAAATGCCGCAGCCGGCCCCGTCGATCTGCTGCAACTGCCGAAGGACGGCCGGGAAATCCGCGCCATACGCGGAAATCGCATCGGGCTGATTTTTCAGGAACCCATGACGTCTTTTTCGCCGTTGCACACGATCGGCAACCAGATTGACGAGGCGCTGAGAATCCACAGCATCCTGTCGCCCGCCGAGCGCGCGGAAAAAATGTATGAGACGCTCGACCTTGTAGGGTTTTCCAACCCGAAGAAGGTCGTGAACATGTATCCCTTCGAATTGTCGGGCGGCATGCGCCAGCGCGCCATGATCGCCATGGCACTGATCTGTCGCCCCGCCCTTCTGATCGCCGACGAACCGACGACGGCTCTTGATGTAACCATACAGGCGCAAATCCTCAAACTCCTGCGCGATCTCCAGAGCCGGCTGAACATGAGCATGCTGCTCATCACCCACGATCTCGGCGTGGTGGCAAACATCGCCGACGAGGTTGCCGTGATCTATCAGGGCGAGATCATGGAAGCAGGAACGGTCGACGATATTTTCAAGGCACCGAGCCACCCCTATCTCAAGGGCCTGATGGCCGCCGTGCCGCATTTCGACATGAAGCCGGGTGAGAGGCTGAAGGCACTTCGTGAGATCACCGTCGACCACGAAAGCCTTGTCGGCAAGAAGACCGCCGCAGTGAACAAGACCCCCGGCCCGCTCTTGACCGTGGAGAATATCAGCAAGACCTTCACGACCCGGAAGTCCAGCTGGTTCAGCCGCCGCGATGCCAATGCCACCAAGGCGGTCAACAGCGTCAGTTTTGAAATTCGCCGGGGAGAATGCCTTGGCCTCGTCGGCGAAAGCGGCAGCGGCAAGACAACCGTCAGCAAAATCCTCATGCGCGCCGTTCGCCCGGATGAAGGCTCCGTGACCTTTCACCGGCCGCAGGGCGATATCGACGTCCTCAACGCAAGGGACGGCGATCTAAAGGAATTGCGGTCCAAGATACAGATGGTCTTCCAGGACCCGATCTCATCGCTTTCACCGCGCATGACCGTGCGCAATATTTTGAGCGAACCGCTTGAAATCCATGGACGGGGCGATGCGAAATACCGCGCGGAAAAAGTCCGTAATCTCGTCAAGGCCATCGGCCTTGGAGAAAGCGCGCTGAACCGTTATCCGCACAGTTTCTCAGGCGGCCAGAGGCAGCGTATCGGCATTGCCAGAGCGCTGGCGTTGGGTCCCGAACTGCTGATCTGCGACGAACCTGTTTCTGCCCTAGATGTCTCGGTGCAGGCGCAAATCCTCAACCTGCTCAAGGATTTGCAGAAGGACCTCGGACTTACCTACCTCTTCATCTCGCACAATCTGGCAGTGGTGGATTACATGGCGGACCGCGTGGCGGTGATGTGCGAGGGCCGCATCGTCGAGCTGGCGCCGCGGGAAATCATGATGCGCGCTCCGGTTCACCCCTATACAAAATCGTTGCTGGCGGCCGTGCCTTTCCCCGATCTCGACCGTCCGCTCGATTTCCGCACCATCGGCAAGATCAGCGCCACGGGCAAGTTCGACTGGGGCAAGCAATTCCGCGACGAGGGTGACGGCGAAATGATCTCTGCCGATCTTGGCGACGGCCATTTCGTTCTCGCAAACGGCAATGCCGACATCAGGGAGCTTCGCTCGTGATTACGCGCCGCACCACCCTTGCCTTGATGGCCTCCGTCTTTTTGCCGACCTATGCGCGCGCTGCCTATACCGACCCCACCTACTTCAAGGAAAAGCGGGAAAAAGGCGAGTTGCCTGATATTGCCGAGCGCTTGCCGAAAAACCCGCGCGTCATCGATATGAAGGCGCTTGGCCGGGAGCCCGGAAAACACGGCGGTTCCGTGCGCATGCTGATCGGCGGCCAGCGCGATATCCGGCTTATGCCCATCAGCAACTATGCCCGCCTTGTCGGTTACGACGAAAAATTCGAGCTTCATCCCGACATTCTGGAAAGCTACGACGTTCAGGACGAACGCATCTTCACCTTCAAGCTGCGCGAAGGCCATAAATGGTCCGACGGTAGCGATTTAACCTCCGAGGATTTCCGGTATTTCTGGGAGGATGTTGCTCTCAACAAGGAAATTCACAAGGGCGGCCCGCCAATCGAACTGCTGGTCAACAACAACCCTCCACAGATCGAAGTCATCGACCGGCTGACGGTGCGCTATACCTGGGAAGGTCCGAACCCCGATTTTCTGGCTAAGCTCGCAGCAGCATCGCCTGCGCGGCTTTTCCTGCCCGCCGCCTATATGAAGCAGTTCCACGTCAAATATCAGACCGCGGAAAACCTCGCCAAGCTCATCAAGAAGAACAAGGCGGATGACTGGAGCGGGCTGCATATCAAGATGTCGCGGCAGGTCCGTCCGGAAAATCCCGCTCTGCCGACGCTGGACGCCTGGCGCAATACGACTTCGCCACCGGCCGAACAGTTCGTTTTCGAGCGCAATCCCTATTATCACCGTGTCGACGAAAACGGCCTGCAACTGCCCTATCTCGACCGGTTCCTGCTGAACGTCACCTCTTCCGACATTATCTCGGCGAAGACAGCGTCGGGTGACAGCGATCTGCAATATTTCGGCCTCGATTTCGCCGACTACACCTTCCTGAAGGATGCCGAAAAGCGCTTTCCTCTGAAGGTGAACCTCTACAAGCGCTCTCAAGGGTCGCGCATTGCACTTTTGCCCAATCTGAACTGCGCCGATCCGGTATGGCGGAGCTGTTTCCAGGACGTGCGCGTGCGCCGCGCGATGTCGCTCGCTATAAACCGGCACGAAATCAACATGGTCTGCTTTTACGGGCTGGCCAAGGAAAGCGCCGACACCGTCTTGCCGGAAAGCCCGCTTTACCGGCCGGAATTTGCCGAGGCCTGGAGTGCCTTCGACCGGGCGATGGCCAACAGGTTGCTTGACGAAGCGGGTCTCGATAAGCGCGACGGCGCCGGCAACCGGCTTCTGCCGGACGGCCGCCCGGCCTATATCATCGTCGAGACCACAGGCGAAAGCACGCTCGAAACGGACGTGATGGAACTGGTCACAGACCACTGGCGGCATATCGGCATTTCGGTTTCGGTCCGCCCGACCCAGCGAGATGTCTTCCGCAAGCGCGCCATGGGCGGCGAGGTGCTGATGTCGGTGTGGATGGGCATGGACAATGGCGTGCCGACCCCCGACATGCTGCCTTCGGGCCTTGCGCCCACCGGCGACGACCAGTTGCAATGGCCGGTCTGGGGCATCCATTATCTGTCCGGCGGGCGTGAGGGCAAGGAGCCTGACCTGCCGGAAGCAGCGCATCTGCTCGATCTCCTGAAAAAATGGCGCCGAAGCGTCACCGAGGAAGAGCGCGAGGCAATCTGGCTGGAAATGCTTGGTATCTACACGCAGCAGGTATTTTCCATCGGCATCGTCAACGGCGCGCTGCAACCCGTCGTCCATGTCAAACGCATGCGAAACGTGCCGGAAAAGGCGCTTTTCGGCTTTGAACCCACATCGTATCTCGGCATCTACATGCCGGATGCCTTCTGGTATGACGGAGACGCCTGATATGCTGCGGTATATTCTCAAGCGCATCCTCGTCATGATCCCCACGCTGATCCTGATATCGATGCTGGTTTTCACCATCATCGAATTGCCGCCGGGCGATTATTTCGAAAGCTACGTCGCCGAACTGCGCGCCATGGGCGAGACCGCAAACCTTGCCGAAATCGAGGAGTTACGCGTCCGCTACGGCTTCGACCAGCCGGCGCCGATCCGTTACTTCCGCTGGGCAACCGGCATGCTGGTCGGCGATTTCGGTTATTCTTTCGAATATCAACTGCCGGTAAACGAGGTTGTGGGAGACCGTCTGTGGTTGACGGTTCTGGTGTCCTTCGTCACCATCATCGTCACCTGGATTCTTGCCTTCCCGATCGGCATCTACTCCGCCACGCACAAATATAGCTGGGGTGACTATGGCCTGACCTTCCTCGGTCTGCTCGGCATCGCCATCCCCAACTTCATGCTGGCGCTGATACTGATGTATTTCGCCAATATCTGGTTCGGCATCTCCATCGGCCATCTGATGGATCGGGAATATCTAAACCAAGCGATGAGCTGGCCAAAGTTCAAGTCGATCCTCGAACATATCTGGATACCCGTTCTCATCATCGGAACGGCGGGCACGGCCGGCATGATCCGCCGCCTGCGCGCCAACCTCTTGGACGAGTTGCAGAAACAATATGTCGTAACCGCCCGCGCCAAGGGGCTTCACCCTTTCAAGGTGCTGATCAAATATCCGCTGCGCATGGCGCTGAATTTCTTCATCTCGGACATCGGCTCGATCCTGCCCGCCATCATATCAGGCGCGGAAATCACCGCCGTCGTGCTGTCGCTCGAAACAACCGGTCCGATGCTCATCCGGGCGCTGCAAAGCCAGGACATGTACCTGGCCGGCTCCTTCCTGATGTTCCTTGCTTTCCTCACGGTGATCGGCGTTCTTGTGTCGGATATCGCCCTTGCCATACTTGACCCGAGAATCCGCTTCGGAGGTGGTAACGTCAAATGACTTCATCCATCCCGACTTCCGGCGAAGTACTGCCCCACTACGTTTCCACGGCGCCGTTCGACCCGTCGCTCATCGAACCCAATACGTCCGGAATGGCGGCCTTCAGCAAGGCGTCACAGCTGCGGCTCATGTGGTGGCAGTTCCGCCAGCACAAGATCGCCGTCTGGTCCGGCGCCTTTCTGGTGGTGCTTTATCTTTCGATCCTGATCAGCGAGTTCCTCGCGCCTTACAATCTTCACACCCGCAATATCGAGCATATCTACGCCCCACCCCAGGCCATTCACCTTTTCAATGACGGAAAATTTGTCGGGCCCTTCGTCTATGGGCGCGAAATGACACTCGACATGGACAATCTGCGGCGTGTCTACCGGGATGTGCCGACGGATATCCAGCCGCTGCGTTTCTTCTGCAAGGGCGATACCTATCATTTCTGGGGCATGATCGAGGCTAGAACTCACCTCGTATGTCCGGCCGAAGGCGGTGAAATGTTCCTGCTCGGCACCGACCGGCTTGGACGAGACGTGCTGTCGCGGATCATCTATGGCGCGCGCATCTCGCTGACGATCGGCCTTCTCGGTGTCGCCATGAGCTTCGTTCTCGGCATTGTGATCGGCGGTCTGGCAGGTTATCGCGGCGGCACTTTCGATCTCATCGTCCAGCGTATCATCGAAGTCCTGCAATCCATTCCGAGCATTCCGCTGTGGCTCGCACTCGCAGCGATCATGCCGGTGACCTGGAGTCCGATCCTCGTCTATCTTGGCATCACCATCATTCTCGGCATGCTGGACTGGACGGGACTGGCGCGCGCCGTGCGCTCCAAATTGCTGGCATTGCGCGAGGAAGACTATGTTTTGGCTGCACAACTGATGGGCGCCGGTACGCCGCGCATCATCGGCAGGCACCTTATCCCCGGCTTCATGTCACATCTGATCGCCTCGGCGACGCTGACGATACCGGGCATGATTCTCGGCGAAACCGCGCTGAGCTTCCTTGGTCTCGGCCTCAGACCGCCGATCACAAGTTGGGGAATTCTGCTCACGGAGGCGCGCAGCGTCAGCGTCATTGCGCTATATCCGTGGCTTCTCATCCCGACGATTCCGGTTGTTCTCGTCATTCTGGCCTTTAATTTCTTCGGTGACGGACTACGTGATGCTGCGGATCCCTTCAGATAAAATGGAACACGCCTTGATAAACTGCTCTTCCGCCATCGCCTTTTTTGGGAAAGGCAAAAAGAGGTGTGGCCGATGACCTCCCGTCTGAACGACGCACGCATCCTCATGTACAGCCACGATTCCTTCGGCCTCGGACATCTGCGGCGCTGTCGCACGATCGCTCACGCGCTGGTGGAGGATTATCGCGGCCTCAACGTGCTTATCATTTCGGGTGCGACTATTGCCGGCGCCTTCGATTATCGCGCTCGTGTCGATTTCGTGAAAATCCCGAGCGTCATCAAGCTGCGCAATGGCGAATACACCTCCATGGACAGGCATATCGATCTTCAGGAAACACTGAAGATGCGCCGCTCTATCATCTATCACACTGCCGAAAGCTTCCAGCCGGATATCTTCATCGTCGACAAGGAGCCCATGGGTCTTCGTGGCGAGGTGGAGGAAACGCTTGCGTATCTCAAGGGACAGGGAACTAAGCTTGTCATCGGCCTGCGTGACGTCATGGATGCACCGCAACTGCTTGAAGCGGAGTGGAAGCGCAATGACGTGATGACCAAGATCGGCAAGTTCTATGACCACGTCTGGATTTATGGCCCGCCGGATTTCCACGACCCCTTGACGGGGCTCGACGTTCCCCAGACCGTTCGCGACAAGATGGATTTCGTCGGCTTCCTGCAACGCTCCAAAACGCAGGCGGAAACCGTGGCGCACCGGCCGGAGGGCGACTATCTTCTCATCACCACCGGCGGCGGCGGTGACGGCAGCGAATTGATCGATGACGTCATCAACGCCTACCGTCATGATAGCGAACTGACGCACAAGGCGCTCGTGGTGCTCGGCCCTTACATGCCGGCAGACCAGCGCCAGCGCTTCATGAGCAGCGTTGCCGATATTCCGTACATCGAGATCATCGAATTCGACAACCGCATGGAAGACCTCGTTGCCGGCGCTCAGGCCGTCGTGTCAATGGGCGGCTACAACACCGTCTGCGAGATATTGTCGTTCGACAAGCCTGCCCTCGTCGTGCCGCGCACGGTGCCGAGGGAAGAGCAGCTTATCCGCGCAAGCCGCGCGTCGGAGCTCGGCCTGTTCGACATGCTTTTACCTGAGGATGCCGAGAATCCGGCAAAAATGGCGGCAGCTCTTAAAGCGCTGCCCAACCGCGCGCCGCCTTCCGTCAATTCGCAGGACCTGAAGCTCGATGGTCTGGAAAACATTTCGAAACGGATAGCTGAATGGCTGCCGCCCGAGGGCGACAAGGTGCCAATAACGCTGACAGCGTGACCGGCTCCCCGACAACCACCGCTTCAAAAGAGACACGCGCAACGTGACCGACACAAAAAAAATCGTGGTGCTCCTCAAGGGCTATCCGCGCCTGTCCGAAACTTTCATCGCCCAGGAACTTCTGGGGCTTGAAAAGGCTGGCCTTACGCTGGAACTCATGTCCATGCGCCGCCCGACGGATAAAAAACGCCACCCCGTTCACGATGAAATCCGCGCACCCGTGACCTACCTGCCGGAATATCTGCATGAAGAGCCCATCCGCGTGCTGAAGGCCCTGTGGGCATGCCGCAAAAAGCCAGGCTTCACCAAGGCGCTGCGTCGGTTTTTTAGCGATCTGCCGCATGATCTCAGCCGCAACCGCTTCCGCCGTTTCGGGCAGGCGGCCGTGCTGGCGCACGAATGGCCTGTAGATGCCGGGTGGCTCCATGTTCACTTCATCCACACACCCGCCTCGGTCGCCGCCTATACCCATCTTATCACCGGCACGCCCTGGACGATTTCGGCCCACGCCAAGGATATCTGGACCTCCAGCGACCGGGACCTTGCCGCAAAGCTGGAAAGCGCCCGCTGGGCCGTGACCTGCACCGCAAGCGGCTTTCAGCATCTTCGCACCCTTTCCGGCGTCAAACAGAATGTGCATTTGAGCTATCACGGTCTTGATCTCACCCGCTTCCCGCATTTCGACACGCCGCGTCCGCAAAGAGATGGATCGGACGCTCATGATCCGGTCAGGATTTTGAGTGTCGGACGGGCCGTCAAGAAAAAGGGCATCGATATTCTGTTGCAGGCTTTGACCTCGCTTCCGCAGGGCATCCATTGGCGTTTCACCCATATCGGTGGCGGCGACGAACTTGTCGGGTTGAAAAAACTCGCCGACGAGCTTGGCATCGCCGACAAGATCGTCTGGACCGGCGCCATGGACCAGAAACAGGTGCTGGAGAATTACCGCGAGGCCGACCTCTTCGCCCTTGCCTGCCGCATCACCAGCGATGGTGACCGCGACGGTCTTCCCAATGTGCTGGTCGAGGCCGCCAGCCAGGCGCTGACCTGCATTTCCACCAATATATCAGGCATTCCGGAATTCTTCGTGGACGGTGAAAACGGCCTGCTGACGGAGCCCGAAAATCCGGTTGCCTTCGCCGAGGCTCTGCGCACGGCGATTACCGATCCGCAATTGCGTGAGCGTCTGGGTAGTTCGGCGGAAAACCGTGTGCGAACCGCCTTCGACAACCGCACCAGCATTGCCGAGTTGAAGACGCTGTTCGAAACCGAGTGGGAAAAAACGCCATGACCGATACGGAAAAGCGCCCTTCCGTTTTCTTCTACGTCCAGCACCTTCTGGGCATCGGCCATATCGCCCGCGCCAGCCGCGTTGCCAATGCCCTTCAGGCTGATGGTTTCGATGTCGTTCTGGTGACAGGCGGCACCCCGGTTCCGGGCTTCCCGGGCGAAGGCATCCGCCATGTCGAATTGCCGCCAATCGCCGTCAGCGATGGCAGCTTTTCCGGCCTTGTCGACAGTTCCGGCAAACCGGTCGATGACGACTTCAAAAAGCTTCGAACGGATATGCTGATCGGCGCCTATCACGGTGCAAAGCCGGATATCGTCATCATAGAGGCCTTCCCCTTTGGCCGCAGGCAGGTACGTTTCGAATTGCTGCCGCTTCTGGACGAGATCGAGGAGAGTGAACCGCGCCCGCTCGTCATGACGTCGCTGCGCGATATTCTGCAGGAAAAAACCAAACCGGGCCGGGACGAAGAAACCGTGTCGCTGGTGAAGAAACATTTCGACGCGGTGCTGGTCCACGGAGATCCGGATTTCGTCCGGCTGGAGGAGACCTTTCCCCTTGCCGGCGAAATCAGCCAGCGCGTTGTCTATACCGGCCTCGTCGCGCCGCTGCCATCGCCGGAACCGGCGGAAAAGTTCGATATCGTCGTTTCCGCTGGCGGAGGTGCCGTTGGTGCAGCCCTTATCCGGGCCGCACTTGAGGCATCGCCTCTGCTGGAAGAGATCAAAAGCTGGTGCCTCATAACCGGCCCCAACATGCCGCGGGCAGATTTCGATGCGATCTCGGCGCAGGCGCCCGAAAATGTGTCCATCTTCCGCTTCCGCAAGGATTTCGCAAGCCTGCTTGCCGGCGCGCGGCTTTCGGTTTCGCAGGCCGGTTACAACACCGTCTGCGATATTCTACAGGCGAAATGCCGCTCGCTTCTGATCCCGTTTGCGGCCGATGGCGAAACGGAACAGAGCGCCCGCGCCGAAAGGCTGGCGCGGCTGGGACTGGCACAGGTTCTGGAAGAGAAGGATATCTCTGCGCAATCCATGGCCGATGCCATCAGGGCGGCATTGGCCCTGCCGGGACCGGACGTGATCCACCTCGATCTCGATGGCGCCGCAGGAACGGCTAGAGCTTTGCGCCGCCTTTTTGATGAGCGGTGAGGATCGCCTTTAATTCTCGAACGGCCTCTTCATCCGTACCCTTGCGCCCCGCGCCGGTGAAACCGAGTTTCGCCACCCGGCTTTCCGGATCGTAAAACGGAATGGCGGAACAGGATGCGTGGATCTCCGTAATGGGAAAGCGGTCCAGCAATGTCTGCACGACTGGTGGACGCACCCCGGCCCCCGGCATGATGACAATCCGCCCGGCGGCAAGCTCGGATAATCGCGCCAAGGTCTCGATACCCTCAAGCGCCGAACGCGCGCCTCCGGAGGTCAGAATTCTCGGGAAACCCAGCGCGATAGCGGCCTCCAAGGCCTCATCCATGTCGGGAACAACGTCGATCGCCCGGTGCAGCGTCATATCCAGCCCGTCTGCGTGGCGGCTCAGTTCTTCGAGCAGGGAAATATCAAGCGAGCCATCGCCAAGCGAGGCACCGAGCACCACGCCGGAAAGCCCCGCCGCGCGCGCCGCATCGATATCGCGTTTCATCACATCGGCTTCGTCGCGCGTGAACACGAAATCCCCGGCGCGCGGCCTGATCATCACGCTCACCGGCAGGGCGTAGGCCGCCGCCCGGTGCATGAAACCCGCAGACGGCGTCACACCGCCACCGGACAATGCCGCGCAGAGTTCTATTCGATCGGCCCCACCCCTGACCGCAGCTTCCAGACCGGCCACGTCGTCCACGCAAATCTCGAGAATCATCGTAACCTCTTTCTTTTGAATGTACCGTGTTTTCGCGCCGGCTTATCCGAAAACCGCCCACACTTTTCGGTCCGACGCTCTACCTGCGGCGGCCCTTCCCATCAAGCGCGTAGAGCATGTAAACGCCGCCGAGACCCACAACCGCTCCCAGGATTGAAGTTCCTGAATAGCTCGTGACGAGCGTGCCGACGGCAAAAATCAGCGCACCCAAACCCGCGCCGAGGAAGATGTTGACGGCAATCAGCGAGCTTCCAAGTCCCGGCCGATCCGCAATCAGCTCCTGCAGATAGGTGATCGGGATACTGATGATGGCGGCTGCGCCGAGCGCGCTGATCAAGGTCTGCGCGTAGATATGCCAAGGTGCCGTCGCGAGACCCTGCAGGATGAGGTAGATGGCATAAAGCCCCGCTCCCGCCGCAAGGGTCAGCGTTTGCGGCACCTTCTTTTCGATCCAGCCCCACAGCAGAATGAAAACGATTTCCAGCGCGGCAACGATGCCCGCGACGATACCGATATCCGCGACCGTTCCCTTTGCCTGACCCGTTATGATGAGCGAGCGGATGGAATCATTGAGATGCAGCATCGAGCAGATGAGCGCGATGGCGATGATCCGCAGCAGAACCCGTCGCTCCCCGATTTCCGCAAGTGAAGCGCGGACACCGAAGCGTGCCTGCGTGTTCACCGATGCCGGCGTGGCCGTGCGCGGCAGGCAAAAGGCCACAAGCAGAAAGCAGATAAGCGCGCAGATGCCTGAAAACAGGAAAGCCATCAGCATATTGCCGGAGTTTACCAGAAAAATACCGACGATGCCCGGCACCAGCACCCATGAAAGCGAAATCGTGGCCCGCATGATCGAATTCACGGCGATCATGTCGCCCGTCGAAAGATTGCGGGCATCGGCGCGCACATGCGCGAAAATCAGAGAGTTCATCGCCCCGAAAATCGGCAGGAGCAGCAGCTTTGCGGTCACGAAGGCGGTGGCATTACCAACGAGGTAAACCAGCAGATAGCCGCTGACGCCGAAAAGCGCAATGAGCAGCATGGGTTTGCGATATTCGCCGAGCCGGTCTGCAACGATGCCCATCAGCACGCTGGCGCTGACATTGATGATGGCGGCAAACAGCATCAGCAGGGAATAGACGGTGTTGCTGAGCCCGATTTCGCGAATGCCGATCACCGCCTGATAGGGGGCGGTCGCGGCATTCGAAAAACCGAAGAACAGGATGGCGAGCGCCCCGATGCGGATCGACGGATTGTTGAAAACGATGGAAAGAGCCGACGGCATGAACGTTCGCCTGAGATGATCCGGCACAGCCGGATCGCTGAATGAAATGCTATCGAACCGCTGTCATCGCCAGCGGGCCGAAAGGATGGGTTTCGGGATATAGTTGAAATGCGGTTTCCATGGGTAAAAATCGCCATCCCGGCGGCGATTGGGGAGGTTTTCGATATCCTGATTGATAACCCCCTCCGTCAACGCCATGAGATTGGGATTGGCGATGGGCGCAAGTTCCGGCGAAAGATAACCTGACTTGACGACCAGCAGCCTTACCGCCTTCGGATCGAAGCCCAGACGGGTGAAATCCGCGATCATGTGATAGGGCCTGCGCCTTGCAGCCAGAATGACGGTAATGCCATCGATGACGACTACCGCCTGCCGCTGATCGGAAGCACCTGGATCGTCCAGTTTCAGGACCTCGGCTTCGACAGTGATGGAAGGGCTCTCCGGATCGAGACTGCCGCCGATCTTCAGGGAAAGCGCCGCGCCCTCGCCCGCCGCAAAACAGGCCTCGACCGCCGGCTTGTCAGTGATGCCGCCGATCAACGCGCCCTGCCAATTGCGCGCAATCAACGCCGCCAGAACATCGGCGCGATCGCCTACCCCGCCGCCGGTCGGATTGTCGCCGGAATCCGCCAGAATGATCGGGCAGGTTGTTGTTTTTTCCGCAATATCCATGATGACCTCGAGCGGTTCGGTCACGGAGCCGAAACGGAAATCCTGACGGGCATTCCAGTAGGATTGCGCAATCTCGGCCGCGACCGCCTGCGCGGCCTCTCTGTCCGTCCCGGTCACGACAGCGCAGGCCGTAGCTCTTGGTTCGTCGGCCCAGACGTAACCGATCATGAAATTCGCATCCCAAATACCGGGTCGGGCATCGTGTTCCGGCAGAACGGCATAAAGGCTTTTTGCGGGTTCATCTTCCGTGGATGTCTTTTCGCCCGGCAGCAGAACGGGGATTTTCGCCCAGGCCACACCAGGCTTCTCGCCCGTTTTCAAGGCCTTGAGCAGCATCGTCCACGCCCGCACCATTGTTTCACGCACGTCGATATGCGGCGCTGTTCGGTAGCCGGCGAAAATATCCAATTGGTCGATGATCGTCTGGCTCACATTGCCGTGCAGGTCGTAGCTGGCGGAAATGATCACATCCGGCCCAACTACGGCGCGGGCGCTGGAAATCCAGTCCCCTTCCGCATCGTCCATTCCCTCGACATTCATCGCGCCATGCATGGCGAGATAAAGCCCGTCGAGCGGCAGGCAAGCCTTGAGACGCTCTAGGAAGTCATGCTTGAACGCATCATAGGCCGCGCGCGACACCGGACCACCCGGCACCGCCCGCGCATGCAGAAGCGGCAGCACCTCTGCCCCGCCTTCGCCCAGAAAATTGAAATACTCGGCCTCCAGCAACTCCGCCCCGCGAAAAACGCGAAAATCCTGCTGCACCATCAGCACCGGCGAATAGGTGCTGCATTCGGTATGAATACCACCAACGGCAATACGCATCTCGCCTTCCTCTCAATAAACCGGGCTCAGGGGGACGATGGCGGAGAAACGCAGCCAGTCCTTCTGCGCTTTCGGCGTCCACGCCGCCTCGGCAATGGCGGGCAGTCTCGGGAAAACCAGATGGTTGAAATAGGCGCGATTGAGGAAATGTTCCGACCAGATGCAGGCCTGAACGCCCTTCATCCGCTCCTTTAATTCCTCGGGAAACTCACCGACTGCCTCGTAAGCATATGTGTGCGACGGCGGAACGGTGCCGGCCCAGCTTGCGCCCGGCTCCTGCCAGGCTTCATCCTGCACCATGTCGAGATAATAGGCCTGTCCCGGCGTCATCACGACGTCGTAGCCCTGCTTTGCAAGCTCAAGGCCAACTTCCGGCTTCTGCCAGGCCATCAGCAATGTTCCCGAGGGATCAACGCCGCCGCCGTGCGAAACTTCGTCCCAGCCGGCAAGCTGGCGGCCGCGCTCATGCAGCATCCCCTGAATACGTTTCATGAAATAGGACTGGATACCGAAGGTGCCGTCGAGGCCTTCCTTTTCCATCAAGGACTTGGCAAGCGGCGAGGCAAGCCAGGAGCCATCTGCCACCTCGTCGCCACCGATATGGATCAGCCGCGAGGGGAAAAGCTCCACCATCTCGTCGAATATCTTGCCAAGGAATTCATAGGTCGGCTCGATGGCGGGATTGAGCGCATTGTTGGGATAGCCCTGTACGGAGCGATAGCTATCCGGCGCTTCCTGCCCATCCGTCAGCTCCGGATAGGCAACGAGAGCCGCCGTGCTGTGGCCGGGAATATCGACCTCCGGCACGATTTCGATGTTCAGTGCCGCCGCATGCGCGACGACCATGCGAACATCATCCTGCGTGTAATAACCGGAAACCGGCTCCGCCCCATTGCCGAGCTGCGGCAGAAGCGGCGCATCCGGCCCCCGCGTCGCGCCGACGGTCGTCAGCAGCGGGTAAGCCTTGATTTCGAGACGCCATGCCTCGTCATCCGTCAGGTGCCAATGGAACCGGTTCATGCGCAGCCATGCAAGAATGTCGATAAGCCGCACGACATCACCGGTCGGATAGAATTGTCGCGAGACATCCAGATGGCAACCGCGCCAGCTGTAACGCGGCGCATCGGCGATGGTGCCTGAAACCGGGAAGCGGAATTTGGTATCGGTGCGCGCGCCGTGCAGCAATTGCGCGAGAACAGTCAGGCCGTACTGCAAGCCGGCAGCGGCCGAATATTCCACGACGACGGCGTCATCAGAGAAAGACAGGCGATAACCTTCCGCTTCCAGACCGCTATGTTGCTTGAAACGAAGCGGTTTGCCCTCATGAACAGGCGCGAGGCTGAAAGGCACGTGACCAACGGCAAAAAGCCTGCGGAACAGCGACGAAACAGTCTCCACCGCAAGCACTTCTTCCTTGCCTGCCTCTTCCGTCGGGAAGAGTGCGACGGGGAAGCCGTCGCCCGGCACGGCATCGATTTCGGCAGGCCAGGGCTGGATGGCGAAGGGCAGATCGAGTTTTCCTTCGGGAAGCAGGGCGGGCGCCGGCTCGCTATGGCGCCCATCCAGCATCAGGTCAGCGACATCAACCGCGCGATGTGTGCCGTCGGCAAGGCTGATATAGGCGGATTTCGCACCGTCTGTGCGATGGCGGGCAGGCCTGAGCAGGCCGTCAACAGTGAAACGCCACGATTTCCCGGCTTCGAGCACGAAACCCGGTGGCGGCGCAAATTCGTGGAAATTGGCATTGCGGCGCAGATAGACGGCATTGCCGCAAACGGGCTTGTCGATGGTCCGCGTCAGCGACGTATAGACGATCCGGAAATCCTTCACCGGCTCGCTGGAAAGATTGAACAGGGTGAAGGTGAAGCCACCCGATGCGGAATCTTCGAGCGGATGCCATGAGTTTTCGAGACGATATTGTGCGAGCGCCATGATGCTCCCCTTTATTGTGCTTCAAGCCCGAGAGGACTTCGGTCAGTAGTGTTCGGATTGTGAGAAAGTCCGGGCGAGCGGCGCCTGCCCTGCCGTCAGGCCGCAATCGACCGGCAGGCACACGCCGCTGATGGCCGCTGCCTGTGGGCCGGCCAGAAAAGCGACGGCGTTGGCGACATCCTCAGGCCTCACGATGCGCTGCAACGGATACCAGTGCTTTGCTTCCTCGAAGACCTGCGGATTGACCGCCGCCCGCGCTTCCCAAGCCTGCGTGCGCACGGTTCCCGGAGCAACAGCATTGGAACGGATGCCGAATTTTCCGTATTCGACAGCGATCAGCTTCGTCAGATGGATCAAGCCTGCCTTTGCCGCGCTATAGGCGGGATGGCCGAACACAGCCATGCCGTTGACGGAGGTGATATTGATAACAGACCCTTGCGTGCGCTTAAGCGCGTCCTCGAAAGCCCTGAAGCAGAGAAACGGTGCTTCCAAGTTAAGGGCATTGTCCTTGCGCCATATCTCTGCGGTCGTGTCGTGCAGGCTGACGGCCCTTGCAGCACCAGCATTGTTGACGAGCGTCGCGACATCACCCAGCTCCGCAACCTCCAAGGCCAGCCTTGCAAGATCCTGCGGATCGGTGACGTCGCAGGTTTTCGAAACGAAGCCGGAACCGGAAAGCAGGGAAAGCGCATTGGAAAGGGCGTCGGGATCGATATCGACCAACACCACCTTCGCGTGGCTTTCAGAAAGCGCCGCGGCAATTGCCCGGCCGATGTCGCCCGCCGCGCCCGTTACGACGGCGACCTGGTCTTTCCTGTCCTGCATGTCATGCTACTCCTTCGAAGCTTTCCAGAGCGGGTTTTGAGGTCAAGCCGCTCTACATCTTTGTTTTTACGCATTTTCCGGACGTGAAACCGCTACGCGGGCTCACTGGAAATGCTCTAGTCACCCAGCAATTGCCGGTCGTCCGGATCGCGATGCTCCACAAGCTGCTGCTTGATGTGCCGCAGGGTCACCATCGACCGCTGCCGGTGGTGATAGGCAGCAAGCGTCGCCAGAACATCAACCGCGGCCAGATAGGCATAACGCGATGAGGTAGGGCGGAAGATATTGTTTCCTTCAGGAACGTTGACGGCCACCACCATATCGGCGGCCATGGCGACGGGCGTATCGCTCTGGGTCAGCGCGATGGTGGTAACCCCCATTTCCCGCGCAAGCCTGAAGCACTTCACCAACTCCATGTTGCGGCCGGAAAAGGAGGATCCGATGATGACGTCTTCCTTCCGCGCAGCGGCAGTCATCATCAATTGCATACTGTGATCGGCGCTGGTCGAAACGCGCAGGCCAAGGCGAAACAGCCGGTTCTGGATTTCCGAGGCGATCATCGAGGAATTGCCACCGGCTCCAAACGCGTAGATCATGCCGCTATTGGCAATCCGGACGGCCGCTTCGTCGGCGAGGGCGGGATCGAGCGTCTTGTGCAGCAGGAAAAGCGCCTCCTGCGCCTTGGCAAGCACCTCCTCGGCGACATCCGACGGGCCCGTGCTGGTCGGTTCCGAGGTGAGGTAGCGGATGCCGACATAAGCGGTCTTGGCAAGGCTGACCTTGAAATCCGAAAAGCTCTGGCAACCCAGACGGCGGCAGAACCGCGTCACAGTTGGCGGGGAAACCTCGGCGCGGGCGGCAAGCTCGATGATCGATGCATTGACCGCAAACTCGAAGTCCGAAACCAGGATATCGGCGATCCGCCGCTCCGATTGCGAGAACTGTCCCCTGTCGTCTTGAATCTTTGCGAAAATATCCATGCTCACCGGTCTCCGTTCCGCCAAAACTTAAGGCTTGGCCCCGTTTCCGATGCACCCTAATCCGAGACGCCCGTCAACCGTACACACCCATGAATCGACCATGTTTCGCCCCGTTGACGACACGCCGGACACCTTTGATTTGAAAATTATTTTCTCTGTTGATTGCAAGATGAGCATATGCCAACAATATTCGCCAGAGAAATATCCAAATCTTGAAAATAATTTCAACAACGGACCTGAATCATGCGCGACCCATTCAAAAACCCTTTTCCCGAAACAGACGTCGCCCGCCACTCCATCTGGGACATGCTGGTAACGCGGGATATCGACGCCTTCCTCACCGCCGACTGGTCGAAAGTCGCGGATGATTTCGTAAAGGACGGCTTTCTCGGCATCAATGCCAACCGGGATGCAAACCCGGACAACTGGCGCCTGTCCTTCCCCTCGCTTCACGCCTATCGCGACGAATGGCTGCGACAGGCGCAGGATTTCCAGACCCAGCAATTCGCTGAAGACCCGCGCAATGCGATCTTCACCACCACCACGCTGGAAGAAATCGAAGTGGAAGGGGAGACCGCGCTGGTTCGCAAGAAGTTCGACGGCGGGCTTCGCAAGGCCGACGGCAGCTTCGACGTCATGAAATGGCAGACGCTCTATTATTGCCGACTGCATGAGGGCCGCTGGAAAATCAGCGGTTTCACCGGATACATGCCCAATCCCATGCCGTGATCCAGCGGACCTGCCAGATCGTGTTGAACGCCGGGCCGAAAGCCCGGCGTTGTTTTTTCGTCTGGAAGACGAAGACCGCTGAAAACCGATAGCGTCACAGAAAACCGGGCATGGTGAGACAGATTTCATGGCCCGGTTCCCGCCCTTTATTGTATCAGTTTGAGGACAGAAAGATCGACACGCCGTTCGAGCGATGTGCCGCTTTCATCGAACAGATGGCAATCCGACGCCTTGATACCGGTGACGATGGTTTCATCGACGACAACAGGCGCAGAACCGGAAAGAAGCGCGCAATAATTTTCACCCGTGGGCGCGACGCCATAAGCGATCGTATTCACACCCAGCCGCTCGATAACGCTGGGCGCGACCTTGATATTCAGGTCGGCCGTTTCGAGACCGGTGTGTTCCGGGCGAATGCCGAGCGTCAGTTGCGTGCCTTCAAGACCGGCGCGCGGCTCCACCGGCACGGTGATTGTCTGGCCCTCATACTCCACGGTCACACCATCGGCGCTGACGGATTTACAGGTGACCTTCAGGAAATTCATTTTCGGATTGCCGATGAAACCGGCGACGAACAGGTTTGCGGGCTTGTGGTAAAGTTCCAGCGGCGCGCCGACCTGGGAGATTTCACCCGCATTCAGCACCACGATGCGGTCGGCCATGGTCATGGCTTCCACCTGGTCATGCGTTACGTAGATCATCGTCGCCTTCAGCGTCCGATGCAGATTGGTGAGCTCAATACGCATGTCGGCGCGAAGTGCAGCGTCAAGGTTGGAGAGCGGCTCGTCGAACAGGAAGATCTTCGGCTCGCGAACGATGGCGCGGCCGATCGCTACACGCTGGCGCTGGCCACCGGACAACATGCCGGGACGCTGCTGCAGGCGCTGGTCGAGTTGCAGGATCTTGGCGACGGCCTCGACCTTTTCCTTGATCTTGCCCTCTTCCATCTTTTCGACGCGGAGGGGAAAAGCGATGTTTTCAAAAACCGTCATATGCGGATAGAGCGCATAGGACTGGAACACCATGGCGATGCCGCGTCTAACCGGCGGCAAGTCATTGACCTTCACGCCGTTGATGACGATGTCGCCGGCGGAAATATCCTCAAGGCCGGCGATCATGCGCAGCAATGTGGATTTACCGCATCCCGAGGGGCCGACAAAAACGACGAACTCGCCATCCCTGATGTCGAGCTGAACGCCCTTGATGACTTCGAAATGTCCATAGTTCTTGCGGACGTTGTTGAGATAAAGCTGACCCAAAACTTGCCTCTCCCGTCACCAGCCGACATCAGGCTGCGTTCAGAGACGTTCCGCGACACGGGAAAATCGCGCCTTATCGGAACCGTTGAAACACACGAGAAGCTCCTGCCGTCATAGCGGCGGGTATTCTCGCAACGAATTATGAGGTTGCGGGCGACCTGCGCCCGCAACCGTATAAATGTGGATTACTTGTACTGCTCGAGAGCGGCAGAGGCCTTCTTTGCGGCATCTTCCGGTGTCGCCTTGCCGGTAACGACAGACTGCACCATCTCAATCATCGTGTCCTGGAAGCCCTTGTAGTCAGTGAAGAGCGGCTCGGGACCGCCATAGGCGATACCGTCGATCAGCGGCTTCCAGAAGGGGTCCTTGGCGATGAACTCATCAACCTTCGGCGACGGACGAAGCGGGGTCAGGCCAGCACCGCCCTGCAGTTCGTATTCGCCCTGCGGGCCGGGAGAAGTGATGAACTTGGCGAATTCGGTCGCCTTTTCTTCGACACCGGTTCCCTTGAAGATCGCGAGGCTGTCGGTGATGAGCAGCGTGCCGGGACCCTTGGCTTCAGGGCCGAGCGGCAGGGTTGCGATACCCCAGTTGATCTTGGTTTCCTGCAGGCGGGTTGCAGCACCCGATCCCGCCTGGATCATGCCAACCTTGCCATCGAGGAAGATGGCGCGGATTTCGTTCTGCTCGTAGGCCGTCGGACCTTCGACGGAGTAAGGCGTGATGTCCTTGTAGGCCTTCAGAGCTGCAAGAACCTGCGGGCTGTCGACGGTGATCTTGTCGCCGTCGATGACCTTGCCGTTATTGGTGTAAACCCAGTGCATGAACTGGTGCATGGTGTTGTCGAAGGTCTTGGCGGGCAGACCATAACCGGCGACGCCGGTCTTTTCCTTGATCTGCTTGGCAAAGGCGATCTCTTCAGCCCAGGTCTTCGGCGGCACTTCGGGATCGAGACCGGCCTGCTTGAAGAGGTCCTTGTTCCAATAGAGCGCCTTGGTCGAGAAGGCGACCGGCACGCCCCACTGCGTATCCTCGAAGGTAACCGTGTCGACGATGTTAGGGTAATAGGTCTTCTTCTCGTCTTCCGTCATCGGCACCGGAACGATGAGGTCGTTCTGGGCGAACTGCTTCAGCGTGCGCGAACCGACATAGGCCATGGCGACCGGAGTGCCGGCGGCAGCGAGCGTGGTTGCCTTGTCCTGGCACTGCGCCCAGCCGACGACTTCAGGAACGACCTTGTATCCGGCATTCTTGCCTTCCCATTCCTTGATGTATTTTTCATGGATGGGGTCCATCTTGTCGCCGCAATAGATCCAGCTGATCTCCTTGTCGGCGGCGTGTGCCGCCACCGTGCCAAGGGCAGTGGAACCGGCAAATGCGAAGGCGCAAAGCGCCAATCCGTAATGTTTCAGTGCCATAGATAGTCTCCCGTTTTCTGGTGGTCGTTCCTATTGTTGATTATTTCACCGCGCCGGCGGTAAGCCCGCTGACGAGATAGCGTTGCATGAAGAAGATGACGACCATGGCCGGCGCAATGCCGACGAAGCTGGCCGCCATCAACTCATTCCAGACGACTTCCTGACGACCGAAATAGGCAAACAGGCCGATGGGCAGCGGCATATATTCGGTCTTGGAATTGAAGGTGAGCGCGAAGATGAACTGCTGCGCATAAGCACCGATGAAGGTGGTGATGGACACGACGGCGACGCCAGGCATCGCAAGCGGCAGGATCACCCGGCGGAAGGTATAGAAATAGCTCGCGCCATCAACATAGGCCGCCTCTTCCAGTTCGCGCGGAATACGCAGCATGTAGGTCCGCAAAAGCCAGATGGCGGTGGGGATCAAAAAGGCGGCGCCGGGAATGATCATCGCCAGATAGGTGTTCAGCACGCCCATATTGCGCATCAGCCGGTAAAGCGGGATCAGAAGCACCGCACCGGAGAACATGTTGATCGCCAGAAACGCGCCGAGCAATTGCCCGCGACCGCGAAACTGGAAACGCGCAAAAGCATAGGACGCCGGCACAACCAGAAGCAGAACGATGATCGTCGATATCGTTGAGATGAAGAAGGAGTTGAAGACGTAGCGGGCAAAGCCGGGAACGCTGACCCACATTGTCCGATAAGCTTCGAAGGAGCCGTTTTCCGGCCAAAACTTATACGGTGACGAAAAAAGCAGGCTGAGCGGTTTCAGCGAAACAAGAAACCCTTCCACAAACGGCGCCAGCACGAAGGTCAGGAATACGGCGATGCCGCAATAAATCCCGACGATCTCATACCACCTGTAACGGTTGATCATCGCATTTTTGTCGGTCATCGGCTGGTCTCCTGCGAGATACGGCTGGTGATGCGGAAGTAGAAGTAGGTGAATATGGACAGGAAGATGCAGATCAGCACCGCACGCGCTGCGCCCTCACCGTATTTGTAGGAACCGATCGCCGTCTTGTAGGTGTCGATGATCATGGTCGTCGTCTGGCCCGTCGGTCCGCCCTGTGTCAGGATCCAGATGATGTCGAAGGAATTGAAGGTCGAAATCAGCGAGATCATCGACATGGTGATCATGGCCGGCAGCATCAGCGGCAACGTGATGCGGCGGAAGCGGTAGGTGCGGCTGGCGCCGTCGGTCCAGGCTGCCTCGTAAAGATCCTGCGGAATGGCCTGAATTGCCGCCAGCAGATAAAGCGTCACCATCGGCACGCCGATCCATACGTCGGTGATGATGGTCGCCCAGAAAGCCGTGCTGCCATAGGCGAGGAAAGCGACTGGACCATCCACCAGGCCAAGATTCTGGAGAACACCGGAAATCATGCCGAACTGGCCGTTATACATCCAGCCCCACATGAAGATGCCGATAGCCATCGGCACGATCCATGGCGGCATCGTCAGGATGCGAAACAGGGCCCGACCGGGAACGGCCGAATTCAGCAACACCGCACCGAAGGTGCCGATGATCATCTTTATCGAGACGGAAAAGAACGTCCAGATAAAGGTCCGCGTGATGACCCCGGCGAAAGTCTCGTTGAAGATCTTCTCGTAATTGATGAAACCCACCCAGTTCGTCGTCTTTTTCAACGACGCGTCCGTGAAGGACAGGATGAATGTATCGACGAGCGGATAAGCAACAATAACAGTGATGTATAGAAGCGCCGGCAAAAGAAGAAGCCAGGCAAAGATGACCGCGCTGCGTTTCGCATCCATCGCAGCGCCCCCTTAAGCCGATTTCACAGCGGGCGACTTCAACTGCCCGTGGAGCGCCAGATCATATTCCTCCCACACCGGCTTGAGATCGACCACCTTGCGGCCATGGCGCGCTTCGTCCATGGCGAGCGCCAGAATACCGGCCTCGATCGCATCGAGCGCGGAAACCGGCAGGGGCGTCCCCTTGACGACATGGTTGATCACGTCCTCGGCCATCTGCTCATCCGCGCCATAATGCTGGGAGAGCACGGTTGCCGCCGAATAGGTCTTGGCAACGGTCTTTTCGTTGGTGCGGGCATTGTGCACGTTCAGGAAGCCGCGCACGAAATCGCCCTCCGCCATGCCCTTGGCGCCGATGACGCAGAAACGGCGGAAATCGTCGGGAACGTTCAGATTGGTATGGAAGGCGAGCGATGCGCCATTTTCATATTCGACGATCGCGGTCTGGTAGTCGATGATATCGCCGTCGCTGTCGAAAACCTTGTCGGAACCCATCCAGCCGCTCGGCTTGCGATGGTAGACTTCCATGTCGTTGATGCCGTCATTATGCGGAGCATTTGCAGGCGTGAAGCTCTTGCGCCCGCCAAAGCTCGACACGAAACGCGGCCGGGCACCTACCACGCCATTATAGAGATCGAGGTCGTGGCAGCATTTTTCCAGCATGAAGGAGCCGGAATAGTTCTCGTAACGCCGCCAGTCGCGCATGAAGAACGCGCCATGATAGGGCGGGATATGTTCCGAAGCCTCGATGGAGACGACGTCACCCAGCTTGCCTTCGGCCTGCGCGGCACGCAGATCGCGGTAAAGCGGCGAGTAACGCAGGACCAGACCGACCAGCAGCCGCTCATGTCCATGCTTGTTGAGCAACCGGGCGAGTTCGAGGCTTTCCTCGATGCTGACGACGATGGGTTTTTCGGAGAAGATGGTGCAACCGGCTTCAAGCCCGATGCGGATATGCTCCAGATGCATATGGTTCGGTGAGCCAATCATCAAAAGGTCGAATGTCTCGCCGGCGATCAGCGCCTCGGGGCTTTCATAGGCCTTGCCAGCCGAAATGCCCTTTTCCTCAAGACCCGGCAGACCGGCCGGGGCAGGATCGACATAACCGACGATCTCGAAATCCTTGTCGATCTCGTGAAAAACGTAGCCCAGATAACCGAGACGGAATCCGAGTCCGATAATTCCCACCTTCATGAACTTTGTTCCCTGTTCACTCGTAATTCATTTTCGCAGAAGCAACCATTTCTGTGCTGGTTATTCTGATATCTGCGATAATTTTCCGCCACGATGAAATTAATTTTCATAACGGTCAAGTTAAATTCGATCTCGCAAATCCTCGTGAGGACCGGAGACCGATTTCCCCAGCGGAGACAGGCGCAAGATAGAGCGCCGCCAGCCACCGATACAAAAACAATACCAAAAAAATGCCAATCGTCTATAGCAATTCCAATTGCCGGAAATTTTTTTTGGTTAATGCGAAAATTTCAAGCAAGAGGCCTTATTATTCGGCAAATGATCGAAAAAACCACCGATCAATCGTACAAATCCACTAATGGTTCTATTTTGGTATTGCCGATTGTGACGCATATGGTATAGCCGGAATTCGCCACATCGATTGTGACAGAGGTTATGGATGAACGGGGCAGCGCTTAATCTGGACGACCTGCAATCGGGAGGCGGCGGCCCGCTTTACCTGAAACTGCGTCAGACGATTGAAGACGCCATCAATGGCGGCCGCCTCAAACATGGCGATGCCCTGCCGCCCGAGCGCGACATTGCCGAAAGTGCCTGCGTCAGCCGCGTCACGGTGCGCAAGGCTGTGGACGATCTCGTGCGCGACGGACTTCTCGTCCGCAGGCATGGCTCGGGCACCTTTGTCGTCAAACCCATCACCCGTATGCAGCAGCCGTTGACCAAGCTTACCTCGTTTACGGAGGATATGCGCCGCCGGGGAATGGTGGCGAGCACGCGCTGGCTTGAGAGAGGCCTGTTTTACCCCACCGGTGACGAGATGATGGCTCTCGGCCTTTCCCAATCCGCCATGGTTGCCCGGTTGACGCGACTGCGCCTTGCCAACGACCAGCCGATCGCGCTCGAAGTCACGAGCCTGCCGGGCGATATTCTGCCGGACCCGCAGCTGGTGGAAAACTCGCTTTATCAGGAGCTTGCGAAAAGCGATATTCGCCCCGTTCGCGCTATCCAGCGCATCTCCGCGCGCAACCTTACGGATGAGGAGACGCTGCTGCTTGGGGTTCCACCGGGGTCTGCTGCACTTTCCGTGCAGCGCATGGCCTATCTCGAAAGCGGGCGCCTCATGGAAATATCGCGTGCCCTTTATCGCAGCGACGCCTACGACCTCGTCGCCGAACTGACGATGACCTCCGACTGAAACACATCGACCAAGGACAGAAAACGATGACAACCCTGATGCGCCAGGAAATCAACGAGATTCCCGATGCCGTCGCCCGTCTGCTGGACAATACCAGTGCCGACTTCCGGCAGGCCGGAGACAAGCTGAAAGCCCGTGACCCGGCCGTTATCGTCACCATTGCGCGCGGATCGTCCGATCACGCCGCGCATTTCCTGAAATATGCGATCGAGTTACAGACGGGGCTTCCAGTCGCCTCGCTCGGCCCTTCGCTCGCCTCGATCTACCAGACGAAACTGCGGCTGGAACGGGCGGCAGCCTTCGCCGTATCGCAATCGGGCAAAAGCCCTGACATCGTCGCGTTGGCGGAGAGCGCCCGCAAGGGCGGAGCGCTTACCTTCTCCCTCGTGAACACCCTGCCCTCCCCCCTTGGAGACGCAGCCAATCACGCCATCGACATCCAGGCGGGACCGGAAAAGGCGGTTGCCGCAACCAAGTCCTTCGTCAACTCCATTGTCGCCGGTCTGGCCATCCTTGCCGAATGGACGGAAGACAGCCTGCTCGCGAAGGCCGTCAGCACCCTGCCGCAGAACTTCGCCAAAGCGATCGCACTTGACTGGAGCCATATTGGCGAGGCTGTGAAGGGTGAGGATTCACTTTATATGCTGGGCCGAGGGCCCGCCCTTGCGATTGCTGCGGAAGCCGCACTTAAGTGCAAGGAAACCTGCGAGCTGCACGCGGAGGCCTATTCGTCTGCAGAAGTCATGCACGGTCCGGTTTCGCTGGTCGCACCGAAATTTCCGGTGATCGCCTTTGCCGCGCGCGACCGCGCCGAGACCTCCGTTACGGATATTGCCGCAAGCCTTGCCCATAAAGGCGCCAATGTTTTCGTCACATCCGCCAAGGGTAGCCCGGCCAAGCCCTTGCCCTTCGTGGAAACCAACCATCCCCTGACCGATGCATTGCTGCTTATCGCGCCGTTTTACGGCTTCATCGAGCAATTGTCGCGCGCAAGAGGCTTCAACCCGGATGCTCCCGTGGCATTGAAGAAGGTGACTGAAACCCAATGAGCGGCATAAAGGCATTTGTCGGCGCCCGCATTTTCGATGGCGCCGAATGGCATGATGACAAGGTGCTCCTGATCCGCGACGGGCGCGTTGCCGCTGTCCTGGACAGCGTGCCCGCCGACGCCGAAGTGATCGATGTGGAGGGGTTGTTGATCGCGCCGGGCTTCATCGACCTTCAGGTCAATGGCGGTGGCGGCGTCATGTTCAACAACCAGCCGGATGTGGCTGGCATTGCCCGCATCTGCTCCGCCCACGCCCAGTTCGGCACGACGGCTTTGATGGTTACGCTCATCACCGACCGGTCGGACGTGACTTCCAGGGCGGCGCAGGCGGGCATTGCCGCGGGCAAGGAGCATGTGCCCGGTTTCCTCGGCCTGCATTTTGAGGGGCCGCATCTTTCCGTCGCCCGCAAGGGCACGCATGATCCGGCGCTGATCCGCAAGATGGAGACAGACGACCTCGCGGTCCTGACCGGCTGCAAGGCGGAACTCCCCTTCGTGCTGACAACCATTGCCCCGGAAAATGTTACTGTCGAGCAGGTTGCAGCACTCAGCGACGCCGGCATCGTCGTCAGCCTCGGCCATACCGACACCGGTCTCGATGTTGCGACGGCCTATGCTGATGCAGGTGCATCCATGGTGACGCATCTCTTCAATGCCATGAGCCCGCTTGGCCACCGCGAGCCGGGGCTGGTTGGGGCCGCACTTTCGAACGGCAAGCTGCATTGCGGGCTTATAGCCGACGGATTCCATGTCGATCCGGCCGCAATCGGCATTGCGCTGCGCGCCAAGAATGGCCCGGCCCGCATCTTCCTTGTCACCGACGCCATGTCCACCATCGGCACGGATGATGACGGTTTCGAACTGAACGGCCGGCGCGTCTATCGCAACGGTGGACGGCTAACGCTGGCCGACGGCACGCTGGCGGGAGCGGATATAGACATGCTCTCCTGCATCCGCTTCATGCGTGAGAAGATGGAAATGCCGCTGGAAGAAGCTTTGCGAATGGCATCCGCCTATCCGGCGCAGGCAATCGGCGCCGCCGGCAAGGGAAAACTCCTGCCCGGTTTCGATGCTGATTTCGTGATGCTGACACCAGACCTCCAGATGCATTCAACATGGATTGGTGGAGAAAAAATCTACGATGCCACACGTTCCGGAGTCTGAACCATGATCGTTTGTTTCGATATTGGCGGAACGACCATCAAGGGCGCGATTGCTCATGCCCCGGACGATATTCGCCCCGTCCCACGCATACCAACGCCCAAAACCAGCTTCGAAGACTTCGCCGCCGGCCTGAAATCCGTCATCGACAACAGCGGCGGCACACCCGACTGCGTATCACTGTCGATCGCGGGCGTCATCGATCTTGATACGGGAAAGGCGACAGTCGCCAATATTCCAAGCATTCACCGCAGAACGTTAAAAGACGACCTGGAAAAAGCCCTGAACCTTCCCGTTATCGTTTCGAACGATGCGGATTGTTTCGTGATCGCCGAATCGGAAATCGGCTCCGGACAAGGACATCGCGTCGTCTTCGGCGTTATCCTTGGAACAGGTGTCGGCGGCGGGCTGGTGATTGACGGCAAGCTCATCAACAGCGACGGCGGTTTTGCCGGCGAATGGGGACATGGGCCAGTGGCCGCGACGTTGGCCGGCAATCCACCGGTATCGCTGCCGCGATTCGAATGCGGCTGCGGCCTTACCGGCTGTGTCGACGCGATCGGCAGCGCGCGCGGCATGGAAAAGTTGCATCTACATCTTCACGGGCAGGATATGACCAGTGAGGATATTATTGCCGCCTGGCAGGCAGGTGATGCGCAAGCCGCAAGAACCATCGATGTACTCATTGATATTCTCGCCTCGCCGCTGGCGATGGTGATCAATGTCACCGGCGCAACCATCGTGCCCGTCGGCGGCGGGCTTTCGAATTCAAGGGAACTTGTGACAGCTCTGGACGAGGCCGTCAGGGGCCGCATTCTCAGGCGCTTCGACAGGCCCCTCGTCGTGCCTGCCATTTGCCGGATCGAGCCGGGTCTGATCGGTTCCGCCGTTATCGGGCTGAAATATGCCAAGGAAATCGTGAACGCGGCTTAAGCCGCGTCACACCGTCTCGATCTTTTCCCGACGAAAGCCCAAACCCACCAGCCGGCCGGTCAGATGGGCAAAAAGTGGAAACCGCATGATCGCCCGAACGATGGCGGGTGGGCCTTTCGGCTTTTCCGCCGTTTCCGTCTGCTCTTTCTTGCGACCGACACGCATCATCCGCTGCAAGAACTGCGTGGCCTTGGTTGGAAAGGATCGCCGTTTCTCTATGGCGGCAAGGTCGTCATCGGCAATGGCCCGGCCGGATGTGAATACCGGCACCAGAACATTGGCCGCAGCAACCGCATCCTGAATGGCAAGATTGATGCCGACACCGCCAACGGGCGACATGGCATGGGCCGCATCGCCGATGCAGATCAGGCCGGGTTTCCACCAGCGCTTCAACCGGTCGATACGGACGGTGAGCAGATGCACGTTATCCCAGCTCGTAATTTCGTCGAGCCTCTCGCGCGGGAAAGGGCAGATCTCCGCAACCCGGTTCCTGAAGGCTTCAAGTCCCTCAATCTTCATGTCAGCAAAAAAGCCCTTGCGCACCACGTACCCGCATTGCCAGTAGTCACCGCGGTTGATCATCACGAAACCCTGCCGCGAACCCGCATGGCCCATGGTGTCGGCCGGATCACCCGGCTGTTTCGAAAGGCGCATCCACAGCACCTCGGTCGGGATGCCGAAGCGCTGTACTTCAAGCCCCGCCGCCTCGCGGACGATGGAGTTGCGGCCATCCGCGCCCACCACAAGATCAGCGGCGATCTCGATTGCGCCTTCCGGCGTATTGACCATGAGGCCACCAACACGCCCGTCGCGCTCGATCAGGCCGGTTACCGGCGCATTCATCAGCAGCCGGAAATTCTCATATTGCCCGGCCTTGCCGACGATGAAATTGAGAAAATCCCATTGCGGCATGAAGGCAATGAAACGATGATGGACCGGCAGCCGCGAAAAATCCGCGATCGTGATACGCTCGCCGCCGATGACTGCGTTCAGCCGTGGCGCACGCGTATGCGGGAGGCTCAGGAACTCCTCGGCGAAACCCAACTGCTCCATCAGTTCAAGCGTGGAGGGGTGGATGGTGTCGCCGCGAAAATCGCGCAGAAAATCTCCGTGTTTCTCGACAACCGTTACGTCTATACCGCTGCGGGCAAGCAAAAGGCCGAGCATCAGGCCGGCCGGCCCGCCACCGGCCACGACGACGGACGTGCGGATGTGCTGAACGGCCCTGCCGTCATTCTCCGGCACGACTTTCGCTTCTTCCATCACCGTCTCCCTGTCCGTTAAACGTCTCTATCGTGCATCCGCCGCCGGCAGGTTCGCATTTTTCGGCTGTGGCCAGCCATGTGCATCGAAACGGAAAAGCATTTCGGAGCGGGCAAAGATAAAGGCGAAGGCCATGGCCGTCCACATGCCAAGCAACAGCCCGGCGGCCACATCGCTTGGATAATGCGCGCCGACGATGACGCGCGAAACACCAATGACAAGCGCAAGCAGCAGGAACGCCCAGCGGAAGCGCGGCATCAGCATGGCGAAAACACCGAAAAACGCCCCGGCAGCCGTCGAATGGCCTGACGGAAAGCTCTCATAAAGATTGTCACCGGTAAAAGGCGTGAGGCTGTAGGCACCCATTTCCAGAAAAAGCTCCGGCCGCGCCCGCCCGATCAGGAATTTCAGCGTGTGGACCAATACGCTCGCCGTTCCGATCGTCAGAAAGAAGTAAGCGAGAAGCCGCCATGCCGTTCTCAGCCGGCCGGCATAGGTCCGCGCCTGCAGGACCCGCGCGCCGACATAGGCGAGTATGGCAAGAGCGCCGGTGGAATAAAGCATCCAGCTGAACGTACCGAAATCGGTAATGGAGCGATTGAAGGAAACTATCCTTCCCGGCAGGGCCTGAGCATGTTCCGAAAGGCGTGGGTCTAAAGGAATAAAGACCAGAACCAGCACAAGGCTTGCCGCAAAAATCCAACCGCTGGAAACCAGAAAACGTCGCATCAATATTCTCTCATCGTTTTTCTTGCATATGGCTTTGCCATCCGCAAAAACAATAGCCCGGCTGTGTCCTTGTTATGACGGGTTTTCACGAGTAGAGGCTAGTGCATGTCGCCAGAAACCATGCATCGGTTTCGGGCAACCGGAAACGACCGACGGACGGAAGATGACAGATACCAGTGAAATGCCACGCAGGCTGACGATATTAGGTTCGACGGGTTCGATCGGTACGAACACACTGGATGTCGTCCGTCAGCTGGGTGGTCGCAGACAATTCGAGATTATGGCGCTCACCGGCGCTGGGAACATCGATCTTCTGGCGCAACAGGCGCGTGAGTTCGGCGCGCAGCTTGCGGTAACCGCCGAGGATGGCAAATACGAAGCGCTGAAAGCGGCCCTTGCCGGCACCGGCATTGATGTTGCGGCGGGCAAATCCGGCCTCGAAGAAGCGGCCTCGATGGAGGCCGGCTGGGTAATGGCAGCGATTGCCGGAACACCTGGTCTTGCCCCGACACTGACAGCCGCACGGCGCGGCGCAGACATAGCGCTTGCCAACAAGGAATGCCTTGTTTCGGCAGGCGATGTTTTCCTGCGCACGGTCAAACAGGGCGGCGGCAGGTTGATCCCGGTCGATAGCGAACATAGCGCGATCTTCCAGTGCCTGACGGGCGATCACAAACAGGCCGTGGAGCGCATCGTACTCACCGCATCCGGCGGACCGTTCCGCACCTGGTCGCGTGAGCAGATGGCCAATGTCACGGCAGATATCGCCCGTGCCCATCCCAACTGGTCGATGGGGTTGAAGGTATCGATCGGCAGCGCCTCCATGTTCAACAAGGGTCTGGAAATGATCGAGGCGAAATATCTCTTCGATCTCAGGCCCGAGCAGGTCGAAGTGATCGTTCATCCGCAATCGATCATACATTCGATGGTTGGTTATACCGATGGCTCCTACATCGCTCAGCTCGGCTCGCCCGATATGCGAACCGCCATCTCCTATGCCCTCACCTACCCTGAGCGCGGCAATCTTAATGTCGAACGCCTGGATTTTGCCAAGCTGGCGCAACTCGATTTCGAAGCGCCTGATGAAACCCGGTTTCCAGCACTCCGACTGGCGCGCGCGGCGCTGGAGCGCGGAGGCTTGCAGGGCGCGGCCCTGAATGCCGCCGAAGAAACCGCCTTTCACGCCTTCGTCGAAGGCGGCATCGGTTTTCTCGATATGGCCGAAATCGTCGAAACGGTCATGGACCGCATGCATGACGGCCGATCAGCCAACAGCATCGAAGACGTATTTTCGGCGGACGGGGAAGCCCGCAATCACGCGCGGGAACTGATCGCCAGCAAAGAAAAGGCCGCGTAAACGCGGCCTGATTTTCTCTTGTTTGAACTGCGGCCTTAAGCCACCGCGCGCGCCAGCGCACAATGCGACCAGAGCTGGTGCAACGCGCCAACGAGCTGTTCGATGTCGGCATCGGTGTGCAGCGGTGTCGGCGTGATGCGCAGACGCTCGGTCTTGCGCGGCACGGTTGGATAATTGATCGGCTGCACATAGACGCCGTGATTGTCGAGCAGGATATCCGAAATCCATTTGCACTTGGCGGCATCGCCCACCATGACCGGTACGATATGGCTGGGATTGTCCATATGCGGAATGCCGCGTGCATCCAGAAGCCCCCGCAGCTTGCGCACCCGGTCCTGATGGCGGGCGCGCTCAAAGGGGCTTGCCTTCAAATGCTGGATCGAGGCGATTGCGCCGGCAGCGAGCGACGGCGGCAGGGCCGTCGTGAAGATGAAACCGGAGGCGAAAGAACGGATAAAATCACAGACCGCCGTGGACCCGGCAATATAACCGCCCATCACGCCGAAAGCCTTGCCGAGTGTTCCCTCGATGATCGTCAGGCGATCCATCAGGCCTTCGCGCTCGGCAATGCCGCCGCCGCGCGGTCCGTACATGCCAACAGCGTGGACTTCGTCGAGATAGGTCATGGCGCCATAACGATCGGCAAGATCGCAGATTTCCTTGATAGGCGCGATATCGCCATCCATCGAATAGACGGATTCAAAGGCGATGAGCTTCGGCGCGCTTGGATCGGCTGCCTTGAGCTTTGCCTCGAGATCTTCGAGATCATTGTGCTTCCAGATCACCCGCTCGCAACGGCCGTAACGGATGCCTTCGATCATCGAGGCATGGTTGAGCGCATCGGAGAAAATGATGAGGCCCGGAATTTTCTGGCCAAGTGTGCCAAGTGTCGCCCAGTTGGAAACGTAACCCGACGTGAAGATCAGCGCCGATTCCTTGCCGTGCAGATCGGCAAGTTCCTGTTCCAGCAGGACGTGATGATGGTTGGTCCCAGAAATGTTCCGGGTGCCTCCCGCACCCGCGCCACAGTGATCAATGGCGGCTTTCATGGCTTCGATGACTTTAGGGTTCTGGCCCATGCCCAGATAATCGTTGGAACACCAGACGGTTACGTCCTTGCGCTCGCCATTGGCGTTGTACCGTGTCGCGCGGGGAAAATTGCCCTGCTGGCGTTCGATATCCGCAAAAACGCGATAGCGTCCCTCAGAATGCAGGCTCTGCAGTTCCGTCGTAAAAAATGCCTCGAAGTCCATGCCATGCTCCAGAATTGACCAGATCGTTTTCTGCCTCGACACCGGGACCGTCAACCCTTGCGAGCTGCTTTAACCACGTCTGCGTCAATTCGCCGTTGTTTTGAACCATTCCAATAAACCGTTTATAGACGCCGATGAAAAGTACAAAATTGATTCACATCAAAAAACCCGGAAATTTGGAACCTTTTTCAAACGGCGCCGTTGTTTGGGACGCAATCGATTTACGCGCGGAAGAACGCCTGAAAGAGGAGGCTTCCCTAAACGGTATCGAATTGTTAGTTATCTGTGGCGGTCGGAGGTAGCAGTCGCCGCAGATAAATATGGGACGCCTACCGAGCCGAAGAGCTCATTGTAACGTTGGAGAGAGTTTCATGAAAAAGGCAATCATATTTGCGCTGGTCGGCCTGTCGCTTGCAAGCTGCACGCAGACTGAAAAGGGTGCTTCGATCGGTGCCGTTTCCGGTGCGGTCCTGGGCGGCGCTATCACGGGCAACGTTCGTGGCGCGGCAGTGGGCGCGGCGATCGGTGGCGTTGGCGGCGCATTGATCGGCAATGCATCCGAACCGGGCTATTGCTATTATCGCGACCAGTACGGTCAGCGTTACACGGCGCGTTGCCGTTAATAGCTGCACGAGATACCGTTGCACAGAAGCCCCGGTCATCCGGGGCTTTTTGCGTTAAGGCGGGCAAAACACAGTCCGAAGGGTCCTCAACGCCGTTTATTTATGATTAAACTGCACTGTTAACGGACAGGAAACGGGTCAGAGCCATAATAAATGCTCAACCATAAAGCAGCTTATGCGAAGAACACGGACTAACCCGAAGACAGGTATTGCGTATCGGAAAGCTGGCACCGCTCTTGCGGTTGCCCTTACGTTCGCCCTGTACCCGGCGTTTACTCGCGATGCCTTTGCTTTCAAGCTGTTCGGCGTGCGTCTCTGGGGTTCGGAAGAACCGGAGATCGAAGTTATAAATCCCGTCAAATATGCCGTGACGCTGAATGCCGCCGACGCAGACAAATCTCTAAAGGGCAGCCTGGAAAACAGCTCGCTTCTTCTGGCTGACAAGGACAAACCGGCCTCCGGCGATCTCGGCCTTCTGATCAAGGCGCGTGATGACAGGGACAGGCTGATCGCAGCGCTTTACGAAAACGCCCGATATGGCGGCATCGTCAAGGTCATGGTCGCTGGCAAGGATGTGGACGATCTGCCGCCCAATCCGGTGTTCGATCACTCCGCTCCGGTGCCCGTGGTCATCACCGTCACCCCCGGCCCGGTCTTCACGCTCGGCAATATCAGGCTCGAGGGCGATGTGACGGGCCGCAACCTTGAAGAATACGGTCTGGTCACCGGCGGCGATGCCGGATCTCTGGCAATCATCCGCGCCGGCAACAAGCTGATCGATGATCTGAAAGCCGAAGGCCGCCCGCTTGCGAAGCTGACGAAACGCGAGGCCGTTGCAAACCACGCGACGAACACGGTCGACATTACCATGGCTGCCGAAGGTGGCCCCGTGGCACCCCTCGGCGCGGTTACCGTCACCGGCGAAAAAACCGTCGACGGCGACTTCATCCGCCGTTATTCGCGCCTCAATGGCGGCGAACCCTACTCCCCGGAAAAACTGCGCAAGGCCGCAGACCGGCTGCGCCAACTCGGCGTCTTTTCCAGCCTGACAATCAAGGAAGCAGGAACGCTGTCACGCGATGGCTCCATTCCGCTCACCATCGAGGTGTCAGAGGGAAAGCACCGTTATTTCGGCGTCGGCGCACAATATTCCACCACGGAAGGCATTGGCCTCCAGGGGTATTGGGGCCACAGGAACCTGTTCGGGCAGGCGGAATCGCTGCGGATCGAGGGTTCGGTTTCACGCATCGCCGAAGCATCGAGCGTCGAAGGCATGGACTATTCGGCGGGCATCACCTTCACAAAGCCCGGCATGTTCAACCCGCGCACAACATTCAAGACGAGCCTGATCGCCAAGACCGAACATCCCGATACCTATGAGGCGAAGACCATAACGGGAGCCGCCGGTTTCAGTTATGAGCTGAACGACACCGATACCGCAGCAGCCGGTCTCGAGGTGCAATGGGCCGATACCGAAGACGCATTCGGCAAGAACAAATATCTGACCACCTCCATACCGCTGGAATTCGTTCGCGATACGCGCGACGACAAGCTCAATCCCACGGAAGGCTTTCGTGCATCGGTGGCCGCCAAGCCCAGCTATGAAGCGCTGAACGGCACTTTCTTTTCCTCCTTTGAAGGCTCAATTTCGGGTTATAAAGGGCTCGGCGCCGAAGATCGCTTGATCATGGCCGGAAAGCTCTCCGGCGGCGTGCTCGTCGGCGGCAGCAATCTGCAGGACATACCGACCACAAGGCGCTTTTATGCCGGCGGCGGCGGATCGGTGCGCGGCTATAGCTACCAGGAAATATCGCCCTATAATGCAGCCGGTGATGCAACTGGCGGCCGCTCTTACGTGGTTGGCTCCATCGAAGCCCGTATCAAGGTCACCGATACGATCGGCATCGTGCCCTTCATCGATGCGGGTGTGGTATCCGACAGCGTGACCCCTGATTTCTCCGATATCCGGGCTGGCGCCGGTATTGGTTTGCGTTACGCAACGCCCTTCGGGCCTTTGCGTCTTGATGTCGCCATGCCGCTTGAAAAATATGATGGTGGCAACAATTTCGGCATTTATGCTGGCATCGGCCAGTCTTTTTAAACGCCGCCATCGAACACCCTAGCAACAGAGTGTAGATTACGCTTGATGAAAACGTTGATTCGATTGCTGAAATGGCTGGGCTACGCTGCTCTTTGCGGCGTGGTGCTGGTGTTGCTTGCGGTTCTGTTCGTCGGTCTTACCCCGATGGGCGCAAAAATTGCCGCAAAGCAGATTTCATCGCTCGTTTCCACGCCCGACCAGACAATCGAAATCTCTCCACCCAGCGGTCTTTTGACCGGTCGCCTGCGGCTCGACAATGTCACCCTTTCGGATCGGCAGGGACCTTACGCCCGCGTGAACCAGATCGCCGTTGACTGGTCGCCGCTCTCGCTTCTTGCCGGAACCTTCCACGCCGACCGGGTGTCGGCCGGATCGATTGATGTCGATCGCAAACCGCTTCCCGCTGAGCAAACATCGACCAAAAGCTCCGGCAGTTCGTCCCTGCCGATTGAAATCGGCATCGACAGTTTCAATTTCCCCGATATTAGCCTCGGACAATCCCTTCTTGGCCGCGACTTCGAACTGACCGCCGAGGGCAATCTCAAGGCCGCGCAGGACGATATCAGGCTATCGCTGACCGCCCACCGGCAGAGCACTCCGGACGCTGCCATCAATGCAGACATCGCGTTTCTGCCGAATGAAAATGTCTTGAAGCTGAAAGCGGAGATGAAAGAGCCCGAGGGCGGGCTTCTCGCCACGCTGCTCTCGCTTCCGGGCACACCCGCCGTGGCGATCGATGTGAACGGTGAAGGTCCGCTTTCTGACTGGACCGGCACTCTGCGCGGCAACGTCGCCGGCAACCCCGTGCTCAACGTTACCGGCCACCATCTACTTGCAGACGACGGCACGCGGCGTATCGAGGTCGCAGGCGGCGGCCAGCCCGATCTGCTTCTGCCCCCCGCTTTCCGACAGCTTTTTGCCGGCGAGACGAAACTTGATGCAAACGCCACGCTCTCACCACAGGGCCGCATCGAAATCGGCAGCAGCACGCTGGAAACCGGCACATTGCTGCTGACGGCCTCGGGCACCGTGGATCCGAACGGCCAGAACGATCTTAGCGCCAACCTCATCGGCACCGCCGGGCCAGTGGATTTCCGCTGGCCGCTGAACAATGGCGAGATCCAGGCCCTCATCAATGGCCTTGATCTTTCCCTGAAAGGCAACGCTGATGCCGCTCATCTCAACACCACGGCATCGTTACGCAGCCTTTCCCTGCCGCAGGGTAGGCTTGATGATGTCAAGCTGACGGCCAGGAGCGGCAATCTCAACATTGCCGATCGCAGCGGCACCATCGACACCGTTCTCTCCGTCGCACAATCGTCCTTCGTCAGCCCGGATATCGACCGGCTGGTGCGTGCGCCGGTCACCATCAAGGCACCGCTCAGCCTGACCTCGTCGGCTATCGGTTTTGACGGCGCGACGCTGGAGAGCGCCAGTGTCGGCGGAACGCTAAACGGCAGTTTCGACCTCGCCAACAATCGCCTGACATCCAGCGTGCAGCTCTTCGCGTTGCCCGCCACCCTGCCGCCAGCGCTGGCGGAAAAATTCGATACCACCATCGCTTTGCAGGGCGATATCGACGTGATCATTGGCGGGCGCACAAGCGTTCAGAACCTCGTGGTCAAATCCGGAACAATTGAAGCGACAGGTGATGTCAGTCTCGAAAACGATGCGTTGAGCGCCAATCTGACGGGCAAGTTTCCCGCTCTCGAAAAACTGACGCCACAGGCAAAGGGCGTTGCCGATTTTGCAATTGAAGCCAGCGGCGCGCTTGCCGCGCCCGACTTCAATGTCACCTTAAGCTCCGAAAGTGCCACTCTTGCCGGACGGAAGCTTGAAGCCCTGAAGGTCAATGCCGCAGGCAAGGCCGATCCGGCCGCACCGCAGGCAAAACTGACCGCCAGCGGCAGCCTCGACCGGCAGAAGATCGACGCCAACGCCAATGTGGTGCAGACAGAAAACGGCACGGCAATACCCGAGCTTCATGTGGCAGTGGGTCGCAACATCTTGAACGGCAAGCTGCAATTCTCGCAACAATTCCTGCCATCTGGCAATCTGTCGTTCAATTTCCCGGACTTGGCCCTGCTGGCGGCACTTGCCGCGCAACAGGCAGATGGCGATATTGCCGGCGACATCGTACTCAGTAACGATAACGGCCGGATTGCCGCGACGATAAAGGCGAATGGCGGCAGTATCCGCCAGGGCACAACAGTTATTTCGAAGCTCGCTGCCGATATCTCCATTGACGACCTTCAGGCGCTCGCCATCAACGGCAAGGTCAGCGCCGACAGCGTCAATGCCGGCACCGCGGCGATTTCGGGGCTGAATGCGACCATTGGCCATTCCGGCACGACCACCAACTTCGATGTCAACGGACGCTACGACAATGCGCCGCTCGTGGTAAAAGGCAGTGCCAATACCGCAGGATCGCCGATGACCGTGCGGCTCGATGCCTTCTCGGCCGCCCCCAAGGGCATTGCCGTACGGCTCGAAAAGCCGAGTACAATTGCGATCGAGAACGGCACGGCCCGCATCTCCGATCTGACTATCATCACCGGCGACGGGCGCGTCGAGGTAAACGGCACGGCGGGTTCGACACTCGACATCAACGCCAATATCCGCTCGCTTCCCGCGAACCTCGCAAATGCCTTCGCCACCGGGCTGGATGCGGCGGGGAGTATATCCGGGACAGTGAGCGCCAAGGGCACGGCTTCGGACCCGGCGGTCGATTACAATCTGAACTGGACGAATGCCGAGGTTGCCCAGACGCGTGCGGCAGGGCTTGCAGCGCTCGGCATCAAGGCAAACGGCCGTTTCGCCGGCGGCACCCTGCAGATCGATACGAATGTAACCGGTCAGGGCGGCATGTCGCTTTCGGGCGGCGGCTCCCTCGGCATTGCCGGTAACCGTCCGCTTTCCATGGCCTTTTCCGGGAGGTTGCCCTTCTCCGCCGTTGCCGCACAAACCGCAGCACAAGGCCTCGATGTGGACGGCACCGCCGCCATCGATGTGAAGATTTCCGGCAGCGCTTCCGCGCCTGTCGTTACCGGTAGCATCACCACCGATAGTACGCGCCTGACCGATGTGCGCCGTAACCTCACGGTCAACGGGCTGGCAGCAACTGTTACCTTCGATCGTGATCGCGCCGTTATCTCCCGGCTGACGGGAAAGCTTGCGGGCGGCGGAACGATCTCAGGAACCGGTAGCGTCGGTATAACGGGAGGTTCGGGCTTTCCAGCCGACATCACGATCACGCTGGACCGCGCCGGTTACAATGATGGCACGCTGGTGACGACCGTCGTGAGCGGCACGCTGACGCTGAAAGGTCCACTTCTGAATTCGCCCGTGCTTGGGGGCAGGCTGACACTGGACAGAAGCGCCATTACCATTCCGGAGAAGCTTCCGGCCTCGCTGACGGAAATCGATGTCAAGCATAAGAACGCCCCACCACAGGTGCGCGCGCAGGCAAAGGCGCTGGGCGGTGATCAGGGTGGCAGCGGCAGTTCATCCACTATCAATCTTGATCTTCAGGTGAACGCACCAAGCGGCATCTTCGTGCGCGGACGCGGCATCGACGCAGAACTGACCGGCAATCTGACCATTCGCGGTACGGCAGCTGTTCCCGTCATCTCCGGCGGCTTTGAAATGCGCCGTGGACGGCTCGAAATTCTCACCCGCCGTCTCGATTTCAATACGGGCAAGATAACCTTCGGCGGCGGCCTCGTGCCGGTTCTGGATATGGAGGCGCAGTCCACCGCTGGTTCCGCCACCATCACGGTTGCGGTTTCCGGCAATGCCAACGACCCGACATTCGCCTTCTCCTCAACCCCGGCTCTGCCGCAGGATGAGGTTATGGCACAGCTGATCTTCGGCCAATCCATGTCCAAGCTCTCTGCCTTGCAGATCGCGCGGCTGGCGGATGCGGCAGCCCAGCTTGCCGGCGGGCGCTCCACCTCGTTGTTCGACAAGCTCCGAAGCAATCTCGGTGTCGACGATCTCGACATCTCGACGGATTCCGAAGGCCAGGCCCGCGTTTCCGCCGGCAAATATCTCAACGAGCGAACCTATCTCGAACTGCAGCAAAGCGGCGATTCCGGCGCAAAGGCCATCATCAACCTCGATGTCGGGCGCGGCGTGAAGCTGCGCGGTGAAGCGGGCGGTAATGGCGAAGGTGCAGCCGGTATATTTTACGAGAAAGAATATTGAAGTCTTCGCATTTAGGTTTGCGAAACCATCTCATGCTACGAATCTTCCATTGAAGGCGGAAAATATTGTTTCCGGCTGTTCAGGCACCAGGCAGAACGCCAAATTCGCATATGCAAGTGTCGGTGCACTTGCGCTGGCCTCCACAGCGAGCATTGGGAAGAATTCTGATGGCAATGATAAACTCTACCAACTTTGGCGGCGAGACGCTCGAAATCATCGCATTCCGCCTGCATGATCAGGAATTCTGCGTGAAGACGACGACTATCCGCGAAATTCGCGGCTGGGCGCCTTCAACGCCCATTCCCCACGCGCCGAAAGACGTCATCGGCGTCATGAACCTGCGCGGTTCGGTAATTCCGATCATCGATCTCGCACACAAACTCGGAATGAAAAGCACCGTCGCAAATGAAAGAAGCGCCATCGTGGTGGCCGAAGTGCACAACATGGTCATCGGCATGCTCGTCGACCGCGTTTCGGACATTCTGACGATCCCGGCAAATCAGGTCCAGCCGGTTCCGGAAATCTCGGCCTCTTTCGACAAGTCCTATTCCGAAGGCATCATTGCCAACGAACATGGCATGATCTGCTTCCTGAACCTTGCAAAGATGTTCAAGGGAACCGAAGCGGAAGATCTCGCCGCCTGATCGTTGCAATTCCTTTGCATGACGGCCGGTTCGCGTTCTGAGGCACCCTAAGAACAAAGGCTCAAATACGAGACTATTGACCATTGAACCAAACCGCCGGAGCACCTGCCCGGCGGTTTTTGTTTTCATGACCGTCTCTTTTATTAAATAAGAACATTTTAATATTATAGATATCTAATATTAAAAGCCGACGAACAGTACCGCGCCTACATCACATCACGCGGGGTCCGATACCTGAGGCTGACAAGTCGCAAGTGCCTGCATTGCTGCCTTTGGCGGCAGAACCTGTTCGTTGTTCAACATGATACGGCGCCGACCACACCTCCTGTGCGGCAGCGCGCGCCGAGGCCGCTATTTGGGGGACGTTAATGCTGGGGTTAGGGAAAAGCGCAGACAATCGAAATATGCTCGATGCGATATCCAGATCGCAGGCGGTCATAGAATTCGATCTTAAAGGCAATATTCTTACGGCAAACAGCAATTTCTGCGTGACGCTGGGCTATGATCTCACAGAGATCGTCGGCAAGCATCATCGTATCTTCTGCGACCGGGAATTTGTCGCATCGCACGCATACCAGGAATTCTGGGAATCTCTTGCGCGCGGCGAATTTCAGGGCAAGGAATATCGCCGTATCCGCAAGGATGGATCGACCATATGGATCGAGGCCTCCTACAACCCCGTCTTCCGGTCGGGCAAACCTTATAAGGTCATCAAGATAGCGACCGACATCACAGCCAAGAAGATCAAGGCCGTAGAAGATGCTGGCAAACTCGAGGCGCTTTCACGCTCCCAGGCCACCATCGAATTTTTGCCGGATGGCACGATCATTACCGCCAATCCGAATTTCTGCGCCACTGTCAACTACGACCTCAAGGAAATCGAAGGCCGGCACCACCGTATGTTCTGCGATCCGGCCTATGCCGCATCGCCAGCCTATGCCAATTTCTGGCCGCGGCTGGCATCCGGAGAATTCATCTCGGACGAATTTGTTCGTTATGGAAAGAACGGCAAGGAGATATGGATCCAGGCCGCTTACAACCCGGTACTGGATGAGACAGGCAAGGTGGTGAAGGTTGTGAAATTCGCAACCGACGTGACGCCGCGCATGAGCGCCATCACCCTTCTCGCCGATGCCTTGCAGGCACTGGCCGAGGGTGATCTGGTGCAGCGCCTCGATAGCAGCTTCGTGCCCAGCATGGAGAAATTGCGCCAGGACTTCAACGACGTGGTCGGCAAACTTCAGTCCACCATGCAGACGATCGCTCACAATGCCTCGACAATCGCATCCGGCTCGGGTGAAATCCGCATAGCCGCCGATCAACTCTCGCAGCGAACCGAACAGCAGGCGGCCTCGCTGGAAGAAACCGCAGCGGCGCTGGAGCAAATCACCACCACCGTGACCGATGCCAGCCAGCGCGCCGGCGAGGCCGGGAAACTGGTGTTGCGCACCAGAGAACATGCCGAACATTCCGGTGAAGTCGTTCAGCAGGCAATTTCCGCCATGGACGCGATTTCGCGCTCCTCCGGTGAAATCACCAACATCATCGGCGTCATTGACGACATCGCATTCCAGACCAATCTTCTGGCGCTGAATGCGGGCGTGGAAGCTGCCCGTGCCGGCGAAGCGGGCAAGGGTTTCGCGGTGGTCGCCCAAGAGGTGCGGGAACTCGCGCAACGATCCGCCGTTGCTGCCAAGGAAATCAAGTCCCTCATTAACACCTCCCGCGAACAGGTTGCCAATGGCGTCGATCTGGTTGGCAGAACAGGCGGCGCGCTGCGGGATATTCAATCGCAAATGGGCGAAATCGATGCCAACGTCTCGGCCATCGTCGAAGCCTCGCGCGAACAGGCCAACGGTCTGAGAGAAATCAACCAGGCCGTCAACGTCATGGATCAGGCGACCCAGAAAAACGCCGCCATGGTGGAAGAAACCACTGCCGCCAGCCACGGCCTCGCCAATGAAGCGGACAACCTGCACGAATTGCTACGGCAGTTCAGAATATCGCGCGAAGGACAGATATCATCCGCCCAGCCGATCGATAAAAGACCCGCTGCAATAACGAGGCTGACAGCACCACAGCCGCGATACGCAACGGTGAGGTCTCACGGAAATGCTGCGCCCGAATGGGCGGAGTTTTAGTATGCTTCGAAGCCCGGATGCCAATGCCGGCCGGCAGCCGGCATTATAAAATAACGCGGTCCGCACGGGTGAAGATTTCGAAGTCTTCACCCCGCACCAGCGCAACAAGCGTGATGCCCGCACTCTCGGCGGTTTCGATGGCAAGCGCGGTAGGAGCCGAAATTGCTGCCATAACCGGACTACCAAGGATCGCTGTCTTCTGAACCATCTCCACCGACAGGCGACTGGTGACAGCAACAATGCCTGTCTTGGCGGAAATACCGGCATTCACAACAGCACCGGCCAACTTGTCGAGCGCATTGTGGCGACCGACATCTTCTCGCACCGCAAGCAAACCATCTTGAGGACTATAAAAACCCGCACCGTGAACGGCTCTCGTTTCGCGGTTGAGGCTTTGTGCGTCGCTCAGTGCTTTCACCGCGGCAACGATATCATCACCGTGGATCGACATTCTCACGCCGCTCAGATCGGGGACGACGCGAACCGCCTGTTCTATGGATTCGATCCCGCACAGACCGCAACCGACCGGACCTGCCATATGCCGCCGTCTCGCCCGCAGGGCATCGGCCTCGGCATCCATCAAATCCACCTGAACATCATAGCCCTGCCCGGCTTCAATGACCTCTATCGCCCGAATTTCGGTGCGTGACGATATGATGCCCTCTGTCAGGCTGAAGCCGACGGCAAAATCGATAAGATCAGCTGGGCTGGCCATCATCACGGCATGGGTGCTGCCACCGTAAGAAAAGGCAACCGGCACCTCCTCCGGCACGGCGCGCTCACCCGTGCTGAGGGCGCCCTGCCGCAGCGCGGATCTTGCGACCCTTCGATAACTTGCTTCTATCGACACGGCGATCATCCCTCCATGACAAGAAACATGCCTTCTCGCCTTCTCCCGACCGGCAACAACGATGTTCCTTTTCACCCTCATGTCTAGCCTATCGCCCTGAAAATCGGAATCGATTTCCGCAAACGTAATGAGCGGACCGAGACGCTTTTACTGGAACGAGAACTCAGCTTTTTCTGCGTGCTTAAGAAAACAGGCAGTGGCCAAAAACAAAAAAGCGACCGAAACGGCCGCTTTCTGTTTTGGGTATTGTGTGGACAGTCATTCTTTCGAACCCGCCCGGTGCTTTCAAGCGGCGACGAGAACCTCATGCAGGTTCGTCAGTTCGTAGAGATGCTTTTCAAGCTTGGTCAGATGCTCGTGGTGATGATTGCCTTCCTGGATTTCGGCCTTGGCCAAATCGATGCGCTTCTGCAGCGTGTCAGGGGACATATCGTCAGCCGAAACAGCGGATTCGGCGAGAAGCGTGCAACCTGTCGGAAGAATATCGGCAAAACCACCGAAAACGACGTATTTATGGGTTTCGCCAGAGGCGAATTTCACCGTCACCAAGCCCGGCTTGATCGTCGTCATGGTGGGCGCGTGATTGGCCAGAACCGTCATCTCACCCAGCGTAGCCGGAATGACGACTTCCGTAACCGTTTCGGAAACGAGCAGACGTTCCGGGGAAACGAGATCGAATTTGAAACTGTCAGCCATGGCTATTCACTTCTTTTTAATTACGCGGGCGTCACGGACTTGTTTATTAAAACGCCGGCAAAGCCGTTCCGGTTTCACCGTCATCGTGGGCAAGGCGCGTGGTCGAACCACGCGCCCGCCAATTCATAATCAGGCAGCTTCAGCAGTCAGCTTCTTTGCCTTTTCGATGGCTTCTTCCATCGAACCGACCATGTAGAAAGCTGCTTCCGGCAGGCTGTCGTATTCGCCGTTGACCAGGCCCTTGAAGCCCTTGATCGTATCTTCGAGCGCGACGAGCTTGCCCGGAGAACCGGTGAAGACTTCAGCAACGAAGAACGGCTGCGACAGGAAGCGCTCGATCTTACGGGCGCGGGCGACCGTCAGCTTGTCTTCTTCCGACAGTTCGTCCATGCCGAGGATGGCGATGATGTCCTGAAGGGACTTGTAGCGCTGCAGGGTCGACTGAACCTTACGGGCAACCTCGTAGTGTTCTTCACCGACGATCATCGGGTCGAGCATACGCGAGGTGGAGTCGAGCGGGTCAACAGCCGGGTAAATACCCTTTTCTGCGATCGAACGCGACAGAACCGTCGTTGCGTCAAGGTGCGCGAACGAAGTGGCCGGCGCAGGGTCGGTCAAGTCGTCGGCGGGAACGTAAATCGCCTGAACCGAGGTGATCGAACCCTTGTTCGTGGTGGTGATGCGTTCCTGCATCTGACCCATGTCGGTTGCGAGCGTTGGCTGATAGCCCACAGCCGAAGGAATACGGCCGAGAAGAGCCGACACTTCCGAACCAGCCTGCGTGAAGCGGAAGATGTTGTCCACGAAGAACAGAACGTCCTGGCCTTCGTCGCGGAAGTTTTCAGCGATCGTCAGACCGGTCAGAGCGACGCGAGCGCGGGCGCCCGGCGGTTCGTTCATCTGGCCGTAAACGAGAGCTGCCTTGGAACCTTCACCGCCGCCAAGCTTGTTGACGTTCGACTCGATCATTTCGTGATAAAGGTCGTTACCTTCGCGGGTACGCTCACCCACGCCGGCGAATACCGAGTAACCACCGTGCG
Source organism: Rhizobium sp. AN5 (assembly GCF_900215255.1). NCBI lineage: Bacteria > Pseudomonadati > Pseudomonadota > Alphaproteobacteria > Hyphomicrobiales > Rhizobiaceae > Rhizobium > Rhizobium sp. AN5. The sequence goes on from NZ_OCMJ01000004.1 coordinate 2,415,032, forward strand.
CCTTGGCAACGTTGTTGATCAGTTCCATGATGAGAACCGTCTTGCCAACGCCAGCGCCGCCGAACAGGCCGATCTTGCCGCCCTTGGCGTAAGGAGCCAGAAGGTCAACGACCTTGATGCCGGTAACGAGGATCTGGCCTTCCGTCGACTGCTCGACGTAAGACGGCGCGTCCTGGTGGATGGCGCGCTTCTTGGCCGTTACGATCGGACCGGCTTCGTCAACCGGCTCGCCGATGACGTTCATGATGCGGCCGAGCGTTTCCAGACCGACCGGAACCTCGATCGGAGCGCCCGTATCAGCGACGACCTGACCACGGACGAGACCTTCGGTCGAGTCCATGGCGATCGTGCGTACGACGTTTTCGCCGAGATGCTGAGCGACTTCGAGAACGAGGCGGTTGCCGTTGTTATCGGTTTCGAGCGCGTTGAGGATCGGAGGCAGTTCGCCTTCGAACGCCACGTCGACAACAGCGCCGATAACCTGGGTAACCTTGCCCGCGCCGTTCACCGCTGCGGTTTTCTTGGGGGTAGCTGCCTTAGCCATTATCCTTACCCTCTTTCCTTACCTCAGAGCGCTTCCGCGCCCGAAATGATTTCAATGAGTTCCTTGGTGATCTGAGCCTGACGCTGACGGTTGTAGGAAAGCGTCAGCTTGTTGATCATATCACCGGCATTGCGCGTTGCGTTGTCCATCGCGCTCATCTTGGCGCCCATTTCACCGGCAACGTTTTCGAGCAGAGCCCGGAAAACCTGAACCGAAATGTTGCGCGGAATAAGGTCTTCCAGAATAGAAGCCGCATCAGGCTCATATTCGTAGACGGCGCTCTGCGTTGCCTCAACCTCTTCCACAACAGGGACTGCGGCAGGAATAAGCTGCAGACCGGTCGGGATCTGGCTGATGACGGACTTGAATTCCGAGTAGATCAGCGTGCAGACGTCAAATTCACCGGCATTGAACAGGGAGATCACCTTCTTGGCGATCTGGTCGGCGTTTTCGAAACCGACCTTCTTCACTTCGCGCAGTTCGATACGCTCGATGATATTAGCTGCGAATTCGCGACGAAGGCTGTCGTAACCCTTCTTGCCGACCGTGATGATCTTGACCGTTTTGCCTTCGGAAATCAGCTTGCGGGCTTGATCGCGGGCAAAACGGGAAATCTGCGAGTTGAAACCGCCGCAAAGACCACGTTCAGCCGTGCAGACAACGAGCAGATGCACGTTGTCCTTGCCGGTGCCGGTCATCAGCGCCGGAGCGACGTCCGCCTCGACCGCCTTGGCGATGTTGGCAAGAACGGCGCCCATGCGCTGCGAATAAGGCCGGGCGGCCTCCGCAGCTTCCTGGGCGCGCCGAAGCTTCGCCGCGGCGACCATTTTCATCGCCTTGGTAATCTTCTGCGTCGCCTTTACGGAGGCAATGCGGTTTTTCAGATCCTTTAGTGAAGGCATCCGTTATCCGTCCGAGTAAAAGAGCCCTAATTACGAGAAAGACTTCGCGAAGCTATCAAGAGCGCCCTTGAGCTTGCTCTTGGTATCGTCGCTGATTGCCTTTTCCGTGCGGATGGTGTCGAGGATCGCCTTGCCTTCCGAGCGGAGGTAGGAGAGCAGACCCTGCTCGAACTTGCCGACCTGTGCGACCGGGATCTTGTCGAGATAACCGTTGACACCGGCGAAGATCACCGCGACCTGCTCTTCCGTCTTGAGCGGAGAGAACTGCGGCTGCTTCAGAAGCTCGGTCAGGCGGGCACCGCGGTTAAGCAGGCGCTGCGTGGAAGCGTCAAGGTCCGAGCCGAACTGGGCGAAGGCGGCCATTTCGCGATACTGGGCAAGTTCACCCTTGATCGAACCGGCGACCTGCTTCATCGCCTTGATCTGGGCGGCGGAGCCAACGCGCGAAACCGACAGACCGACGTTAACGGCCGGACGGATACCCTGGTAGAACAGGTCGGTTTCAAGGAAGATCTGGCCGTCGGTGATCGAGATCACGTTGGTCGGAATGAAGGCCGAAACGTCGTTACCCTGGGTTTCGATGACAGGCAGAGCCGTCAGAGAACCGGCACCCATTTCGTCGGAGAGCTTTGCAGCGCGCTCCAGAAGACGGGAGTGAAGGTAGAAAACGTCGCCCGGATAAGCTTCGCGGCCCGGAGGACGGCGCAGCAGAAGCGACATCTGACGGTAAGCAACGGCCTGCTTGGAAAGGTCGTCATAACCGATGAGGGCGTGCTTGCCGTTATCACGGAAGTATTCGCCCATGGCGCAACCGGCAAACGGTGCCAGGTACTGCATCGGAGCCGGGTCGGAAGCCGTGGCAGCAACGATGATCGAATACTGCAGGGCGCCGCGCTCTTCCAGAACCTTTACGAACTGGGCAACGGTCGAACGCTTCTGGCCGATAGCAACGTAGACGCAATAAAGCTTGTCACCTTCCGGACCATTGTCGTGAATGGCCTTCTGGTTCAGGATCGCGTCGAGAATGATCGCGGTCTTGCCGGTCTGGCGGTCGCCGATGACGAGCTCGCGCTGGCCGCGACCAACCGGGATGAGGGCGTCGATAGCCTTGAGGCCGGTCGACATCGGCTCATGGACCGACTTACGCGGAATGATGCCGGGAGCCTTGACGTCCACGCGCGAACGCTTGGCGGCGTTGATCGGGCCTTTACCGTCGATCGGGTTGCCAAGGGCGTCAACGACGCGGCCCAGCAGTTCAGGGCCGACCGGAACGTCAACGATAGCGCCAGTCCGCTTTACGGTGTCGCCTTCCTTGATGGCACGGTCAGAACCGAAGATAACCACACCGACGTTGTCGGCTTCGAGGTTGAGCGCCATGCCGCGAACGCCGCCAGGAAACTCGACCATTTCGCCGGCCTGAACATTGTCGAGACCATAGACGCGGGCGATACCGTCACCGACGGAAAGCACCTGACCGACTTCCGAGACTTCCGCCTCGTTGCCGAAATTTTTGATTTGATCTTTCAGAATTGCGGAAATTTCCGCGGCGCGGATATCCATCAGCCAACCTCTTTCAGTGCAAGCTTAAGGGTGGAAAGTTTGGTGCGAAGAGACGTATCGATCTGGCGAGAACCAACCTTGACGATCAGACCACCGAGGATCGACGGATCAACGGTAACGGAAACCGTCACATCCTTGCCGGTAACGCTCTTCAGCGCCGCCTTCAGTTCAGTTTCTTGCGCTTCGTCGAGCGCATGTGCCGAGGTGACCTCGGCGGTAATTTCGCCGCGATGGGCAGCAGCAATGGAGCGATAGGCGCGGATCATGCCGGGAACGGCAAACAGACGGCGGTTATTCGCAACGACCTTGAGGAAATTGACAGCAAGACCGGCAATACCGGCCTTCTCGCAGATTGCGGTGATTGCCTTGAACTGATCCTCGGCGGAAAACACCGGGCTCGCAACCAGACGCTTCAAATCGTCACTTTCATCGAGAAGTGCGCCGAACCTGTCCAGATCGGCTCCAACTGCCTCGACCGCACCCGCTTCCAAAGCAAGCTCGAAAAGCGACGATGCATACCTTTCGGCTACACCGGATGTTCCATGGGAGGTATCTGCCACGGGCACTTTTTCCCTGCTAATCGTCCAAGAACATCAGCGAGGGGGATCCTCCGCATCAAATTCTTGAAATCGTTTCAATTTCCCCGAAAAAGACCGGAATTCCCCCCTGCCTTTTCCCAATTTCGCGGTCCGTCTAGCATAGGACGCCGGGACTCGCAACACGCGTAATAGCGGAAAGCGCCGTTTGGGCAAGGGGGAATGCGTTTAAATTTTCCGATTCCGCCCAGGATGCGCCGCAGGTGCGGCACAAAAGCCAAAAAGCCCGTCTCAGACCAGTCCGAACACGTAGCTCAACGACAGTGCAGACAACAGAAGGTGTACAACCAGAAGTATGAAATTCCGCACTGTTGCGCCTCCATCCGAGAGAATGGAGAGAATGCCGCCGAACACGCTGAGACCGAAAGCCGCACCGAAGGCGAGATAGACCATGGGCTGCGCCAGAAGCAGGGCGGAAGCACCGAGGCCGAGATAAAAACCGGCAAGTGACGACCGCACAAGCGCGTAACCATCCCGGCGCTCGCCGATCGCCTGCAGACCGAAGGCACGCAGGGTAACGCCTGGTGCAAACATGAAAAAGAGGCCGATCACGACCGACACCACCGCAGCGCCGAAGGCCAGCTGCTCGCCGAATTCGCCGGGAAAATAAAACTCCATCTTGTTCCCCAAATCATTTTTGCCTGCTGCGTTATGACACGGTCATGACAGCGGGAAAACGTCCCCATTGATAAAGTTCAAAGGAAACTTTGCGGATCGATATCGAGCTGCACATGCACGCTGCCCCGTTCCTTCGGGCCATTGGCCAGAAGCGTTCGAAGGAAGGATTGCATGTCGGAATTGCGCCGCCCATGCACCAACAGGCGAAAACGGTGCCGGCCACGGATCAGCGCCAGCGGCGCTTCCGCCGGGCCGAGCAGCATGATGCCCGTAACCTGCGGTGCTGCCGCCCTTAAACCCCGCGCATGGGTTTCTGCCTCCGCACGCGTATCGGCGGAAACGATGATTGAGGCAAGCCGTCCGAAAGGCGGCAGAACGGCTTTTTCCCGCTCCACGATCTCCCTTTCGTAAAAGGCAGATGCATCGCCGGACACGATTGCCTGCATGACAGGGTGTTGCGGCTGGTAGGTTTGCAACAGGCCGTGGCTTTTCAGCCCGGTTCGCCCGGCGCGACCGGTCACCTGCGAGAGCAGCTGGAACGTTCGCTCCGCCGCGCGCGGATCGCCATTGGCAAGCCCGAGATCGGCGTCGACAATACCGACAAGCGTCATAAGGGGGAAGTTGTGCCCCTTGGCAACCAGCTGCGTGCCGATGACGATGTCCGCCTCTCCCTTGACGATCGCCTCCAGCTCCAGACGCAGCCGCTTGACGCCCATCAGGTCGGAGGAGAGCACGATGGTGCGGGCCTCGGGGAAATGTTTCTCCACCTCCTCGGCGATCCGCTCCACCCCCGGGCCGCAGGCCACCAGATGATCGAAGGTACCGCATTCCGGGCAATGGTCCGGCGTCGGCTCGTTGTGACCGCACTGGTGGCATTGCAGTTGATTGCGGAACCGGTGCTCCACCAGCCAGCTCGAACATTGCGGGCACTGGAAACGGTGACCGCAGACCCGGCAGAGCGTTAGCGGCGCGTAACCGCGACGATTGAGAAAAAGCAGGGACTGCTCGCCCTTTTCGATGGTTTTGCCGATGCCACGCAGGAGAACCGGCGAAAGGAACCCTCCCCTTTCCGGCGGATGGCGACGCATATCGACCAGATGCAGATCGGGCATCGCCGCATCGCCGAAGCGCGTATGTAGATGGATGGTGTTATAGCGGCCAGAACTGCCGTTGACCTGGCTTTCCACTGACGGCGTGGCGGAGACCAGCACCACCGGGAATTCCGCGATCCGGGCTCTGACGACCGCCATGTCGCGGGCATTGTAAAAGACGCGGTCTTCCTGCTTGTAGGCCGGGTCATGCTCCTCATCGACGATGATGAGGCCGAGATTATCGAAGGGCAGGAACAGCGCCGAGCGCGCGCCGGCCACCACCTTCACCTCACCCGTCACTGCCTGTCGCCAGACCTTTTCGCGCATGCGCGGCGACAGGTCAGAATGCCATTCCGCCGGCTTAGCGCCGAAGCGGTCGTGAAAGCGATCCAGGAAGGCCGCCGTCAGCGCGATTTCCGGCAACAGGATGAGGACCTGCTTGCCTTGTCTCAGCGTTTCCGCCACCGCCTCGAAATAGACCTCGGTTTTGCCGGAGCCGGTCACACCATCAATCAGTGAAACATGGAAACCACCCTTGCGCACATCCTCGAGAATTTCCGATGCCGCCTGTTTCTGCGGGCCTTCCAGTCTCGGCTCCGCATAGTCAGGATCAGGCTCGGCCACAACAGGCGGCGCGGGCAGAAAAACCGTCTCGAATACGCCCTGCTTGACCAGACCATCGACAACGCTGGTAGAAACACCGGCGGCGTGGGCAAGGCCGCTCTTCGTCCAGCCATGGCCCTCGGCCGCCAGTTCCATCACTCTCTCGCGGGCGGGAGTAAGCCGCTCCGGCCTGCCTTCGGTCAGCCGCAACCCCTCGATCATCGGTTCGGGATCGAAGGCGGCGGGCGCTCGAAGCGCCATGCGCGCCACAAGGCCGGGCGGAGAAAGCGTGTAGGCGGCAACCCAGTCGATGAAGCGCCGCATTTCCGCTTTCAGCGGCGGGCACTCGAAACTCCTGGTGATGGGCCGCAGCTTCTTCGGATCGACGCTCTTCTCTCCCGCATCGTCCCACACCACGCCGAAGACCTGCCGTGGTCCAAGCGGCACCTGAACGATGGAGCCGGTTTCCACCACCATATCGTCAGGCACGGCATAACTGTAGGGTCCCGGCGCCGGCATCGGCACGAGAACGGGCACCGTGCGCGTGAGCGACGGCGGGTCGAACAGAGCCCCAAACAGATCGGACGAATCTTTTGCCATGATGTGGCGAACATGCCCCGGCGGAATGAAAAAGGAAACCGCCCGGATGTAATGGCTGACCCCGGCAAAGTCCACGCCAGATGCAAAGCCCAGGCGCAAGCCTTAACCAAATACTGACCATAAGGGCATAGCGTTGGGAGAGGAATGGAGCGCCCCGTGACCGAAATTCTGACTTTTGCCACACCCGATCTCTTGAACGAGCGCCAGTCCTGGCTTGCCGCGATTGCCGGTGAACGCCGCCTTGCGGACAATACCGTCGAGGCCTATGAGCGCGACACTCGCCAGTTTTTGACATTCCTCACCGGTTACATCGGCAAGTCAGCTTCGATCACCGATATCGCCGATCTGCGCCCGGTCGATCTTCGCGCCTTTCTGGCCAGCCGTCGCAGGGAAGGCGCCGGCGCACGCTCGCTGGGGCGGCATCTGGCTGGCCTGCGCTCCTTTCTGCACTATCTGCAAAAGAAAGGTCTGGTGAATGCGGCCGGCGCCACCGCCATGCGCTCGCCGAAACAGCCGAAATCTCTGCCGAAACCGCTGACGGACCGGCAGGCGCTGAAAATCACCACCACCGAGGCGCAATTGAATGAAGAGCCGTGGATTGCCGCCCGTAACGCTGCGGTTCTCTCGCTTCTTTATGGCTGCGGTCTTCGCATCTCCGAGGCGCTCGGGCTGGCTCCGGCCGATTTCACGCCCGGCGCCCGCAGCCTGCGCATCACCGGCAAAGGCAACAAGACCCGGATGGTGCCCTTGCTGGCGGTGGTAACGGAAGCGGTTGAGGCCTACAAAAAGCTCTGCCCCTATCATCTGGCTGCCGACCAGCCGCTATTCCTCGGCGCGCGCGGCGGCAAGCTGCAACCTGCCATTATCCAGCGCGAGATGCAGAAGTTGCGTGGCGCTTTCGGCCTGCCGGAAAACGCGACACCGCATGCGCTGCGCCACTCCTTCGCCACCCATCTACTGGCCGGCGGCGGCGACCTGCGCACCATTCAGGAACTGCTCGGCCATGCCAGCCTCTCCACCACGCAGATCTACACCGGCGTCGATACCGCAAGATTGCTGGAAATCTACGATAATGCCCACCCGCGCGCATGAAGCAGGAAATGCTTAACCATAGTCATTAATCAGACGTCCAAGCCGCCGTTCTATAAGTGGACTAGAACCGGATGGTACCTATGCAAAGCCTGATAAAGCCACAAAATCTAACCGCCACCCTGATGGGAAAGACCGGCGACACCCTGCTCTGGTTGCTCGCCGCGCTGCACGTCACTGCTGTCGCAATCCTCTTCGCGACGTTGCTATCGTTGGGTGAGGCGCAAGCCGCCGAACAGGAGATAAGCTGCACGGGCAGCGATATTCTCGTGGAGATGCGCAAGAGCGACCCGCAGGGCTTCGCGAAGATCGAACAGGAAGCGGCAGCTATCCCGAACGGCAAGGGCAACTTCTGGCGCATCGAAAAAGCTGGAACGGCACCGTCCTTTCTTCTCGGCACCATGCATGTCACCGATCCACGTGTTCTTGGCATGCCAGCCGCCGCAACACCCGCGTTTGAAAAAGCCGCGACGGTCATCGTGGAATCGGACGAAATCGTCGATGACAAGAAAATTGCGGCATCGCTGCTGACAAGACCCGACCTCACCATGTTTCTGGACGGCAAGTCGATCACAGACATCCTGTCACCCGAAAATGTCGCACGCCTTGAAAAGGGTCTTAAGGAGCGCGGCATTCCGCTGAGTGCCGTTTCGCGCATGAAGCCATGGATGCTGTCGAGTTTCGTCGCCCTTCCCGCCTGCGAATTTGCCCGCAAGGCCACTGGCCTGTCTTTCCTGGATAAGAAGCTCGCTGAAGATGCGGTCGCGGACGGAAAGCATCTTGTCGGGCTGGAGACGATGGTGGAGCAGCTTGCGGCCATGTCTGAGCTGCCAATGGAATTTCATCTGCAGGCGCTGATCGAAACGCTCGAATTGGGCGACCGCATGGACGACATCATGACGACAATGACCGATCTTTATGTAAGCGGTGATATTGGCATGACCATGCCCATGCTGAAGAGCATCGACCCCAAGAAAGCGTCTGAAAATGACCAGGGCTATGCCGCCTTCGAGCAACGCATCATCACCGATCGCAACCACGTCATGGCGGAGCGATCGGCCCCTGAGCTTGCCAAAGGCAATGTCTTCATGGCCGTCGGCGCTTTGCACCTGCCGGGCGAAGAAGGCGTAATTGAACTCCTGCGTGCGCAGGGCTTTACCCTCACACGGGTCGACTGATCCACTCGTCTCCGGTCTTGACGGGGCGGACATTGGCGCAAAACGGCCGCATCGTCGCCGGCACGATGCGACGATGAAACGGCCCGACGACGAAAAGATAGAGACGCCCGAACAGGTTCTTGCGCCGGACGATAGTAGTGACCTTCACGATCTGCCGACCAGGCTCCTGTTCCAGATCGACGACGATACGGAAATCGAGATGGTTGTCGTCAAAGCCGAGCACGGTCCGGTCCGCAGTAGACGACAGCACGGGAAATCCGCCCGCCGAAGTACCCGCCGCCAGTTCGACCGTTCTGAGACCGAAAAGCGATACGAGACGGTTTCGAAGCGCCATAAGGCCGCTAATCCATGCCGGAGGATGATCGAGGAGAAGTCTGCTCACATCGAGTGAACTCGATGCGGCCGTCACCATCTCTCCTTCAAAGCAATCCCGCCAGTCCGCGCCCGGCAATATGTCTTCGCTATCCCGCATCCCAGAACCCATTGCCGCCTTGTGTGGCGAGGCTCATCATCATTTATTTCCAATCATCCGGGAACGTGACAAACCGCCGCTTATGGCAGTTCGAGCGGGTTTCGCTTCAGAAAATACGAAGAGACAGAGAGATAGAGCGTCTTCGCTTTTGGAAAAGCAGGAATGCTTTAGCCGTGCGTCATACGCTTCAGAACATTGGTGCGCCAGTAGAACTGGTGAACCAGAACTGCGGCGACGTGGCCGGCGATCAACACCCACATCAGCCCCTTGAACGGACCGGAATGCAATTCTCCTGCTACTCGCGCGCCGAAATAATAGGCCGCAATGCCCGACAATGGCAGGGCAAAAAACAGCGCGTAAAAGGTGAAATGCGCGACCTTCGCGGCGATTTGAGAAGCGCGCGGTTCATTGGCGGGATGCGGCGGCACCCCCTGGAAAAACCGCAGACAGAGGCGCAGAACCGCAAGGGACAGGACGGCAAAGCCGACATACGCGTGAATATTGGCAGAAGAGATCTGGTCCGGCGTCAGCGTTTCACCCCGGCGCATTAAACGATAGGCATGGGCCATGCCATCTGGAAACAGAAGGTTGAAAAAGATCAGAAGCGCCATCGTCCAGTGAAGGATACGCTGTGGAACGGAGAAGGAAACTTGAGTGGAGGACGCCATTTTATTGCCTTTTATCAAAAGGTTAGACAGGCTATGGCGCAACTATGCTGAACCCCGGCCTGCATTGCAAGCCGGGGTTCGCTTTATGGCTGAAATTTAATATTGGCTACAATCACATATGGATCGGCTTGAAGAAAGTCGCCAGCGCCGCTTCCTTCACCGCTTCCGACATGGTTGGATGCGCATGGCAGGTGCGGCCGAGATCTTCCGAGGAACCACCGAATTCCATCAGCACGGTGATCTCGTGGATCATTTCGCCAGCGCCGAAACCAACGATATGGCCGCCGAGAACCCGGTCGGTTTCCTTGTCAGCGAGGATCTTCACGAAACCATCAGTCACCTGCATGGCGCGGGCGCGGCCATTGGCGGTGAAGGGGAACTTGCCGACCTTGTAGGCGACGCCAGCGGCCTTCAGTTCTTCTTCCGTCTTGCCGACGGAAGCGACTTCCGGCTGCGTATAGACCACGGCCGGAATGACATCGTAGTTCACATGGCCGCGCTGGCCGGCGAGAATTTCCGCAAGAGCGACGCCCTCGTCTTCCGCCTTATGTGCCAGCATCGGCCCCTTCACCACGTCGCCGATGGCGTAGATGCCATCGACATTGGTCTTGAAGTGGCCGTCGATTTCGACACGGCCGCGGCTGTCGAGGACGACGCCGGCTTCCGCAAGGCCGAGACCCTCGGTGTAGGGCTTGCGGCCGGTGGAGATCAGCACAACGTTGGCTTCCAGCGTTTCAGCCGCGCCACCCTTGACCGGCTCGAACACCACCTTTGCGCCGGTTCCCGTCTTTTCAACGCCCGTCACCTTGGCACCGAGCTTGAAATCGAGACCCTGCTTGGCGAGCAGACGCTGAGCCTGCTTGGAGACTTCGCTGTCCATGCCGCCGAGAATGGTGTCGAGATATTCGACGACGGTGACCTTCGCGCCAAGACGCGACCAGACCGAACCAAGCTCGAGGCCGATAACACCGCCGCCCACAACGATGAGCTTTTCCGGAACCTTGGAGAGCGCAATCGCGCCGGTGGAGGAAACGATGACGCTTTCATCGATATCGACCTGGACGCCGGGGATGCCCGCAACATCAGAACCGGTGGCAATGACGATGTTCTTGGCTTCGATTTCTTGGCTCTCGCCCTTGTCGTTGGTGACGGAGACCTTGCCGGCGGATACAACCTTGCCCGTGCCCTGGAAGGCATCGATCTTGTTCTTCTTGAACAGGAAGGCAACGCCGTCGACATTGGCTTTCACCACGCTGTCCTTGTGCCCCATCATCTTCTCGAGGTTCAGCTTCGGAGCGGCGACTTCGATACCAAGCGTATCAACGCCATGGGCCACATGCGCGAAGGTTTCGGAAGCGTGAAGCAATGCCTTGGAAGGAATGCAGCCGACATTGAGGCAGGTGCCGCCATAGGTCGCGCGCTTTTCGATCACTGCGACCTTCAAGCCAAGCTGTGCCGCCTTGACCGCGCAAACATAACCGCCGGGACCCGTACCGATTACAACTACATCATATGCCATGTTTCTGTTCCTGATTGATTGCGGGCAGGATTTTGAACCGCCCTGCTTCCGTTTGACCTGAAACTCAGGCCGCTTTTTCCGTTGCGAGTTTTATACCGAGAGCGATGAAGACCACGCCACTGGTGCGGTCGATCCATTGGCTGGCGCGCTGAAAAGCTGCGCGCATGCGAGGCGTCGTCATGAACAGGCTGACGCCGACAAACCACAGGATAAGGCAGCTTGCCATGACGAGCCCATATCCGAACTTGATGCCAACAGGCGTATGCGCGTGAACCACCGCCGAAAAGATCGACAGGAAGAAAAACACCGGTTTGGGGTTGAGCGCGTTAGCGGCAAAACCGAGCGTGAAGGCCTTCAAGGCAGTCTGGCCGTTTCTGGCCCGAACGCCATCTTCGCCTTCCGCAGCCGGCAATTCGGTCTTGCCAGCGCGCAGCGCCTTGATGCCGATATAAATCAGATAGGCGACACCCAACCACTTGACGATGTTAAAGAGATAGATCGACTGGGAAATGATGAGACCAAGTCCAAGGATCGTATAGGTGACGTGGAACATCAGGGATGTGCCAACACCGAAGCTGGTGATGATGGCCTGCTTGCGCCCATGCACCATGGCCTGACGCATGACCATCGCCAGATCGGCGCCGGGAGAAACGATCGCGAAAAAGAAGATCGCCATCAGAGATGCAAGTTCGATCAGATACTGATGCATGGGAAAATCAACCTCTAAAACATCAACACGAAAAGCATCAGCCCAAGACCGAGCATCGAACCGAGCCAGACCAGCGAGCGGATATAGGGCACACCAGCGAGATAAAGTGGAATATAGACCACCCGGCAGATCAGCCAGATCAAAGCGCCGGTGAAGGCCAGCCCGGACGGATCGCCGGCCATGATGACACCGAAGGCGAGCGCAATGAAAGCGGGATAGGTCTCACGAAAATTCGCCGAGGCACGCGCGGCGCGTCCGGCAACCCTGCCCTCCGGCTTCTTTTCAGCATCCCGCGGACCGGCATTCCAGTCCAGCCCGAATTCCCGCGTTGCCGTCATTCCCTGCAGCGCAATGTGAACGGCCAGCAGCAGAACGCTGAGCCCGATCAGCGGCAAAAAGGGTGACGCGGCAAGAAATGTCGGCTGCACTTTCGCTCTCCTGATGGCATTTCAGCGGGATCGACTTGAAACCCCGCTGAAACGAAAAGCAAGACCGATCAGAGATCGAGAACCAGACGTTCCGGATCTTCGAGGCTTTCCTTGACGCGAACGAGGAAGGTCACGGCTTCCTTGCCGTCAACGATACGGTGATCGTAGGAGAGCGCAAGATACATCATCGGACGGATGACGACCTGACCGCCGATGGCGACCGGACGCTCCTGGATCTTGTGCATGCCGAGGATGCCCGACTGCGGCGCATTGAGGATCGGCGAGGACATCAGCGAGCCGTACACGCCGCCATTGGTGATGGTGAAGGTGCCGCCCTGCATGTCGGCCATGCCGAGCGAACCGTCGCGCGCTGCCTTGGCGAGGCGGCCGAGTTCCTTTTCGACACCAGCGATGGAGAGCTGGTCGGCATCGCGTATGACCGGAACGACGAGACCCTTGTCGGTGCCGACAGCCATGCCGACGTGACAATAGTTCTTGTAGATGATGTCCGTGCCGTCGATTTCAGCGTTGACGGCAGGCAGTTCCTTCAGCGCGTGGGTCACGGCCTTGGTGAAGAAGCCCATGAAGCCCAGCTTGACGCCGTGCTTCTTCTCGAAAACGTCCTTGTAGCGATTGCGCAGATCCATGACGGCGCTCATGTCCACCTCGTTATAGGTGGTCAGCATGGCGGCCGTGTTCTGTGCATCCTTGAGGCGACGTGCGATCGTCTGGCGCAGGCGGGTCATCTTGACGCGCTCTTCGCGAACCTGATCCTGCTCGGCCGAAACCGGACGGGGAGCAGCAGCAGCGACCGGAGCGGCGGCAGGTGCCGAAACACCCTTGGCAACAGCGGCGAGAACGTCGCCCTTCAGAACCTGGCCACGCTTGCCCGAACCGTCGACCTGATCGGCGGAAAGGTTGTTTTCAGCAAGCAGCTTGCCGGCGGCCGGTGCCGGCGGCATGGCGCTTCCAGCCGGAGCGGCGGCCACGGCTGCGGCAGGCGCCGGTGCAGCAGCAGGCGCAGCAGGCTTTGCCGCGGGTGCAGAAGTTGCAGCGCCGGCAGCACCTTCGGCGATCTGGCCGAGAAGGGCGTCGAGACCGACGGTTTCGCCGTTCTGCACGACGATTTCGGTCAGCACGCCGGAGGCGGGCGCCGGAACTTCGACGGTAACCTTGTCGGTTTCGAGTTCAACGAGAGGTTCGTCGGCCTTGACGGTATCGCCGACCTTCTTGAACCAGGTGCCGACGGTCGCTTCGCTGACGGATTCGCCGAGGGTTGGTACGCGGATTTCAGTGGCCATGATCTAGTTCCGTTATTCGGGTGTCTTTTTTGCGGGGCGATGCGGGAGAGTTCTCACTCTCCCAGCGCGTCTTCCAGGAACGCAGCAAGCTGCGCCAGATGCTTGGACATCAGGCCGGTCGCCGGAGAGGCGGCAGCCGGACGGCCCGTGTAACGGACCTTCTGGTACTTGGCGTCGATATGCGCCAGAACCCATTCAAGGTAAGGATCGATGAACGACCACGCACCCATGTTCTTCGGCTCTTCCTGGCACCAGACCATTTCCGCGTTACGGAAACGGGAAAGCTCGTTGATGAGCGCCTTGGCCGGGAACGGATAGAGCTGTTCGACACGCAGCAGGTAAATGTCGTCGATACCGCGCTTTTCACGCTCCTCCAGCAGATCGTAATAGACCTTGCCCGTGCACATAACGACGCGGCGGATCTTCGAATCCTTCTGCAGCTTGATCGGACCATCCTTGATGACCTCCGCATCGTCCCACAGGAGACGGTGGAAGGAGGATTCGCCTGCAAGCTCCGCGAGCGACGAGGTGGCACGCTTGTGACGCAGCAGGGACTTCGGCGTCATCAGGATCAGCGGCTTGCGGAAGTCACGCTTCATCTGGCGGCGCAGGATATGGAAGTAGTTAGCCGGCGTCGTGACGTTGGCAACCTGCATGTTGTCCTCGGCGCACATCTGCAACCAGCGTTCCAGACGGGCGGACGAATGTTCCGGACCCTGACCTTCATAACCATGCGGCAGAAGGCAGACGAGACCGGACATGCGCAGCCACTTGCGTTCACCCGAAGAGATGAACTGGTCGAACACCACCTGGGCGCCGTTGGCGAAGTCGCCAAACTGGGCTTCCCAGAGCGTCAGGGCGTTCGGGCGGGCAAGCGAATAGCCATATTCGAAACCGAGAACGGCTTCTTCCGAAAGCATCGAGTTGATGACTTCGTAGCGGGCCTGCGTCGGCGAAAGATTGGCAAGCGGGATGTAACGCTCTTCGGTTTCCTGATCATAGAGAACCGAGTGGCGCTGCGAGAAGGTGCCGCGTTCGCAATCCTGACCGGACAGACGGATCTTGTGGCCGTCTACGACCAGCGAACCGAAGGCCAGAGCCTCTGCCATCGCCCAGTCCAGCCCCTCGCCGGTCTCGACCATCTGAGCACGGTTTTCCATGAAGCGCTGGATTGTGCGGTGTGCGCTGAAGCCTCCCGGAATGGTCGACAGCTTCTTGCCGATTTCCTTCAACTGCTTCATCGGCACGCCGGTCTTGCCACGACGCTGCTCATCGGCATTGTCGGCAGCGCGAAGACCGGACCACTGACCATCCAGCCAGTCGGCCTTGTTCGGCTTGTAGGACTGGCCTGCCTCGAACTCCTGCTCGAGATGGGCGCGCCAATCGGCCTTGATCTTCTCGAAATCGCCTTCGGTGATCAGACCTTCCGCAATCAGGCGGTCGGCATAGATGCGGGCGACAGTCTTGTGGCCACGGATGACCTTGTACATCTTCGGCTGCGTGAACGCAGGCTCGTCGCCTTCGTTATGGCCGAAGCGACGGTAACAGAACATGTCGATGACGACAGGCTTGTGGAACTTCATGCGGTATTCGGTTGCAACCTTTGCCGCATAGACCACCGCTTCCGGATCATCACCGTTAACGTGGAAGATCGGCGCCTCGATCATCTTGGCAACGTCGGACGGATAGGGCGACGAGCGCGAGAAGGCCGGGTTCGTCGTGAAGCCGATCTGGTTGTTGATGATGAAGTGCATGGTACCGGCAACGCGGTGACCGCGCAGGCCGGAGAGGCCGAGAATTTCGGCAACCACGCCCTGACCCGCAAAAGCGGCATCGCCGTGCAACAGGAGCGGCAGCACCTTGGCGCGTTCCGACAGCGGAATGATGTCGCCGTCCCATGTCTTGGCAAGCTGGTCCTGCTTGGCGCGGGCCTTGCCCATGACGACAGGGTTGACGATTTCAAGGTGCGACGGGTTGGCCGTCAGCGAGAGGTGAACCTTGTTGCCGTCGAATTCGCGGTCAGAGGAGGCACCGAGATGGTACTTCACGTCACCGGAACCTTCGACGTCATCAGGCTTGAACGAACCGCCCTTGAACTCGTGGAACACGGCGCGGTGCGGCTTGCCCATCACGTTGGTCAGAACGTTCAGACGGCCGCGGTGAGCCATACCGAGCACGACTTCTTCCAGACCGTCCTGGCCGCCGCGCTTGATGATCTGCTCAAGTGCAGGGATCAGCGATTCACCGCCATCGAGGCCGAAACGCTTGGTGCCCTTGAAACGCACGTCGAGGAACTGCTCGTAGCCTTCGGCTTCGACGAGCTTGGACAGAATGGCCTTCTTGCCTTCCGGCGTGAAGTCCACACCCTTGTCCGGGCCTTCGATGCGTTCCTGGATCCAGCCCTTTTCTTCCGGGTTGGACATATGCATGAATTCGACGCCGAGCGTCGAGCAATAGGTGCGCTCGAGAATATCGACCATTTCGCGCACGGTCGCATATTCGAGACCGAGGACGTTATCGATGAAAATCTTGCGGTCGTAGTCGCTTTCCTCGAAGCCATAGGACTTCGGCGAAAGCTCGTTATAGTCCTCAACGGCGCTGGCAATGCCGAGCGGGTCGAGCTTGGCGTGCAGATGGCCACGCATGCGGTAGGCGCGGATCATCATGATGGCGCGGACGCTGTCACGAGTCGCCTGAAGCACTTCGGCCGGGCTGACAGCCTTGCCGGTATCGGCGCTCTTGGCCTCGGCTTTCGCCTGAACCTTCTTCTCGATGGCCTTCTCGACCGTAGCCCAGTTGCCATCAAGCGCGGATACCAGGTCGCCGTTTGCCGGGATCGGCCAGTTGGCGCGTTTCCAGGAGGCGCCCTTGGCTGCCTTCTTCACGTCTTCCGGATTGTCGGACAACGCCTTGAAGAAGCTCTGCCACTCCGGCGACACGGAAGAGGGATCCTCTTCGTACCGGGCATAGAGCTGCTCGATATAGGCTGCATTCGCGCCGTCCAGAAACGACGTGATCTGAAACTGCTCGTTCGCTTCTTGCCTTGCCATTGTGTTCTTGCGGACTTGTCCGTCCGCCTCCTCGATGCCGTTAGGGCCGTTTATCGGCCTGCCGCTTGATTATTGCTGTCTGCCGCCGGAGCGGTATGCCGTCTGTCTGTCGTTCTTTGCGGCTTCGGGCAGCGTGGCGTTAAAGCCGCACCGCCCGTTACCGGTCTCATGTGGTCTCAGCCCTTGAGGACTTCAACCAGCGTCTTGCCGAGGCGCGCCGGGGAAGGCGATACCTTGATGCCTGCAGCTTCCATTGCCGCGATCTTCGATTCCGCATCGCCCTTGCCGCCGGAAACGACAGCGCCGGCGTGGCCCATGGTGCGGCCCTTCGGAGCCGTACGGCCCGCGATAAAGCCAGCCATTGGCTTGCTGCGGCCCTTCTTGGCTTCGTCGATCAGGAACTGTGCCGCATCTTCTTCAGCCGAACCGCCGATTTCGCCGATCATGATGATCGACTGCGTGGCTTCGTCGGCCAGGAACATTTCCAGGACGTCGATGAACTCGGTGCCCTTGACCGGGTCGCCGCCGATGCCGACAGCCGTCGTCTGGCCGAGGCCTTCGTTGGATGTCTGGAATACGGCTTCATAGGTCAGCGTGCCGGAGCGCGAAACGATACCGACCGAACCCTTGCGGAAGATGGAGCCCGGCATGATGCCGATCTTGCATTCCTCAGGCGTCATGATGCCCGGGCAGTTGGGGCCGAGCAGGCGCGAGTTCGAACGGTCGAGGCGAGCCTTGACGCGCACCATGTCCATCACCGGAATACCTTCGGTGATGCAGGTGATGAACGGGATCTCAGCCTCGATGGCTTCGATGATGGCGTCGGCTGCACCTGCCGGCGGAACATAGATCACGGATGCGTCTGCACCGGTCTTTTCCTTGGCTTCGGCAACCGTTGCAAAGATCGGCAGGCTTTCGCCCTTGGAACCGGTCCAGGTTTCTCCACCCTTCTTCGGGTGAATACCACCGACCATCTGCGTGCCGTAATAAGCAAGCGCCTGTTCGGTGTGGAAGGTACCGGTCTTGCCGGTCAGACCCTGAACGAGGATCTTGGTGTCTTTATTAACGAGAATAGACATTATTTCCGGTCCCTCAATTAGCCGTTGATCGCCGCGACGATCTTCTTGGCTGCGTCGTCCAGGTCGTCAGCAGCCGTAATCGCAAGGCCCGATTCGTTCAGGAGCTTCTTGCCAAGTTCGACGTTGGTGCCTTCGAGGCGAACAACGAGCGGAACCTGCAAACCGACTTCCTTCACCGCGGCGATAACACCTTCGGCGATGACGTCGCACTTCATGATGCCGCCGAAGATGTTGACGAGGATGCCCTCGACCTTCGGGTCGGCCGTGATGATCTTGAAAGCTGCAGCAACCTTCTCCTTGCCGGCGCCGCCGCCGACGTCACAGAAGTTTGCCGGCTCCTTGCCGTAAAGCTTGATGATGTCCATCGTCGCCATGGCGAGACCGGCACCATTGACCATGCAGCCGATGTTACCATCGAGCGCAACGTAAGCGAGGTCCCACTTGGAGGCTTCGATTTCCTTGGCGTCTTCTTCGGTCTCGTCGCGCAGCGCCTTGACGTCGTCATGGCGGAACAGCGCGTTGCCGTCGAAGGACATCTTGGCGTCGAGAACGCGCAGATGACCATTTTCCATGACGATCAGCGGGTTAACCTCGAGGAGAGCCATGTCCTTCTCGTTGAAGGCCTTGTAGAGGATCGGGAACAGCGCCTTGGCGTCTTCCGCAGCAACACCCTCGAGCTCGAGCGCCTTGGAGATCGCGGCAACGTCGGCGTCGCTCACACCCGTTTCCGGGTCGATGGCGATGGTGTGGATCTTCTCGGGCGTGTCGTGGGCAACAGCTTCGATATCCATGCCGCCTTCGGTGGAAACCACGAAAGCAACGCGACCGACCGAGCGATCCACCAGCAGCGAGCAGTAAAGCTCGCGGGCGATATCCGCACCGTCTTCGATGTAAAGGCGGTTGACCTGCTTGCCGGCATCGCCCGTCTGCGCCGTTACCAGCGTGTTGCCGAGCATATCCTTGGAATGGGAAACGACTTCTTCGATCGTCTTTGCGAGACGAACGCCGCCCTTGGCGTCGGGGCCGAGTTCCTTGAATTTGCCCTTGCCGCGGCCGCCAGCGTGAATCTGGCTCTTGACGACATAGAGCGGGCCGGGAAGCTGCTTTGCGGCGGCTTCGGCTTCTTCAACCTTGAGGATGGCGACGCCTTCAGCGACCGGCGCACCATAGCCCTTCAGAAGAGCCTTGGCCTGATATTCGTGAATATTCATGGAATAATCCCTGTTTGGAGCCGCTTGAAGCGCCCTGCATCCTTATCTGACGCAGGGCGCTTCAAGCTGTTGAATCTACGCATCGTGCCTTGCTAAAATCCAATCCGGTTTTGCGCCGATGCGTCAGGCTATTACTTCAGCGACGGAGCGATGTTGATGCAGGCTTCGCAAAGACCGGCGACAGCGCCGACGGACTTCTGGAAGGCGGCTTCTTCGTCCTTGTTCAGCTCGATCTCGATGATGCGCTCGATACCACCGGCACCGATGATCGTGGGCACGCCGACATACATATCGTCTACACCGTACTGGCCCGACAGATGGGCAGCGGCGGGCAGAACGCGCTTCTTGTCCTTGAGGTAGGATTCAGCCATTTCGATCGCCGAAGCGGCTGGCGCGTAATAGGCCGAGCCGGTCTTCAGCAGGCCGACGATTTCCGCACCGCCGTCGCGGGTGCGCTGGATGATCTCTTCGAGACGCTCGGCGGTGAGCCAGCCCATCTTGACAAGATCGGTCAGCGGAATGCCGCCAACGGTGGAGTAACGCGCCAAAGGCACCATCGTATCGCCATGGCCGCCGAGAACGAATGCCGTTACGTCCTGAACCGAAACGTTGAACTCTTCGGCGAGGAACAGGCGGAAGCGAGCGCTGTCGAGAACGCCGGCCATGCCGACGACCTTGTTCTTCGGAAGACCGGAGAACTTCTGAAGCGCCCAGACCATGGCGTCCAGCGGGTTGGTGATGCAGATGACGAAAGCGTTCGGGGCATATTTCTTGATGCCGGCGCCGACCTGTTCCATGACCTTGAGATTGATGCCGAGAAGATCGTCGCGGCTCATGCCGGGCTTGCGGGCGACGCCTGCGGTGACGATGCAGACATCAGCACCTTCGATGGCAGCGTAGTCGGACGCGCCAGTGAGCTTGGCATTGAAACCTTCAACCGGGCCGGACTGGGCAATATCCAGACCTTTGCCCTGCGGGATGCCGTCGGCAATATCGAAGAGGACGATATCGCCCAGTTCCTTCAGGCTGGCGAGATGCGCCAGCGTGCCGCCGATCATGCCAGAACCAATAAGTGCAATCTTTTTGCGAGCCATCGAATGCTTCCTCTAGAGCTTCAATTCAATTTCACCACGCCACCGGCAGCCAAATTGTCGCACTTCGATTAGCCCCATTGGCCAAAATTGGCAACAGATTCTTTTGGTGTGAATATTTTCAATCGTTTAGATCATTATTTTCTTACGTAAACGTAAGAGAATGCGTCACGAAAGTGTCAAACTTTCTGCCGCTTTTCGTGGTGGAGCGCCAGATAATCTGCACTGCGCATCTCAAACAGGCGCGAGGCGGTGCGATCGAACTCGAAACCTTCGGTACCCTTGCGCTTGCCCAGCAGGTCTTCGGGCATGGCCGCAGCGGAGGCGAACAGGCGGACGCTGTGATCGTACAGCGCGTCTATGAGAATGATAAAACGCTTGGTTTCGTTCCGTTTGTCGGCATTGAGAAACGGTATGTGGTCGATGAAGACTGTATCGAAACGATTGGCTATCGCGAGAAAATCAGAAGCGCCGAGCGGCTTTTCGCAAAGGTCGGAGAAGGAAAAGCGGGCCACACGGCCGCTGGCGCGCGGCACCAGAATGGAGCGGCCCTTCATCGGTATTTCCGTCGGTGCGACAAGATGGCCGCCGGTCATGTGCCGCCAGGCCATATCCATCGCCTGATCCGCCGCACCGTCGAGTGGCGTCACATAAACCGGCAGGCTTTCCAGCTTTTCCATGCGGTAGTCGGTGGGACTGTCCAGCGTCACCACTTCCACATGCTTCTTCAGCAAATCGACGAAGGGCAGAAACAGACCGCGATTAAGCCCGTCCTTGTAAAGATTGTCGGGCACAACGTTGGAGGTCGTCACCAATGTGCAGCCATTGGCAAAAAGCTCGCTGAACAGCCGGGCGAGGATCATCGCATCGGCAATATCCGTGACGGTGAACTCATCGAAGCAAAGAAGCTCCGCTTCCGCCAGAAGCTGGGCTGCCACTGGCGGAATGGGATCGGCCTGCTTGGTTTCGCCATTCTTGAGCTTCTGCCGATGCGCGTGCACGCGATTATGGACATCAGCCATGAATTCGTGAAAATGGCAGCGCCGTTTGGAAGAGACAGGCGCCATCTCGTAGAACATGTCCATCAGCATCGTCTTGCCGCGGCCAACGCTGCCATGGACATACAATCCCTTGACGAAGGCGGCCGGGCCAGCCTTACGAGCGAACATCCAGCCAAGTGCGCTTTTTTTCCTGGCGGGTTTGCGCGCTTTCAAATCGGCAAGGATACGGTCGAGATGGGCAGCAACGCCGCGTTGTGCGGCATCCGCCTGCAAGGTGCCAGCTGCCGTCAATGCGTTGAGCTGTTCAACGACACTATGGTTGTAGTCAGGCAATGGCTTCATGGAAAAGCGCCCCGGTCGCGGACAGACGCCCGCGACGAATGGAATGGCTTGGAACAGGCAAGGCGATCCGGATGCACCGGAAATGCTCTATCGGCTCAGGCTCAGCGGCTGGCCGCTATTGGTCGTGCCGTCAAAGCGCGCATCGGCGCTCTTGTAGACGCGGCCGATCGTATCGCCGGAACGGTTCTTGAAGAGGACCATCTTGCCGGACACTTCCCAGGACCCCATCGCCGTGAGTTCGCCGGAGCAACCACGCGTGCCGCCACGAGAACCGCTGCCGAGATTGGTGAGCGTCAGGAACATGTCGCAATTGGCGCCGCCATTGGAAACGCGCCAGTTGCCAACCATGGATTCCTTGGTGACATCAAGCGCCGTTGTCGGCGGAGCGGCAGACGCCATATCAGTGCCGCCAGGCGTCGCAGAAGCGGGTGCCGACGGGAACTGACCGCCGGAAGCACCACCGGGTGGCGGCAGGGCGCCAGACTGAACGGAGGGAACCGGCTGTGCCTGCAACGGCGGCGTATAACCGGGATTGTTGCTGGTGTTGTTGTAATCGTAGGAGGTACGTTGGCAACCGGCCAGGCTCATTACAACCGCAAGACCCGTCACCACATATCTGAATTGCATATCAAGCTCCCGATTCTCTCGCTTCCGGAAAGACCATGATCAAACAAGAAGGCTGAATTATTACCAAAGCCTTATCTTGCGCAAGCGATGGCTGGGATAATTACCATTTCGGTCGATTTTTACCGAAATTTCCCGCGCCCGGTTGTAAAAAAGGGCCGCAGTCCAAACCGCGGCCCGATAGATTTTCTGTCCAAACGAATCGTCTTCAGACGCGACGCTCGACCATCATCTTCTTGATTTCCGCGATCGCCTTGGCCGGGTTGAGACCCTTCGGGCAAGCCTGCGCGCAGTTCATGATGGTGTGGCAGCGATAAAGACGGAACGGATCTTCGAGATCGTCAAGACGTTCGCCGGTTGCTTCGTCGCGGCTGTCAATCAGCCAGCGATAGGCCTGCAGCAGAACGGCGGGGCCGAGGTAACGGTCGCCGTTCCACCAGTAGCTGGGACAGGAAGTGGAGCAGCAGGCGCACAGAATGCACTCGTAGAGACCGTCGAGCTTCAGGCGGTCTTCATGGCTCTGCTTCCATTCCTTGGCAGGCGTCGGCGAAACCGTCTTCAGCCACGGCTCGATGGAGCGGTGCTGCGCGTAGAAGTTCGACAGATCCGGAACGAGGTCCTTCACCACTGGCATATGCGGCAGCGGATAGACCTTCACCGTTCCCTTGATCTCTTCCATGCCCTTGGTGCAGGCGAGCGTGTTGGTGCCGTCGATGTTCATGGCGCAGGAACCGCAAATGCCTTCACGGCAGGAGCGGCGCAGCGTCAGCGTCGGGTCGATATTGTTCTTGATGTACAAAAGCGCATCGAGAACCATCGGCCCGCAATCGTCGATATCGATATAATAGGTATCGATGCGCGGGTTCTGGCCGTCATCCGGGTTCCAGCGATAGATTCGGTATTCGCGAACGTTCTTGGCACCATCCGGCTTCGGCCAGACTTTGCCTTCGCTGATCTGGGAATTCTTGGGGAGAGCGAGTTCAACCATATCCAGTTCCTCAAATCAGTAGACGCGAGCCTTCGGCTCGATCTTTTTCGGATCGATGCCGTCGGCGATCAGGTCGGTGTGAACAGGGCGGTAGTCGAGCTTGACATCACCTTCGGGGCTGACCCAGGCAAGCGTGTGCTTGCGCCAGTTCACGTCGTCGCGACCGCCGAACGGACCATCGACGAAATCCTCACGGGCATGCGAACCGCGGCTTTCCTTGCGCGCTTCCGCGCCGTAGACCGTGGTGATCGCGTTGGCCATCAGATTGTGCAGCTCGAGCGTCTCCACCAGATCGGAGTTCCAGACCATTGAACGGTCGGTAACCTTGACGTCAGGCAGTTCCTTCCAGATGGCGGAAATGCGCTGGCAACCGCTTTCCAGCGATTCCTGTGTGCGGAATACGGCGGCATCGTCCTGCATGGCGCGCTGCATCTTGTCGCGCAGCACCGCCGTCGGCGTCGACCCGTTGGCATAACGCAGGCTGTCGAAGCGATCCATGATCTTGTCGCAGGCGGCAGTGTCGAGAGCCGGAACCGGCGCATCGCGGTCTATGACCTGGGCTGCACGGATGGCGGCAGCGCGGCCGAAGACCACAAGGTCGATCAGCGAGTTGGAGCCGAGGCGGTTCGCGCCGTGAACCGAGGCGCAACCGGCTTCGCCAACGGCCATCAGGCCGGGAGCGATGCGTTCCGGGTTCTCGGCGTTGGCGTTCAGCACTTCGCCCCAATAGTTGGTCGGAATGCCGCCCATATTGTAGTGAACGGTCGGCAGGACCGGGATCGGCTCGCGCGTCACGTCAACGCCGGCGAAAATCTTGGCACTTTCGGAAATGCCCGGAAGACGCTCGTGCAGGATCGCCGGATCAAGGTGATCGAGATGCAGGAAGATGTGGTCCTTGTTCTTGCCGACGCCACGACCCTCGCGGATTTCCATGGTCATGCAGCGAGACACCACGTCACGCGAAGCAAGGTCCTTCGCCGAAGGAGCATAACGCTCCATGAAGCGCTCGCCTTCGGAGTTGACGAGATAACCGCCCTCGCCGCGCGCGCCTTCGGTGATCAGGCAGCCTGCGCCGTAAATGCCGGTCGGGTGGAACTGAACGAATTCCATATCCTGAAGCGGCAGGCCGGCACGTGCGATCATACCGCCGCCGTCGCCGGTGCAGGTATGGGCAGACGTTGCCGAGAAATAGGCGCGGCCGTAACCACCGGTCGCCAGCACCACCATCTTGGCGGAGAAGCGATGGATTGTGCCGTCATCAAGGTTCCACGCAACGACGCCCGTGCAATGGCCATCTGCCGACATGATGAGATCGAGCGCGAAATATTCGATGAAGAATTCCGCATTGTTGCGCAGCGACTGGCCGTAAAGCGTGTGCAGAATGGCGTGGCCGGTACGGTCGGCAGCGGCACAGGTGCGCTGCACCGGCGGGCCTTCGCCGTAGTTCTGCATATGGCCGCCAAACGGGCGCTGGTAGATCTTGCCTTCGGCATTGCGCGAGAAGGGCACGCCATAATGCTCCAGCTCATAGACCGCTTTCGGCGCTTCCATGGCAAGATATTGCATCGCGTCGACGTCGCCCAGCCAGTCAGAGCCCTTTACGGTGTCGTAAAGGTGCCACTGCCAACAGTCAGGCGTCATGTTGGTGAGCGAAGCGGCGATGCCGCCCTGCGCCGCGACCGTGTGGGAGCGCGTCGGGAAAACCTTGGTGATGCAGGCCGTGCGGAACCCCTGTTCCGCCATGCCGAGCGTTGCGCGCAGACCCGCGCCGCCGGCACCCACCACGATCACGTCATAGGAGTGATCGACGTAGGTGTAAGCCTTGCCATTCTGGGAAGGTGAACTGATCGATGCCATGGCCGATTTATCCTGCGAATGCGATTTTCAGAATGGCGAAGATGCAAAGACCGCCAATGAGAACCGCGAAAAACGTATTGAGCATCAGAAGAACGAGCTTCGAAACCTCGCCGTGAACGTAGTCTTCGATGATGACCTGCATGCCGAGCTTCATGTGAATGAGGCCGGAAACCAGCACCAGACCCATGATGACCGCAACGAGCGGGTTGGAAAGCGCCGCCGCAACTTCCGGATAGGGAGCGCCGGCATATTTGATGAGAAAGACCACGAAGAAGATCAGCAAGGGTACGTTGGCGACGGCCGTCAGGCGCTGGCGCCAGAAATGGTCGGTGCCTTCCTTGGCGGAGCCGAGGCCACGAACCTTTCCGAGAGGTGTACGCATATCCATGACAGGCTATCTCCTTAGCGCACGATCAGGGCAATGACCCAGATCAGCGCGGTCAGACAGATCGACGCTACAAAGGTCGCCTTGGCGAGTTTCGTGTTGAAGTTCTTCTCGAAGCCATGGCCGAGATCCCACATGAAGTGGCGAAGGCCGCCCAGCATGTGGTGAACGAGAGCCCAGGTATATCCGATCAGGATAAGCTTGCCGATGATCGTACCCATTGCCCAGCTGACCCAGTCGTAATAGGCAGGGCCGGAAGCAAGTGCGATAAGCCACCAGGCGACAAGAAGCGTTCCGAAATAAAGCGCCGCACCCGTGATGCGGTGCACGATGGATGCGACCATCGTCGGAATCGGCTTGTAAATTTGAAGATGCGGCGACAGAGGCCGGTTATTTGTCACGTTCGCCATCAGAACCTCGCGGCGTTTTCCCGTGCACCCGTCAGATCGGGCGCCCCCAAGCAACAGCACATGACGAAAGAATGTGCATTGCACCAACCGCGACGTTTAATCACATGGGAGCATCACGACAAGCACATTTCATGACCGATTCCAATTTAATCGATTGGTTCACGAATTTTTTTTGGAATTTTTTTGCTCGAAAATAAAAAAACGAGCATTTCCAAGATTTACGCCTTCAAAATATTTACCTTTACGTAATTTCGAAATCATGTAATTTACTATTCGTTAACCGAAAAAATCCGGAGAATGAGGCTCATGTTACAGCGTCGAATCGCAGCTCTGGCGGTGATGACTGCAGGCATTATTTTCACGGCACTGCCTCCTAGCGCGGCAGGTGATTTTTACAGTCGCCACCATTATCAGCATCGTCAGTCGCAGTTGAGCTTCTCCACGGACGGACTGCCCTCCACCCTTTCCGGCGGCACTTATGTGGGTGGAATATCCGCCTTGAGGGTCCGCGGGAACGGCAATTATTTCGCGATCAATGGTGGGCTTTCGCGACAAGGCGCAACCGTCAATATGGGCGCGCAGCTGGCACCGAAGGCGAAAATCATCAACGTCCGCGCCGAAACGGCAGGCGACGCCTGCGATTATCAGCACGGCGTCTGCATCATCAGGCCCTGATATAATCAGACAAAACGCCAGACGGTGGTCTTTTTGACTTCACTGTCTTCCAGAGCCCGCGTTACCGACACCTGATAGGTCGCCTCGGCGTAAAGACGTTGTTTGGGCAGATAGGCCCGCCCCGGATCGCCGATGAGTACGGTCACGCCTCTATCCGCCAGTTCCAGAAACCACGGCACGAGGAGATCTGCAAAGGCGCGATCATAAAACACGTCGCCCGCCAGCAGAACATCCGCCTCAACCGGCGTCCCAACCAGATTGCGGCCGGTAAAATCGATGGCCACACCATTGAGAGCCGCATTCAGCCGAATGGCCGTTTCCGTCCAGGGATCGATATCGGCGGCTAAAACAGCCGCGGCGCCCGCCTTTGCGGCGGCAATGGCGACCAGTCCGGAACCGCTGGCGAAATCCAGCACACGTTTGCCGGAGACATTTTCAGGATGATCGAGAATGTAGCGGGCAAGCCCCTGTCCGCCAGCCCAGGCGAAGGCCCAGAATGGCGGCGGCAGGCCGATCTCTTCCAGCTCCTCCTCCGTCTTCAGCCACAGCTCATGGGCTTCGGTCGCAAGATGAAGGCGCAATTCCGGCACATGTGGTGGATGCATGATGCCGGTATTGTCGAGAATGAAGCGTTCGGGATCGGTCCTCACCGAAAGCTCAGTCCGGAGATTTCGGTGGATTGGAAAGGCCACCCATGCGGCAGACTTCGAGATATTCCTCTTCCGTCACCGGCTGCACCGAAAGCCGCATGGAGGTGACCAGCGACATCTTTTCGAGTTTCGGATTGGCCTTCACATCCTTCAGCGAAACCGGTTTCGGCATGTCGCAAACGGCGCGGATATCCACGCAATCCCACTTCAGATCGCCCTCTGCGGTCGAATCCGGGTGCGAAAGGGCGCAGACTTCGACGATGCCGACGACATCAAGCCCTTCATTCGAGTGGTAGAAAAAACCCTTGTCGCCGATTTTCATGGCGCGCATGTTGTTGCGGGCCTGATAATTGCGCACGCCAGTCCATTCTTCGCCGGCCTCGCCCTTGGCCTTCTGCATTTCCCAGGACCATTTGAACGGCTCAGACTTGTAAAGCCAGTAATTCGCCATGGCCGGTCACGCCCCCGGATTGTTGAAGACCCAGTTATAGGGCTTCACATCCACGCTTTCGAACAGGCCGGCCTTTGCATAGGGATCGGCATCGGCAAGGGCCTTAGCCGCGTCGATATCGGTAGCTTCCACGATGACAAGGCTGCCATTCGGCTTGCCTTCGGCATCCAGAAACGGTCCAGCAATCTTCAGCGTGCCTTCGGCGTTCAACTTGTTCAGGTGCTCCAGATGAGCCGGGCGCGTGTCCATGCGCACGTTCAGATGGCCGGGCTTGTCTTTGCAGATAAAGGCAAACAGCATTTTCGTCTCCTCGCTGGCGCATGTCTCCCAAAAGTGTAAGCGGTTTTGGAACCAGGACATGCGTAAAAACTATTCGAAGGCCACACTCATTCAGTGGTGATGGGCCGTGTCATCAATTGTTGCATGGCGCTCGCCACGTCCAGATTGCCGTCGATGATGGCCGCAACCGCCTCGGTCACCGGCATGTCGACAGCGTGATGTTCGCCGAGCCGGGCGGCAACGGCTGCCGCAAAGGCGCCCTCCACCAGCCCGCCGGACATGTCCTTGCCTTCGCCCCGGCCAAGCGCGATGCCGAAACGCAGGTTTCGCGACTGGTGGCTTGTGGCGGTCAGCACGAGATCGCCAAGGCCGGAAAGACCGCGCACCGTATCGGCCTTGCCGCCCATGGCGACGACCAGACGCGACATCTCGGCAAGCCCCCGCGAAATCAACGCCGCCCGTGCGGAATCGCCGAGGCCCGCACCTTCAACGATGCCGGCGGCAATGGCGAGCACATTCTTCAGCGCGCCGCCAAGCTGCACGCCCGTGCGGTCGGTCGAGGCATAAAGCCTGAAGGTTCTGCCGGAAATCGTGGTCGCCAGCCGCTCGGCGATGACAGCGTCTTCCGCCGCTATCGCCATCGCCGTCGGCAGTCCGCGCGCGATATCGGCCGCAAAACCCGGACCGGAGAGAACGGCGATTGGATGATGCGGCAGTTCCGCTTCCAGAAGTTCCGTCAGCAGCCGGCCGGACACCCGGTCGATGCCCTTGGCGCAGGTAACGATGATACAATCATTAGCCAGATAAGGACCGTAATGGCGCGCCGCATCGGCATGGGCCTGAGAGGGCATGGCAAACAACACGATGCCTGCATCGGCCAGTACATCCGGCTCAACGGAAAATTCCAGCGCGTCCGGCAGGTCGACACCCGGCAGGACAGCCTCGTGAATACGATCAGCCCTAAGATCGGCCATCAGGGACGCATCACGGCCGAGCAGGGTCACGTCATGCCGGTTCTCCAGCGCGATGACGACGGCGAGCGCGGTTCCGAAGGCGCCAGCGCCGATGACGACGATTTTCTCCCGCTGCATCAGGCCTTGGCTCCCCTTTTGCCGAAACCGATCAATGTCTCCGCGCTGCCATCAAGCGGCCAGCGCGAGCGCGGCGCGATCTCCAGCGCATCGGGTTCCCGGCCGCACGCCATTCGCTCCAGCCCGGCCCAGGCAATCATCGCGGCATTGTCGGTGCAGAGCCGGTGCGGCGGTGCGACAAAGCGGAACCCGTGGGCATCACAAAGTGCCTGGAGGGTTTGGCGGATTTCCGTATTGGCGGCAACGCCGCCGGCCACGACCAAAGCGGGCTCCGTCTCGAGATGCGGAAACTCTTCCTTAAAGCGGGCAAGGCCACGGCCGATACGGTCCTTGAGCGTGCGTGACACCGCCTTCTGGAAGGAGGCGCAGATATCGGCAATATCCTGATCCGAAAGCGGAGCTATCGCGGTTGCCGCCTGCCGCACTGCCGTCTTCAGACCGGAGAAGGAAAAATCGAGTCTCGTCTCGCCGACCATCGGGCGCGGCAGTGCAAAACGGTCAGGGTTGCCTTTCGCTGCTGCCTTTTCAACCGCAGGCCCGCCGGGATAGGGCAATCCCAGAAGCTTCGCAGTCTTGTCGAAGGCTTCCCCAAGCGCGTCATCAATGGTGGTGCCCCAGCGCTCGTATTCACCCACACCGCGAACCAGCACGAGCTGGGTGTGGCCGCCGGAGACCAACAGCATCAGATAGGGGAAGGAAAGACCGTCGGTCAGACGCGCCGTCAGCGCATGGCCTTCGAGATGGTTGATGGCGTAAAGCGGCTTGTCTGCAGCCATCGCAATCGCCTTGCCGGTCATCAGGCCCACCAGCAGACCGCCAATGAGGCCGGGACCGGATGTGGCCGCGATGGCATCGACATCAGCAAGGGTGACACCCGCCTGTTCCAGCGCTTCTTCCACCAGCGTGTCCAGCGCCTCGACATGGGCGCGGGCAGCAATTTCGGGCACCACGCCGCCATAGGCGCTGTGTTCCTCAAGCTGCGACAAAACGACGTCGGACACGATCTCGCCACGTCCGTCCGCATGCCGAACCACAATGGATGCAGCGGTTTCGTCACAGCTTGTCTCTATGCCGAGGATACGAAGAAAGGGGGTCATCAATTCTGTTCGTTCATTGCGATCATGCGCTGAGTTAGTCTAAGACAACTCCGGTAACAATGGATAGACGCGGATGCAAACAAAACCTTTCCGAATCGGCACGCGCGGCAGCCCTCTGGCGCTCGCACAGGCTTACGAGACGCGTAACCGGCTGATGTCGGCACACGGTCTGCCGGAAGATATGTTCGAAATCGTCGTGCTTTCCACCAAGGGTGACCGGATAACAGACCGCGCTTTGTCGGAGATCGGCGGCAAGGGCCTGTTCACGGAAGAACTGGAGAGCCAACTTCTTTCCGGCGAGCTCGATATTGCCGTGCATTCCTCCAAGGACATGCCGACCGTTTTGCCGAAGGGCCTTTATCTTTCCGCTTTCCTGCCGCGCGAGGATATGCGCGACGCCTTCATTGGCCGCACCGCACCGAAGCTTCTGGAACTACCGCAGGGCGCCGTTGTCGGCTCCGCATCCTTGCGCCGCCAAGCGCTGATCCGCCGCCTGCGTCCGGACCTGAGCGTCATCATCTTTCGCGGCCAGGTCGAAACCCGGCTGCGCAAACTGGAGGAAGGCCAGGCGGATGCCACGCTTCTCGCCTTTGCCGGCCTGAAACGGCTGGGCATGGAGAACGTCCCGACGGACATTCTCGACCCGAAGGATTTTCCGCCAGCCCCCGCGCAGGGCGCGATCTGCGTCGAGAGTCGTATTGGCGACACACGCATGGACGAGTTGCTCTCACCTATCAACGACATACCCACCTACGATGCCGTTACCTGCGAGCGCGCCTTTCTGGCCGCCCTCGATGGTTCCTGTCGCACCCCGATTGCAGGCTTTGCTACCTGCCACGGCGAGGAACTTCATTTCTACGGCCTGATCCTCACACCGGACGGACAGACGAGCCACAGCGTCGAGATTTCCGGGGCTCGAAAGGATGCCGAGGACTTGGGTCGCAAGGCCGGTGAAGACGTGCGCGCCAGGGCAGGCAGCAACTTCTTCGACGGCTGGAGCTGAGCCGATGCGGATCGTCGTCACCCGGCCGCTTCGTTCGGGCGAAAAGACGGCCGCAAAGCTTGAAGCCCTCGGTCACAAGCCGGTGCTTCTTCCGCTGTTTCATCCCGTCCATCACGGCGAGCGCGCCATATCAGCGCTATCGGAGCCGCTCTCGGCCATCGCCGTGACCAGCGCCGAGGCCGTTCGGGCGCTTAGAGATTTCCGCCACCGACTTGCGCCCCATCTTTCGAAACCGCTTTTCGCTGTCGGCGAGGCGACCGCGGAAGCGGCGAGGGAAATCGGCTTCCAAAACGTCCTCACCGGATCCGGCGATGCGGTGGCTCTCGCCGGGCTTGTCGCGGAGCATCGCCCCCTAACGGAGAGCACAGATCCATTGCTCTATCTTGCCGGCACGCCGCGAGGCGCCGTGTTCGAGGACGGCATTGCCGCTGCGGGAATTTCTTTCCGGACCGTCGATTGTTACGAAATGCAGCCGTCAGATCTTTCAGACGATATGCTCGAAACAGCACTTGTGAAGACAGCCGCCGATGTGGTCCTGCTCTATTCGTCGGAAGCCGCACGGGCCTTTTTCCGCCACGCATCGTCGGAAAAATATGTGGCGGCGCTGACCACCACGCAATTCGTCTGCATCAGCCGCAATGTGCTTTCACTGGTTCCGGAAATCTTCCGCGCGAACGCCGCAGCCGCCGAAGGGGCAAACGAGGCAGCCATGTTTGAACTTCTCCAGCGAAAGTCTGGAACCTAATTCAGGCTCGCCTCTTTCCTTTGCCGCCGTCACTGACTAGGTTTAGACTATTGCAGGCAGAAATGAGGTTGTCATGGTATCGGGAAAGCCGCCACGCCACTCCAAGTCCAACGCCGAACCGGTCACCATCGACCTGGACGCAAAAGACGTGAAAGCAATTTCCGCCGACGTGGATGCTGCGAAGACTGATGACAAGACCGGCGAGACGACACCGGCAGCAGCTCAGCCAAACGTTCCTCACAAGCCAGAAGCGGCCGAAACGTCCAGCCCGGCTCCCGTCTGGGAACAGACGCATAAAACACCCATGGAGCCTGCACCGAACGTTCACAAGGCGGAACCGGCAACCGGCAAGCCCCAGGTGGAAAAACCTGCGGACAAACAGCCCGAGACAGCGTCGCCAAAAGCCGAAGCGAAACCGGTGACCAACGCGACTGACGCAAGCGCCGCATCCGCTTCCGCGGCGGGCGCAAAGCCTGCGACTTTTGCTTCCACATCCTCGTCCGCAGCATCCGGAAGCGCGACTACTGGTGCAAAGCCATCGACAGGCGCGTCATCATCCGGACCGGCCAAGCCATCCACGCCACAGCAACCCGAGCGCAAACAGGCGGCAACCTCCGGTGCGATCGCGGCGGGTATCGTGGGTGGCCTCGTGGCGCTCGCAGCTGCCGGCAGCATGCAATATGCCGGCATTTTGCCCTCGTTTAATGTGAGCAAGACCGGAAGCGATGAGATTGCCGCATTGAGAACCGAGCTAGGGAGCCTGCGTCAGCAGCTTGCCAATGTTCCAGCGGCAGGAGGGGATACCTCAGCGCTGGAACAGCGCATCGCCGCTCTTGAGGGCGCAAAGGGCGAAGCCCCGCAGGTGGACGCACTTTCGGAAAAAATAACCGCGCTGGAATCCGCGCTCACGTCAGAGCGTTCCGCGCAGGCCTCAGCAACGGCGGAGCTGACACGCCGCCTGACTGACGCGGAAACCAAGATCAATGAACCGCGCGACGATATCGAAGTCGCCCGCGCCATTGCGTCGGCTGCACTGAAAGCCGCGATCGATCGCGGTGGGCCGTTCCTCACTGAACTTGACACATTGTCTAAGGTAACCCCGGACGATCCGGCAATCGCATCCTTGCAGTCCTTTGCCGCAACCGGCGTGCCGTCGCGCTCGGAGCTGATGCAGAAATTCCCCGACGTCGCCAATACGATGCTCTCGGCGATCAATCGGCCCGACCCCAATCAGGGCATCATGGAACGTCTAACGGAAAGCGCCTTGTCGCTGGTGAAGGTCCGCCCCGTCGGAAACATCGAAGGCGAGACCCCCGACGCCATGATCGCGCGCATGGAAAACAAGTTGCGCAACGGAGACCTGCAGGGTGCGGCACTTGAATGGAATGGGCTTCCCGAGGCCGCCAAGACAGCATCCGCCGACTATAAAAAATCTCTGGATGCGCGCATCGAGGTCGAAAACCTGGTGGGAGGCACGTTAAACCGCGCCATCACCAGCACCGGCAAGCAGGGGTAAGGCATGACCAGAATTCTGACTTTCGTCCTCATCGTTCTGGCGCTCGGTTTCGGTTTCTCCTGGCTGGCGGATAGGCCCGGTGTCCTTTCCATCGTCTGGCAGGGCCAGCTGATCGAAATGAGCCTGATGGTCGCCGCTTCCATCGTTGCCGCACTGGTTGCGGCCGTCATGCTGGTCTGGTGGGTCGTCAATACCATATGGACATCGCCGAATGCGGCACGGCGCTATTTTCGCGCCCGCAAGCGCGACCGCGGTTATCAGGCGCTCTCCACCGGCCTCATCGCCGCCGGCGCCGGCAACGCCATTCTGGCCCGCAAGATGACGGCCCGCACGCAGGGGCTTCTCAGTGCTGATCAGGAGCCGCTGATCCACCTGCTCGATGCGCAGGCCGATCTCATCGAAGGCAAATATGACGAGGCGCGGCGCAAATTCGAAGCGATGGCCCGCGATCCCGAAACCCGCGAACTTGGCCTTCGCGGCCTTTATATCGAGGCGCGCCGACAGGGAGCCCATGAAGCGGCCCAGCAATATGCCGAGGACGCAGCCGAAAAAGCCCCTTACCTGCCCTGGGCAGCACAGGCGACGCTGGAAACCCGCTGCCGCAACGGCGAGTGGGATGACGCGATCCGCCTGCTCGACCAGCAAAAAGCAGCAGGCGTCATCCAACGCGGCGAGGCTGAGCGGCTGAAAGCTGTGCTTCTTACCGCAAAGGCCGGTGAAAAACTGGAGAGCGACCCGGTGGGTGCGCGCGAAGACGCAAAACAAGCCCTCAAGCTTGCAAAAAGCCTTGTGCCCGCAGCATTGATCGCAGCAAAATCCTATCTGCGCGAAGACAATCTGCGCAAGGCCGCAGCGGTTCTGGAACCGGTATGGAAGAACGATCCCCATTCGCAGATCGCCGATCTCTATGTTCGGGCGCGCAGCGGCGATACGGCCATCGATCGCCTTAAACGTGCCGAACGGCTTGAGAGCCTGAAACCCAACAACATCGAATCCCTGTTTGCCGTGGCTCAGGCAGCTCTCGACGCCAAGGAATTTGCCAAGGCGAGGACCAAGGCGGAAGCTGCCGCCCGGATCGAGCCGCGTGAAAGCATCTTCCTGCTGATGGCCGACATCGAGGAAGCCGAAACCGGCGATCAGGGACGGGTGCGTTACTGGATGGCGCAGGCGCTGCGCGCACCGCGTGATCCCGTCTGGGTGGCAGATGGTGTCACTTCGGAAAAATGGCTTCCGGTTTCGCCCGTGACAGGCCGTCTCGACGCGTTCGAGTGGAAAGCGCCTTTTGGCCAGCTTGAAGGACCCGTCGAAGACCTGACAATCGAAAATGCGATTGCGGCAGCACCGGCAAGGGCCGAACAGGCTCCGACCCCGATCGTTGTTGAAGTGGCACCTCAGCCCATTGTTGTGACAAAACCCGCGCCAATCGAGATCAAGCCGGACGTATCTGCCCCGAAGGAGAAAAAGCCGGCAACAAATGAAGTGCCGGTGGAAGCCAGGCCAGCGGATGCGAGGACGGAACCGGTGCCATTTTTCGGTGGTGCACCGGATGATCCTGGCGTCAAGAAACCCGGCGTGGAAGCCGAACCCAAAACCCGGCTAAAACTCTTCTGACAGGCTATCGATGTTCAACCAGATCCAGTCGTTTATTCAAAACCTCGTTGGCCAGCATGCGGATGAATTCAGCCCCGATGATCTGAGGGTCGCGGTGGCCGCCCTCTGTTTTCAGGTGATGGAAGCGGACGGCACGGTCTCCAAAAGCGAGCGTGATCGCCTTCGTGAGATCCTCCACTACTATTATCATCTCGATGCCGGTAAGCTGGACGCGCTTCTTGCCGCCGGCCAGGAGGCCGGCAAGGAAGCCGTCGACTATTACCGTTTCACCACCGATATCCGCCGCCATCTCGATGAAGAGCAGCGCGTGGAGCTTATTGGCATACTCTGGGATATTGTTTACGCTGACGGCGAACGAAGCGAGATGGAAGACCATGTGATTTGGCGTGTAGCCGATCTCCTGGGTGTTTCTGTCCGCGACAGGGTTCTGCAACGTCAGCAGGCCGCCACCAGGTCCGGACCCGCTGAAGAAAGCGAAAACGAAGACGATGCTGTTTGACCCCTCCAGGCAACAGAGAAAACAACCTTCGCTGCTCGTCGTCCTGCATCAGGAACGTTCCACGCCCGGCCGCGTCGGCCAGATGCTGGTGGAAAAAGGCTATCGGCTGGATATAAGGCGCCCCGCGCTTGGAGACGATCTGCCGCAAACGCTGGAGAAACATGCGGGCGCCATCATCTTCGGCGGCCCGATGAGCGCCAACGACCCGCATGACTACATCAAAGCCGAAATTGACTGGCTGAAAGTGCCGCTGAAGGAAAACAAACCCTTTCTCGGCATCTGCCTCGGCGCACAAATGCTATCCAAACATCTGGGTGGTAAAGTGGAGGCCGACCGTGAAGGCAAGGTGGAGATCGGCTGGTATCCGCTTCATGCGACCGAACACGGGCGATTGCTGATGCCGCATTGGCCGAAGATGGTCTATCATTTCCACCGCGAAGGGTTCGATCTGCCGCGGGGAGCGGAGCTTCTGGCATCCGGTGAAACCTATCCCAACCAGGCTTACAGATACGGAAAAAACGCCTGGGGCCTGCAATTTCACGCAGAACTGACCCGCGCGATGATGCACAGCTGGGTGGTGCGTGGCGCACAGCGCTTCGGCATGCCCAATGCGCAGGTCGGCAGCCAGCATCTGGAGGGGCGCATGTTGTTCGACACACCGCTCCGGTCCTGGCTTGGCAATTTCCTTGATCTGGTTTTCGAAGGCAAACCGCAGCGCTGAGGCGCGTCAGCGTCAGCGTGGTGCGTCGAGATTGTCGATCCTGCGCAGCTTCGAAAAGCCGAGTGCCCAGATGACCGCAACTGCAAGCGTGCCCGCCCCGCCGATGACGACGGCTGGCACGGCACCGACGACATGGGCCATGGTGCCGGCACGGAACTCGCCCAGCTCGTTGGACGCCCCGACAAACACCATGTTCACCGCATTCACGCGCCCGCGAACCTCATCCGGCGTCCAGAGCGCAATCAGCGTTTCCCGCACATAGACCGATACCATGTCCGATGCGCCCATGACCACCAATGCGGCAATAGACACCCATGCGGTTTGAGAAAGTCCGAACACCACAGTGGAAATGCCGAAAAACCCGACACCGACGAACATCAGCAGGCCGGCATGGTGGCGGATGGGCCTGAACGCCAGAATGACCGCGACGGTTATGGCGCCGATACCGGGTGCCGCGCGCAGAAGCCCAAGCCCCCAAGGCCCGAGTGTCAGCACTTCCTTGGCGAAAATCGGCATCAGGGCGACAGCGCCGCCGAGCAACACGGCAAAAAGATCGAGCGAGATGGCCCCGAGAACGACTTTTTCCTGCGAGATGAATTTGAACCCAGCCAGCATGGTCTCGAGGCTGATCGCTTTCGCCGGACCCCGTTGCTCCGGTTTGCGGATCGTCACCGCCAGCATAGCGGACACGATGAACAGCACGAGCGCCACGCTATAGGCCACGGAAGCGCCGAGACCATAAAGCAGGCCACCGGCGACGGGACCGAGAATGGACGCCATCTGCCATGAAGAGGAGTTCCAGGCGATGGCGTTCGGCAAATCCTCGACAGGCACAAGATTGGGAGCCAGCGATTGCACCGCCGGCCCCATGAAAGCCCGCTCAATGCCGAACACGACGAGAATGGCAAAGACCGGCCAGGGAGAAAAGCTGTGTGCCAGTGTCAGGCCAAGCAGAGCCGCCGCGCAACCGGCCGCGATCAGGAGGCATACGGACATGATGCGCCGGCGATTGTGCCTGTCCGCCACCGTTCCAGTGACAAGGATCAAAAGCAACGATGGCAGAAACTGGAAAAGACCGATCAAGCCGAGATAAAAGGCATTGCCGGTGACCTCATACATCTGCCAGCCCACGGAAACGCTGACGATCTGGATTGCGAAGGCCGAAAAAAACCGGGCGCTGAAAAAACGGCGATAGGAACTATGCCGGAATGCACCGAAGCGGTTTTCGGCAGAAGGCAGGGACATCGGCTGGGTGCTCTCGAGACAATATGAGAAGTCTGCAATAGAGCGATACGACAAGAATCGCCAGCCCTATAGGCGCAACACTTGCCGGTTCACGAGCGAATGTCTAAATGTCTTGCAATCAAGATACGGAGATATTGATGCTTGCCCTGTTTCAGACCATCGATCTGGCTTTGAACCTCTATACGTGGGTGCTGATCGCCAGCGCCATTTTTTCCTGGCTTTACGCCTTCAACGTCATCAACTCCCGCAACCAGTTCGTGAACGCCATCGGCAGCTTTCTGGTCAACGTCACCGAGCCGGTTCTGCGCCCAATCCGTAGCATTCTGCCTAATCTCGGCGGCATCGATATTTCGCCGATCATCCTGCTGCTGATCATCTTCTTCATCCGCTCCTTCATGTGGAATACGCTCTATCCCATGGTCGCTTGAGCGACCTCTGGCAAAAACACGGCGATCACATACGCCTGTCCGTTCGCCTCACCCCGAACGGGGGACGCAATGCCATTGACGGCGTGGAGCAGGATGCTGACGGAAATGCCCATCTGAAGGCCCGCGTCAGCGCGGTGCCTGAGGGCGGCAAGGCGAACAAGGCCTTGGTTATTTTGCTGGCGAAAAAATTCGGCCTGCCCAAATCGTCCATCACCTTCATTTCAGGTGAAACAGCGCGTAAAAAAATCCTCCGGATCGATACCGACCCGGAGGATTTCGAAAAGCTTTTTAGAAAGCTGGACGTCTAAGGCAAAGGGCTGAAATCAGCCCTGCGTCTTGTAGCGCTCGATGGCTTCGACGATCAGCTTCTTGGCAACGTCGACATCCTGCCAACCGCCCATCTTCACCCACTTGCCGGGTTCCAGATCCTTGTAGTGCTCGAAGAAGTGCTCGATCTGCTTCAGCGTGATTTCCGGCAGGTCGGTGTAGTTGTGGACCTTGTCGTAACGGCGCGTCAGCTTCGGAACCGGAACGGCGAGGATCTTCTCGTCCTTGCCGCCGTCGTCTTCCATGATCATGACGCCGATGGGGCGCACATTGATCACGCAGCCGGGAACCAGCGGGCGGGTATTGCAGATAAGAACATCGATCGGGTCGCCATCGTCGGAAAGCGTATGCGGCACGAAGCCATAGTTACCCGGATAGGTCATCGGCGTGTAGAGGAAGCGATCGACGATCAGCGCACCGGCGTCCTTGTCCATCTCGTACTTGATCGGCTGGCCGCCAACCGGCACCTCGACAATAACATTCACGTCTTCCGGCGGATTCTTGCCAATGGAAATTGCATCGATACGCATTCGCTTCCCTCATTCGACGGGGTTGGATTTGGTTTTCGATACTGGGAAAGTCGCCGTATTGCAACATGGCTTTAGGCGGATAAGTCAGAATGCCGAATTTGAGGGCATCGGGATTGCGAATGGCCGACCGGAAAAATGAAACCGGCGTGAAATCACCCGGCTGCGTACTTAGTTCCAGACAAAACCGATCTTGCGCAGCGACCTGCCGCCGAAATCCTCCATGCCCTCGGCGATGTCCCGGCCGCCATGCGAACGGAAAAACCGATTGGCGACCTCGCTATCTTCGAGGCACCAGACCACAACACCGTTGCAGCCGAGCGAGGTCAGCAGCCGGCGGGCTTCCGTGAACAGCAGCGAGCCAAGCCCGATGCCCTGATATTCCGGCCGCAGATAAAGCTCGTAGATCTCGCCGTCATGCGGCAGCCCACGCGCACGGCTTAAGCCCAGCGTGGCATATCCGGCAACCACGCCCTTCACTTCCACCACCAGCATGGTTGCGGAACCCCGGGTCGCCTTCTTCCACCAGATTTCGCCGCGGCGCTCCAGCATCTGCGTCAGCGGTCGGTGCGGGATCAGCCCGGCATAGGCCTGTTGCCATGACAGACGGTGCGCTTCGGCTATTGCGCGCGCATCTTGCGGTTCGGCTCGGCGAACATCTATGGATAACGTTTTCATAACGCGATTCTGGCCCCGACCATGAAAACTTGCCAGCCATAAAGGTTAACGACAGCAAGCTTACCCACAGCCTATTCATGTGGACGACCGAGAAAAATTAACGCATCCTTAACCTTTGACACAAGAGTCTTTCGACTCATGCACAAATAAAACATGCGCATAAAAAAACCCGGCTCGCGGCCGGGTTTTTTTTAAATTCCTGACGGGAAGCCGCAATCAAACTGCGAGCTTCGCCTTTTCGAAACGCTTGCGATCGTTGGCGTCGAGGAACATCTTGCGCAGACGGATGGACTTCGGCGTCACTTCCATCAGCTCGTCGTCCTGGATCCAGGAAAGCGCGCGGTCGAGCGTCATGCGGATCGGCGGCGTCAGCTTTACGGCTTCATCCTTGCCGGCGGCGCGGATGTTGGTCAGCTGCTTGCCCTTCAGCACGTTCACTTCGAGATCGTTATCGCGAGAGTGAATGCCGATAATCATGCCGGCATAAACCTTCTCACCCGGCTCGATGATCATCGGGCCACGATCTTCCAGGTTGAACATGGCGTAGGCGACAGCTTCGCCCGAACCGTTCGACAAAAGAACGCCGTTAACGCGACCAGCAATCGCACCCTTGAACGGCTGATAGTCGTGGAACAGACGGTTCATGATCGCCGTACCGCGCGTGTCGGTCAAAAGTTCCGACTGGTAGCCGATCAGGCCGCGGGTCGGAGCGTAGAACTTCAGACGAACGCGATTACCGCCGGAGGGACGGAGCTCTGCCATTTCAGCCTTGCGCTCGGACATCTTCTGAACGACGACGCCGGAATGCTCTTCATCGACGTCGATCACGACTTCTTCGATCGGCTCCATCATGGCGCCGTTCTCATCCTTGTGCATGACAACGCGCGGACGCGAAACTGCAAGCTCGAAGCCTTCGCGACGCATCGTTTCGATGAGAACTGCCAGCTGCAATTCGCCACGGCCGGAAACGAAGAACGAGTCCTTGCCTTCAGCCTCTTCAATCTTCAGCGCGACGTTGCCTTCGGCTTCCTTGAACAGACGGTCGCGGATGACGCGGCTCGTGACCTTGTCGCCTTCGGTGCCGGCAAGCGGGCTGTCGTTGACGATGAAGGACATGGTAACGGTCGGCGGATC
Organism: Rhizobium sp. AN5; assembly: GCF_900215255.1. Taxonomy (NCBI): domain Bacteria; kingdom Pseudomonadati; phylum Pseudomonadota; class Alphaproteobacteria; order Hyphomicrobiales; family Rhizobiaceae; genus Rhizobium; species Rhizobium sp. AN5. The sequence goes on from NZ_OCMJ01000004.1 coordinate 2,455,625, forward strand.
GATCGGCTGTGCGGTCATCGCCTCGGTGACGGAAGGGTCACAGAAGGTATCGGCAACAGTGCCCTTGGAAAGACCAGCGATGGCGACGATGTCACCCGCATGGGCCTCATCAATGGACGTGCGCTCAATGCCGCGGAATGCGAGGATCTTGGAAATACGACCGGTTTCGATCGTCTTGCCGTCCTGGCCAAGGACCTTCACGGCCTGGTTCGGCTTGATCGAACCGGAAGCGATACGGCCGGTGATGATACGGCCGAGGAAGGGGTTGGCTTCGAGGATCGTACCGATCAGACGGAACGGACCTTCTTCAACCGTAGGCTCCGGAACATGTTCGAGAACCAGATCGAGCAACGGTGCAAGACCCTGATCCTTCGGACCCTCGGGGTTGACGTTCATCCAGCCATCACGGCCGGAACCGTAGAGGATCGGGAAGTCGAGCTGCTCGTCGGTAGCATCGAGGTTTGCGAAAAGGTCGAACACTTCGTTGATGACTTCTTCATGGCGGCCATCCGGACGGTCGATCTTGTTGATCGCGACGATCGGGCGAAGACCAACCTTCAGCGCCTTGCTGACGACGAACTTCGTCTGCGGCATCGGGCCTTCGGAACTATCGACCAGAACGATCGCGCCATCCACCATCGACAGGATACGCTCAACTTCGCCGCCGAAATCGGCGTGGCCGGGGGTGTCGACGATGTTGATGCGAACGCCCTTCCACTCCACCGAAGTCGCCTTGGCAAGAATGGTGATGCCGCGTTCCTTTTCGAGATCGTTGCTATCCATCACGCGTTCCGCAACGCGCTGGTTGTCGCGGAACGAGCCGGACTGCTTCAGAAGCTCGTCAACGAGCGTCGTTTTTCCATGGTCAACGTGCGCGATAATCGCGATGTTGCGAATTGCCATTGTTCAAAATCTCTGAGGTTGGGCGCTACCGTCGGGAGATGCGCCAATTTAGTTTGGCGCGCTCATAACCTTTTTTTTGCAAATGCGAAAGGGGGGCATTGTCATATGCCCCCTGCGCTCAGGTTCTAGCTCAAGAATATGACAGTCTTTTATACGAGGCCGCGCTTCAAAAGCATGGCATCGGGACTTGGCATCTTGCCGCGAAAAGCGAGATAAGCCTCCTCCGGATCGATCGAGCCACCGACTGAATAGATATTCTCTTTCAGCTTGCGCGCCATCTCACCATCGAAGGGGTTGCCGGTTTCCTCGAAGGCAGAAAACGCGTCGGCGTCCAGCACCTCCGACCACATGTAGGAATAATAACCGGCCGAATAACCATCACCGGAAAACACATGCTGGAAGTGTGGCGTCGCATGCCGCATGACGATGGACTTCGGCATGTTCAGGGCGGAAAGCACCTCACCTTGCACGACCATGGGATCGCCGACGCTGTCACGGGTATGAAACGCCATATCGACGATGGCCGAAGAAGTGAATTCGACGGTGCTGAAACCGGCATTGAAGGTCTGTGCTGCCAGAACCTTGTCCAGCAACGCCTTTGGCATCGGTGCGCCGGTTTCATAATGCAGGGCATATTTCTCCAGAATTTCCGGCACGGTCAGCCAATGTTCGTAAAGCTGCGACGGCAACTCGACGAAATCACGCGACACACCCGTTCCGGAAACGGAAGGATAGGTGACATCAGACAACATGCCGTGCAGGGCGTGGCCGAATTCGTGAAACAGCGTGCGCGCATCATCGAGCGAAAGCAGCGCGGGTTTCCCCTCGGCCGGTTTTGCAAAATTGCAGACATTGTAGATGATCGGTAATTCACCGACAGTGCCGTTCTTCAAAGGCAGCTTGTGCTGCGACTGGAATGAACTCATCCACGCGCCGGAACGCTTGGACGGGCGGGCGAAATAATCGCCGAGGAACATGGCCTTCAGGTCGCCCTTGTCATCGCGGATTTCAAAAACCCGCACATCGGGATGATAGGCGGCTACACCCTTGATCTCGACGGCACGAATTGCAAAGAGCCGGTTGGCCACATCGAAACACGCATCGATGATCTTTTCCAATTGCAGATACGGCTTCAATTCAGTCTCGGAGAAGCTGAATTTCTGTGCCCGCAGCTTTTCGGCGTAATGGCGCCAGTCCCAGGGCATCACCTCGTGGTTCTTGCCCTCCGCGGCGATGATGGCGGCAAGTTCAGCCTCCTCCTCACCTGCGCGCAGCACGGCCTTTTCCCAGACCTGGCCCAGAAGACCGTTCACGGCATCCGGCGTTTTTGCCATCGTGTCGTCCAGCTTGTAGGCAGCAAAATTCTTGTAGCCGAGAAGCTGTGCCTTTTCCTCACGCAGTTCCAGCGTACGGCGGACGGTCGCGCGGTTGTCGGTATCGCCACCATTTTCGCCGCGAGCCACCCAGGCCTTGAAGGCCTGCTCGCGCAAGTCGCGGCGTTCCGAGAAGGTCAGGAATGGCTCGATGATGGAGCGGGAAAGGGTAACGGCGAATTTGCCGTCTTCGCCATGTTCGCGCGCGGCACCCGCCATGGCATCACGCAGAAAACCGGGAATGCCGGAAAGCTCGTCATCGGTGGAAAGCAGAAGTTTCCAGCTCTTTTCATCCGCCAGAACATTCTGCCCGAATTTGGCGCCGAGACCGGCAAGCTCTTCATTGATGGCCGCCAGACGCTCCTGACGGGCCTTCTGCAACTTTGCGCCTGAGCGCACGAAACCCTTCCAGTGCCGTTCGAGAACGCGTTTTTCCTCGCCGGTCAGGGAAAGCGCCTCGCGCGTTTCCCACAATGTGTCGATGCGTCTGAACAGCACCTCGTTCATGCCGATCTTAGAATAGTGCCGTGACATTTTCGGCGCGATTTCCCGCTCCAGTGCCTGAATGACGCCGTTGGTGTGGGCACCCGCCTTGTTCCAGAACAGCGCCGAAATGCGCGAAAGTTCGTCGCCGGCGATTTCAAGCGCGGTCACGGTATTTTGGAAGGTCGGCGCCTGCAGATTGCCGGCAATCGCATCGATTTCCTGTTCATGGGACAAAAGGGCGGCTTCAAAGGCCGGGGCAAAATCCTCATCCTTGACCGCATCGAATTTCGGCAGACCATTCTGACCGTTCCAGGTAACGAGTGCGGGATAGGGCGCGGTCGTGGATGGCATTTCATCTTCCTTGTACAATTCCGGTTTACGCCCATATGGGCATGCCTCCACCGCCAATTCAATATGCCGGAATTTGGTGTGGAAGACATGATCGTCAACACCGCCAAGTATTGACTGGCATGGCGATGGCATGTTTCGATTTACCGCAATAATATCCCATGATGGAGATATGTATTATGGAGATTTATTCTTTAAGGTCTGCCAATAGTTTCCTTTTCAGGGACAATCCCAAAAACAGCAGACCCGTGGGAAGCCCCGATTTCGGCAAGGCAGCCCCATCCGACGCGGCCACCGGCTTTGAAGAAACGATAGACCGCATCGATTTCACCCGTGTCAGCCCCCGGCAATTGCGGGAAATCGCGCAGGAATATTACGATACCGGAAAAATCAGCCACGATACCTGGCTTGAGCTTTCGTCCGAACTTCCGGCACAGACGCTGAATGCCAATGGCGAGGTGATTGACATTGCCGGCGTGACCGACGACACGGATTTCGACTTCGTGACGTATTTTTCTGACCGGATCGAGATTGCCCGTTCCATTGGCACGACGGATGAAGTGGAAAAAATGCAGGACGTGTTGTCTTTTTTTGCTTCGACGTGACGATGACAGGCAATGTTGTTGGACGTCCCGCAATCGAACTGACGAATACTTTACGCAATTTTCGATAATATGGTTTATGCGCCATTGCTTATCGTCCGAAACTTAGTAAGGCTGACTTACCAAAAGGCGAAGCATGGGCACACGCGAAAAAGATTCATTGGCATTTTTGCTGAACAGCGGCGCACGCCTGCTGAACAGTGCATTTGAGCGCCGTATCTCCGAAGCCGGACTGGGCCTTACCCCCGGTGAAGCAAGAGCATTGCTGACGGTTGCCGTTATCGATGGCAGTAAACAGGCTGACATCGCCGCCCGTCTCGGCATCGAACCCATGACGATCTGCGCCTATCTCGACAAGTTGCAGTCACTCAATCTGATAGAACGCCAGCAGGACCCGCAGGACAGGCGTTCCAAACGTATCGTCCTGACGAAAACCTCCGCCGACATGCTGGAAGCTGTCGGGCATGAAATCGACCAGCTCGTTCTTCAGGCCACGCAAGGGCTGAACGAAGAGGAAGTCGCGCTTTTCCGTAGCTTCCTGCAGACGCTTCGCAACAATCTGCAACCGGAACAGCAGGGCCAGAACGGCTGATCGCAATGTCGAAAACGATCATGTCCAGAAAGCGCACGGCGTTACTCGGAGCATTGCTGACAGCGCTGGCGCCCATCTCCATGTCGATTTACACGCCGGCCATGCCGGAACTGACACGCGTTTTCGCAACCACCGAGTCCGCCATAAAACTCAGCCTCTCGCTCTATTTTGCCGGTTTTGCCATCGCCCAATTGCTTGCCGGGCCGGCATCCGACGCCTTCGGGCGGCGCAAGGCGAGCCTCGTCTTCCTGTCGATCTTTCTGGGCGGTGGTGTGCTAGCCCTTTTGGCCCCAACCATCGAAGTGCTGCTGTTCGCGCGCCTCGTTCAGGGCATCGGCGCTTCCGTTGGCATGACCGTTGCGCGCGCCGTGGTGCGCGATCAGTTCACCGGCGCGGAAGCCTCCAGCATCATGAACCTCATCGGCATCATGCTGGCGATCGGCCCTGCGATGGGGCCGACGATCGGTGGTCTGTCGCTTGCGGCTTTTGGCTGGCAATCGGTGTTTTTCCTCATGGCCGGTCTCGGAGCTATCGCCATCCTTTCGGTCGTGCTTTTTCTGCGTGAAACGACGGTGCCTGACAAAACCAGGATCAGACCCCGACACCTTCTGTCGGCCTATGGCACATTGCTGAAGCAGCCGCGTTTTCTTCTGGCCGCCCTCGTGCTTGGCGGCTCCATCGGCGCACTTTATGCGCAAGCCACCATGCTGACCTTCATCCTCATCAACGAAGTCGGCATGTCCCCCACGGCCTTCGGTGTCGGCATGCTGATGCAAACAGGCGCCTATTTCTTCGGTTCGATTGCATTGCGTTACATCGCGCCGAGACTGGGCGACCGGCGTTCCGTCGTGCTTGGCCTATGTTTTTCCGGCACGGGCGGTCTTCTCATCATGCTGTCGGTTTTCCTCGTGCCGCCATCCTTCCTCTCCATCATGGTACCCGTCGCGGTGGCGACGGTCGGGATCGCGCTGTTGACGCCTTCGATGGTCACGGCGGCCCTTGCTCCCTTCCCGCATATCGCCGGCTCGGCATCGGCCATGATGGGCTTCATCCAGATGGGATCTGGTTTTGCAGGTGGGGCAATGGCTTCGCTCATCGGTTCGCCGCTGACCAGCTTCGGCATCATCATTCCGGTGATGGAATTCGTGGCCGTTGCCAGCTACATCGGCTTTCGCGCCGTTTCCAGAAGAGAGACATGAAAAAACCCGCAGGCGTTGCACCTGCGGGTTTTTCCAATTCATGCTTCAGCAGAATTACTTGCCGAGATTACGCTTCGCCAGGGTGCGCAGGCGCAGGGCATTGAGCTTGATGAAGCCAGCTGCATCCTTCTGGTCATAAGCACCGTGGTCGTCCTCGAACGTCACCAGCGCGTCGGAATAGAGCGACTTCGCGCTCTCGCGGCCGGTCACCATGACATTGCCCTTGTAGAGCTTCAGCGTCACTTCGCCTTCCACATGCTCCTGGCTCTTGTCGATCAGGGCCTGCAGCATCTCGCGCTCGGGCGAGAACCAGAAGCCGTAATAGATGAGTTCGGCGTAACGCGGCATCAGATCGTCCTTCAGATGCGCGGCACCCCGGTCGAGCGTGATGGATTCGATCGCACGATGCGCAGCCAGCAGGATGGTGCCGCCGGGCGTTTCGTAGACGCCGCGCGACTTCATGCCGACGAAGCGGTTCTCGACCAGATCGAGACGGCCGATGCCGTTTTCGCGACCATAATTGTTGAGCGTCGCCAGAAGCGTGGCAGGCGACATTTCCACGCCGTTGATGGAGCAGGCATCACCCTTGCGGAAACCGACCTTGATAACGGTTGCCTTGTCAGGCGCCGCTTCCGGGGAAATGGTGCGCATGTGCACATATTCCGGAGCTTCCTTAGCCGGGTCTTCCAGAACCTTGCCCTCGGACGAGGAGTGCAGCAGGTTGGCGTCGACGGAGAACGGCGCTTCGCCCTTCTTGTCCTTGGCCACGGGAATCTGGTTCTTTTCGGCAAATTCCAGAAGGTCGGTCCGGCTCTTGAAAGTCCAGTCGCGCCATGGGGCGATGATCTTGATATCCGGGTTCAGCGCATAGGCCGAAAGCTCGAAACGGACCTGGTCGTTGCCCTTGCCGGTGGCGCCATGCGCAATGGCATCGGCACCGGTCTTTTTGGCGATCTCGATCAGGTGCTTGGAAATCAGCGGACGGGCGATGGAAGTGCCGAGCAGATAGACACCTTCATAAACGGCATTGGCACGAAACATCGGAAAAACGAAATCACGCACGAACTCTTCGCGGACGTCCTCGACGAAGATTTCCTTGATGCCCAGCAACTCGGCCTTCTTGCGCGCCGGCTCAAGTTCTTCGCCCTGGCCGAGATCGGCAGTGAAGGTCACGACCTCAGCGCCGAGTTCCGTCTGAAGCCACTTCAGGATGATCGAGGTGTCGAGGCCGCCGGAATAGGCGAGAACGACTTTCTTAACGTCTTTCGGGAGTGCCATTATGATGTCCATCTGCATGATGACGGCATCGGGGTACCGCCATTTCTTTGGGATTTCGGCACTTTTACAGTGCAACCCGAAAACTGTGAAGCGATTTTCGGAAAAGATGCCCGACAAAACAACGAATAGGACGAAAGGGCAATAGGCATTTGCGAAAGGTCAGATCCCCGCAACAGCGCGTCATGACTGGAACGAACGAATTGTCACATGCATTATGCGATTTCGCGCTTTAACATGAAGCGGCGCGATCAACTTGAAGACCGTGAATGAAGCCACTCAGGGTTCAGGCAACGTTGCAAACGGCTGGAAACAGCACAAAACGACGCGAAAGGAAAACCTATGACGACCATCCACCCCGCATTCAAGGAAGATAATGTCGCCGTCATCACCGGCGCGGCCTCCGGTATCGGACTTGCCGCTGCCCGGAAATTCGCCGGTTTCGGTATGAGCGTCGTCCTCGTCGATCTCGACGGTGACAGGCTTGCCGCAGCGCATGCTGATATTCTGACCATCGCAAAGGACGGCGAAGCACAGATCGTCGCAATACCGACCGACGTGTCGAAACTCGATGAGCTTGAGGCGCTGGAACGCGCTGTCATCCAGCGTTTCGGGCGGGTTCACGTGTTGATGAACAATGCCGGCATCCAGCCGGGCAGCGCCATCTTCGGCGCTCAGGCCAACTGGGAAAAAGTCATCAACGTCAACCTGATGGGTGTCGTGAACGGCAGCCGGGTGTTTGGGCAGGGCATGGTTGCCCATGGCGAGGCCGCGCTCATCATTAATACTGGTTCGAAACAGGGCATTACCACCCCGCCGGGCGATCCGGCCTATAATGTCTCGAAGGCCGGCGTCAAAGCCTTCACGGAAGCGCTACAGCACGAGCTGCGCAATATTCCGAACAGCGCGGTTTCCGCCCATCTCCTGATTCCCGGCTTCGTCTTCACCGGCCTCACGGCAAATGGCAGGACGGAAAAACCAGCAGGGGCCTGGACCGGCGAGCAGACCGTTGATTTCATGGTCGAGAGCATCGCCAGGGGCGATTTCTACATTCTCTGCCCGGATGGCGAAGTGGATCGCCCGACGGACGAGAAACGCATTCTGTGGGCAGCTCAAGACATTGTCCAAAATCGTCCGCCACTGTCGCGCTGGCACACCGAATATTCCGCCGCCTTCACCAGCTTCCTCAAAAACTGATCTCCCGACGCCGCCGCACTTTGAAAGTTGCGGCGGCCATCCACTTTTGATCACCCCGGTTTTCGTACCAATGTCCCGGCGCGCAAAAACATTGGCAGAAACGCGAATTCGCGTTAAGCAACGGCAGTCTCCAGCTTTACGGGTGCCGCGATGGATTTCGTTCCGAGCCTGCCAACACTTGCCGCCTTCACCGTCGCCATCCTGCTTCTGGCGGTAACGCCCGGGCCTGACATGACGCTGTGGATCAGCCGGTCAATACGCGAGGGCCGGGCAGCGGGTTTCATGACCCTTGTGGGCACCAATCTCGGCATCACCGTGCATACGATGCTGGTCGCCTTCGGCGTCGCGGCCCTCATCGTCGCATCGCCGACAGCCTTCCTCATCCTGAAGACCGGCGGGGCCGCCTATCTTGTCTGGCTCGCCATTCAGGCGATCCGCAAGGGCTCGGATTTCGTAATGGTCAAGACCACGGGCGAAAAACAGCAATCCTCACTGAAATCCGCCTTGCTGAACGGTATTTGGGTCAATCTGCTCAATCCAAAGGTCATCATCTTTTTCATGACCTTCCTGCCGCAATTCGTCAGCGCATCCGATCCGCATGTCACCGGCAAGCTTATTTTCCTTGGGCTCTGGTCGATCATCGTAGCGCTGCCGATCGGCATCGGCATCGTCGTCGCCGCCGATGTGCTGTCGGCCTGGCTCCAGCGCAACAAGAGGGTTCTGCGCGGGCTGGATTATACGATCGCCGGTGTATTTTCGCTTTTCGCCGTCAAGATTTTCCTCACCCAGACGCGATGACGGACAAATAAAAAAAGGCGCCCGCAGGCGCCTTTCGGATAACTCGTCAGCCGATCAATAGCTCGTCGTCATCAAGCGTCTGGCCGCGTATCTTGCGGAACATGTCGATAAGATCTTCGACCTGAAGACCCTTGCGGCTTTCACCGGACACATCGAGCACGATTTCACCGGCGTGCAGCATGATCGTGCGGTCGCCATAGTCCAGCGCCTGACGCATGGAATGGGTAACCATCAGCGTCGTCAGCTTGCGCTCGGAAACCACCTTGCGGGTCAGCTCCATCACGAACTCCGCCATGCCGGGATCGAGTGCTGCCGTATGTTCGTCAAGCAGCAACACGTCCGAACCGGAAAGCGTTGCCATGACAAGCGAGACCGCCTGCCTTTGCCCGCCGGACAACAGATCCATGCGGTCCTTCAAACGATTTTCCAGACCGAGATTGAGCGAAGCGATACGCTCCCTGAAGAAATCCCGCCTGCCGCGCCCAAGCGCCGGCAACAAACCGCGACGCTTTCCGCGAGACGCTGCAAGCGCAAGGTTCTCCTCAATTGTGAGCGCGCCACAGCTGCCAGCCAATGGGTCCTGAAACACGCGCGCCACCCGCCCAGCCCGGCTGGCGGTCGTTTTGCGTGTGACATCGGCGCCACCAACCATCACCTTTCCGGCCGTCGGCAGGACATCGCCCGCGAGAACGCCGAGAAGCGTGGATTTGCCGGCACCGTTGGAGCCGATCACGGTAACGAAGGAACCATCCTCGATGGTAAGATCGATCTTGGCCAGCGCCTGCTTTTGCAGCGGTGTGCCACGCCCGAAGATGACCTGAATGTCGGAAAGGGAAATCACGATGTTGCTCCCCCGCGGCGCAGTCGAGGCAGGATCAATGCGATGGCTACCAATACCGCCGTAACGAAATTGAGATCGGAGGCCTTGAGACCCAGCACATCGCTCGACAAAGCGAGCTGGATGGCAAGGCGGTAGGCGATGGAGCCGAAAACACAGCCGATGAGCGCAATCAGAATGCCTCGCGAGCCAAACAGCGTTTCGCCGATGATGACGGCCGCAAGCCCGACGACGATGGTGCCGACACCGGCAGTCACATCGGCAAAGCCATTGGTCTGCGCAAAAAGCGCGCCGCCGAGCGCGACCAGTGCATTCGAAAGCGCCATGCCAAGATATATCTGGTTGCCGGTCTTCACCCCTTGGGCGCGTGCCATCCGCGCATTCGCGCCAGTCGCCCGCATGGCAAGCCCGGCGTCGCTCTCAAGGAAACGCCAGACGAGAATGACAGCGAGCAATACCAGAACGCCGATAAAGAGTGGCCGCACGAGATATTCGGAAAGACCGAGACCGTAGAATGGCGAGATCATCGTATCCTGATTGAGCAGCGCCACATTCGGTTTTCCCATCACCCGGAGATTCACCGAAAACAGCGCGATCATCGTCAGGATTGACGCCAGCAGGTTAAGTATCTTGAACCGGACATTCAGCGTTGCCGTAACGATGCCAGCACCGGCGCCGGCAACCATCGCAATCGCCGTCGCGACCCAGGCATTGAGGCCGGCGATGATCATCACGGCCGCAACGGCTGCGCCGAGCGGAAAGGAACCGTCAACGGTCAGATCAGGAAAATCAAGTACCCGGAAAGCGAGATAGACGCCGATCGCCACAAAGGCGAAGACCAGTCCCAGTTCCACGGCACCCCAGAAAGCGATTTGGCTCACGGTAATGTCCTTGTTATTGCCGCCGCGTCGGCGGATACGGGCACCGTTGCGTGCCGCGCAAAGCGGGCGGCGAGTGACCGCCGCCCGAAGTCCGGTTTAGTCGATGACCTTGGTGGCGCGCTTAGTCACGCTCTCGGGGAAGGTGACGCCAGCTTTTTCAGCAGCCTTCTTGTTGATCACCAGATCGGTGCCGACGGCAACGGTTGCCGGAATGTCGCCGGGCTTCTCACCCTTGAGAATGCGAACAACGACAGCGCCGGTCTGCTTGCCAACGTCGAAATAGTTGAAGCCGAGAGCCGCAACCGCACCGCGCGCAACGGAATCCGTATCGGCGGCATAAAGCGGAATCTTCGCCTCACTCGCAACGCCGGCTGCCGCCTCGAAAGCGGAAACGATGGTATTGTCGGTCGGCACGTAGATCACGTCGGCCTTGCCGACCAGTGCGCGCGTCGCGCCCTGCACTTCGGCGGATTTTGTGGCGACAGATTCAACGACCTTCAGGCCGGCCTTTTCGGCCTCAGCCTTCAGCGCTGCAAGCGTCGAGACGGAGTTGGCCTCGGCGGAGTTGTAGATAAAGCCGATGGACTTGGCGTCGGGCGAAATTTCCTTGATCAGCGCCAGATGCTCGGCAACCGGCAGCATGTCGGAAAGTCCGGTCACGTTGCGGCCGGGCTTTTGCATGTCCTTGACGAGCTGTGCGCCAACCGGATCGGAAACAGCCGTGAAGACGACCGGAATATCGCGCGTCGCCGCAACGACGGCCTGGGCGGACGGTGTGGAGATCGGCACGATGACATTGGGGGCTTCGCCCACGAACTGACGCGCGATCTGCGCTGCGGTGCCTGGATTGCCCTGCGCGGACTCGTAGAGGAACTTGAGGTTCTCGCCTTCCTTGTAACCGGCTTCGGCAAGCGCTGCCTTGACACCGTCACGTGCGGCGTCAAGCGCCGGATGTTCGACAATGGCGGTGACGGCAACGGTGACGTTTTCAGCCTTGGCCGGCAGAACCAGGGCGCTCGCGGCTGCGAGCGCCAGTATGAATGCACGCATAGGTATCCTCCAGTTGGTTTCTTATTGCCGTCTTATTAGAAACAAGACCGCCCGAAATCAATCAAAGAACCGTAACGAACCAAGCTTTCTGCCGCGATTGGCGTCGATTCAGTCGTCCGCACCGTGGTTGGCAATCATCATCGCCTCGAAAGCCAGCCTTTCGGTTTTGCGCATGCGCTCGGATTCCGATTTCAGCTGGCCGCAGGCAGCGAGAATATCGCGGCCGCGCGGCGTACGGATCGGCGAAGCGTAACCCGCCTGATTGATGAAATCCGCGAACTTCTCGATCTGCGCCCATTCGGAGCACTGGTAATTCGTGCCCGGCCACGGATTGAACGGAATGAGATTGATCTTGGCTGGAACGCCCCTCAGAAGCTGCACCAGCATCTTGGCGTCTTCCAGACTGTCGTTCACATCCTTCAGCATCACATATTCGAAGGTGATGCGGCGGGCGTTGGAGACACCCGGATAATTGCGGCAAGCCTCGATCAGCTCCTTCAGCGGGTATTTCTTGTTGATCGGCACCAGCATGTCGCGCAGATCGTCGCGCACCGCATGCAGTGAAATTGCCAGCATGACGCCGATCTCATCGCCCGTGCGGAAGATTTCCGGCACGACGCCCGAGGTGGACAGGGTCACGCGACGCTTGGAGAGCGACAGGCCGTCACCATCGGTGGCGATCAGAAGTGCGGTCTTCACATGTTCGAAATTGTAAAGCGGTTCGCCCATTCCCATCATCACGATGTTGGAGACCTTGCGGCCTTCACTCGGCACATAGGCGCCTACCGGCGTCGAACCGTCTGGAAAATCACCGAGCCGGTCGCGGGCGAGCAGAAGCTGGGAAAGAATTTCCTCGGCCGTCAGGTTCCGCACCAGACGCTGCGTGCCGGTGTGACAGAAGGAACACGTCAGCGAACAGCCCACCTGGCTCGAAATGCAAAGCGTGCCGCGTCCCTCTTCGGGAATATAGACCGTCTCGATCTCGACAGGACGTCCCGCACCGCGCGGCGGAAAACGCATCAGCCATTTGCGGGTGCCGTCGTTGGAAATCTGCTCCTCGACGATTTCCGGACGGGCAATGGTGAAGGCTGCTTTCAGCTTTTCCCTGAGTTCCTTGGCAACATTGGTCATGTTGTCGAAATCCGAGACGCCGCGCACATACAGCCAGTTCCACAACTGGCTGACACGCATCTTCACCTGCTTCTGCGGCACGCCGATCTCGGCCAGCGCCTCGCCCATTTCCTCACGCGTCATGCCGATCAGCGACGGCTTGCCGGACATGAGATCGCTATTGGCGATCAGGGGAGTTTTGACTGCCAGACCGGCAGGGGCATGCAATACGGACATCACGCTATCCCATCATCCAATGCATCGCACGACCGGCCTTTAGGAAAGGCGGAAAATCGTCTGCATGTCGAGAAAATCAAAGGCGGAGCACTTTTCGCGCATCCGCCTGTCAATGTTGCCGCGCCTTTAGCATCAAACAAGCAAAAACGCAAATGGCCGGTCGACGACCGGCCAATCACAAAGCTGACGAAGCGTCAGGATTATTTGCAGCTTTCGATCTGCTTGAAAGCAGCCGAAATGCCCGAAAGCGAATAGGAATAGGAAGTCGCGGTGCCGCGGCCGGAGACCGCCTTGACCGTCATCGACTTGCCGCCCTTCATCGCGGCAACGAGAGCGGGTTCTTCGGCAGCATTTTCAACCCAGGCAGCCTTGTCCTTGGTAAACATCACGAAGTTCTTGTTGTCGATCGTGACATTGACCTTGGAGCCCTGCTTCAGCGGGTAACCCACCATGGCCTGCGGCTCGTAGGAAATATTCTGGCCCGGACGCTGCGACACGATGAAGAAGATATCGCCGTGATCGACGCTCGCCGGTTCCTTGGAAGTGGGGATGGAAAGAACGTAGCAGACGGTGCTGTTGCCCGATTTGTACGAATAGGCGCCCCATGCATTGAACTGCTGGATGCGCGTGGGCGACTGTGCAGATGCTACGCCGACGCTGGTCAGCAAAATGGCCACTGCGGTTGCTACACTTCTTACAAACATAGAATTTCCTGCCGGGTTATTGTCTTCCATTGGCCCGAAGCAGCGGCGGGCTCCATGTTTATGGATCGGCCACGTTCAGGTGCGGATCGTCTTTTCTCATTGTGGTCAGGAAGCGGTTACCAAACCGTCAACAACACGTATAAAATGCCGAAAACGTCTTGCAGTGTTACAGATCGGCTACGCCCGCACCCTGAGAAGAAAGGCGTGGCACGCCCTCCCCGTCATGTCTATGACACACAAATTCAGGCAACAATTTGTCACCTGCCCGGCTCCGAAGAGCCTCGTCATCACAGACGTGTTATTCGGCCTCCTGCTGCCGTTTCAGCATGGCATCCGCCGCATCGTAATGCTCCATCTTGATGTGGGCGCGGATCATCGCAAGCGCGGCCGTAATGACCGCGATATCGTCGGTAAAGCCGACGACCGCCAGCATGTCGGGGATGGCATCAAACGGCATGATGAAATAGGCGAGCGCGGCCAGAATGATGCCCTTGGCACGCAACGGCGTATCCCGGTCGATCGCGCAATAATAGGCCGCTGCCGCATCGCGCGCGAAGGGCACCTTGGTCATCACACGCTTAAGCTTTGGCCAGAATTTGGCGCGCACGACGCGTTCGCGTTCGCCCTGGCTGCCCGTTTCCCCGGGCAAGAGAATTTCACCGATTTTCACATCATCCATGATCGACGGTCCTCCGGTCACGGTTATTATATGGGAGTTAAAGCCCGCCGTTCAATTCCCACGGCCCGTTGCCGCCTTTTGCATGGCCTCCGCGAGCAGGAAATCCCGCTCGGTCACGCCTTGCGAATCGTGGGTGGTGAGGCAGACCCTGACGCGCGAATAGACATTGGACCATTCTGGATGATGATTGAGCTTTTCTGCCACGAGTGCGGACTCGGCCATGAAACCGAAAGCCTCCGCAAAACTCGCAAACTTGAACGACCGGACGATTGCCGCCCCGTCCTCGCGCAAAGACCAGCCATCGAGTTTTAAAAGCGCCTGCCGGACGGCTTCCGGTTCAAGTCTGGGATATTTCATGCATCTTGCCTCCGCTTGACATGCGATCCGCTCTTTCGGAGAAACATTAACGCCTCAACGACCGGATCGACGCATATTCAATGAAACATACAGCCGTTCTTTTTGTCTGCATGGGCAATATCTGCCGCTCACCGCTTGCCGAAGGCATTTTGACAAACCTTGCCGAAACCGGAGGCCTGTCTCGCCAACTCACTGTCGATTCCGCCGGCACCGGCGGTTGGCACACCGGTAGTGCTCCGGATCGCAGATCCATCGCAATCGCCCGCAAGCATGGGATCGATATTTCCCAGCAGCGAGCACGGCAGGTCAGCCAGGCCGATTTCGAGACCTTCGATCTCATCCTTGCCATGGACGGAGGAAATCTCGCGAAACTGCTCCGAAAGGCGCCCGAAAACCGGAAGCACAAAATCCACCTGTTCCTGGACTACGCTTCGGGACGCCACGAAAACGTCCCCGATCCCTACTTCGGTGGCGACGACGGATTTCTGGCCGTCTACAACATGCTTTTTGCGGGATGCAGCTCGTTGCTCGAGAAGATGGCGCTGGACCGCGCTTCGTGAAGCGGGAACACCTCTTCCACGATGTAGGGTCCGCCACCCACCGATTCCTTGGACGACATCAGCACGAAACGACCGACCGTGAAGGCGGATGTGCGGAAATTGCCGCGTCCGGAAAGATACTGCACCACATCGTCCAGCCGTGAAGAGCGCAACCGCGCCAGCGTCACATGCGGCATGAACTTGCGCGGATCCGGCGGCAGGCCGATCCTCTGGCAGATCCTTTCGACCTCCGCCTGAAGCGCATTCATTTCCGGCGAGGGGGAAACCCCCGCCCAGATCGAATGCGGTTTCTTGGAGCCGAAGGAACCCATCCCGTTGAGACTGAGCTGGAATTCCGGTCTGTCGATCCGGTCCAGCCTGTCAACGACCTCATCGGCGGTTCTCCCGTCGATATCGCCGATAAAACGCAGGGTTATGTGATAATTCTCCACATCGATCCACCGGGCTCCCGGCAGACCACCGCGCAACAATGACAGGCTCATAGCCGCATTGCGCGGAATTTCGAGGGCGATAAACAGTCTCGGCATGGCGAGCTCCCCGAATCTCTTGGCAGAACAAGCATAGCGAATCATGCAATGCAGGCGGGCGCAAGTGCTTATTTTTTTTGCGCACCGATTGTCTTGATGAAGCTTTCAACAGCCGGCAAAGATTTCTCCACCATCATCGCCACACCCTGCGTATTGGGGTGCATCTTGTCCTCCAGCTTCAACTTATCATCCGTCACCACGCCATCCAGAAAGAACGGATAAAGCGGCAGGTTGTATTTTTCTGCAAGCTGCGGATAGATCGGGTTGAAACGCTTGGCGTAATCGTCACCCATGTTCGGCGGCGCCATAATGCCGACCAGCAACACCGCTATGTTGCGTTTCTGAAAGCCGGAAATGATGGCGTCGAGGTTCTTTTCCGTCTGTTCCGGCGCAATACCGCGCAATGCATCATTGGCGCCGAGTTCCAGAATGACCCCGTCCGTGCCATCGGGAACCGACCACTCCGCCCGCGCCAGACCGCCCGAGGAGGTATCGCCGGACACACCGGCATTGGTGACGGTAACATTGATGCCCTTGGCCTTTAATGCAGCTTCAAGCTGTGCCGTATAGCCATCGGTGGGGGGTAACTGGTAACCCGCCATGAGGCTGTCGCCGAGGCCAACCAGTTGCAATGTCCGCTCCTGCGCCATGGCCGCCGAGGCGGAAAAGGCGGCGGCGAAAATGACGATGAAGTGAAACAGGGCAGCTTTAAATCTCATCACGGCTTTCCTAACTTGGTTTGCATTGTCTGAAATACCGTCCGCATCGACACCGCCAGACTGTTTTCATCATATATAGGAACGAGAATTGTGACGAAAAGCATCATAGAGCTTAAGAAGGCCGACCTCACGCTCGGCAACGCCGCCGCCTCCGTTCACGTTCTCAAGAGCATCGATCTTGCCATTGGCGAAAGCGAGGCGGTGGGCATCGTCGGCCCTTCAGGTTCGGGAAAATCGACCCTTCTGATGGTGCTTGCCGGTCTCGAAAGGCTGGATAGCGGCGAGATCGTCATCGCCGGCACGGAATTGCATAAGCTCGGCGAGGATGCTCTCGCGGATTTCCGCGGCAAGAATATCGGCATCGTTTTCCAGTCTTTCCACCTCATCGCCAATATGACGGCGCTGGAAAACGTAGCCGTTCCGCTGGAACTGGCCAACGTGCCGAACCCCTTCGAGATCGCCAAACGGGAACTCGTTGCTGTCGGTCTCGGCGAACGCCTCAACCATTATCCCGGCCAGCTCTCCGGTGGCGAACAGCAGCGTGTTGCGATCGCCCGCGCGCTTGCACCCTCCCCCGCCGTGTTGATCGCAGACGAACCGACCGGCAATCTGGATGCGGATACGGGCCAGCAGATCGCCGATCTCCTTTTCTCAAAACAGGCCGAACGCGGCATGACGATGATCCTTGTCACCCATGATCCGTCACTGGCCGCCCGTTGCTCGCGACAGATCAAGGTGCGCTCCGGCGAGATAGAGGGTGACAGCGCCACTGCCCATATGGCCCGGGCGGTATCGGCATGATCGGCTCCATTCTCCCGTCTGTTGCCAACATCAAAAATGCATTGAGGCTCGCGCGGCGCGAAATTCGCGGCGGCCTGCGTGGCTTCTATATTTTCCTCGCCTGCATCGCGCTCGGAACCGGCGCCATTGCCGCCGTCAACTCCGTATCACGCGCCGTCACCAGCGCGATTGCGACGGAAGGCCAGTCGATACTGGCTGGCGATGTGCGCTTCGAGCTGCGCAACAGGGAGGCAACCGCAGAGGAACGGGCCTATCTCGATGGCCTCGGCAAAATCGCGGTTTCCACCGGGCTGCGCTCCATGGCGCGCCTTGCCGATGGTTCCGAACAGACACTGACGGAAGTAAAGGCCGTAGACGGCGCCTATCCGCTCTACGGCGCGTTCGTGGCAGATCCAAACCGGCCTCTGAGCGAGCTTCTGACTGCGAACGGCGATACCTATGGCGCCGTTGCCGCGCCGCTTCTCCTGGAGCGGCTGGGCATCAAGGTCGGCGACGATATCCTTCTCGGCAATGTGAAGCTGAAACTGACCGGCACGGTTGTCGACGAGCCGGATGCCCTGTCCGACGGCTTCGGTTTTGCCCCAAGGCTGATGGTCAGCCGCGATGCGCTTTTCGCCTCAGGTCTCGTTCAGAACGGAAGTCTGGTCGAACACGCCTACAAGATCATGCTGAACGATCCTGCAGCGCGGGCAACGATGACCGATGCGGCCAACAAGACGTTTCCCGATGCCGGCTGGTCCATCCGCACGAGTGACAGGGCAGCGCCATCGCTTACCGAAAACGTCAACCGCTTCTCGCAATTCCTGACGCTGGTGGGCCTGACCGCCCTCATCGTCGGCGGCGTCGGCGTTGCGAACGCCGTTCGCGCGTTCCTTGATTCCAAGCGCACCACGATCGCCTCGCTGAAATGCCTCGGCGCGCCGGCTTCCGTGGTCACCATGACCTATCTCTTCCAGATCGTGTTCATTGCCACCGTTGGCATCATCATCGGCCTCGCTGTGGGCGCCATCGCCCCGCTGATCGCCATGCGGTTTCTGGAGGGCGTGCTTCCTGTGCCGAAAGAGCTTGCCTTTTATCCGGCAGCACTTGGTCTTGCCGCCCTGTTCGGCATCTTGACGACACTTGCCTTCGCCATCGTGCCACTCGGCCAGGCGCGCGAAGTTCCCGCGACCGCCCTTTTTCGAGAGCAGGGGTTCGAGGAGGGCAGCTGGCCGTCCTGGCCTTATCTCGCAGTGACGGGCTTGTTGTTGGCTGCGCTGGCCATACTTGCCATCTTTTCGGCAGAAGAACGTTTCATCGCCTCGGTTTTCCTTGCCGCCATCGCATTCGCGTTTGTGGTGCTGCGACTGGTGGCGTCAGGCGTCAAGGCCATCGCCAAACGCAGCCCGCGCGTTCATTCCGCCGCCCTTCGCCTGGCGATCGGCAATATTCACCGGCCGGGTGCGCTCACCCCCTCCGTCGTTCTCTCCCTCGGCCTCGGGCTGACGCTGCTGGTGACCCTGACGCTGATCGACGGCAATCTGCGCCGCGAACTGACCGACAGCCTGCCGGAACGAGCGCCGAATTTCTTCTTCGTGGATATTCAGGGCACCGAGTTGCAGGGTTTCCGCGATCTTCTCAGGCAAGAAGCGCCTCAGGGAACGCTGACCGAGGTGCCGATGCTGCGCGGCCGCATTCTGGCTCTTAATGGCGAGGACGTGACGAAGATAGATGTGCCGCCATCCGGCCGCTGGCTGCTGCGCGGTGATCGGGGCATAACCTATTCGCAGGATGCTCCCGAAAACGCCAAGCTGACCGAAGGAACATGGTGGGGACCGGATTATAGCGGCGAGCCGCTGGTCTCTTTTGCGGCGAAAGAGGCGCAGGAACTGGGCCTCAAGATCGGCGACACCGTTACCGTCAACGTGCTCGGCCGCAGTATCACGGCAAAGATCGCCAATCTGCGCAATGTCGAATGGGAATCGCTGTCGATCAACTTCGTCATGGTGTTTTCGCCCAATACCTTCCGTGGCGCACCGCATGCCTGGCTTGCCACGCTCGCCGACCCCTCCGCATCCGCAAGCGAGGAGGGCCAGATATTGCGCGCCGTCACCAACGCCTACCCGACGATAACAAGCGTGCGCGTGAAGGACGCGCTCGACGTGGTCAACCGGCTGGTCGGCCAGCTTGCCACCGCAATTCGCGCCGCAGCGGCCGTTGCGCTCATAGCCTCCGTCCTCGTCCTTGCCGGCGCTCTTGCCGCCGGAAACCGTGCCCGCACCCATGATGCGGTCATCCTTAAAACGCTGGGGGGCACACGAAGCCTGCTTATCCGCGCCTTTTCCTATGAATATATGATGCTTGGTCTCGCCACCGCCGTTTTCGCGCTTTTCGCCGGCGGCGTCTCCGCATGGTTCGTGATTTCCCGCATCATGAAACTGCCCTCGAGTTTCCTGCCGGATGTGGCAATCGGCACAGTCGTCGTCGCCCTCGTCATGACGGTGGGCATAGGTCTTATCGGCACATGGCGAATTCTCGGGCAGAAGGCCGCTCCGGTTTTGCGGCAGGCGGGTGAATAATCTTCGGTTGTGCACCGCTTAACTTTAACGATTAATTCTTTGTAATGATCGCTGAAACGTGAGCGCTTTTCGCGCATATGGTGTCTTTTCGACTGCAAAAGGCCTTGTATCGGACACGTTCTGCCATCATATTCTTGGGCAGGCTTGCTGAAGCTCCGCAGCGGCGCCCGGGAGGTATCCCGACACCGTAGCAATTACGGAGCTCAAAAGAGGAAACAATGGCTGACTTCAATAACTACCAGAACCGCATGGCCCAGACCCGTGCACAGACTGGTGCGATGATCGATGAAGGTCTTCGCGCCTACATGCTCAAGGTTTACAACCTTATGGCGCTGGCTCTGGTCATAACCGGTGTTGCGGCGTTCGCTACCTTCACGCTCGCGACCACCAATCCGGCTTTTGCCCAGTTGCTCTATGCATCGCCGTTGCGCTGGGTTGTGATGCTTGCACCGCTCGGACTGGTGTTCTTTCTTAGCTTCCGTATCCAGAACATGAGCGTTTCTGCCGCGCAGATGACCTTCTGGGTCTATGCGGCGCTGATGGGCGTGTCCCTGTCTTCGATCTTCCTGGTCTATACCGGCCAGAGCGTCGTACAGACGTTCTTCGTGACCGCTGCCTCGTTCGGCGCGCTCTCGCTTTACGGTTACACCACGAAGAAAGACCTTTCAGGCATGGGTTCGTTCCTGATCATGGGTCTGTTCGGCCTGATCATCGCATCCATCGTCAACATCTTCCTCGCCTCTTCCGCGCTGCAGTTCGCGATCTCCGCGATTGGCGTGCTGATCTTCGCTGGCCTCACCGCCTATGACACGCAGAAGATCAAGGAAATGTATTTCGATGGCGACGAAGTTGCCGTGGCTGGCCGCAAGGCGATCATGGGTGCGCTGACGCTCTATCTCGACTTCATCAACCTGTTCATGTTCCTCCTGCAGTTCATGGGCAACCGTGACAAGTAAGGGCAGGAACCCAACTGGAAAACATGCAAAAGGCGGCCATTCGGCCGCCTTTTTATTTACCGAAATTCGAAACTTGATCGCCTCTCCACCCGCGTGTCCGCATGAAGCTGCGGCAGGGTAGTTTGTCCCGTCTCATCTCACTCGATGAGCTTCAGGACCTTGTCGAAAACCTTGAGAACCTGCGGCAGCTCGTGGCCACGTTTGAGAATGCGGCCATCCGTATTCACCACGCAATAGGCACCCTGTTTCGCCGCCAGCTTGGGGTTCTTTTCGATCCTGTAGAGCGGCATTTCACCAGAGCGTTTAAACACTGAAAATACCGCCTTTTCCCTCAAGTGGTCGATGGCATAGTCGCGCCACTCGCCCTCTCCCACCATGCGGCCATAGATGCGCAGGATCGCATCCAGCTCGCGCCGGTGGAATGTAATTGGCAGAGGGTATTTGTCTTTTTTGTACTCTCGGAGATCGACAACGGTGGAACTGTCGCGTGAAGCGGTCTGCACCTGCTGCACATCCGGTTGATCGGTCATCCAATACCTCCGATTCCACCCAAGTCGTCCGATTAATGTGAGCCGGAGAAGACAAAATTGCAAGTCTCGAACAGCCATTGAACATGAGATCGCAACTTTGGAGCAGGGTTTTACGGTCTTAGGACGGCAGCGAAACCCGGCGTCTGGGACGCAGAAAGACGCCCGCCGATGCCCATAAGGACGCTGCCTTATAAAAAGGTAACCATTTAGGCAGCCATTTTAGCATGGCCTGCCGTATTTCGGTCAAACCATGGCCCGAATTGAATGGAATAGTCCTATTGTCAATTGATGCCTAGGCACCAAGATGACCCGATCCGGTGCATTGACCCTTTACCCCCAGCCCCCAATGCCCGGATCGGATCTTCCATCGCCAGACAGGCGATCAGGGTGTTTCATTACCCAGTAAAATACTTGCGCCGACGATTGCCGCCGGATCGCCGCTGGCATTTGCCGTTTGCAACAGCACGGCGCAGCCGCCCTTTTTCACCTTTGCCACCACGCTTGCCGGAAGCTTCACCGTCATCGGTGAACCATCCCACATGCCAACCGTTTGCACGTCATAGACGCTGTGCCAGTAGGACATTTTCTTCCCCTGGTTTTCGCCCTTCTGCACGTCTACCGTCTGCTCGCGCGTGAAATAGGCGACCACGACATCGGCCTTGCCGCTGCCGGCGCCAATATCGATCTCCACCTCGTCACCGGCAAATTTGGACGCGACCGGCACGTTCAGCCCCTGGCCCTCGCGCTTGAAAGCATCCAGCCTGTCGTAAATCCCGCGGACATCCGCGCCCTTGACGTGGTCGCGACCGTTCAGGATGGCCTGCGGCGTATAGACACCGTTGCGGCCGAGAGCGCGCATGTAACCATATTGCCGCTCGGTATTTTCCTTCGATGCCAGGGAATCTGTCCAACCAAGATAATTCCAGTAGTCGACATGGTAGGAGAGGCCGACGACATCACCCTTCTGGATCATCTTGCGCAACGCTTCGTCCGCCGGCGGGCAGGACGCGCATCCCTGCGATGTAAACAACTCGACAACGCCCTTCACAGCCTCCTGCGCATGCGCGGATGTGACGAGGAACGTGCCGAGAAGACATATCGACAGGGGCAATTTCAGCGGCATTACAAGAACCTTTGTCCGGAGCAGATATCCAGACGAATTGATGCGATCAACCCAACCGGATGCAAACCGGAAAATAACGTCTATTCCACTTCAATAGAAAGTCACGAAGGGGTGAGTGGCAATCACAAAAAAAGAGGTGATGAAACGCAAAGACGCCGGGAAAAATCCCGGCGTCCTTTGTTGGTCTAAGCTTTGTCAGGCAACCAGATCGCGAAGAACGGTCTGCAGAATGCCGCCATTGTTCATGTAGATCACTTCATCCAGCGTATCGATGCGGCATAGAAGCGGAACTTCCTTCACCGAACCGTCGCTGTAGGTGATCTTGGCGATCTTCTTTTCGCGCGGCTTGATTTCACCTTCGAGACCATCGATCTCGACAACTTCATCACCCTTGAGATCAAGGCTCGCCCAGGTCGTGCCTTCCTCGAAGACGAAGGGAACGACGCCCATGCCGACGAGGTTGGAGCGGTGGATACGCTCGAAGGACTGTGCGATGACCGCCTTGACGCCGAGCAGGTTGGTGCCCTTCGCCGCCCAGTCGCGGGAAGAACCGTTGCCATATTCGACACCGGCGAAGATGACGAGCGGAACGCCCTCCGCCTTGTACTTCATGGCAGCGTCGTAGATCGACATCTCTTCCTTCGACGGATAGTGGATGGTGTAGCCACCTTCCTTGCCGTTCGGGCCGAGCATGTGGTTGCGGATGCGGATATTGGCGAAGGTGCCGCGCATCATGACTTCATGGTTGCCGCGACGCGTACCGTACTGGTTGAAGTCGGCAACACCCACGCCGTGCTCCGTCAGATAGGCGCCGGCGGGCGAAGCAGCCTTGATCGAACCGGCCGGGGAAATATGGTCGGTTGTGATCTTGTCGCCGAAGAGACCGAGAACGCGGGCGCCCTTGATGTTCGTAAGGCCCGTACCGGTCTTGCCCATGCCCACGAAGTAAGGCGGGTTCTGAACATAGGTCGACTTGTCGTCCCAGGCATAGGTCTGGCCCGGGGGAACCTGAACGGCCTGCCAGTTCGCGTCACCCTTGAAGACATCAGCGTACTTCGATTCGTAAAGTTCGCGGGTGACGTATTTCAGGATGAATTCCTGGATTTCCTGCGAAGTCGGCCAGATATCCTTGAGATAGACCGGATTGCCGTTCTGGTCGTCGCCGATCGGCTCCTTCGTCAGGTCCTTCTGGACCGTGCCGGCAAGCGCGTAGGCCACGACGAGCGGCGGCGAGGCGAGATAGTTCGCCTGAACATCAGGCGAGATACGGCCTTCGAAGTTGCGGTTGCCGGAGAGGACGCCGGCCGTGATCAGGCCCTTGTCGTTGATCGTCTTGGAGATCGGTGCGGGCAGCGGGCCGGAGTTGCCGATGCAGGTGGTGCAGCCGAAACCGACGAGGTTGAAGCCAATCGCATCGAGATCCTTCTGCAGACCCGACTTGTCGAGATATTCGGCAACGACCTGCGACCCCGGCGCCAGCGAGGTCTTCACCCACGGCTGGGACTTCAGACCCTTGGCAACCGCATTGCGGGCGAGAAGGCCGGCAGCGATGAGAACGGAAGGGTTGGACGTGTTGGTGCAGGAGGTGATGGCGGCAATCGCCACATCGCCATGGCCGAGATCGAAGTCCTCACCCTCAACCGCATAGCGGCTATGGAGTTGGCCGGGCTTCTTGTAGTCGTTCTCGAGAGCCGTCGCGAAATTCGGCGCAATGGTTTCGAGCGGCAGACGGCCTTCCGGACGCTTCGGACCGGCCATGGATGGCACGACGTCGCCGAGGTCGAGTTCAAGGGTGTCGGTGAAGACGAGGTCGGAACCGTCGCCGGTCCGCCACATGTCCTGTGCCTTCGAATAGGCTTCGACAAGCGCGATACGGTCCTTGGTGCGACCGGACATGGTCAGATAGTTGATGGTCTCGCCATCAACCGGGAAAAAGCCGCAGGTAGCGCCATATTCCGGACCCATATTGCCGATGGTGGCACGGTCGGCCAGCGTCATCGAATCGAGGCCGGGGCCGAAGAATTCGACGAACTTGGAAACCACGCCCTTCTTGCGCAGCATCTGCACGACGGTCAGCACGAGGTCGGTCGCAGTCACGCCTTCCTTCACCTTGCCGGTCAGCTTGAAGCCGATGACCTCAGGCAGGAGCATGGAGACCGGCTGGCCGAGCATCGCTGCTTCAGCCTCGATACCGCCAACGCCCCAGCCAAGAACGCCAAGACCGTTGATCATGGTGGTGTGGCTGTCGGTGCCGACGCAGGTATCCGGGTAAGCGATCGTTTCGCCGTCCTCTTCCTTGGTCCAGACGGTCTGGCCGAGATATTCGAGGTTGACCTGGTGACAGATGCCGGTACCGGGCGGAACCACGCGGAAGTTCTTGAACGCCTGCTGGCCCCACTTCAGGAAGCGGTAACGCTCGCCATTGCGCTCATATTCAAGCTCGACATTTCGGGCAAACGCAGTCGGCGTGCCGAATTCGTCAACGATAACAGAGTGGTCGATCACGAGGTCGACGGGAACGAGCGGATTGATCTTTTCCGGGTCGCCACCGAGCGACACCATGGCGTCGCGCATGGCGGCGAGATCGACCACAGCCGGAACGCCGGTGAAGTCCTGCATGAGAACGCGGGCGGGACGATAAGCGATTTCGTTTTCGGTCAGGCCCTTATTGTTCAGCCACTCTGCAACGGCCAGAATATGCTCCTTGGTGACGGACTGGCCGTCCTCGAAACGAAGCAGGTTTTCCAGAAGAACTTTCATGGAATAGGGGAGCTTGGAAACGCCCTTCAGGCCGTTTGCCTCAGCCTTGGGAAGGCTGAAATAGACGTAGTCCTTACCATCAACGGTAAGGACGGAACGACAATGAAAACTGTCGAGTGATTTGGGCATGGATAAAAACCCCGCTTACTCTGATAGCCAACACGTGCGTGCGGACACCTATGCACTCATGCACATCAGGATGCGGGTACGACCATTTCCGCTGTCCGCACGTGAAAATTGCTCCTCGCAATCGTCAAGTCCGGCGCAAGATGATGTTCACGCCGGCCGCTGGCGTGGTTGACACCCATATAGATAATTTCTCAGAAACGTGCCAGACCATTCAGGAAATCAAATCGATTTTTTTATGCGAGACGATGAAAATCTTATACGGAAACGCAGCATGGATTTGACGGCGGAAAATCTTGGCGTGCGACGCGGCGAAGATTTCATATTCATGAACATTTCCTTCAAGTTAAGCGACGGCGAAGCACTGGTGCTGACCGGCCGCAACGGCTCGGGAAAATCCACGCTTCTGCGCACTGTGGCCGGCCTGCTGCGCCCCGAGCAGGGCTGGGTAAAGATAGCCGGCAAAGGAATAGAAGCGGACATGCGTCCATCGGAGGCTTGCCATTATCTCGGCCATCGCAACGCAATGAAAACGGAACTGACGGTTTCGGAGAATCTGCGGTTCTGGAAAGACTTTCTCGGTGACTTCACCGGCGGCGCCGGTGTCGATATCGATGAGGCGGCAGACATCGTCGGCCTTGCGGGCATCACCCACCTGCCCTTCGGTTACCTGTCTGCGGGCCAGCAGCGACGTTTTGCTATGGCAAAGCTTTTGATCGCATGGCGGCCGGTGTGGATTCTCGACGAGCCGACAGCGGCGCTCGACAAAGCCGCGGACGGCATGTTCACGGATCTGGTCAAGAGCCACCTGAGGAGAGGCGGCATCGTCATGGCTGCGACCCATCAGCCGCTTGGGCTCGACAATGCGCGGGAATTGCAGATGACGGGCTTTGCAGGTGTGGAGGCTTGGGCATGAGGGCTATGCGCGCGGGGTATACCCCCCTCTGCCCTGCCGGGCATCTCCCCCACAAGGGGGGAGATCAGCAGGAGGCACTTTCGCCGCTCCATCCGAAAACTTCGAGACGGGCGAAATCTTGCTGCAGATCGATCTCCCTCCCTGTGGGGGAGATGCCCGGCAGGGCAGAGGGGGGTGAAGCCCCACGCACGGAGCACTCCCAATGACCGCCCTCTTCCTCCGCGACCTGAAACTCTCCATCCGCGCCGGCGGCGGCGCGCTGATCGGCGTCTTGTTCTTCATGACCGTTGTCGCCGTCATCCCCTTCGGTGTCGGGCCTGATCTCAATCTGCTTGCACGCATCGGCCCGGCCATCGTCTGGATCGGCGCGCTGCTCTCCACCCTCCTCGGCCTCGACAGGCTGTTTCAGGCAGAGCGGGATGACGGCTCGCTAGACCTCATACTCATGCAGGAAAACCCGCTTGTGCTGACCGTGCTCGTCAAATGCCTGGCACATTGGGTGGGAACGGGTCTGCCACTGGTCATCGCCTCGCCGCTCATTGGCCTGTTCATGAACATGGACGAAGTGGCGATCGGCGCGGTGATGCTCACACTCCTTGTCGGATCGCCCGCCATTACCTTCATCGGCGCGGTGGGTGCCGCTGTCGCCGTTGCCTTGCCGCGCGGCGGCCTTCTGGTCTCCATCCTTGTGCTGCCATTGGCCATTCCGGTTCTGATCTTCGGCGTCAGCGCGTCCTATGCGGCGGTGCAGGATCCGGCACCCTTTATGCCGCCCTTCCTCATTCTCTGCGCGATCACGTTATTTTCAGCCGTGACCGGCCCTTTCTTTGCCGCTTTGGCGTTGCGCAATGTTATGGATTGATGAAACCGCAATTGCCGATCTACGATTGACGGCGATCAATTGCGGGGCGGCCATTCTCGGGTTACACAAACGGCATGAACGAGCAGACTTTCACCATCACCAAATTCAGTGATCTCGCCAACCCCACGCGGTTTCTGGCGCTCTCGGCACGCATTCTGCCCTGGCTTGCGGTCCTGACGGCGTTGGTACTGGCCGCCGGTCTCTATCTGTCTTTCACGACAGAGGGCGACTACCAGCAGGGTTATACCGTGCGCATCATGTATGTGCATGTCCCCTCCGCCTGGCTTTCGATGATGTGTTATACGGTCATGGCGGTCTCAGCGATCGGCACGCTCGTCTGGCGTCATCCGGTTGCGGATGTCAGCCACAAGGCGGCCGCACCCATAGGCGCTGCCTTCACGCTGATTGCGCTTGTTACCGGCTCGCTCTGGGGTAAACCCATGTGGGGAACCTGGTGGGTATGGGACGCGCGGCTGACGTCCGTCTTCGTGCTTTTTCTGATGTATCTTGGCCTGATAGCGCTCAACCGCGCCATGGACGACCCTTCAAGAGCCGCCCGTGTCAGCGCCGTGCTCATCCTCGTTGGTTTTGTGAATATTCCCATCATCAAGTTTTCAGTTGAATGGTGGAACACGCTTCACCAGCCGGCAAGCGTCATCCGCATGGGCGGCTCGGCAATCGATGCGGAGTTTCTCTGGCCGCTTTTGACCATGGCGATCGGCTTTACGCTACTGTTCTTCACGTTGCACATCGCCGCAATGCGCAACGAAATCTGGCGCCGGCGCGTGGCAGCCCAGCGGCGGCTTGCCGCCCGCATGGCAAACCGGGAGGCATGAGAACATGACGCACGCCTTTTATATCGGCATGTCCTATGCGGCGACTGGCCTTGTCGTCCTCTGTCTCATCGCCTGGGTCATCTTGGATGGTCAGGCGCGCAAACGGGAACTGAAGGAATTGGAGGCATCCGGCGTGCGCCGCAGGGCAAAAGCCGGTTCCGCGAGTGAAACCCGATGACACAGGCCAGCCAGGACCAGAGCACCAAAGCCAAAAGCACGGAGCGCATACGATATGCCCTGGCGCTTCTGCCGCTTCTGCTTTTCGGCGGTTTTGCCATTATCGCCGGCAAGATGCTCTACGATCAGGACGTCAACGGGCTGGATATCAGCGCCATTCCATCGGCGCTCATCGGAACCAAGGCGCCCGCATTGTCGCTGCCGCCGCTGGAAGGCTCAAACCTCCCGGCCCTCAACGATGCCGCCGTCAAGGGTAAGCTGACGCTGGTCAACGTCTTCGCCTCCTGGTGCATTCCCTGCCGTCAGGAGCATCCCATTCTTCAGGAATTGGCGAAAGACAAACGCATCACCGTCGTCGGCATCAACTATAAGGACAAACCGGACAACGCGCTTCGTTTTCTCGGCGAACTCGGCAATCCCTTTGCCGCAATAGGCGTCGACCCGAACGGCAAGGCCGCGATTGACTGGGGTGTCTATGGTATCCCTGAAAGCTATCTGGTCGGCGCCGACGGCACGATCCTCTACAAAAAGGTCGGCCCCTTCGATGCCCGCAGCGTCGAGCGGGATTTATTGCCGGCGATCACCGCTGCGGCCGGAAAGTAGCCCGCGCGCCGAACGGTATTATACCTTGGAAATCACCCTTAGCGACGGCCCTTCGGCTGTCGCCTGCAAACCCATCCCTTCAAGCACAACCTGATCGCGGCCACCACGCTTTGCCGCATACAGGCTGTCGTCGGCGCGTTTGATCGCATCGTGAATCGAATGATCTCCTCTCGCGACAGCTGAAACGCCGAAGCTCGCCGTGACCTTGGTGGCCACGCCACGGCTACGCCAATCCAGCGACAGAAGGTTCAAACGCATGGCATTGGCAAGGTGACCGGCCGCGGCGGCGGTGTGGCCGGGCAGGAAAACCACGAATTCCTCGCCACCGAAACGCGCCACCAGAGCGTCGCCACGCGCGCTTTTCCGGAGAAGGTCTGAAAGGCCGATGAGAACGATATCGCCGGCGGCGTGGCCATAGTCATCGTTGATACGCTTAAAATGGTCTATGTCGCAGGCAATTACTGCGCCTATCGGTGTCCCGCTGCGAAAATCGGGAACGCGCCGGTCGAACCCACGGCGGTTCAGCACATCCGTCAGCGGATCGTGCTCAGCCGCTTGCAGGTGCCGGTCGACAGTCACGGAAATCTGGCTCGCGAGTACGGATAGCGCAAGCAGAAAGCCAAATATGCTCGCGGCAAGCTGCATGTAGAAAGCATAATCGGATTCGAAGAATTCGCTGAGTTCGATCATCGAACCGTTCGGCGTCATCACCAGCAACATGCCGATGCGCACCAGCGTTTCGAGCACCACGAGTGACGCAATCGCCACCATCAGCCTGTCTGCAAGCGCCAGGGGCCGCTTCCGCACGGTCCACACCGGGATGGCGAGCAGCAGGGCGCAGACAAGATCACCGATGACCAGCTCACGTTTCAGATCCGGTGTGATGAAGACATGGAACGAGACCAGCAAAACCGCCGCAGCCACGATCGACAGTCGCGCCGTCGTATAAAGCGGCCGTCCGAAATGAGTGAGCAGCGCATGGCCGTAGAGAAAAAAGGCAGAGAAAAACAACAGGTTCGAGACGATCGCCTGCACTTCGAAGGGCAAACCGCCAAGCACCAGAGGTGCGGCAAAACCAAACGCCGCCGAAAGATATCCGAAACCCCAATATCGCGCCGAAGCGTGGCCGGTCCTCTGCAGGAACAGGAATACCACACCGAATGTCAGCATGATGAAGGGGAGAAGATAGGCGAAATTATCTTGCACAGTGTTCTGCCGGACGAAAAGACGAGCCTTTGAGCCCGGACACTACCGCAATGCCCTTAAGAAAACTTGCATATAACGTAGGGTTTTCGTGCCTTTCCGACGCACGTACGGGCAGATATCTTCACATTGGCGGGAGCGCGTTCTGCCATTGCTTGATCGCTTCGACGGGCCAGACAAGCATCACTACGTTCAGCGTCAGATTATCGCGGATCAGCCAGCCGGTGAAGATTTCAAAGAAGATGGCGATCACAACCGTCAGCCACACCGGCACGCGGGCGGCGAAGAGGAAACCCAGCGCCATGAAAACGGTGTCCATCGCGGAGTTCAGGATGCTGTCGCCGGTGTAACCCAGCGCCATGGTCGCCGTGCGGTAACGATCGATGATGAGCGGCGAGTTTTCGAGAATTTCCCACGCTGCCTCTATCAAAACCGCAAAAGAAAGCCGCATGGAAAGGGGTTTCTTGCGAAACAGCAGCCAGGCGAGCCCGTAAAACAGGAAGCCGTGGATAATGTGTGAGGGCGTGTACCAGTCGGCAAGATGCTGGGAATTGCCCGGCGTGTTCACACCGGGTTCGAACAGCTTCACATAACCGCATTCGCAAATGGGAATGCGGCCCATGGCATAGAGGATGACGATCTGCAGGAGAAGAAGTCCGGCGGCGACACCGAACCATTTGAACGAGCCCGAACGGGAAGCCGGCATCTCTGCAACTGTCATTTTTCTTCCTTGTTCAGCGGTTCGAGCGAATGACGCATGACGAGCGGCATTTGCGCCATGGTGAAGATGATCGTGATCGGCATCGTGCCCCACACCTTGAACGCAACCCATGCGTCGGTAGAGAACATGCGCCAGACCACCTCGTTCAGCACGGCGAGAAAGAGGAAGAACACGCCCCAGCGCAGCGTCAGCTTGCGCCAGCCCTCATCGTTCAGCCTGAAGGCTGAATTGAAGACATAGCCAAGCAGCGACTGACCGAAAAACAGGCCGCCCAGCAGAATGACGCCGAACAGCGCATTGACGATGGTTGGCTTCATCTTGATGAAGGTATCGTTCTGCAGCCACAGCGTCAGCGCACCGAACACGAGAACCACGATGCCTGATATCAGCGGCATGATCGGCAGCTTGCGCGTCAGCATCCATGAGACGGAAAGCGCAATTGCGGTTGCAATCATAAACAGGCCGGTGGCGATGAAGATCGGCCCGCCGAACTCCGTCAGTACCGGAAAAGTGGAGGCCAGCCATTCGCCGCGGGAATTGGCGAAAAAGAACACCATAAGCGGACCAAGCTCGAGCACGAATTTCAGGAGCGGGCTGATTTCCGCCACCATCTTTTCGCTTTCCTTGGAATTGCTTTCAATATCCATACTCAAACTCCCGCAATGGCCTTGGCGAAATCTTCCGCCTCGAAGGGCTCCAGATCGTCCACGCCTTCACCCACACCAATGAAATACACCGGCAGCTTGTGTTTGGCGGCAATGGCCACGAGGATACCGCCACGCGCCGTGCCATCCAATTTTGTCATAATCAGGCCCGAAACACCCGCAACATTGCGGAATATCTCCACCTGGTTCAAGGCGTTCTGCCCGGTCGTCGCGTCCAGTGTCTGAAGCACGGTATGCGGCGCATCGGGATCGAGCTTGCCGAGCACGCGCACGATCTTTTCCAGCTCCGCCATCAGCTCCGTCTTGTTCTGCAAACGGCCGGCAGTATCAATGATGAGCACATCGCTTTTTTGCGCACGCGCCTGCTCATAGGCGTCGTAAGCCAGACCCGAGGCATCCGCACCGAGCTTGGTGCCGATGAATTGCGAGCCGGTACGGTCCGCCCAGATCTTGAGCTGCTCGATTGCCGCCGCACGGAACGTATCGCCGGCCGCGAGCATGACCTTGAGGCCAGAGCCCGAAAGCTTGGAGGCGAGCTTGCCGATGGTCGTGGTTTTGCCGGTGCCGTTCACGCCGACGACGAGAATGACATGCGGCTTGTGTGAAAGATCGAGTTCCAGCGGCTTGGCGACAGGTTTCAGGACCTTGGTGATCTCACCCGCCATGATGCGCGCCACGTCCTCGCCGCTGACATCCTTGCCGTAACGTTCCGAAGACAGGGCGCCGGTGATGCGCATAGCGGTCTCGACACCCAGATCAGACTGGATGAGAAGGTCTTCCAGTTCGTCGAGCGTATCCTCATCCAGCTTGCGCTTAGTGAACAGCGCCGAAATCTGGGTGGTCAATTGCGAAGAGGTGCGCGCAAGCCCGGCCCGCAGGCGCTGGAACCAGCTGAGCTTCGGCTGCGGCGCTTCGGCAACAGGCTCTTCGCGCTCGCTTGCCGCCGCAAAACCTTTCGGCAAGATCGGCGAAACGGCAGAGGGCTCGACGGCACCGGCAGCCTCCGCCTCATCGAGCAACGCATCCATCGCATCCGCATCGAGCACGGCATCGGCAGCTTCGGGCAAAACCTCGGCCTGTTCTTCGGCAGCGGCTTCGGCCTGCAACAGCGACAGCGGAACAACGCCGATGTCTCCGGCCTGCTCGGCGCCGGGCAAAAGCGGCGCGTCCTCTTCCTCTTGATCGTCGGAAAGGGCCGCATCGACATCCGGAGCAGGCCCACCGGCCGTCTCGATCTCCAGTTCGGAAACCGGGTCTTTCTCGACAATGGGATGTGCTTCGGCTTCGCTCAGCGCCTCATCGAAAGAGGCATTTTCTCTGGCGCGTTCAAGCGCGGAATCCTCTTGCGGCTTGCCGTCCGTCCCGGCCTTGTCCTTGCCGAAAGAAAAGACTTTTTTGATGAAGCCGAGGGCCATGGTCGTTCCCGTGTCTTTTCCTGTGCCGCTTCAGGCCGCATCCGCTGCCAGAAGCTTCATGTTCAGATGTTTGCCGTTGTGGCCGGTAATCTCAACCTGCGCAAGAGTGCGCGGGAGAAGATCGGGCGCCGCCACCAGCGTGAAATTGTCGGTATGCGCAAAACCGGTGTTTTCAACGAGGATCGTTTGCGTCGAACCGACCATGTTTTGCAGATGCACGAGCCTGAGTGCCTCGCCACGTTCACGAAGCCTCGCTGCCCGCTCCTTCACCAGCGCACGGTCGAGCTGCGGCATACGTGCAGCAGGCGTGCCGGCACGCGGGCTGTAGGGAAATACGTGCAGGCTGGAAATGCCGCATTCTTCCGCAAGCGTCGCGGCGTTTTCGAACATCTCCTCGGTCTCGGTCGGAAAACCGGCGATCATATCAGCACCGAATGCGATATCCGGCCGGAGCGACCGCACCTCGTGACAGAAACGGATGGCATCGGCCCGTAAATGACGGCGTTTCATGCGTTTCAGGATCATGTCGTCGCCATGCTGGAGGGACAGGTGCAGATGCGGCATGAAACGCGGTTCACCGGCAATCATATCCATCAGATGGTGGTCAGCCTCGATGCTGTCGATGGAGGATAGCCTGAGCCTTGATATCTCCGGCACCTGCTTCAGCAATGTCTTGGCGAGAAGCCCTAGCGAAGGTTCGCCCGGCAGGTCGGCACCGTAGCTGGTGGCATCCACGCCGGTCAGCACGATTTCGCAATAGCCGCTTTCCACCAGCCTGCGCGCCTGCTCGACCACAGCGCCCATCGGCACGGAGCGAGAATTGCCCCGCCCATAGGGAATGATGCAGAAGGTACAGCGATGATCGCAGCCGTTCTGCACCTGAATGAAGGCGCGCACATGCCCGTCAATGTGCTTGACCATCTGCGGCGCCGTCGCCTTGATGCTCATGATGTCGTTGACGCGCAGCTTTTCTTCCGCCGAAACGCCGAAATCCGGCAGCGCGCGATAGGAGGCGCTTTTCAGCTTTTCCTCATTGCCCAGCACCGCATCCACTTCGGGCATCTCGGCAAAGGTCTGTTTTTCAGTCTGGGCAGCACAGCCGGTCACGATGATGCGCGCATGCGGATTGTCGCGCCTTGCCCGGCGAATGGCCTGGCGCGCCTGGCGCACCGCCTCGCCCGTCACCGCGCAGGTATTGACAAGCACGGCATTGTTGAGCCCGGCCTTTTCGGCCTCCGCCCGCATCACTTCCGATTCATAGGTATTGAGACGGCAGCCGAAGGTTATGACCTCGACGCCGCTCATATGGCCCCCTGCTCAGCCACGGCATCGCGCGACCAGGCGCCGCTGATGGGATCGACCATGCCGGACCATTCCCATTCGGCCGGCCCGGTCATAATGACGTGGTTGTCCTCGCGCCACTCAATTGTCAGCGGCACACGCACGGGGCTGGAGGCGACATCGATGGTGACCTTCCTGCCGGTGCGGCCGGTGCGCGCAGCGGAAACGGCAGCGGCACATGCGGCAGAACCGCAGGCGAGCGTCAGACCGGCGCCGCGCTCCCAGGTGCGGGTGCGAAGCGCGCTATCGGAAATAACCTGCGCCAGCGTGATATTGGCCTTTTCAGGGAACATCGGGTGGTTTTCCAGAAGCGGACCAAAGCGTTCCAGATCAAACTCCATCGGATCGCGATCCACCCAGAAAATGGCGTGCGGGTTGCCCATGGACATGACGGCGGGCGAATGCAGGATTGGCGCGTCGATCGGCCCGATCTGCAACTCGATGCGGCTGGTATCGTGGAACTCTTCGGAAAGCGGAATGTCGCTCCAGCGAAAACGCGGCAGGCCCATATCAACGGAAATCATGCCGTCTTCATGCTCGACGGCGTTCAGGATGCCCGCCACCGTCTGGAAGGTGAAGGTGGTCTTGCCCGTTTCCGAAGACAGCGCCTGCACCACGCAGCGCGTGCCGTTGCCGCAGGCCTGCGCCTTCGTGCCGTCGCAATTGAGGATATCGATGAATGCATCGGTGCCGCCGACACGCGGATCGTGGATCGCCATGATCTGATCGAACTGCGTGGCGGGATCGGCATTGAGCGCGATGGCCGCCGCAGGCGTCACCATATCCCTGCGGCCGCGCATGTCGACAACGAGGATCTTGTTGCCAAGCCCGTTCATCTTCGCAAATTCGACCGTATCCGCCATCGTACTGAACCTGAAAACTACCTGAAACCGGAATAAAAACGGGCTTTGCCCGCACTTTCGCTCTATATGGCGGAAAGGACGGCAAATTACCAGACTGTTGCGGCGCAAACCGCTGAGCCGCTCAGGCGGAAGGTACGTCGAAGACTTCGCCGGGACGCATGGGCTGGAAGCGGCTCGCGTCTACCCCCTGCTCAGCAAGCGCTGCCTTCAGCGCGACAAGAGGAGCTTCGACCGCTTCATCTGTCAGTTGCACAGTGCCCCAATGGTGGCCGCAGACATGTGCCGCACCGCAGATCTTCATGCCTTCCACGGCTTCCGCCGGGTTCTGGTGCTGACCCTTCATGAACCAGCGCGGCTCATAGGCGCCGAAGGGCAGGTTGGCGAGACGGAACTCACCGTGTTTCTTGCGCGCGGCGTGATAATTGAGGCCGTCGTGAAAGCCGGTATCGCCGATATGATAAAGCTTGCCATAAGGCGTTTCGATGACAAAGGCCGCCCACAGCGCCATGCGCCGGTCGTTCAGCCCACGCGCCGACCAATGGTGGCACGGCTCGAAATGAATTTTGACCGAACCAATCTCAAGGACATCGCCCCAGTCCCCCACTTTGATGCGCGCTGCCTCGACGCCGGTGCGGATGATGGCGTCATTGCCAAGCGGCGTGATGAAAAGCGGCTTGTGCGCGACATGCAGGCGCTTCAGCGTTTCCATATCCAGATGGTCGTAGTGATTATGCGTCACCAGTACCAGATCGATCGGCGGCAAATCCTCAAAACGGATGCCGGGCGGGTTGACGCGTTTGGGACCGGCGAAGCTGAACGGGCTGGTACGCTGCGACCACACCGGATCGATGAGAATATTCAGCCCTGCCGTCTGGATGAGAAAGGAGGCGTGACCGACGAAGGTGACGCGAATGTCCTTGCCGTCGATGCGGGGCTCCGGCTTTGCGAACGGAAACGGGCTGGGGTAGTTTTCCGGCCACGTGGCGCGCTCGCCGTTGAAGCGCCATTTCAGGAGGCCCATGAAATTGCCGGGCGGCGAACCGCCGGGATTGAAGAAACGCACCCCGTCGAAATGATCGGAGACCGGGCCGCTATAATAGGCGCTGGCGTTAGAGCGGCGCGCAAACAGGCCGCCGCCCGCAAGAGCAAGCAGACCAAGTGCGGAAAAACGAAAGAAGTTTCGACGTTTCATGGGAAAGGTATAGGAAGCCAGGCGACGCCGTTCAAGCACCGCCATCGCAGCTTTCGTCTTATCACGTAAAGATGACAGGGCATGCTTTGCCGCATGAAAACCGGCACTCCCTTGACTTTCACGGCACTTTCCTGTTTATCGCGGCCAATCAGCTGGCAGTTTCACGACTCCAAGCCGCCGACCGGGACCCGCAAAGGTATAAAGAGATCCCGGAGGTCAACACCCGACAGCGCGATGCGCCCTCGGGTGCTTTTTGGCTTTGCGTCTTGTTTTTGGCAGCGAAAGCACCGACGTTTCGGAGACCCCGGAACGAAGAAGGAAGAAACGATGTTTGAAAACCTCCAGGACCGCCTTGGTTCCATTCTGAATGGACTGACCGGCCGTGGCGCGCTGACGGAAGCCGATGTTGCCGCCGCCCTGCGCGAGGTTCGCCGTGCGCTTCTGGAAGCGGACGTTGCGCTGGAAGTCGTGCGTTCCTTCACCGACAAGGTGCGTGAAAAGGCAGTCGGCGCAGCCGTTCTGAAATCCATCAAACCCGGCCAGATGGTCGTCAAGATCGTGCATGACGAACTTGTCGAAATGCTCGGCACCGAAGGTGTCTCGATCGACCTGCATGCGGCCGCCCCCGTCGTCATCATGATGGTGGGTCTGCAGGGTTCGGGCAAGACCACGACAACAGGCAAGATTGCCAAGCGCCTGACCGACCGCGACAAGAAGAAGGTGCTGATGGCATCTCTCGACACGCGCCGTCCGGCCGCACAGGAACAGCTTCGCCAGCTGGGCGTGCAGACCGGCGTCGATACGCTGCCGGTCATCGCCGGCCAGTCTCCGACAGATATCGCCGCACGCGCCGTGCAGGCCGCCAAGCTCGGCGGCCATGACGTCGTCATTCTCGATACCGCCGGCCGCACGCACATCGACGAACCCTTGATGCTGGAAATGGCCGACATCAAGAAGAAGTCCAACCCGCACGAAATTCTGCTGGTCGCGGATTCGCTGACCGGTCAGGACGCGGTCAACCTCGCGCGCAACTTCGATGAACGCGTCGGCATCACCGGCCTCGTGCTCACCCGTATGGATGGCGACGGGCGCGGTGGTGCGGCCCTCTCCATGCGCGCCGTCACCGGCAAGCCGATCAAGCTGATCGGTATCGGCGAGCGCATGAACGAA
Organism: Rhizobium sp. AN5; assembly: GCF_900215255.1. NCBI lineage: Bacteria > Pseudomonadati > Pseudomonadota > Alphaproteobacteria > Hyphomicrobiales > Rhizobiaceae > Rhizobium > Rhizobium sp. AN5. Next base: position 2,492,878 of record NZ_OCMJ01000004.1, read on the forward strand.
CTCGACGAGTTCCATCCGCGCCGTATCGCCGACCGTATTCTCGGCATGGGCGACATTGTCTCGCTGGTCGAGAAGGCCGCCGAGAATATCGATGCCGAAAAAGCCCGCGCCATGGCCGAAAAGATGGCCAAGGGCAAGTTCGACCTCAACGATCTCTCCGACCAGCTTGCCCAGATGAAGAAGATGGGGGGCATGGGCGGTATCATGGGGCTGATGCCTGGCATGGCCGGCATGAAGGACAAGATGGCTTCCGCAGGCCTCAACGACAAGATGTTCGACCGCCAGATCGCCATCATCTCATCGATGACCAAGGCCGAACGCGCCAATCCCGATATCCTCAAGCACAGCCGCAAAAAGCGCATCGCCGCCGGTTCCGGCACCGATGCCGCCGAAATCAACAAGCTCTTGAAGATGCACCGTGGCATGGCCGACATGATGAAAGCCATGGGCGGCAAGGGCAAGGGCGGCATCATGAAGCAGATGATGGGCGGCCTTGCGGGCAAGATGGGGCTTGGTGGCATGATGGGCGGCGGCATGCCTGATCTGTCGAACATCGACCCGAAGCAGCTCGAAGCGCTTCAAAAACAGGCTGAAGCTTCCGGTCTTGGCAAGCCGGGCGCAATGCCCGGTCTTGGTGGTCTGCCCGGCGGGCTACCCGGTCTGGGCGGGACAAAGCTGCCGGGTCTTGGCGGCATGCCGGGCCTGCCCGGCTTCCCGAAAAAGAAGTGAGGGCGACGCCAGTGAACAACGCAGAAGTGAAAGCCCAGCTTTCCGAATACCGCCAGTCGATCGACAATATCGATGCCGCACTGGTTCACATTCTTGCCGAACGTTTCCGCTGTACCAAGGCGGTGGGCGTGCTGAAGGCAAAATACAATTTGCCGCCGGCGGACCCGGCGCGCGAGGAATACCAGATCGAACGCCTTCGCCGTCTGGCAAAGGATGCCAATCTGGATCCGGATTTCGCCGAGAAGTTTCTAAACTTCGTCATCAAGGAAGTCATCCGGCATCATGAAGCAATAGCCGCCGAACATGGCGGTAATGAAAAGACCGCCTGACCGGCGGACAAGCTATCTCAAGGAGTAAATAACATGGCACTTAAAATTCGTCTCGCACGCGGTGGTTCCAAGAAGCGCCCGTACTACCAGATCGTCGTTGCTGACGCCCGTTCGCCCCGCGACGGCCGTTTCCTCGAGAAGGTCGGTTCCTGGAACCCGATGCTCGCCAAGGACAACCCGCAGCGCATCGAGCTGAAGGCTGACCTCATCAAGGAATGGATCGCCAAGGGCGCACAGCCGACCGACCGCGTTCTGCGCTTCCTCGCAGAGGCAGGCCTTGCCGATCGCGCTGCTCGCAGCAACCCGGAAAAGGCACTGCCGGGCAAGCGCGCTCTGGAACGCGTTGCAGAAAAGAAGCAGAAGGCTGAAGACGCAGCTGCTGCCGCAGCAGAAGCTTCTGCTGCAGAATAATCTGCAATAGAATTTTAGAGAACGGGTGGCGTGGTTTTCCATGCCGCCCGTTTTTTGTTTATTTTGGTATCAACAAACTTTAGAGCGTCAGAACTATGCTCTAACGCGTTGGATCTGCGCATCGTGCCCTGTGAAAATCGATTCCGATTTTCACGCTGATGCTGTAAACCAGACGCAACCAACACCAGAAGACGGACGGCCCGATGGCAAAGCTGGAAAACCCGATACTCATGGCAAAGATCGGCGGCGCACAGGGATTGCGCGGCGAAGTCCGCGTCAGCACCTATACGGACGAACCGATGGCGCTCGGCGATTACGGCAATCTGGTCAGCGCCGATGGCCGCGTCTTCGAAATTCTGGAAGTGCGCGAGGGCAAGAATGTGGTTGTCGTCCGCTTCAGGGGTATCAACGACCGCAATGCGGCGGAAAGCTTGAACGGGCTCGAACTGTTCATAGAACGCGACAATCTGCCGGATGACGAGCTGGACGACGACGAATTTTATTATGCCGACCTCGAAGGGCTGGAAGCCGTCGATGCCGAAGGCAAAAGCTACGGCGCCGTCAGCGCCGTTTACAATTTCGGCGCAGGCGACCTCCTGGAGCTGAAAGGTGCGGGCCGCCGTCCCGCCCTCATCCCCTTTTCGGAAGCAGCCGTGCTTGAAATCGATCTGGAGGCGAGACGCATTCTCATCGATCCCATGGCCGCTGGCCTGATCGACAATCCGGACGACAAAGACGAAACCGGCGCATCGCCTTTCGGCAAGAAATAAGGCCATGACGTTCAAGGCTACCGTTCTGACGCTTTACCCGGAAATGTTTCCGGGGCATCTCGGATATTCGCTGGCGGGCAAGGCGCTGGAGCGCGAGCAATGGTCGCTTGAGGCCGTGCAGATCCGTGAATTCGCCACCGACAGGCACAGAAGCGTGGACGACACCCCGGCAGGCGGCGGCGCCGGCATGGTGCTGAAACCCGACATTCTGGCCGCAGCCATCGACCATGTTTCAGATGGAGATACGCGGCCGCGTCTGCTGATGAGCCCGCGCGGCAAGCCATTGTCGCAGGACCGAGTGCGCGAACTGGCGGCAGGCGACGGCGCGATCATCGTGTGTGGCCGCTTCGAAGGCGTCGACCAGCGGGTCATAGAGGCGCGCGGGTTGGAGGAAGTGTCGATCGGCGATTACATTCTCTCCGGCGGCGAGCCGGCCGCCCTGACGCTTCTGGACGCCATTGTCCGCATTCTGCCGGGCGTCATGGGCAACGATCTCTCAGGCGTGCATGAAAGCTTCGAGGGTGGGCTTCTGGAGCATCCGCATTACACCCGTCCGCAGGTCTGGGAAGGCCGCGACATCCCAGCCGTTCTCACCTCTGGCAATCACGCCGTCATCGACAAATGGCGGCACGAGCAGGCGCTGGCGTTGACGAAGCAAAGACGGCCGGACCTGCTGGAAAAGGCCAAGGTTCAAACCGAGACGAAATAATAGGCCGTCAGCACCAGCCCGACTGCAATGACCAGCCAACGGATGATCCATTGCGGCACCCGCCTTGCCGTGTGCACCCCCACATATCCGCCAAGCGCGGCCGCCGGGAACATGATGAGGGCGGCCCACCAGGAAACGACGCCGCCGCTGACGAAGATCGTAATGGCGATGATCGCGATCACCACCGAGAGCAGGTTCTTCAGGGCATTCAGATGATGATAGCTGCCACCCGAGGTCATTCCGAGGATGGCCAGCATCATGATGCCCATACCCGCCCCGAAAAAACCACCATAGATGGAGGCGAGCCCCTGAAAGAAGAGGCTCGGCACATTACCGGGTGAACGCTCGGCACTGGCCTTCGGCCGCAGCCACGGGCCGGCTGCAAAAACAAAGGTTGCGGCCAGAAGCAACCATGGCACAAGCTGGCGGAAGGAGGGGTTGTCGAGCGACAGCAGCAGAAGTGACCCCGCCAGCCCGCCGACGATGGAGACGGCCGACAGGAGTATCGCCTCGCGCCAGTGGGCGCGGATTTCAGGCCCGTAGGCGATCACGGAGGTGATGTAACCGGGAAACTGCACGATCGCCGACGTGGCATTGGCGACAATCGGCGGCAGGCCGGCAAGCGTCATCGCCCCGAAGGTCAAAAAAGTGCCGCCACCGGCGATCGCATTGACCACGCCAGATAGAAAGCCGGTCGCAAACAGCATCATGATAATAAGTACGGACATGGCCCCTCCCAAGGTTTTCATGCCATAACCGGGGAAAGACACCTTCGCAACAGCCCGCACGTCGCCCACAATTGATAAAATATTGTCATGAAGGGATGACAAATGGCGCTACCTCGTGTATGTGCCCGCGTGGAATTGGGGTTTTCCCCTTTAACCGCAAGCAAAGAATGGCGAACCCGCTCCTGCCGCACGGCATGGTCTGAAGGCATTGACCGACAGACGAAACGTTGAGCGCTCTGGCTGTTTCAGAAGAAATCAGAGGTTAACATGACCAATATCATTCAGCAGCTGGAAGCCGAACAGGCTGCCAAGATCGAAGCAAAGCGCACCCTGCCTGAGTTTTCTCCGGGCGACACGCTGCGCGTCAACGTGCGCGTTACCGAAGGTAACCGTACCCGCGTTCAGGCTTACGAAGGCGTTTGCATCGCCCGTTCCGGCGGCGGCCTTTCCGAGAGCTTCACTGTTCGCAAGATCTCCTACGGCGAAGGCGTCGAGCGCGTATTCCCGATCTACTCCCCGCTGGTCGAAGGCGTTGAAATCGTTCGCCGTGGTAAGGTTCGCCGCGCGAAGCTCTACTACCTGCGCGATCGTCGCGGCAAGGCTGCCCGTATCGTTGAAAACACCGGTACGCGCGCCCGCAAGCTGAACGAATCCGAGCGCCAGGCGATCGCCGAAGAAAAGGCACGTCTGGAAGCTGAAAAGGTAGCAGCAGCACAGGCTCTCGCCGCCGAAAAGGCAGCAGCTGAAGCCGCAGAAGCCAAGGCAGCGGAAGAAGCAGCAAAGGCTGCTGAAACCGCAGCGGAATAAGATTTCCATTTTGATGGATTTACGGAGAAGGCGGTCTTTGGACCGCCTTTTTTGTTGCATCGATGCGTCATAACAATCTGGTGGGCGACATAGCGTCACGTCCAGCCTTCGATCCCATCTCCGCATCGACAGATCAAGATCAAAGTCGTATTGCTACTTATCTCTTTGCCTAATTTATTTAGAACATTCTCTAATAGCATTGCCTAGTTTCACTTATTGTGCAATTTTCGCGCAGTTTTAGGTGTTGATATGTTTTTTTTTAATTCTTTTTTAACAAAAAATAAGCGCGCTTTCTTCGCTGTCGGCCTTGCCAGCGCACTCATGAATATTCTCAACCTTTCCGGCTCCCTTTTCATGCTGGAGGTTTATGACCGGATTCTGCCGAGCAAGAGTATTCCTTCTCTTGTCGCTCTCGTTGTTCTGCTGGTTATTCTCTATGCCTTTCTCGTGGGGTTCGATGCTCTGCGCGGTCGGATATTGGCGCGCATCTCGGACAATATGGACGACGCGCTCAATCAGAAGCTCTTCAGGGCATCGATCAGCGCACCACTTGCCGCCTACGGCAAGGTAGATGGGCTGCAGATCGTCGGCGATCTCGATCAGATACGTCAATTCCTGTCCGGGCCGGGACCAGCAGCTTTCTTTGATATTCCCTGGCTGCCCATCTATCTGCTGATCTGTTTTGCCTTGCATCCCTGGATCGGTTTTGCCGTGCTTGGCGGCGCCCTGGTCCTTGTCGTGTTGACGCTCATAACCAACTGGCTGACCGAAAGGGCGACCAAACAGGCCTACACCGTGCGCGGACAGAGAAATGCACTCGTCGGCAGCAGCCAGCGCAACATCGAGTCCATAAGAACCATGGGCATGATGAATGCGGTGACATCGATGTGGGACGATCTGCACTCCAAGTATCGCGCCGTCACACTCTCGACGTCGGACACGGCGGGTATGCTCGCCGCGATTTCCCGAACATTCCGTCTTTTGTTACAGTCGGGTGTGATGGCAATCGGCGCCCTGCTGGTTATCGGGGGGCATGCGTCAGCGGGTAGCATCATCGCAGGCTCCATCCTCTCGGCCAAGGCGCTAGGCCCTGTCGAACATGCAATTGCAAACTGGCGCAGCTTCATGACTGCGCGACAGGGCTGGAAACGCATCAACGAGTTTCTCGAACTCGTACCGGAACCCGCACAGCCGCTTTCCCTGCCGCCACCGAAATATACGGTTGCCATCGATCGCGTGACCGGCGGTCCGCCCAATGGTGCGCGTGATACCGTGGCCGATATTTCCTTCACGTTGAACGCGGGCGATGGCCTTGGCATCATTGGGCCGAGCGCTTCCGGTAAATCCACGCTGGCACGTTTGATAACCGGTATCTGGTCCTATGAGCGCGGCTCCGTGCGCTTCGACGGGGCCGCACTGAACCAGTGGGATTTCGAGGTTCTCGGTAAATCCATCGGGTACATGCCCCAGCAGGTGGAGCTGATGCCAGGCACGGTCGCGCAAAATATCGCGCGCTTCGACCGTGACGCAACGGCGGAAGCCATCGTTTCGGCAGCCAAGGCCGCTCAGGTTCATGATCTCATCCTGAACCTGCCCAACGGTTACGACACCTATATCGGCGACCGTGGAGAGGCGTTGTCAGGCGGGCAAAAACAGCGCATCGGCCTTGCTCGGGCGCTTTTCGGGGAGCCGTTCTTTGTCATCCTCGATGAGCCGAACTCCAATCTGGACAGCGAAGGCGAGGCAGCCTTGCGCAACGCCATTGGCGACATAAGGGCGCGGGGCGGCATCGTGGTCGTCATTGCCCATCGTCCGAGCGCCATCGAAAGCGTCAATCTCGTGATGGTGATGACCAACGGCCGCATGCTTCGCTTCGGCACCAAGGAAGAGGTGCTTGCGCAAATCCTGCGTCAAAATATTCGCCAGGTGCCGGAAACAGAAGAAGAAGTACGTAAGCTGGAAAGCCGGGTGGGTGAAAATGGTTGAGGGAGGAAAAACCGGCGTGACGAAAACATCTATCGTCAAACACTCAACCGCCGTAGTCGTTCTTGCTGCTGGCCTTCTTTTCGGCCTGGGTGGCTGGGCGGCTCTCGCGAAGCTTTCGGGGGCGGTCGTCGCCACGGGCCGGGTCGTTGTAGAAGGCAACTCCAAGAAAATTCAGCACCTTTCCGGCGGTATCGTCAGCCAGATCAATGTTGCGGAAGGTGACACGGTGAAGGCCGGTCAGGTTTTGCTGCAGCTGAGCGGCACGATCGTTCAGGCAAACCTGTCCATTGTCGAAAATACGCTCGCGCAGCTTTATGCACGCCGTGCGCGTCTGCGTGCCGAAATCTCCGACGCCACCTCTTTCACAACGCCGGAAGATCTGGCCGTCTTGACCAATTCGAAAGCTGCCAAAACGTTCATCGACAGTGAGCAGAACCTTTTCAACAGCCGTCGCAGTGCACTGATCGGCATGAAGAAGCAATTGGTAACGCGCAAGGATCAGCTAGCCGATGAAGCGCGGGGCATGGACGTGCAGATTGAGGCAACCAACAATGAACTTGCGATCGTAAGGGAAGACGTCTCAAAGACACAGGAGTTATATGCCAAGGGGCTGGTAACGCTTCAGCGCCTCAACCTTCTCAAGCGGCAGCTTTCCAATCTCGAAGGTCAGCAGGGCCAGTATATGGCCGCGCGTGCGCAGACGGTAGGCAAGCTGAGCGAAATGGACTTGCAGTCGCTTCAGCTTGACGAGGACCGCAAGTCCGAGGTCACAAAAGATCTGACGTCAATCGAAGCCACCGTTGCGGAATACGAGGAACGGCTTGCGGCAACACGCGACCAGCTCGACCGCCTCGATATTCGCTCGCCGATTGCGGGGCGTATCTACCAGCTGTCGGTACACAACATAAACGGCGTCATCCAGCCGGGCGAAGTGCTTATGCTGGTGGTGCCGGCAAAGGAAGATCTTGCAATCGACGCCAATGTTCTTCCAAACGACATAGATCAGATCTATGTCGGGCAGCCAGTGACCATTCGCTTCACGGCTTTCAATCAGAGCACGACGCCGGATGTAAGCGCTGAAGTCGCAGTCGTCGCCCCGGACTTGCAGACAGATTCCCGAAGCGGGGCGTCATATTACGCACTGCGCATCAAACCGAGCAAAACTGGAATGGACCATATACCAGGCGGACGGTTGTATCCGGGCATGCCGGCCGAAGTCTTCATACAGACAAGCGAAAGAAGCGTTCTTTCCTATTTTGTCAAACCGTTCCAGGACAGGCTTAGAAAGACGTTCCTGCAGGAATAAAAGACTTTCATTACATGTTTTCTTAGAAACGATTCGCAAATACACCAAAGGCGAGAATTTTTCCAAAAAAAACAATTTCTCATATTGTCTTGCCATTTATAATGTACTAATTATCACCCGCAATATTTATTAAATTTAATTTCGATACATCGAATTCTCAAAAATTTATAGGAGAGTAAAATGGCGTTAAAAGTAACTTTTGGTAATGGCGGTGCGGCATCGGTTTCGTCGCTCACCAGCCTGATCGATCAGGAAGCATATAAGCTCCTCACGGAATCGACAGCACAGGTCAAAAACGGCTCTACGCTCGATTCAGGCGCTGTCAGCGTTGGCGCTGTGGCGGTTGCCGGTACCGGTGCTGGTGGCACTGTCGATGTCGGCTACGACCCCAACGCAAACGGCTTCACATTTGACGTATCCTCGGCATGGAATTCGGTGAAGAACGCTCTCGCCCAGTCTGACACCTCTGAAAACCTTAAGTTCAAGGATTTCGTACAGGTAGACGTTCACCTCGGCGGCACCGGTTCGTCCACCGTTGAAGTTCTCAATGCCAAGCGCGGTAACATCACGACCGGCGCAGGCAACGACACGGTTACCGTATCTGTCGTTTCGAACGAAAAGACCTGGGTCAACAATTTCAACATAGACACCGGGGCAGGCAACGACACGATCACCGTCAAGGCCGGCGCTGCCTTCAATGACACGTCGGCTGCGGGCACGGGCGGTCTTGCCGCCAATACCGGCGCTGTGAATGGTGGTGCTGGTATCACCGACGGCAGCTACACCTCCGTCAAGATCGATGCCGGTGCGGGTAACGACTTTATCGACCTGAGCGGTGTAAAGCTCGCTTCGTCGCTGGTCACCGGTGGCAAGGGCATCGACCACATCATCGCAAGCGGTGGCGCCGATACCTTCGTCTTCAATCTGGGTGACATGGCGAAGAGCTTTGCCACAGATACCATCGAAGGCTTCAACGCCTCCATGGACAAGCTCAAGCTGGTCGGTACAGTGATCGATAACTGGGCGGTTTCGACCTATGATAACGATACCGTCCTCAGCTACAACGTTACTGGCGAGCACAAGGGTGAGAAGATCATTCTCTCCGGCGTTCACCTGACCGGCAGCGATTGGTTCACGGCGTAATTTCTCTCGAAGAGAATTTCATCGGTTACCGTTTAAATGGATCATGGCCCGGACATATCCGGGCCATGATTTTTTACATATGCGGCGGTTCGGAAATTATGCCGGCTGTCGCAATCTTGCAAAATCAGGCGGCCTCGGCCTGGTTGCCCATTTTTCGCGCCGCGATGATGACGAGCACACCTGCCAGCGCAAGGCAGAAGGCAAGGAAGAACATCGGCGCAATCGTGCTGCCGGTCTGGTCCTTGATCCACGGCACCACATTCTGCGCCACGAAACCACCGAGATTGCCGACGGAATTGATGGCGGCGATGCCGGCAGCGGCACCAGCTCCCTTGAGGAAGCGGCCGGGCAGGCTCCAGAACACCGGCTGGCCGGCAAAAATGCCCGCAGCGGCGATGCAAAGGAAGGCGAACTGCAATACCGGATCGCTGAGCAGCGCCGACATCAGCAGGCAAAACGCGCCGACGAAGGCAGGGCCGACGATATAAGGCGTTTTGTTTTTTGCCTTGTCAGCCGCCAGGGGCACGACGAAGAGAGCGACGGCCACGATCACCCAGGGGATGATGTTGATGAAGCCGTTGGCGGTGTTGGAAACGCCGAAGCTCTTTACGATCGTCGGCAGCCAGTAGCTGAGACCATAGGCCGCCAGCGGAAAGCCGACATAGCAAAGCGCCATGAACAGCACGCGCGGATTGATCAGCGCCTTGAAGCCGTCCTCCGCATGCTCTTCCATGCCCTTGTTTTCTTCGGCCAGGCGGTTCTTCAACCAGTCCTTCTCGGCCTGCGTCAGGAACTTCGCCTTTTCCGGCGTATCGTCCAGATAGAAGAAGGTAACGATACCGGCGATCACGGCGGGAATACCCGTCGCCAGGAACACCCATTCCCAGCCGGCATAACCGAGGAAACCATCGAGATCGAGCAGCATGCCGCCAAGCGGTGCGCCGATGGCATTGGCAAGCGCACTGAAGATCATGAACAGGCCGATCATGCGGCCGCGATAATCGCGCGGGAACCACAGCGTCATCAGGAACAGCACGCCCGGGAAGAAACCGGCCTCGCAAAGCCCGAGCAGGAAGCGCAGGATGTAGAACATCGTCGCATTCTGCGTGTAGGCAAGCGCGATGGTGACGGCACCCCAGGACACCAGAATGCGGGCGAACCATTTGCTGGCGCCGAAACGGTTGAGAAACAGATTGCTCGGAACCTCAAAGAGGAAATAGCCGATGAAGAACAGCGAAGCGCCAAGTCCATAGGCATATTCGCTGAGGCTCAGCGCATCGACCATCTGCAGCTTGGCATAGCTGACATTCTGCCGGTCGATATAGGCGATGAGATAGAGAAGGCCAAGAAACGGCATCAGCCGCCAGGTGATCTTCGAGATTAGGGATTTTTCCGATACCATGTGCTTTTCCCTCCCTTCGATTGCTCGTCGAAATGCAAATGATAAGGGGACCCATCTATATGTGCGACGCAAAATACGCAAGTTGCATTGCATCATAACCAATACCGAAAGGGCTGCGAAACGGGCCCTGATTGCATGATGCGGCGCACATCAAAGCCGCCGGGCACCGTTTTACGGTCTGCGTGCATTCATATTGCCGCCAAACCGGCAATCTGCTATGAAGACCGCCATGGGATCTAAATTCGGATGTCTCGCGCAGAATGTTTATGTGCTGCAGGACCACAAGCGTCTGCCGGCACGGTTTTTTGCGCGCATTTCCGGGGCGCTCAATAGCCGACTTAGGCTCGCCTGACAGCACCCGCTGTCCACCGCCTTACTGAACCCTGATTTTACCTTTCCATGACAAGGCATAGAGCCATGAGCGCACCCCGCACCTTATACGACAAGATCTGGGACGACCACGTCGTCAATCGTGACCCGGACGGAACCTGTCTTCTCTATATCGACCGTCACCTGGTCCATGAGGTGACGAGCCCGCAGGCCTTTGAAGGCCTGCGCATCGCCGGCCGTCCGGTCCATTCGCCCACCCGCACGCTTGCCGTCGTCGATCATAACGTGCCAACCACAGCCGACCGACTGGAAGGCATCAAGAACGAGGAAAGCCGTATCCAGGTGGAAGCGCTTGCGCAGAACGCCAAGGATTTCGGTGTCGAATATTATTCCGAGCGCGACAAGCGCCAGGGCATCGTCCACATCGTTGGCCCGGAACAGGGCTTTACCCTGCCGGGCATGACGATTGTTTGCGGCGACAGCCACACCTCCACCCATGGTGCTTTCGGCGCGCTGGCGCACGGCATCGGTACGTCGGAAGTGGAGCATGTGCTGGCGACCCAGACGCTGATCCAGAAAAAGGCCAAGAACATGCTGGTGCGTGTCGATGGCAAGGTTCCGGAAGGCGTCACCGCCAAGGACATCATCCTCGCCATTATCGGTGAGATCGGCACAGCGGGCGGCACCGGCCATGTGATTGAATTTGCCGGTGAGGCAATCCGCTCGCTCTCCATGGAAGGCCGCATGACGGTTTGCAACATGACCATCGAGGGTGGCGCCCGTGCAGGTCTGATCGCGCCTGATGAGACCACCTTCGACTACATCAAAGATAAGCCGCGCGCGCCAAAGGGCGAGACGTTGGAACAGGCCATCGGCTACTGGAAAACGCTGAAATCCGATGAAGGCGCCCATTACGACAAGATCGTGGTGCTGGACGCCGCCAACCTGCCGCCGATCGTCTCCTGGGGCTCATCGCCTGAGGACGTGACGTCCGTCGAGGGCATCGTTCCCAATCCAGATGATATCGAGGAAGAAAACAAGCGTACTTCCAAGTGGCGTGCGCTGGATTACATGGGCTTGAAACCCGGTACGCGCATCACCGATATCGCCATCGACCGCGTCTTCATCGGCTCCTGCACCAATGGCCGTATCGAGGATTTGCGCGCAGCGGCAAAGATCGTCGACGGCCGCAAGGTCGCGCCCACCGTCTCGGCCATGATCGTGCCCGGCTCCGGTCTCGTGAAGGAACAGGCGGAAAAGGAAGGTCTGGACAAGATTTTCCTCGAAGCCGGTTTCGAATGGCGCGAACCGGGCTGCTCCATGTGCCTTGCCATGAATGACGACCGCCTGAAGCCCGGCGAACGTTGCGCCTCCACCTCGAACCGCAACTTCGAGGGCCGCCAAGGCTACAAGAGCCGCACCCACCTCGTCTCCCCCGCCATGGCAGCGGCGGCAGCCATCGCCGGTCATTTCGTCGATGTGCGCGAGTGGCGGTAATTATCGATAACGTCTGAAACAAAAAACCCCGGATCACAATCCGGGGTTTTTTGTTAGCATCTCATTCCGCAATGATCTTCACCCGCTGGCCGGGTTGAAGCGTCGCGGTGGCGCTCATCGCATTCATCATGCGGAACATGTCGAGCTTGCGGTCGGTCCCCATCATCCGTGCGGCAATCGTTGCCACGGTTTCGCCGGGCTTGACCGTCACCACACGCACGCGCAGAGGTTTTAACGATGCAATCTCCTGCGGCGTCATCTTGCGGAAACTCGTGCGCAACACGTTGGCGATGGAATCGAGCTGCGTGTTACCCTTCGGCACGGCCGTCAGGAAGCGGAATATCTGCTGACCGACACGGATGACGGTAACGTCAAAGTCCCATTTGTCCGCCGTCGCCCGGGCTGTCGCGGCCTCCAGACCGTTGATCTGCGTTTCCTTCACGGTTTCCGGCATCAGGCCGGCAACCCAGCCGCTGGTCAGGTAATTGGCAAGAGTGGTCTGTTTCGGATCGGCCACGCCGTCGAAACGGATCGCCACATCGCCCGGCCCCGTCGCAAGAACGGCCTCCACCTTGTTGTCGATGACGAAACCTTCCGGCACGTCGAAACGGATACCGAGCGTTCCGTGCAGGAAGGTCTGGCCCCGGACATAGCCCTCCTGCGGGCTGTCGCCGTAAAGCAGGCCGTCTATTCCATCCAGAAACCAGTCGCGCCCACGATCCCCGACCTGACCGTCCTGGCCGAAGGCGCGGGCATGCCGGCGTGCAAGCTCGATGCGCTGCGGCGTGTTGGGGTGGCTGGAAAGAAAGTCGAGGCTCTGGTCGTTTTCGGGATCAGCCGAGGAGAAACGCGCATAGGCCGCCATCGAATCCAGAAACCGCGGCGATGCGAAGGGGTCGTAGCCGGCCTCACCCAACATGCGCACGCCAATCACGTCCGCCTGCAATTCCTGCTGACGCGAAAAAGCCGCAAGCCGCAGCTTGCCGCGAGCAAGCGCCTGCTTGCCGGCGAGATCGCTCGACAGAACCTCGGCGACCACGCGGCTTGCAATCACCTCCGCCTCTTCCCGACGCTGGCGCTCGATGCCGTGGTTTGCGGTAACGTGGCCCATCTCATGCGAAAGCACGGCGGCCACTTCCGAGGCATCGTTTGCGAGAGCCAGAAGCCCGCGCGTCACGTAAAGATACCCACCCGGCAGCGCAAAGGCGTTGATAGCAGGCGAGTTGAGGATGGTGATGCGATAGGATTGCTGCGGATTTTCCGAAACGGCCGTCAGCGCGCCGGCGATGCGGGCGACAAGCCGCTCCGTCTTGGCATCACGATATTCGCCACCATAACTCGCCACGATACGCGGATGTTCGCGCGCGCCCATCTGCGCACGGGGATCATTCTTCTGCACCTCTTCCACAGTCTGCGGATTGTCCGAAGGCCGCAAGGTGGACTGGTAGGCCGGGCTGAAGAGAGACTGACACGATGACAGGAATACGGCAGACGCCGTCAGCACGGAACACACGGCAGCCATCCTGCCCGAACGGCGAAGGCCTGAACGGGAGAAAAGCCTCCACTGCGCAGTCATGCTATTTCTCATTCTCTATGCCTGCCCATAACGTTCCTGATCATCCGTTAATTGCAGACCAGAATAACAGATTCGCCCCAGCGAGCCATGAATGTCGAAACGGTAAAAACGATCCATCAAGTCCGGAATATTCCTGAAGAACGCAATAATTCTCGTCTTTTCTCGGGCAACGACTTGAAACTGGCAAGTGCAAATTAACGCCATTGAAGTTATCTAAAGCGATTGCCAGCGGCACGCGTCGAAAATAAGGCGATCAGCCGTTCAGAAAACTGTCGACCGCCTTCACATTTTGTGTGGCGAAGAAATCTGCGGTCGCGCCACTATAGACGACCCGGCCGCGATCAAGAAAAACCACCCGCTGCGCCAGCTTTTTTATGTCGTCTGGATGGTGCGTGACAATAATCACCGTATTTTTTGTTTCGGCATGCAAGTCGAGAAGCAGGGAGGTCATGCCCGCCCGCAGCCCCGGATCGAGCGCCGCGAAAGGCTCGTCCAGCAGCATGACCGGTTTTTTCCGAACCAGCGCACGCGCCAGCGCCGCCCTTTGCCTTTCTCCGCCGGAAAGCGTGCCCGGCAAACGTTTGTCAAAACCCGCAAGACCAACGCGTGTGAGCGCCATGTCGATCCTCTGCCTGTCTTCCGCCCGCAGCTTCAGCCCGGGGCTGATGCCGAGCGCGACATTGGTGAAGATATCGAGATGGGCGAAAAGATTATTATCCTGGAAGATCGAGGAGACCGGTCGCTCGGAAGGATCGAGCGCCTTCATGTCCCGCCCGCCGATCAGGACGCGCCCGGAATCGGGCAATTCAAAACCGGCGATGAGATTGAGGAGCGTCGACTTGCCAGAACCGGATGCACCGACGACGGCAGTCATCTGGCCTTGCGGGAATATACAATCGAGATCGAAATCCTGCGTTCCGAGCTGCAGTCTAACCTTGTCCAGCCCCACGGCAAATTCATCGCCCGTCATATACTCGCCCTTGCTGATTGGGATTGCCGTGAAACGCCGCCCGCGGCAAGCAGCAGGCAGACGACGCCAAGGATGAACGCGTATCCGGCGGCATCGTTGGTGCGGTAGCTGCCCATATTGCTATAGACCAGCCATGGCAAGGTGACGAAATTTTCCGATCCGAACAGGGCGACCGCCCCAAGATCACCAAGCGACAGCGCCATGGCGAAGGAAAACGCCATAACCAAAGGCCGCCAGAGTACCGGCAGATCAGCGAATCGCAGCCGTGTCAGGCCCTGAAGCCCGAGACTGGCGGAGAGCCGGCCGGTGCGCAGAAAATGGCTGGTAAAGGCTGGCTCCAATACCCGCATGGCAAGCGGCAGCGCCATCAGCATATTGATGATCGCCACGAGAACCGGCGCATAAAAGCTGACATCACCGAGAGGCCGCAACAACAGAAACCATCCGCTTCCGAGCACAACAGGCGGCACCAGCAGCACAAGCGAAGACCCAGCGCCGAGCGTGGCCGACAGAAAGCGCAGGGGCTGAGCCACATGCCGTCTTGAACCCACGGCTTGGCGCGCATTGATGATTGCAAAGCAGCAGAGCACAACGAGAGTTGCGGAGAGTGCGGCGATGGCTAGGCTGGTGGCGGCCGCCCGCAGAAAAATCGGCGCCGACAGAAGGCGCGGCAGATCGGCGCTCAAGCCTGAGACGGTTATGGCCACAAGCGGCAGGCCAATCAGCAGAACCGCAAGAATGATTGCCGCCCCATCCCAAAGACGCGCACCAATCCCTTTGCCATCGAAGCGGCGAAGGGGCCGCCCAAGCGAGGCGATCTCTGCCTCGGGCGATGGCAAAAAGGCAAGAAGGCCGAGCAGAACTGCCGTGATTGCAATCTGCAAAACCGAAAGCGCGATTGCCCGTTGCGGATCGAAATCAAACCGCAGCGCCTGGTAGATTGCGACCTCAAGTGTCGTCGCCGCCGGTCCACCTCCCAGCAGAAGCACTAGCGTGAAGCTGGTGGCGCACAGCATGAAGACAAGCCCGGCAATACCGGGAACAAGCCGCGAGACGGCCGGCCACTCGATGAAGCGGAAAACCGAAACCGGCCCCATGCCAAGACTTGCCGCCATCCGCCAATATTCGCCCGGAATCCGCTCCAGCCCGGCCAGCATCAGCCGCACTGCAAGCGGCAGATTGAAAAACACATGGGCGATGAGAATCCCGGAAAGGCCGTAAATACTGAAGGGCTGCTCCGCACCGGCAAAAACAAGGGCAGTATTCAAAACACCCTGCCTGCCCCAGATCGTGATGATGCCGAAGGCGCCGACGATCACCGGCAGCCCCATCGGCACAGCCATCAACCTGATAATCCAAATCCGCCCCGGAAAATGCTGTCTGCGGGAGAGCGCAAGCGCCACCGGCAGGCCGAGAACAATGGAAAGAACAGTGGACAACGTTGCCTGATAGAGCGTGAAGCGCAGGATGCGCAGCGTGTAGGCATCCACGATTCCGGCGGCGGATGTGCCGGCATCGAAAGACAGGAGTGCTGAGACAGCAAGCGCCATGAACAGGAAAACGGCGGCAAACGCCGCCGTTCCGCCAATGATCGACCATCTGTAGTCGCGACGCAGCATCATGCGCGGGCGTGCCTCTTGCTCAGTTCATGCTCATGGCCGCAAGCCATTCGTCGATCCAGGCCTTGCGGTTCTTCGCCACCTCTTCCGGGTCCATCTGGAAGGTCTTCTGCGGCACGACGAGTTTGGAAAATGCCTCGGGCAGGGGCCTGGACGTTGCCGCGACCGGCATCATCCAGTTGTTTTCCGGAATGGCATCCTGAAATCCTGATGTGAGCGTGAAAGCGAGGAACTGCTTCGCCAGTTCCTTGTGCGGCGCGTTTTTGAGAAGGGCGGAAACCTCGATCTGGATGTAGTGCCCCTCGGAAAAAGCCGCGGCCTGATAGCGATCCGTCTTTTCCGAGACCATGTGATAGGCAGGCGACGTGGTGTAGGAGAGCACCATCGGCACCTCACCCTTGGTGAAAAGGCCATAGGATTCCGACCAGCCCGGCGTGACGGTGAGAATGCGCTTCCGGAGCTTCGCCCAGGCTTCCGGTGCCTTGTCGCCGTAAACGGACTTCACCCAGAGCAGCAGGCCAAGCCCCGGCGTGGAGGTGCGCGGGTCCTGAATGGCGATTTTCTGTGAAGGATCGCCTTCCACCAGATCCTTCAGGCTCGTCGGCGGATTTTTTATCGTCTGCGTGTCATAGACAACGGCGAAATGACCGTAGTCGTAAGGGACGAAAATGTCGTCCTTGTAACCGCCCGGCACCTTGGCCGCCGATGCATCGATACCGCTGATATCGAAGAGGCCGGTCTGTTTCGCTTCCGCGACCAGATTGGTGTCGAGACCAACCACGACATCCGCCTTCGACGCCGCCCCTTCAAGCTTCAGGCGGTTGAGCAGCGCCACGCCATCCGCCACACCGACGAAATTGACCGTGCAATTGCACACTTTCTCGAAGGCCTCTTTCACCTTGGGGCCGGGACCCCATTCGGAAACGAAGCTTTCATAGGTGTAGACGGTCAGTTCCTGTCTGTCCTGAGCAGTGGCAAGACCGGGCAGAAACAACGAAACGGCAACGAGGGAATTCAGGAAAAGACGACGGCGCACGGGTATCTCCTCAAAAAACGAAAAGGGAAATAGCCGCTTGCCTTAAGCCGTCTAATCCCTCCGCCGGTATGAACCGGATCAGGTTCTTCGGGTTGGCAAGCCTCTCAGCCTTTTGCACGCAAGCACAAAAGACACCCCGTTAGATCAAGATGATGATGTAGTCCCGCTGTCTCTGATTGGCAAGATGGCTGCCGTCAGGCCTGCTGCACCATGTGCACCAGTTCCCAGACATGGCCGTCGGGATCCTGAAAACTACCGGCATACATGAAACCGTGATCCTGAACCGGTTTCCAGCTGCTGCCACCCGAGGCGAGCGCCGTTTCGATCATCCGGTCGATTTCCTCACGGCTTCCCGCTGTGAGACAGGTCAGGACCTCGGTGCTGCGTGTGGCGTCGGCGATATCGCCATTGATGAAATCGCGAAAACGCTCCTCCTGAAGAAGCATCACGAAGATGTTCTCCTCAACGATCATGCAGAGCGTGCGGTCATCCGAATATTCCTGATTGAAGGTGAAACCGAGAGCCGTGAAGAAGCTTCTCGATGTCTCGATATTCTTGACCGGCAGATTGACGAAGATCATGCGCATTTTCTGAACTCCTCCGAATCCGCACAGGAAACGGCAATTCCGCCTCCCTGTCAAAGGCGGCTGAGACCTTAGTCAAGAAATCGCGACCCACTCACCCTTCAATTTCCTCGCGCAGCATCTCCAGCTCCAGCCATTCCTCTTCCATGGCTTCGAGCTTTTCGCGCAGCTTCGTCATTTCCTGCGCCAGCGTATTGAAGGTAGCCGGGTCCTTGGTGAACAGATTGGGGTCGGCCATGCGCTGCTCACGCTTGGCGATTTCGCCCTGCGCCTTCTCCATTTCCTTTGGAAGGTTTTCGAGCGCAAATTTTTGCTTGAAGGAAAGCTTGCCCTTGGCCTTTGAGGGGTCCTGCGACGCGGAGGCGGAAGGGGCGGTCTTTGCCTTTTCCTGCTTCTCCGCCTTGCGCTTTTCTTCCGCAGCACCCTTGCGTTGCGCCATCATGTCCGAATAGCCGCCGGCATATTCGATCCAGCGTCCATCCGGCTGGTCCGGATTGGCGGGCGCGATTGTGGAGGTGACGGTACGGTCGAGGAAATCGCGGTCGTGGCTGACGAGAATGACCGTGCCGGAAAAGCCCGCAACGATTTCCTGCAACAGATCGAGCGTTTCGATATCGAGATCGTTGGTCGGCTCGTCAAGGATCAGCAGGTTGGTAGGCCGCGCCAGAATGCGCGCAAGAATAAGACGGGCGCGCTCACCACCGGAGAGGTTGCGGATGGGCGTGCGGGCCTGTTCCGGCTGGAACAGGAAGTCCTTCATGTAACCCGTCACATGTTTCAACTCGCCATTGACCAGCAAATTGTCGCCGCGACCGTCGGTGAGGTAATGAGCGAGCGTATCGTTTGGATTGAGATCTTCACGCTTCTGGTCAAGTGTCGCGATTTCCAGATTGGTGCCGAGCTTTACCGTGCCGCTATCGGGCTGAAGCTGGCCGGTCAGCATCTTCAAAAGCGTTGTCTTGCCGGCACCGTTCGGCCCGACGAGACCGATGCAATCACCGCGATGCACCCGCAGCGAAAACGGCGCGATGATCACGCGCTCGCCGTAAGACTTGGTGATTGCGTCTGCCTCGATGACCAGTTTGCCGGATTCCCGCACCTCCGCAGCCGTCGCCTGCACGCTGCCCTGCGGTCCCTTGTGGCCGCGATAGTCCGCACGCATTGCCTGAAGCTCGCCCACACGGCGCATGTTGCGCTTGCGTCTCGCGGTCACGCCGTAACGCATCCAGTGTTCTTCACGCTCGATGGCCTTGCCGAGCTTGTGCTGCTCCAGCTCTTCCTCTTCCAGCACCTTGTCGCGCCATTCCTCGAAATGCGCAAAACCGCGATTGAGACGACGGGACTGGCCGCGATCCAGCCACACGGTCGAGGTCGAAACCTTCTCCAGAAAACGCCTGTCGTGCGAGATCAGCACCAGCGCGCTACGCGTCTGCTGCAACTCGCCTTCAAGCCATTCGATGGTGGGCAAGTCCAGATGGTTGGTCGGCTCGTCCAGCATCAGAATATCGGGTTCAGGCGCCATGACGCGGGCAAGGGCCGCACGCCGCGCTTCGCCGCCGGACAGGCTATCCGGATGTTCCTGTCCCGTCAGGCCCAGATGCTCGAGAATATAGGTAACGCGATAGGGATCGTCGCCAGGTCCCAGCCCCGCCTCGGCATAGGCCTGCACGGTGTCGTAACCGGCAAAATCCGGCGCCTGTTCCAGATAACGGATGGTGGCGGAGGGGTGACGGAAAACCTCGCCCGACTGCGCCTCGACCAGACCGGCGGCGATCTTCATCAGGGTCGACTTGCCCGAACCGTTGCGTCCGACAAGGCAGATGCGGTCGCCCGGCTCCACCTGAAGATTGGCGCCGTCGAGCAGCGGGGTCACGCCGAAGGTCAGCTTGATGTCATCGAGTTTCAAAATTGGGGGTGCCAAGGCGTCAGGCTCCGGTCAGATCATAAGGGCGGGCGAGCACGATGGCTTTTCCGCTTTTCAGCGAGAAATGCACAGGGCCGCCATTCGCGACATTGGAAATAGTGCGGGAAGAGCCGAAAGCAAGCGGGAAATCCTTGAGAGGATAACGCACATTGCCGATATCAAGCCCCACAAGGTCGGTAAACCCGGCAACGGAAAACAGCGTACCGGGTGGCAGATCAAGGTCGAACGACCCCGCCAGCAGCGGGCGGGCCTCCTCTTCGCCGGAGGTCAGCGTAACGTTGAGACCACGCTCAGTCAGCGCCACCGCGTAAAGAAGGTGCTGAAGTGCGTGGTCGCTTCTCGCTCCACCAAGCGCACCGGCAAGCACCAGAGAACGCGCGCCGCGGGCAAGGGCCTCCGAGACCGCAATTTCGCCATCGGTCACAGCCTTTGCAGCGGGATAGGGCTGTCGCACCACATCGGGCCAGGCGTCCAGCAGGTCCTTGTCGGTGGAATCGAAATCCCCCACCCAGAGCTCGGGTGTGAGCCCAAGCGGTGCGGCATGGCGCATGCCGCCATCGGCCGCAATCACACGGCTACCCTCAACCGCCGCTTTCAGGCGGTCGGTAACGGTGACATCGCCGCCAAGCAGAATGGTGAAGCGTTCTCTATCCATGCCCTGCCTTATCGCACCTCAGTCAAAAATGGAAAGGCAGAAACCCGATGAAATCAGCCGATATTGATTTTCGTCGGCTTCGGGATTATGAAACGCCTCAGTGGTGATTTGCCGACCGGCTTGCAGCCACTTTAAAGAAGTCGCTAAAGGGTCGAGGAAAAGGCTAATTTCCTGGGACCGGCTGCGATTTCGTTGCCGGTTTTTTTGTTTTCGCAACGTTCTTTACGTCATCCGAAAAGAGAGTTCGACATGCCGATCAAGATTCCCGATACGCTTCCCGCCTTCGACACCCTCGTTCATGAGGGCGTGCGGGTCATGACAGAAACGGCGGCCATCCGGCAGGATATCCGCCCGCTCCAGATCGGGCTCCTCAATCTCATGCCGAACAAGATCAAGACGGAAGTGCAGATGGCGCGCCTCGTCGGCGCATCGCCGCTGCAGGTGGAGTTTTCGCTGATACGCATTGGCGGCCATCGTGCCAAGAATACGCCGGAAGAGCACCTTCTGTCCTTCTACGAGACATGGGAGGAAGTGCGCCACCGCAAGTTCGACGGTTTCATCATCACCGGCGCGCCCATCGAGATGCTTGACTATGAAGACGTGACCTACTGGAACGAGATGCAAAAGATTTTCGACTGGACGCAAACCAACGTCCATTCGACGCTGAACGTCTGCTGGGGCGCGATGGCCGCCATCTACCATTTCCATGGTGTGCCGAAATACGAACTGAAGGAAAAGGCTTTCGGTGTCTATCGTCACCGCAATCTCTGCCCCTCATCGATATATCTCAACGGTTTTTCCGACGACTTTCAGGTTCCGGTCTCACGCTGGACGGAAGTGCGCCGCGCCGACATCGAAAAACACCCGGAGCTCGAAATCCTGATGGAGTCAGAGGAAATGGGCGTATGTCTGGTGCATGAAAAAGAGGGCAACCGGCTCTATATGTTCAACCACGTCGAATATGATTCAACCTCGCTTTCGGATGAATATTTCCGCGACGTGAACTCGGGCGTTCCAATCAAGCTGCCGCATGATTATTTTCCGCACAATGATCCGGAGCTTGCCCCGCTCAACCGCTGGCGCAGCCATGCCCATCTGTTTTTCGGCAACTGGATCAACGAGATATATCAGACGACGCCTTATGATCTCGAAGCGATCGGTAAACTAGCGGCGTAAATTGCGGGATTGCGAATTGCCGGAAAATGACGCAACGTCCGCCGGCAATTCAAAAATATCGGGAGAATGACGCAATGAGCGACGCGGCGGCACGGGAGAATTTCGGTTTCACGGCAACCGGCGAAAAGGTTGAGCGCGTCACCATCTCGAAGGGCGGGCTGACGGCCAAGGTTATCACCTGGGGCGCCGTCATTCAGGACCTGCGCCTCGATGGGCACCAGCCGCCGCTCGTTCTCGGCTTCGATACATTCGAAGACTACAAATATTCATCCTATTTCGGCGCCACACCCGGCCGCAACGCCAACCGTATCGGTGACGGAAAATTCTCGATCGACGGGCACGAATACCAGCTGGAACTGAACGAAAAAGGCGTCAGCCACCTGCACGGCGGCAGCGACGGCATGGGCAAACGTAACTGGATGCTGATGGAACACGGCGAAAGCCATGCGGTTCTGCAGATCATCGATCCCGACGGCCGCGCCGGTTATCCCGGCAATTGCACGGTGACCGCGACCTATACGATCCGCGACGGCGGCGTGCTTTCGGTGATCTATGAAACGGTGACCGACCAACCGACCATCGCCAATATCTGCCAGCATTCCTATTTCAACCTCGACGGTGCTGATACCGCACTTGGACATGAGATCAGCATCGCCGCTGACTTTTATCTGCCAACCAACGACAAACAGATCCCGACAGGCGAAATCCGCTCTGTCGAAGGCACCGTCTTCGACCTGCGCCACCCGACGCCGATGCGGCGAACGGAGGATGGCGAGCAGGTGCTCTACGACCATAATTTCTGCCTTTCGCCCGAGCGCCGCGCCAAGCGCAAGGTTGCCCGCGCCTATTCGCCCGCCTCCGACATTGCCCTTGAGGTTCACACCACCGAGCCCGGTGTGCAATTCTATTCAGCCTTCAAGCTCAATGTTCCCGTTCCGGGCCTCGATGGCCGCCATTATGGCCCCTTTGCCGGTTTTTGTCTGGAAACGCAGATATGGCCGGATGCCGTCAATCATCCCGATTTCCCATACGCGGTCCTGCGTCCCGGCGAGACCCTGCGTCAGGAAACCGACTATATTTTCAAGAAGGGTTGAGGCGGCGCGCTGGGCTCAGTCCAGCACACACCCGACATAGCCGCCCGATGCCCGGGCACGCCGTTCGATAAGGCCGGCAAGCCGTTGCAAACCACGCCCCGGCTTGCTGGCAACGCGATCGATGGGATTGGGCAGGGAAACGGCAAGCAGTGCCGCCTGGCGGGAGCTGAGCTTTGCCGCCGGTACCTTGAAATGGTGCTGTGCTGCGGCCTCGATGCCGTAAATGCCGGGTCCCCATTCGGCAACGTTGAGATAAATCTCCATCATCCGTTTTTTGGACCAGACGAAATCGGCAGCAATCGCCAGCGGCAACTCCAGTCCCTTGCGCAAGAACGAGCGGCCGTTCCAGAGGAACAGGTTCTTGGCCGTCTGCATGGGAATGGTGCTGGCGCCACGGGTGGAGGCCCCCTCGAGCGCATTGTTGACAACGGACTGCATCTGGTTCCAGTCAACGCCGCCGTGGAAACAGAATTGCCCGTCCTCGGACATCATCACGGATTGCACAAGGCGCGGCGAAATATCCTCGAGCGGCACCCAGCGCCGGTCATAACCCTGCAGTGTCACCAGATCGGCAAGCATCAGCGTCGAGACCGGCCGCATGAAAGGCAGGGCATAAACCGGGATCAGCAGATAGGGCAGGATCAGCAACGCCAGCAAGGTCATGATGATACGCTTTGCCAACGTGCGAAAATCCACCTTCGGACTGCTCCGGTCTTCCGCCAGCACGGCGTAATCTGCGTCGCTTTCAGGCGTACTGCTCAATATTCGTCAAAGCCCCGCACCAATCGAAGCCTTTCATATTCCATTGCCGCCTTCAAGGCGAGTCCGGTCAAACAGTTGACCTCAGGAATCACGAAAAGGTTGCCTGGTCCCGCGCGCCATGCCAAAGAGCGCGGCATGGACGCTCAGATGACGAATTTCGAAACGAAGCTGCGCGATAACGCGGCACAGACCGAATCCCTGCTTGGTCGCCTGCTTTCCGCAGAGGCGCGTGCGGATGAGATTACGCGCCCGCAAAACCTGCTCGACGCCATGCGTCATGGTGTGCTGAACGGCGGCAAACGCCTGCGGCCCTTCCTGGTCATAGAAAGTACGGCCTTGCTCGGCGGAAATGCCGAAGCAGCCCATCATGTCGGTGCCGCGCTGGAATGCCTGCATTGTTACTCGCTGGTGCACGACGATCTGCCAGCGATGGATGACGACGACCTGCGCCGCGGCCAGCCGACAGTGCACCGCAAATTCGACGAGGCAACCGCCATTCTCGCAGGCGACAGCCTGCTGACCCTCGCCTTCGACATTGTCGCATCGGACGAAAATCCTCTTCAGGCAGACCGCAAGGCGGCTCTCGTTCTCTCCCTTGCCCGCGCCGCAGGCATCGGCGGCATGGCGGGCGGTCAGGCGCTCGATCTGGCTGCGGAAAAGAACGCACCTGATGAGACCGGCATTATTACATTGCAGGCTATGAAAACCGGTGCGCTGCTGCGCTTCGCCTGTGAAGCAGGCGCGATCATTGCCGGCAGCGATGTTTCCGAGAGGCAAAGACTGCGCCTCTTCGGTGAAAAGATCGGCCTTGCCTTCCAGCTTGCCGACGATCTCCTGGACCTGACGGCCGATGCCGCCACCATGGGCAAGGCAACCGGCAAGGATGCCGCACGCGGCAAGGGAACGCTGGTGGCACTACGCGGTGAAGACTGGGCGCGCGGCAAGCTTCAGGAACAGGTGGCGGAAGCCTCCGAACTTCTGGCCCCCTACGGCGAAAAGGCCGCGATACTCATCGCGGCCGCCAGATTCATCGCCGAACGGAAAAGCTGAGCCGGTTTCCCGGCTCACCGTTTTTCAGCCAATCAGCCCTTGAGCGGCGAAATCAGCACTTCGACGCGACGGTTCTGGGCGCGGCCATCCGGCGTTGCGTTCGAAGCGATCGGCTGCGAGGGGCCGAAGCCGAGTGTCGAAATACGGCGCTGGTCGACGCCGCGTGCGCCGAGATAGTTTGCAACAGACGCCGCACGACGCTCGGAAAGCGCCTGGTTGTGCTGCTGGCTGCCGGTGGAGTCGGTATGGCCGTTGATGTCGATGAGCGTGCGGTTGAACTTGTTCAGCACGATGCCGACGGAATCCAGCGTCTGATAGAACGGCGGGATGACCTGATCCTGATCCGTCGCGAAGGTGATGTTCGACGGCATGTTGAGAACGATGCTGTCGCCACGGCGGCTAACGGAAACGCCCGTACCCTGAAGCTGGGCGCGAAGCTCAGCCTCCTGGCCATCCATATAGTTGCCAATTGCGCCACCGGCGAGTGCACCGATGCCGGCGCCGATGAGGGCTGCGTTACGGCGACCGACCGGCGAACCGCCGACAGCCAGACCACCGAGAGCACCAACGACAGCGCCGATACCAGCGCCGCCCGCCGTGTTCGACATCTTCTGCTCACCCGTATAGGGATCGGTGGTGGTGCAGGCGGAAAGATAGGTCCCGCAAAGGGCAACGATCGCGATTTTTTTGATCATGTGTTTTGATGCTCCGAAGGGTTCAGGCGGTATGACAGTGGAATTTCGGCATTTTCACGGTAGTTTTACTCCGCCGCATCTTTCCGGCCAAAACGCTTTTCGATGTAATCGATCACAAGCGCTTCAAAATCCGCGGCGATGTTGGGACCGCGCAGGGTGAGCGCCTTCTCGCCATCGATGAAGATCGGTGCGGCGGGGCTTTCGCCGGTTCCGGGCAGTGAAATGCCGATATCGGCATGTTTGCTTTCGCCGGGGCCATTAACGATGCAGCCCATGACGGCAACATTGAGTGCTTCCACACCGGGATATTTTTCACGCCAGATCGGCATGTTCTTGCGAATGTCATTCTGGATATTCTGGGCAAGTTCCTGAAAGACGGTAGAGGTGGTGCGCCCGCAGCCGGGACATGCCGCGACAACTGGAATGAACTGTCGGAAACCCATGACCTGCAGCAATTCCTGCGCCACCTGCACCTCGCGGGTGCGGTCGCCGTTCGGCTCCGGTGTCAGCGACACGCGGATCGTGTCGCCAATACCGTGCTGCAGCACATAACCCATGGCGGCAGACGAGGCGACGATGCCCTTGGAACCCATGCCCGCTTCGGTAAGACCGAGATGCAGTGCGTGGTTGGAGCGTTCCGACAGCATCGAATAAACGGCGATCAGGTCCTGTACCTGGCTGACCTTGGCAGACAGGATGATGCGGTTGCGCGGCAGGCCGATTTCTTCGGCAAGCTCTGCGGAAATCAGTGCCGACTGGACGATGGCTTCGCGGGTGACCTGACGGGCAGAGAGCGGAAAACCCTGCTCCTTGTTCTTGTCCATCAGCGTCGTCAGCAATTCCTGATCGAGCGACCCCCAGTTCACGCCGATGCGAACCGGCTTGTCATAACGGATCGCCATTTCGACGATTTCGCCGAACTGCTTGTCCTTCTTGTCTTTGAAGCCGACATTGCCGGGATTGATGCGGTATTTCGCCAGTGCTTCCGCACAGGCCGGATGATCGGCCAGAAGCTTGTGGCCGATATAGTGGAAATCGCCAATCAGCGGCACGTCCATGCCAAGGCGCAGCAGCCGCTCGCGGATTTTCGGCACAGCGGCAGCACTCTCATCGCGATCGACGGTGATGCGCACCATTTCAGAACCGGCCTGGAAAAGTGCCGCCACCTGCTGCACGGTGGCGTCGATATCCGCCGTGTCGGTATTGGTCATGGATTGTACGACGACAGGCGCACCGCCACCCACGATGACGCCCCCTACGTCGACGGCAACGGATGCACGGCGGGGCTTTGGATCGTAATCGGCGTGTGACGTCATGGCGGTCTCTGGAGCTTGCGGCAAGGTCTGGCAATTGAGGTGAAACAAGGGGGCCTTGTTGTCAACACCCAACGCATAAGAGCTTCTACTTTACCGCAATCATGGCAAAATTCGAGACGCCTATTCCTTGCCCGCACCATCCGCATGCCGGGCGAGCCGCGAAAGCAGCAAAACCACCACATGCAACAACGGCAGAGCGAGAAATACGCTGGCAAGGCCGGTATGTTCGGCAATGAAGCCGATAGCCGAGGGTGCTACCAGAATCCCGGAATAACCCATGGTGGTGACGACCGACAGGCCGATGCCGGGTGCCAGTCCCGGCATGTTCCCCGCCGCCGAAAAGGCGATCGGCACCATGTTGGAAATACCGATGCCGGCAATCGCGAAGCCGATGATCACGAACGTGGAATTTCCCGCAAGACCCGCAATCAGCAGACCCGCAATCGACATGACCGAGCAGAACCGCAGGGTGTTGACTGCGCCGAACCGGTCGCGCACCAGATCGCCGGCAAAACGCATGGCCGCCATGGTCATGGAAAAGGCCGCGAAAGCGAAACCGGACTGGGACACGGAAGCGCCGAGTTCATTGCGCAGATAAAGGGCACCCCAATCGAGGATCGCGCCTTCCGGAATCATCGAAAACAGCGCCATCAGACCGATAATCCACGGCAAGGGCGTCAGCGGCAAGCCACCTTTCGGACGCTCCTCCTCGGCATGCGGGCGATCCGCAAGAACGCGCGGCCACGCGACGACGAGCAAGACAAGGGCGATGAACGTCAACGCGATCGCATGCCCCTGCACGCCAATGGCCGTGATGAGATATCCGCCAAGACCGGCGCCGATCAGGCCGCCCAGGCTCCAGAAAGCATGGCACGACGACATGATGGCGCGGCGCATGTCACGCTCGACCGCCACCGCATTGGCGTTCATGGCGACATCCATCGCCCCCGTCAGCCCGCCGAACAGGAAAACCGCAATCACACCTGCCCAGATCGTGTCTGCCCAGGAGATGAAAAGCAGTGTCGGCAAGAAAATAGCCGCACTCGCAAGGCTAACCGTTCGCGATCCGAAACGGGCGATCTGGGAACCGGCGATCGGCATGAAAACCAGCGAGCCGACGCCGAAAACCAGAATGATCAGGCCAAGCGCACTTTCACTGAGGGATAAGCGCGCCGCAAATTCCGGTATTTTGGGCGCCCACGATCCCATCATGAAACCGTTCATCAAAAACAGCAGGGATACACCGAGCCTGTGCCGCGTCAGATAGGACGAGCGCTTGACCGTCGGCGAAAATGTCGTGGGGCCGTTCATCGGTAATATCCTTCAGACTTGACCGTGAGAGAGTTGGACGGCGTCATCGTCGCCGAAATGAACTTGTACGCCTTTAGCCGACAGCGCCTCGACCAATGTGCGGTCGGCGTCATGTTCCAGCACCAGGGAAAGAGGCGGAGAAAAGTCGTGCACGTGAAACGCCGCCTTGTGGCCCAGCTTTTCCGTGGTGATGGCGGCAACAATCCGCTGGCTGGCGCTGCAGGCAAGCCGCTTGAACACGGCATCCTCGAAAATATCCGCCGACAGGCCGGTCTCAGCCGCAACACCGCAAACGCCGAGAATACACAGCTCGGGCCGCATCAGCTCAAGTTGTCGCAACGCCATGGCGTCGATGGCCGCACCGACGGCCGGATCAACCTTTCCGCCGATCATGATCAAATCGATATCGGCCCGCCCCGTGAGTTCAGCGGCAATAGCAGGCGTATTCGTTACCACCGTCAATTTGAGACCGGCGGGGATAACCCTTGCAATGGCCAGATTGGTGGAGCCGGCATCGATGAAGACGACCATGCCCGGCTCAAGAAGCGGCATTGCTGCGCGCGCCAACGAAGCCTTGCGATCGGCATCCTCGGCGATCCGTGTCTTCAGCGGCACCGTCTTGCTATCGGAAAGCAACGCCCCGCCATAAACGCGCAGACACTCCCCACGCGCCGCCATATCCCGCAGATCCCGGCGGACCGTATCTTCCGAAACGCCGAAATTTTGGGCCAGATCCTGCGCAAGCACTCGGCCGCTTTGCCGCAGCTGTGCAAGGATGAGCGCCTGCCGCTCGCTGACAAAATGATCGCTCATCGGGACTCATGCATAAACGGGAACAAACGTGCACGAACATGCATATTTGAGTTTTAGCGAAGGTGCAACAGCAAAACGCCCGCCGGGAGGGCGGGCGTTTATAACGAAAGACAAAATATCGCGGCTAGCGATGCCGTATGAGCATCATTCCGCGTAGGCGATCAGCAGATCCTTTGCGTCGATCTGGTCACCCGGGCGCACGAGAACCTCGGCGACCTTGCCATCGCGTTCGGCGTGAAGCGCGGTTTCCATCTTCATGGCCTCGATGGACAAGAGCACGTCGCCGGCCTTGATCTCCTGACCCTGATTGATGAAGACGCGGCTGATGACACCCGGCATCGGCGCACCAATATGTGTGCCATTGCCGAGTTCCGCCTTGCGACGCACCGCAGAGCCGGAGGCGCCATGAGCGCGATCCGGCACCTTGATGCGGCGCGGCTGTCCGTTGATCTCGAAGAACACCGTCACCATGCCCTTATCGTCAGTGCCGGAAGAGGCCTGATTGACGATGACCAGCGTTTTGCCGCGCTCGATATCGGCAAACAGCTCTTCACCGTCCTCCATGCCGTAGAAATACGCATGGGTGGGAAGCACGGAAACCGGACCGTAAGTCTCGGAGGTCAGCGCGAAATCGGTGAACACCTTCGGATACATCAGATAGGATGCGAATTCGAAGTCGTTCACGGAACGCTCGAGTTTGGTCTCGATCGCCTTTCTTTCCGCATCGAGATCGGCATCCGGCAGCAATGAGCCGGGACGAACCGTATAGGGCGCGTCACCCTTCAGCGCCTTTTTCTGCAAGGCTTCCGGCCAGCCGCCCGGCGACTGCCCAAGATCGCCCTTCAGCATCGAAACCACCGAGTCCGGGAAGGACACTTCGCGATCAGGATTTTCCACGTCGGCGACCGTTAGATCCTGGCTCACCATCATCAGCGCCATATCGCCGACAACCTTGGAGGACGGCGTGACCTTGACGATATCGCCGAACATCCGGTTGGCGTCGGCATAGGCCTGCGCGACCTCGTGCCAGCGGCTCTCAAGACCGAGCGAGCGCGCCTGCTCCTTGAGATTGGTGAATTGCCCACCGGGCATTTCATGCAGATAGACTTCCGAGGCAGGGCCCTTCAGATCGCTTTCGAAAGCCGCATACTGGTTGCGCGCCGACTCCCAGTAGAACGAGATGCGGCGGATCCATTCGGTATCGAGGCCGGTATCGCGTTCCGATCCGGCCAGCGCTTCCACGATGGAACCGAGGCAGGGCTGGGACGTGTTGCCCGAAAGCGCATCCATGGCAGCATCCACCGCATCCACGCCCGCATCGACGGCGGCAAGCACGGTCGCAGCCGCAATGCCGGATGTGTCATGCGTGTGGAAATGGATAGGCAGGCTGGTCGCCTCCCTCAGCGCCTTGAACAGCACCTTGGCAGCGGCAGGCTTCAGAAGTCCCGCCATATCCTTGACGGCGATGATGTGCGCGCCTGCACGCTCCAGCTCGGCGGCGAGGTTGGTATAATATTTCAGGTCGTATTTTGGACGCGCCGAATTGAGGATATCGCCCGTGTAGCAGATGGCCGCTTCGCAGAGCTTGTTCTCTTCGGCGATCGCATCCATCGATACGCGCATATTCTCCACCCAGTTCAGGCAGTCGAACACGCGGAACAGGTCGATACCGCCCTTTGCAGCCTGACGGACGAAATATTTAACGACATTGTCGGGATAGTTCTTGTACCCGACGCCGTTCGCACCGCGCAGCAGCATTTGCAGCAGCAGGTTCGGCGCACCCTCGCGGATCAGCGCCAGGCGCTCCCACGGGTCTTCCGTCAGGAAGCGCATGGAAACGTCGAAAGTGGCGCCGCCCCAGCACTCCAGAGACAGAAGCTGTGGCAAGGCCTTGGCATAGACGCTTGCGACGCCGGCAATGTCATGGGTACGCATGCGCGTGGCCAGCAGCGACTGATGGCCGTCACGCATCGTCGTGTCCGTTACCAGCACCCGCTTTTCGTTGCGCATCCAGTCGGCAAAGCCCTTCGGCCCCAGCCGGTCGAGCAATTGCTTGGTGCCATCAGGCGTCGGCGCATCGATGTAGGGAACCACCGGCTGTGCCGCATTTGCCGGCGGCTTGACGCGGCCCTTGGTTTCCGGATGCCCGTTCACCGTCACATCGGCAAGATAGGTGAGCAGCTTCGTAGCGCGGTCCTGACGCTTGACCTGTGCAAATAGCTCCGGCGTCGAATCGATGAAGCGGGTCGTATAGGTGTTGTTGCGGAAACTCGCGTGGCCAATGATAGCCTCGAGGAAGGTCAGGTTGGTCGCAACACCGCGAATTCGGAATTCGCGCAGCGCGCGGTCCATGCGGCTGATCGCTTCATCCGGCTGCGGCGCCCAGGCCGTTACCTTCACCAAAAGCGGATCGTAATAACGGGTGATGATCGCCCCCGAATAGGACGTCCCGCCATCCAGACGAATACCGAACCCGGAAGCCGAGCGGTACGCCGTTATACGGCCGTAGTCGGGAATGAAATTGTGCTCCGGGTCTTCCGTGGTGATACGGCACTGCAGCGCATGGCCGTTGAGGCGGATATCTTCCTGTTTCGGCACACCCGATTCCGGCGTGCCGATGGCGGCCCCTTCCAGAATATGGATTTGCGCCTTGACGATATCGATGCCGGTCACGACTTCGGTAACGGTATGCTCCACCTGAATGCGCGGATTGACCTCGATAAAGTAGAATTTGCCGGTATCGACATCCATCAGATATTCGACCGTGCCGGCGCCGATATAATTGGTCGCAGCCGCGATCTTCAAGGAATAGGCGGCCAGTTCCTGACGCTGCGCTTCGCTGAGATAGGGTGCCGGCGCGCGCTCGACCACTTTTTGATTGCGGCGCTGGATCGAACAATCGCGCTCGAACAGATGCACGACATTGCCGTGGGTATCACCGAGAACCTGGCTCTCGACGTGGCGGGCGCGCTCGAGCAGCTTTTCGAGATAGACCTCGTCCTTGCCGAAAGCGGCCTTCGCCTCGCGCTTGGCCTCGGTGACCTCGCGTGCCAGATCCTCCTTTTTGCGGATGGCGCGCATGCCGCGACCGCCGCCGCCCCAGGAGGCCTTCAGCATCACGGGATAACCGATCTCTTCGGCCAGCCGCTCCACCTCGGCCATATCGTCCGGCAGCGGCTTGGTTGCCGGAACAACGGGAACACTGACCGAGATCGCCAGATTGCGGGCGGCAACCTTGTTGCCGAGCTGGCGCATCGTATCTGCCGTCGGTCCGATGAAGGTGATGCCAGCCTTGTTACAGGCCTCAACGAATTCGGGGCTTTCGGACAAAAGGCCGTAACCGGGATGGATCGCGTCCGCGCCGGAAAGTCGGGCCACGCGGATGACCTCCTCAATCGAAAGATAGCTCTCGATCGGTCCCATATCCTTGGCGAGATGCGGACCCCTGCCGACCTGATAACTTTCATCCGCCTTGAAGCGGTGCAAAGACAGCTTGTCCTCTTCCGCCCAAATGGCGACGGTTTTTATCCCCAGCTCGTTCGCTGCCCGGAAAACTCGGATCGCAATTTCGGATCGGTTGGCAACAAGTATTTTCGATATTTTCAAGACGGTCTCCCCACACGCCAAAACAGAATTTCTGCTGCACTGCGGAATTAAGCAGCAAAACCCGGTCTTGAAAAGGGTAATTCGGGAGAGAAGCGTACTGTCGTAACTAGCTCAGCAAGCCGTTGCGAAAGGCGAGTGCTACAGTGTGCTGCCTGTTCTTGGCGCTGAACCGGCGCTGGATTCCATTGATATACCAGTCGACCGTATGGTTGGAGATCGATAGCTGGCGTCCAATTTCCGTTGAGGTCATGCCATCAGCCATCAGCGTCAGCACTTCCATTTCCCGCCTTGTAAGTTCAAGAGCGGAAACATTCGGCGCGTTGTTGAGGTTATGGACCTGACCTGAAAGATCGAGCAGACGCCAGAACACCGCGCGCGTGGCCGCATCCAGCAGCTCAACGTGCAACGAGGGCAATTGCCGGTCCTCGCCGCCAAGGAACACCGCGCCGATGAATCCCGCGCGCCCGTGCACCGGAAAGGCATACCCACCCTGCAGACCGTAACGGCCGGCATCGTGAAAAAACACATTCGCCCTTTTTCGATGCATCGCGCGGGGCAGGCCCTCAAGCGCCTCTTTCCACTGAAACGGCTTGTGCACCATGCCGATCACCTTACGGACGGGATCGACGAGATTATATTTCTTGGCGCGGTAGACCTCGATCCACCCTTCCGGGAGATGTTGTGCGAGAATCTGGCCGGTGGAAGCGAGCTCCCCGGTCATCCGCCGGCTGACGAGGAAATATTCGAAACCATATTCGCGAATAAGCGTTACAAATTCGGAGCGAACACGATCAGCGTTTCCCGCCTGGTAGCACGCAGAGATAAAGTGAAGAATATCATGCATAAAGACACATGCCCGGAGCTTGGCTGGAAGGGATGACATGAAGGACAAGGTCCCGCGAGGACGTCATGTTACTCGGGCGCCGGTCGGTTCAGACTGAACATATCGTCGTTAGCAATCCCTGAAACGAATATGCAAAATCTTGTGACGGCATCCCATAGAAACATCGGGTTCAGTTTTTTTTCGGTTCGCACGCGTGCTCGGTTTGTTAAGCCGCCATTCAGACTGAAAGAGCGATAATTACACAAATTTCGCCGTCTCATGCAACCTTGCTAAAACAGCATTGTATTGAGACCGAACAATCAACCGCTCGAAACAGACGCTGGACTGGATTGAAAATTTGACCTTGTTTCAGGTTTACACACGCGCCCTGCGCTATCTGACCGTACATAAATGGCGGGTGTTGATCGTTGTCATCGCCAACATCATTCTTGCAGCGATCACCATTGCCGAACCCGTGCTGTTTGGACGGATCATCGACGCCATCTCTTCCGGCTCCGATGTCACGTCCATCCTCATCCTGTGGGCGGGTTTCGGCGTCTTCAACACCGTGGCTTATGTCGCTGTTGCCCGCGAGGCCGACCGGCTGGCCCATGGCCGCCGCGCGACCCTGCTGACGGAAGCCTTCGGGCGGATCATCTCCATGCCGCTCTCCTGGCACCATCTGCGCGGCACTTCGAACGCGCTGCATACGCTTCTGCGCGCCAGTGAGACGCTGTTCGGCCTGTGGCTCGAATTCATGCGCACGCATCTGGCGACTTTCGTCGCGCTCGTGCTGCTTATTCCGACAGCCATGGCCATGGACCTGCGCCTCAGCTTCGTCCTGATCGGTCTTGGCATCGTCTACTGGTTCATCGGCAAGTGGGTGATGGGCCGCACCAAGGACGGCCAGGCTTCGGTCGAGGAGCATTATCACAGCGTTTTTGCCCATGTCAGCGATTCCATCAGCAACGTGTCCGTCCTGCACAGCTACAACCGCATCGAAGCTGAAACGAAGGCGCTGAAATCCTTCACCGAAAAACTGCTGAGCGCCCAATATCCGGTGCTCGACTGGTGGGCTTTCGCAAGTGCCTTGAACCGCACCGCCTCCACCGTTTCGATGATGATCATCCTCGTCATCGGCACCGTGCTGGTGAAGAACGGCGAATTGCGCGTCGGTGACGTCATTGCCTTCATCGGTTTCGCCAATCTTCTTATCGGCCGTCTCGATCAGATGCGTCAGTTCGTGACCCAGATTTTCGAGGCGCGCGCAAAGCTCGAGGATTTCTTCGTGCTGGAGGATTCCGTCAAGGAAAGGGAAGAACCGGGCGACGCCCGCGAATTGTCCAATGTCTCCGGCACCGTGGAGTTCCGCAACGTCAATTTCGGTTTCGCCAACACCAAGCAGGGCGTCCACGACATCTCGTTTACGGCCAAGGCCGGCCAGACGATTGCCATCGTCGGACCGACGGGCGCGGGCAAGACCACGCTCATCAATCTTCTGCAGCGTGTCTATGATCCGGATTCAGGCCAGATTCTGATCGATGGAACCGACATCTCGACGGTGACGAAGAACTCGCTCAGAAACTCCATCGCCACGGTGTTCCAGGATGCCGGCCTTCTGAACCGCTCCATCCGCGAAAACATCCGCCTTGGTCGCGAATCTGCAACCGACGCGGAGGTCGTGGAAGCAGCAGCAGCTGCTGCTGCGACGGATTTCATCGACAGCCGTATCACCGGCTACCTGACCCAGGTGGGTGAACGCGGCAACCGTCTGTCCGGTGGCGAGCGCCAGCGTATCGCCATTGCGCGTGCTATCCTGAAGAACGCTCCCATCCTGGTCCTTGACGAGGCAACCAGCGCGCTGGACGTGGAAACGGAAGCACGGGTTAAGGCCGCCGTGGACGCGCTGAGAATGAACCGCACGACCTTCATCATCGCCCACCGCCTTTCCACGGTTCGCGATGCCGATCAGGTGCTGTTCCTCGATCAGGGCCGTATCATTGAAAAGGGCACGTTCGACGAGCTCAGCCAGCGTGGCGGACGCTTCACCTCGCTGCTGCGCACCAGCGGCCTGCTGACGGAAGACGAGGGCCAGCCCCGGCCGAAAGCCATCGCCTCCTGACACTCTGGCTTACGGAATATAATAAGGGCGGGTACCGTGGTGTCCGCCCTTTTTCTTTGTCCGTTTTCCAAGGTCTGCAAAGCAGCGGACATTTGCCTTGAAAATGCAGGCAAGCGCCCGGGCCTTAGCCTGGCCATCAGCATTCAGCGATCCAACAGCGCAGAAACATGGCTCTGTAAAACTGCTCTGCCTACGTGCCACGTCGAGAGGAGCACGGCTTACATTCTCGGTGGCCCCCGCAAGAGCGTCGCGAGGCTGCGTCATTTCTCTCATTGAGATGATGCTGGAGATACCCGCCAGGACAAAGTCGTCACCGCGCCTCCGTACAGACAAACAATACCAGGGCAGCCACAATAAAAGTTCAGGCCCCTGCGTCGCCGCAGGAGCCTGGCTTTAAAAGCAAACGTAGAGCCGGTCGTCTCAGTCGAACGGTATCACCCGATCGTCAGCCGACAGGGGTTTGCCGTCGACGGACACGGAGACCTCCGCCGTGCCGGCCTTACGGCTGACGACGATGTCCTTTGCTTTTCCGTCCAGCGTGATCTTCATCGAGAAGCCGCTCCAGTCTTCCGGCAGCGAAGGCGCGATGTGAAGCTTGCCTTCGGTTCGGGTGATACCGAGAATGCCCTCGATCGCGGCGCGATAGAGCCAGCCGGCGGAACCCGTGTACCAGCTCCAGCCGCCGCGACCCGCATAAGCGCCCTCACCATAGACATCGGCGGTCACCACATAGGGTTCGACTCGATAGGTTTCGGACGATGCCGCGTCGAGCGCATGGTTGACCGGGTTGAGCAGCTTGAAGCAGTTCCACGCCTCCTGCGCACGCCCCTGCTTGGCAAGGGCAAGCACTACCCAGGTCGCCGCGTGGGTATATTGTCCGCCGTTTTCGCGCACACCCGGCGGATATCCCTTGATATAACCCGGATCATGCGGCGCCCGCGAGAATGGCGGGGTGAACAGACGGATGATACCGGCCTTTTCATCGACCAGATGCTCAATAACGGCGTCCATCGCCTGCCGTGACCGGCCTTCCTCACCCTCGCCGGAAAGAACGCTCCAGCTCTGGCCAAGTGAATCGATCTGGCATTCCTCGCTGGTGGCGGAACCGAGCGGCGTGCCGTCGTCGAAATAACCGCGACGGTAGTAGCTGCCGTCCCAACCCGCAGTTTCGAGAGCATTGCGAAGCTTTTCGCGATGCGCCGACCACCTGCCGACACGGTCTGCATCACCGCGCTTTTCGGCGATCGCGATGAAGTCGCGAAGCGCACCGGCCAGGAACCAGCCAAGCCAGACACTGGTGCCCTTGCCGCCGATGCCGACACGGTTCATGCCGTCGTTCCAGTCACCGCCGAGGATCAGCGGCAGACCGTTTTCGCCGGTGCGATGGATGGCGAGATCAAGCGCCAGCGCCGCGTGTTCGTAGAGGCTAGCGGATCTGTCGCTCGTCTCCGGCTGGAAGAAGGCATCGTGCTGCCCCGGCATCAATGCCGGTCCCTTGATGAAGGGGATGCTTTCATCAAGGATGGCCGCATCGCCCGTAGCCGAGACATACTGGTTGATCGCATAAGCGAGCCAGACCACGTCATCAGAGATCGTCGTGCGGACACCGGCACCGGTCAAAGGCAGCCACCAATGCTGGACGTCGCCTTCCGCAAACTGGCGGCCTGCCGCACGCAGGATCTGCTTGCGAGCGAGATCCGGCTGGTAGAGCAGGAATGCCAGCGTGTCCTGAAGCTGGTCACGGAAGCCGAAGGCGCCGCTCGACTGATAGAAGGCCGTGCGCGCCAGGATGCGGCACGCCAGCGCCTGATAGGGCAACCAGCTATTGACCATGTGGTTGAAGCCGGCATCGGGCGTGGTAACCTGCAACTGGCCGGTAAAGCCAGTCCAGAACGCCTTGCTGCCCTCCAGCACCGACTGGAAATCCGCCGCACGGACTTGCTCGACCAGCGTTGCCGCCTCCTCCGCATTGTCGGCATCGCCGAGAATGAAGGTCATATGCCGTTCTTCACCGGGCTTCAGGTGGATTTCCTGCATCAGTGCAGCACAGGGGTCGCCGTCCACCTCGGTGCTGCCACTGAGTGCCGCACCGGACACAATGCCCTGCGGAGCCTGTGCAGAACCGAAGCGGCCGATGAATTCACGGCGGCTGGTGGTAAAGCCGCTTGCCTCGCTGTCGAGCGTCAGGAAGGCAGTGCGGGTGCTATAGTCGATGCTGTAAGGGTTCGAAGCAAAAATCGCATTGCTGCTGGCATCGTGCCTGCTCAGGATGAACGGCGCAGATTTCTGGCCATTATTGCCCAGCACCCATTCCACATAAGCATAGACTTTCAGGCGGCGGCTTTTCGAACCCTTGTTGCGTACGATGAGCTGCGAGAACTTGACCGGCTTTTCACGGTCTACCGTCTGCGTCACCTCGACTTCAAGCTTATCCGTCTTGCCGGTCATTACGGAGTAACCGAGACCGTGACGGGTTTCGAACAGGGCTTCAGGATCACGCGACAGGGCAGCACAGGGCGTATAGAGCTTTCCTGTTTCCACATCGGCAACATAGAAGGCCTCGCCCGGCCGGTTAATGACCGGATCGTTGCTCCAGGGTGTCAGCTGATAGTCACGGGAATTGCGGCTCCAGGTGAAACCAGCGCCTTCCGCCGACACATGGAAGCCGAAACTTTCGTTCGAGATGACGTTGATCCAAGGATGCGGCGTGGATTGCCCACCATGCAGGCGCACGACATATTCCTCTCCGCTTTTGGCGAAACCACCAAAACCGTTCCAGAAATCGAGATCGCCCGCATCCTCGACAGCCTCAGCGACGGGGAACGCCGGCACCGGCAGGCGAGCCTGCGCGGCCTCAGTCGCGCCGTCAGGACCGCGATGCGCCGCAAAAAGCGACACGGCGCGGTTGATCTGGTCGACAATCTTGCCATTCCGCACATGCAGCACGACGCGGGAGGCCGCCAGAAGCGCACTCCAGGTCTCTTCGTCCATCAAGTCGCGGCGAACGGAGAACACATGCGGCCTACCACCATCAGCGGGATTGATGCGACGCTGCGCCTCGGAAATATGATCCAGCGCA
This sequence comes from Rhizobium sp. AN5, assembly GCF_900215255.1. Taxonomy (NCBI): domain Bacteria; kingdom Pseudomonadati; phylum Pseudomonadota; class Alphaproteobacteria; order Hyphomicrobiales; family Rhizobiaceae; genus Rhizobium; species Rhizobium sp. AN5. The sequence continues at coordinate 2,531,236 of NZ_OCMJ01000004.1, forward strand.
TGCTGCATATCCTGTGCGTAGGATGCGGCCCGTTCGTTGACGATGACGAGATCGAAGATCACACCGCGCGAACGCAGATATTCGTGGGCGCTGAGCGCCTCACGGGCAATATCCATGTCCATATCGTCGTTGATACGCAGGCTGAAGATCGGGAAATCGCCCGAAATTGCAAGCGGCCAAAGCGCCCGCTGCGAAGCGAGACCCGTTTTCAGCGTTTCCGAATCCGCGCGCAGATGCATGTCCGGATAGGTCAGATAACGGCCGAGATGCTGGAAAGCGGCGGCCTGCTGAGAAGTGACACCCACATGGCGCATCTGCACCTGCGTGCGCGTCCATGCATGCACGAGTTCATGGGCAAATGCGTCCGGATGGCGATAACGGTCGATCGCCTTGTCGACTTCCTCGCGGCTCGGCGCGGCAATCGTCCAGAAAATCACGCTCACCTTCTTGCCCGCCGGTACGCGCACAGTTCGGCGCAACGACAGGATAGGATCGAGCGTAAAGCCGTCGGTGTTGGAAAGCGTGGCACCGGTATCGAATGCAGCCGCTTCACCGAGCGATCGGCCGCGGCCGATGAACTTGGCACGGTCCGTCTCGAACTCCGTCGGGCGCGATGGGCCGGCGTTATCCGCAGCAAGATGCGCGATGATCGTGCCGGGCTCGTTCGGGCTGCGGCGGTTACGCCAGGCGCGGATGACATCGCCGCGCCGGCCGATCTCCGTCTGCACGAACATGCGCGAGAACAGCGGATGGGCGTTGTCGTCGTCTTCCGACGCGATGACCGGCTCCATATAGGAGGTCACTTCAATGTAACGATCCTCGGAACCGACATTGAGCAGCGTGACGCGGCGGCCATCGGCATCGTGCTCGGTGGCGACGATGCATTCAACGACGCTCTGCAGATCGCCGACATTCTTGTGGAATTCGGCCTTGTCGTCGGTGAAGATCGTCTTGGTCTTTTCGCCTTCGATGACACGCGGCTCAGCCGTCGCACTCCACCATTGTCCATTGGTGGTATCGCGCAGGAAGATGAAGGTTCCCCAACGATCTTCGGTCGGATCGGCCTTCCAGCGGGAAATCGCCTGACCGTTCCATTTCGAATATCCCGCACCCGTTGAGGTGAGCATCGTCGAATAATGGCCGTTCGACAGGAAAACCACTTCGCGGTCGCGAACGGCCGGGTCGGCAATGGAGCGCACTTCCGCACGCAGCAGGTCGGCCTGTTCCTTGCCGGGGGTTTCCGGCTCGTATTTGGCGCTCATGACAGGCACTTCGCGCGGTGCCTTTTCCTGCAACAGGAGTTCGGCCGCCTCGATTACCGGGTCGGAATGGAAGAGTTCGCGCAACACGCCGTCAAAGGCGACGTTGGCGACAGCCGCGATCGACATGCCGTGGTGGTGGGCATAATAGTTGTAGACCACCGCGCAGACCTTGCCGTCAGGCACACGTGTCGGCGTGAAATCCACGGCATCATGGAAGCCGTACTGTCCAAGCGCGCCAAGCTTGCGCAGCTTGTCGAGGTTTTCCAGCGCACCGTCAGGATCGTACTGGCTGGCGAGGATCGACGCATAGGGCGCGATGACAGCATTCTGGCCGAGACCGCGCTTTAGGCCAAGCGTCGGCACGCCGAAGTTGGTGTACTGGTAGTTCATATTGTGATCGCGGGCGTTGAACGCCGCTTCGGAAATACCCCATGGCGTGCCGAGACGGCGGCCGTGGTTCATCTGTTCCTTGACGATCAGATTGTTGGTCTGGTTGAGAATGCCACCCTGACGCTCCTGCATGACGAGCGGAGGCATCAGATATTCGAACATCGAACCCGACCAGGAGACCAACGCGCCCTGCGCACCGATCGGCACGACCTGGCGGCCGAGACGGTACCAGTGCTCGGTCGGCAGATCGCCCTTGGCGATGGCAAACAGGCTGGTCAGGCGGCATTCGGACGCCAGAAGGTCGTAGCAGGCCTCGTCCAGTTCCTTGCTTTCGACGCGGTAGCCGATCGACAGAAGACGGCGATCCTTGCGATAAAGGAACGTGAAATCCATCGAGAAAGCGAGGTTGCGGCTGCGGTCGCGCAGCGATGCAAGACGCTGGCGCAGCGGTTCCATATTGGTCAGGTCGATGGCGCTGTCTGAAATATGCGCCTCGCAGCAATCCACGAGCAATTGTGCCCAGCGGGTCACTTCCGCGCTCTGCGCAGACTTCACTTCGTGATCGACATTGGTAGCGAGCTTCTGGATGTCGCGCGCGAGTACCGCAAGATTGATGACGCGGATCGATGCGAATTCATGCTCGCGCTTGACCGAGGCAAGAGCGTTCGAAAAACCAATGATGCGCTCTTCGAGGCGGCGATGCAGCGGACGCAGGTTCTTGCGGTCGTCAGGCAGCGCTTTCAGCGTTTCGCGCAGAATACCGGCGAGATCACCGATACCGTCGAGATTACCCTGAAGATGCGCGGAAGGCGCTTCCGCCCACTGGCGGCAGGCAGACGAAACCGCAATCAGGTGACCGGCGAGATTGCCGCTGTCCACCGCCGAAACGTAACGGGGCCCAAGCGTCTGCAGCGTGTCCGTATGGTACCAGTTGTAGAGATGGCCGCGATGTTTCTCCATCTTCTCGACGGTCTGGATCGTGTTCTCGATCCGCTCCAGCGTATCGGCAAAGCTGATCCAGCCAAACTGGCGCGCCGAAATGATGGAAAGCAGGTAAACGCCGATATTGGTAGGCGATGTACGCGAGGCAACGATCGGCTCCGGCGTTTCCTGGAAGTTGTCCGGCGGCAGGTGGTTTTCCTGCGGCGTCACGAAGGCTTCGTAATAACGCCATGTGCGACGCGCGATCTTGCGAAGCTCGAAAGAGACGTGTTCCGAAACGAACAGCCGGTCTTCGGTTTCCGCCGACTGGCTGACATACCAGGCAACGGCGGGAGACAGAACCCAGAGCAGTGTGAAGGGAATGCCGATCAGGAAGGCATTGTCACCGGGCAGCGCCGCAAACAACAGGCCGAGCATGGCCACAACAGGCGCATGCCACATCTGGCGGAAATAATAGGTGATGCCGCCCTGGGCGCTAGACTGCATGCTGGCGGCGGTGCGCCATTCCAGCATCAGCTTGTGGCTGACGAGCAGACGGTACAGCGAACGGACAATCGCATCCGTCATCATGCAGGCAGAATCGGCAATGAAGACGATACGCAGCGCAACCTGCGCATTGGTGGCGCGGATTTCCGACCAGATGGTGTGGAAATGCGCCTGCGGCACGATGTCAGTGGAGCGCGGCACGAGGCCGGAAAGCAACGAGAGCGTCGGAGCGACGAACAGCGAGAAGATCAGCAGGATCTGCCAGATCAGCGCACCGAGCGGGTCCATGAAATACCAGCCGAGGATCGAGGCGAAGAACCAGGCAATCGGCGTCAGCGAGCGGCGCAGGTTATCGACCATCTTCCACCGGCCGATCGCGGTAACACCACGCGCGCGGTCGAGAATATAGGGAAGCAGCTGCCAGTCGCCACGCGCCCAGCGATGCTGGCGCGAGACTTCCACCTCGTAGCGGGTCGGGAAATCCTCGACCAGTTCCACATCGGTCACCAGCGCGCAGCGCGCAAAGGATCCTTCGAGCAAATCATGGCTGAGGATGGAGTTTTCCTCGATCCGGCCCTTAAGCGCCGCCTCGAAGGCATCCACGTCGTAAAGACCCTTGCCGGTAAAGGTGCCTTCGGAGGTCAGGTCCTGATAAACGTCGGAAACGGTGAAGACGTAAGGGTCGATACCGCGATTGATCGAGAAGACACGCTGGAAGACGGAGGCATCCTTGCCCGTCGTCAGCGAAGGCGTAACGCGCGGCTGCAACAGGCCATAACCTTCAACCACACGTCCCGAGACCGGATCGATGACGGGGCGGTTGATCGGGTGATGCATCTTGCCGACGAGTTTGGTCACCGCATCGCGCATCAGGCGCGTATCGGCATCAAGCGTCATGACGTATTTGACATCGGCCGGCACGATATTGGCGCCACCGAGGAATGTCGTGTCCTTGTCGCCGCGCAGCAGCATGTTCAGTTCATGCAGCTTGCCACGCTTGCGCTCCCAGCCCATCCAGCAGCCTTCGGACGGGTTGTAGATGCGGCGGCGGTGCAGCAGGTAAAAACGCGTCTTGCCATCGAAGGCATAACGGCTGTTCAGCGCCGCCAGTTCGCGCTTGGCATATTCGAGAATCTCGAGATCGTCGCCGGATTGCTCATATTGGGCATCGCGCCAGTCGCTGACCAGCGCGAAATAAATCTCGCCATGCGGGTTGGCGAGATAATGCACCTCGATATTGCGCATCATCTCGTCGACGCTGTCGCGGCTGGTCAACATGCAGGGCACGGCAACAAGCGTGCGGGCATCCTGCGGAATACCGTTCTTGAACTCGTATCCAACCAACCGGAACGGCTTTACGAAGAAAGTGACGAGCGTGTTGAACAGACCGGTCGCGCCTTCCGAAGCAGGCAATGCAAACATCAAGAGGAATGCGGCCACCACATACCAGGGCATGCCCGCTTCGGCCAGGAACCAGCCGACGGCAAGCATGACGAGCGCGGTGATGAGAAACACTGGCGCCGCAATTGCGAGCCAGTTGAACTTGCGCATTGACCGGACGATATGCTGCGAGACCAGCGGTCGATAAGCCAGCACCTTTTCAAGCTCGAACCGGCGCTGGCCGACGAGTACGGAGCCGACATTGACGCGATGGTTTTCAGAAACCTCGGCAGGCTCGCCGGATCTCGCCATTTCCACGGCGGCACGCGCGACCTCTACCTCTGTCTTGGGAGAGCGACGCGCCAGAAGCTCGATCGTGTTGCGATAGGTGTTGCGCGAACCGAAATCGAGAATCTCGTAGTCGGTTTCCTCGCGCAGGACCTTATCGATATGGCTGACTTCCTCGAACCACACCGACCATTCGGTATCGTCGATTTCCCTGAGGCTCTTGACGATATTGCCCATCGTCACATTGCCTGAGGCCAGCCGGTTGTGTTCCGACATCATGACATTTTCAGCATCGGTGCCCGCAGCATGCAGGCGTTCTTCAAGCCAGGCTACCGCAAAACCCGAAGTCTGCGAGCCGTTTCTAAGGCGATAGAGGAACTGCGTCGCAAATGTCGGGTCATCGACCAGCGAATCGACCTGCTTGAGAAGTGCTGCGGAGGCTTCCGCATCGTTCAGGCGAATGATTTCGTCGACGACTTCATTCGCCTTCTGGCGCATGCGGCGCGAGCGTTCCACGCGAATGGAGATGCGGCGAAGATTTTCGATGAGGACGAAACGGATGATTGAGGGCAGCGCCCACAATTCGCCGATCTGCAGCGTCTTCGACGTCTGGTAGCCATCCACCAGCGCCGTCATGTTCTCGCGCGAAACCGTGCTGTGGGTATGGGCGACATAAAGCCAGCCGAGCGCCATGACCCGCGGGATCGTCACGCCGCCCACCGTCATTGTCGGCAGCTGGCGATAGAACTTGCGCGGAAAATCGCGGCGGACTTCCTGGATCGCCTCTTCGATGACGTAGTGGTTGTCGAGCAGCCATTCCGCCGCCGGCGTTATCGTCGCGCCATTTTCCGCGTCAACGGCCGTTGTGCGGTAGACACGCAGGATTTCCTTCTCGTTCTCACGGTGGCGCTCGAAGAAGTCGAACTCCATGAAGCCGGGAAGGGTATCGGCACCGTCGCGCGAAAGCGCGGCACCGGCATCATGCAGTTCCTCGACCGTCATATAGGACGCGCGGATCGAATCATTGTGATCGATCTGCTTCGTCTCGGAATCACGGGCGGCGGCGGTCGGGGTAATATGAAATGACATCGGCTCGTATTCTGAACTTTATGGAGAATTGTTCGACTTGACCGGCGTTTCGTCCGTGGCGGGAATACGCACGAAATCGGGCCACGCTATATTTATGACTTATCCTGAACCTTCGGTGAACCGGATCAGACGTTGTGTGCAACGCATCGTCAAACGGCGAATATCCGCAAGCACGGCGTTTTGCTGCGCGATCCCTCCAACCATGCAAAGCCGGGGATCGCTGCGGAGAATGGATTTTCGACGACAGGAAAATTTCGCCCTATGGCCCGGCAATGCCGTTCCAACCGGATTTCGCACCTTCCCCCACGGCGAAAATTGTTCGCGCAACGTCAGATAGTCCCCCTTTGACACCTGAAGGGCAACGCCAGGCCGAGAAGGCCTGCGCCACATCCGAAACGCTAATGCCCCAGGACGTCTATAGTTCCATGCCACCTGTCGCGATACGATGCAAGCGATGAATTTCAAGGCATTCCGGCTCCGGGAACGCCCCTTACATGCCCGCGTATATGCTGCTATGAAATTTGCAAAAAGCGCTGGAAAAAAGCGGCGTAACCAGGGACTTCGAAAATGACCAGACAGACCGCAAACATTGCCTCCTTCGCCAACCATATGCCGGATGTGGTGGCAATCCGCCGCCACCTGCACCAGCATCCCGAAATCGGTCTTTCCGAATTCCAGACCTCGGATTTCATTGCCGGGCAGCTGGTGGAAATGGGTTACGAAGTAACGCGCGGACTTGCCGGAACCGGTATCGTCGCCACACTCCGCAATGGCGACAGTACCCGCACGCTCGGCATTCGCGCCGATATCGATGCCCTGCCGATCCGTGAGGAAACCGGAGCGGAATATACAAGCGCCAATGATGGCGTCATGCATGCCTGCGGCCATGACGGACACACGGCCATGCTCCTGGGAGCCGCGAAGATCATCGCCGAACGCAGGAATTTCGATGGGACCCTGCATCTGATCTTCCAGCCGGCGGAGGAGAATTTCGGCGGCGCCCGCATCATGATCGAGGACGGACTGTTCGACCGCTTCCCATGCGATGCGGTTTTTGCCCTCCATAACGATCCCGGCGTGCCCTTCGGGCAATTCGTCCTGCGTGACGGCCCGATCCTTGCCGCCGTCGATGAATGCAGGATCACCGTCAACGGATATGGCGGCCACGGCGCCGAACCGCAGGATGCGGCCGACCCCATCGTTGCGGGCGCTAGTATCATCATGGCCTTGCAGACGGTGGTGTCCCGCAACATCCATCCGCAACTGTCGGCGGTCGTCACTGTTGGCGCATTCCATGCTGGTGTTGCGAGCAACGTCATTCCCGAGAAGGCGGAAATGCTGCTCACCATCCGTTCCTTCGACGCGGGTGTGCGCGACGAACTGGAAAAGCGCATCCGGGCGATAGCCGAAGGCCAGGCGGCCAGCTATGGCATGAGTGTCACGCTCGATTACGAGCGCGGATACAATGCGACCGTCAACCACAAGGCGGAAACGGACTATGTCGCCGGTCTCGCCCGTCGTTTTGCCGGGGCGGAAAAAGTGGTTGAAATGCAGCGCCCGTCCATGGGCGCGGAAGACTTCGCCTACATGCTTGAAAAACGGCCCGGCTGCTACTTCTTCCTCGGCACCGCGCGCACCGAAAACGACCCGCCGCTGCACCACCCGAAATTCGACTTCAACGACGATATCCTGCCAATCGGAACCGCTTTCTGGGTTGATCTGGCGGAGGATTATCTCAAGGCGTGAATGAATATAAAAAGGCCGGTCGGAGGAGCGACCGGCCTTTTTTTCTCAAGTTTCCTGATGAGAAAATCTGGGAGGATCAGGGAACGAGACCGAGTATGACCGCCGCGACAAAAGCCACGCATACGCCGACAAGAGCCGCGTGAACCGAATCTCTCCAGTTTCGCTGCGACTGGGGCTGCGAGACAAAGTCTTTTGCTTTTCCGGCCTTGGAATAAGACATTGTACAACTCCCTTCCTTGCTCGGCCCGTCAAAGCGGGCACTGCTTATTTCCCCTAAAGGATAGCTTTATTCCCCACTGTTTCAGTAGAGATAAAATTCCATAAGTTCGGCGCATTGGGAAAAATACGGATCGCGACTTGCCGCCGGACAAGCATCAATCTACCCATTGCGCAGGATCAACGTCGCAGACGGCATTTCCGTTCAAAATCATTGGCAGGCTCGGATAAGGACCATGACGGATATCGACGCCATCATCATAGGAGCCGGGGTGATCGGACTGGCGACGGCCCGCGAGCTGGCGATGCGTGGTCTTTCCGTCATCATCCTCGAAGGCGAAAAGGAATTCGGTTCCGCCACCTCTTCGCGCAACAGCGAGGTTATTCACGCCGGGCTTTACTATCCGGCGGGCAGCCTCAAGGCACGCCTTTGCGTTGAAGGCAGAGAGCGGCTTTATGCGTTCTGCCAGAGCCATGGCGTTTCGCACCGCCGCTGCGGTAAACTCATCGTGGCAGCGAACGCGGACGAGACGGCTCTGTTGGCGGCCCTCAAGGAAAAGGGTAACGCCAATGGCTGCGACGACCTCGAACTGATCGATGCCACGCAGGCGCTGTCGCTCGAGCCTGCGCTCACCTGCGTAGCGGCCCTGCTTTCACCTTCGACCGGCATCATTGATAGCCATGGTTATATGCTGGCACTGCTCGGCGACGCGCAAGACCATGGTGCAGCCCTCGCCCTGAATGCACCGTTCGAAAGGGCCGAAGCGGCCGGCAACGGTTTCCGGGTTTACGTGGGTGGGAAAGAGCCTCTCAGCCTGACATGCCGGATACTCGTCAATTCCGCCGGCCTTCTGGCACCGCTGGCGGCAAAACAGATCGAGCGATTGCCGAAGCACACGATCCCGGAGGCGCGTTTCGCCAAGGGCAGCTATTTTTCGCTGACCGGCAAGTCGCCTTTTTCACGGCTCATCTACCCCGCTCCGCACACCCACGGCCTTGGCGTGCACCTGACGCTGGATCTCGCCGGTCAGGCCCGTTTCGGGCCGGATGTGGAGTGGGTCGACACCATTGATTATGCCGTCGATCCCCGCCGCATGGAGGGTTTTGGCGACGCGATCCGCCGCTATTGGCCCGGCCTACCAGAACACGCGCTGATCCCGGCCTATTCGGGCATCAGGCCGAAGATTTCAGGACCCGACGAACCGGCCATGGATTTTCGCATCGACGGCTCGGAAACCCACGGCCTTGCCGGTCTCGTCAATCTTTTCGGCATCGAAAGCCCCGGCCTCACCGCCTCACTGGCGATAGCCAACGAGGTCGCGACGCGGCTCGAGGCCTGATCCCACCCTGATCTCAGCCGAAACGGGACAGTGCGCTCGCCATGATCTCCGGATCGACATTGCCGCCGGAGGCAACCGCAATCACCGTTTCGCTCTCCAGCTCGTTGCCATGAAACAGCGCCGCCGCCAAGGCCACCGCGCCGCCTGGCTCGACAACAACCTTCAGCCTGTTGAAGGCGAGAACCATGGCCCGCAGTGCTTCCTCTTCGGTCACGGCAATGCCTTTTCCGCAAAGCCCAACCATAATCGGGAAGGTGATGTTACCGGGCTGAGGCGTGACGATTGCATCGCAGATCGAACCGGAAGTCGTTGCATTCCGCTCGATCCTGCCCGCTGCAAGTGAGCGCGCCACATCGTCAAACCGCTCGGGTTCTGACGTCCTGACCTTGTAGTTCGGCGCTTTCGCCGCAAGGGCAAGGGAGATGCCGGATGTGAGGCCGCCGCCGCCGCAGGGCACGAGAACCTCGGCCGCATCGATACCGAGTTCCAAGCCCTGTTCGGCGATTTCCAGCCCGACAGTCCCCTGCCCTGCAATCACCAGCGGTTCGTCGTACGGCCTGATCAGGGTCAGTCCGCGCTCGCTCGACAGGCGATCGCCAATGGCGTCGCGATCGTCATTAGCCCGGTCATAGAGCACCACCTCAGCACCATAGTCGCGGGTATTGTCGATTTTGATCTTTGGCGCATCGGACGGCATGATGATGACGGCAGGCACGCCGTGCAGACGAGCAGCAAGCGCGACGCCCTGCGCATGGTTGCCCGAGGAAAAGGCGATCACGCCACGGGCGCGCACATCGGCTGGCAGGCCTGATACCGCCGACCAGCCACCGCGAAATTTGAAGGAACCCGTTCTTTGCAGGCACTCGGCCTTCACGAACAGCTTCCGCCCGGCAATCTCATCCAGAAAATGCGACGACAGAAGCGGTGTACGCACCGCATGTTCGCCGATGCGCTCGCGCGCTGCCTCGATCATCGAAATATCTGTCATGCCCTGCCCCTGTAATGCGGATGTTGGGTGTACATTAGGAGGTCGCAATCAATAGCGAAACCGCCTGGACAAGAAAAATCCCCGGTCTTGGCCGGGGATTTTTCGTCATGCTCTTGTCCGTGAAATGTCAATGGTTGTGCCGGGGCATCTTCTCGGCAATCCGGCGGAAATCCGCGGCCCCTTCCAGAACCGCACCATCCGAAAGCTGGGTCACCGATTGACGATAGATGCGCTGCCAGGGCGTGGCATCCGCAGGCACCGCAGGAATGCCATCGGCCTTTCGGGCAGCAAGCTCTGCATCCGGTACCAGTGCGTCGCACTTGCCTTGATTGAAGTCGATGCGGATCACATCACCGGTGCGAAGCCATGCCAGTCCTCCACCGGCGGCACTTTCTGGCGAGGCATTGAGGATCGACGGGCTGTCCGCGGTTCCCGATTGCCGGCCATCGCCGATTGTCGGCAGGCTGGTGATGCCTTTTTTCAACAGTGCGTCCGGCGGCTGCATGTTGACGACCTCAGCCGAACCCGGCCAGCCGAGCGGTCCGGCCCCGCGAATGACGAGAATGGTGCGCTCATCGATATCGAGAGACGGATCGTTGATACGGGCGTGATAATCTTCCGAACCATCGAAAACCACACTTTTGCCCTCGAAAATCCCCTCACGACCCGGCTCGCTCAGATAACGCTGCCGGAATTCAGCCGAGATCACGCTGGTCTTCATGATGGCGAAATCGAACAGATTGCCCTTGAGGACGAGGAAACCGGCCCGTTCCTTGAGCGGCTTATCGTAAGGAAGGATCACATCGCGGTCGGTCGATTCCCGCCCGTCCAGATTTTTCGCCATGGTTTTGCCGGTCACGGTCGGACAGCTCCCATCAAGCTTGCCTGCCTTCAGAAGCTCCCACATGATGGCGGGCGTACCGCCGGCACGGTGATATTTCTCACCCAGCCATTTGCCGGCGGGCTGGACATTGGCGAGGAGCGGAATGTCATAACCGTGAACCTGCCAGTCTTCCTCGCGAAGCTCGACGCCCGCATGTTTCGCCATCGCCGCCAGATGCGGCTGGGCATTGGTGGAGCCGCCGATTGCCGAATTGACGCGGATCGCGTTCAGGAAAGCCTCGCGCGTCATGATGTCGGAAGGCTTGATATTCTCGACAACCAGTTCGACGGCGCGGCGGCCGGTGCGATAGGCCATCTGGCCGCGTTCGCGGTAAGCGGCCGGGATTGCGCCGCAGCCGGTGAGCGACATGCCGAGCGCTTCCGCAATGGCATTCATGGTAGAGGCCGTGCCCATGGTGTTGCAGTGGCCGACCGACGGAGCGGATTCCAGCGCCGCCTGCAGGAATTCCTCGCGGGTGATTTCGCCGGCGCCGTATTTGCGGCGCATGCGCCAGATGACCGTGCCGGAACCAACCAGATCGCCGTCATGGTATCCGTCGAGCATTGGTCCGCCCGATAAGACGATGGCTGGAATATCAACCGTGCTTGCCGCCATCAGCGCCGAAGGCGTGGTCTTGTCGCAGCCCGTGGTCAACACGACGCCATCGAGCGGATAACCGTAAAGCACTTCCACCAGGCTGAGATAGGCAAGATTGCGGTCAAGCGCCGCTGTCGGTCGCTTGCAGTTTTCGAACATCGGATGGGTCGGAAACTCGATGGGGATGCCGCCCGCATCACGGATACCATCGCGCACCCGCTTGACCAGTTCGACATGGACGCGGTTGCAGGGCGTCAGGTCGCTGCCGCTCTGGGCAATGCCGATGACCGGCTTGCCGGAACGCAGCTCTTCCGGCGTCACGCCATAATTCATGAAGCGCTCCAGATAGAGCGCCGTCATGTCGAGATGGTCAGGGTTGTCGAACCAGTCCTGGGATCGCAGCCGCCGCACGGGTGTCTTGTCGTCGCTCATGAGACCGCCTCAGCCCTGTTCCCGGTTGTTGAGTTTTTCGAGGTAAAGCAGGATACCGCTATGGTCGATATCGGCTCCACCATCACTGACGAAATCATCGAACTCCCGCGTCACCTGCTGGGTCAAAGGCAACGTCAGAGACAAATCCTTCGCCGTCGCCAGCACCCCGTTCAGATCCTTGAGCTGGAACTTTGAGGGTCCGCCTGGCGCGAAATTGCGCTTCACCATGCGTTCGCCGTGCAATTCCAGTATCCGGCTTTCGGCAAAACCGCCACGTATGGCGTTGCGGAACCCTTCGCGGGATGCCCCGCCCGCTTCCACAAGCATCATCGCCTCGGCAACCGCGCCGATGGTGATGGCAACGATCTGCTGGTTGGCGAGTTTGCAAAGCTGGCCCGCACCGGAGGGGCCGACATAGGTGAGCCTGCCCATCGGCGCGAAGAAATCCGAAAGATCGGAGATCAGCGCCTCATCGCCACCGGCCATGATCGCGAGCGTACCCGCCGTTGCGCCCGGCACACCGCCGGAGACCGGCGCATCGACATGATGAATGCCCATTGCCCGCAGCCTGGAGGAGTGTTCGCGCGCAATAGGCGGCGCAATCGAGCTGCTGTCGATGACAACAGCGCCTTTTTCCAGCGCGTCGGCCACACCCGCCTCGAACAGCACCTCGCCCACGGCTTTGCCGTCGCTCAGCATGGTGATGACGATATCGGCACCCCTGGCGGCTTCGGCCGGCGATGCCGCGAGAACCGCGCCATCGGCTACCAGCGCCTCAGCCTTTTCGACGCTGCGGTTCCACACCGCAACCGAAAAGCCCGCGCCCAGCAGACGCCGCGCCATCGGCCCGCCCATCAGGCCTGTGCCGATAAAGGCAACCGACTGCTTCTTCTCCTCCCCGCCGACACTCATTTCAGTGAACCTCCCAGTTCGTCCTCGATATGAACCTGAATGATCTCTTCGAAGGAGCTTTCAGCCGTAAAGCCAAGTTCACGGGCGCGCTTTGCTTCGAAACCGGGCGCCCAGCCTTCGCACATGCGCATGATCATCTCGTTCGGCTCGCGGCGAATGAGGGCAACGGCCTTTTCGCCCGCAACCTTACGCAGCGCTTCGATCTGTTCGCCAACGGTGGCGCTGAGGCCAGGCATGGACAGGTTGCGGCGCGGACCGACCTTTTCCACGTCGATCGTCGCGCCATGAAGAAGGAAACCGACAGCGGAACGCGGCGAGGCGTGCCAGTGGCGAATGCTTTCCGGCACCGGCAGAACCGCTTCCTGACCAACCAGCGGCTCGCGCAGGATATTGGAGAAGAAGCCGGAAGCAGCCGCATTCGGCTTGCCGGGACGAATGCAGATGGTCGGCAGGCGAATGCCGATGCCGTCGAAGAAACCGCGACGGCTATAGTCGGAGAGCAGCAGCTCGCAGATCGCTTTCTGCGTGCCGTAGCTGGTCAGCGGCGTGGTGTGGAACTCATCCGGGATCGGATAGGGGAGTGGCGCACCGAAGACGGCGATCGACGAGGTGAAGACCACGCGTGGCTTGTACCCGTCCTTGCCGTTGGCAATGCGGATGGCGTCGAAGAGATAACGCGTGCCATCGAGATTGATGCGGTAACCCTTGTCGAAATCAAGTTCGGCTTCACCGGATACGATGGCAGCAAGATGAAAGATCACATCGGGGCGGGCTTCGACTAGCTTTTCGGCTTCGCCCGGCGCGGACAGATCGGCTGCGAGCGCATCAACCGCACCCGAGAAGCCGGCGGGCGCTTCCGGCTGAAAAACGTCGATAAGCGTGAATCTGTCAATCGACTTGCCGCCAAGCGATCCATCCTTGACGAGACGCTGCGTCAGCTTACGGCCAACCATGCCTGCAGCACCGATGATTGCGATATGCATATCTTCCTCCTCTTTGGCCCGGTCATTCTCCCGAGACCGAAAAAACATCATCGGCTCGTGAACCGATAAATTAGCTTGTAAGGTTGTCTGATAACCTTATATGGTTTGATTGAAAATAGTATTTTTTCACAAACCGGCAAAAGCAAGGGCGAAAGACCTTTGCCTGGATATTTTAGGGCGGATTGGACGGAGAGGGTGGAATGACGATCGTGAGCGAACACGATATCGAGGAATTGCGGTTCTCGCTAAAGAACAGGCTGGGCGAGGCATTGCTGCTGACATCGCAGGAAGACATGCTGCGCTATTGCCGCGACTGGCACGGCGACGTCACCAGTTCGGCGGTAGCCGTCATCCGCCCCCGCTCAACCAAGGAAGTCTCCGATACGGTTCGCGCCTGCGCCGAACTCGATCTCGCCATCATCCCTCAGGGCGGTAATACCGGACTGGTGCTCGGCGGCATTCCCGATGAGCCAAAGCGTCAGGTCGTGCTGAGCCTTGAGCGCATGAATGCCATCCGCACCATAGACAGCGACGATTTTTCGGCTGTCGTCGAAGCCGGCTGCATTCTGTCGGAATTCAAGGATGCAGTTCAGGACAAGGGAATGTTCTTTCCGCTGTCGCTCGGCGCGCAGGGCAGCTGCCGCATCGGCGGCAACGTCTCCACCAATGCTGGCGGCATCAACGTTCTGCGCTACGGCATGACCCGCGAACTGGTGCTGGGTCTCGAAGTGGTATTGCCTGATGGCACCATCTGGAATGGCCTGTCGACGCTGCGTAAGGACAATCGCGGCATTGACCTGAAGCAGCTTTTCATCGGCGCGGAAGGAACACTCGGCATCATCACGGCCGTGTCCGTAAAGCTCTACCCCAATCCAGAACATGTCGAGACGGCACTGCTCGGCCTCAATTCGCTGGATGACGCCATCAAGCTTTATCGCCGCGCCCGCCGCGAATGCTGCGACCTGATGTCCGCCTTCGAATTCATGCCGCCCGTCGCCTTCACGCTCGCTATCGAAGCAATCCCCGACCTTAAAATGCCGATCGCCGGAGATTATCCGGCCTATGTGCTGATGGAAATTTCCGGCTCGGGGCTAGTAGACACTGCCGACCTGATGGGACGGTTCCTCGAGGGCGTCATGGAAGACGGTCTGGTGCTGGACGGCGTCATCGCCTCCTCGCGAGCACAGGCGCAATCGCTGTGGCTCTTCCGCGAGGGCATGAACGAGGGTCAGGCGCTGCGCGGCAGCCATATGCGCACCGATATCTCCGTGCCGCTGTCCAAACTTGCGGCGTTCGTGGCCGAAGCAGAGGCTGAACTGGCGGAAAAACTGCCGGAATGCCTGGCGGTTTCCTATGGCCATGTCGGAGACGGTAACGTCCATCTCAACGTGCTGCCGCCAAACGGAGCAACGCCGCAGGAGCGCGAAGCCTTCATCTACAAATCGAAAACCCTCGTCAACGACGTCCTCGACCGTTACGTCGGCAGCATCAGCGCCGAGCATGGCATCGGCCGCCTGAAACGCTCCGATTTCGAAAGCCGGCTATCTGATGTGCAGCGCCGGATGATCACGGGTTTGAAAAATGCCTTTGACCCCGATTTGCGGATGAATCCCGGTTGCCAGATAACCCTGCAACCGGATAGCTAGTCGAGAAACAGCAAAGGCGGCGGAATACGCCGCCTCTGAAAACCCCGCTGATGGCGAAGGAGGAAGTCGCCTGCCGCGGGAAAAAACGGACCAATCGTTTCTGTGGAACGGGAGCAATCATGACGCTGGAGTTCAATCAGATACATCGCAACGATCATCTGCCCGGCCGGATCGCCGCGGAGATCGCCCGCGAGATCAATGATTCGAAACTCGGGCCGGGCGACAGGCTGCCGACGGAACATGTTCTGGCGAAAACCTTCGGCGTCAGCCGCTCGGTCATTCGTGAAGCGATCGCGCAATTGCGCAACGAAGGTTTTGTCGAAACACGGCAAGGCGTGGGCGCTTTCGTTACCGATCCCCGGCAGAGACTGTCCATTCGCATCGAGCGGTCCCGTCTGAACGATCCGGAAAATTTCCGCGATCTCTTCCAGCTTCGCATGCCGATGGAAATCGAGGCGGCGGGTCTGGCAGCACTCCACCGCAACCCGCAGCAGCTGGCGCGGCTGGCGGCGGCACTGGAAAAGATGCGAACGACCGACGACTGGTCGACGGAGGGCGTTGCGGCCGATCTCGACTTTCACCGTATTCTGGCGGAAGCGACGCAGAACGAATATTTCCTGATGTTCCTCGGCTTCATCGCAGAACGCATCAGCTCGGCTATCAACATCGCCTTCTCCCGTGCTATTTTCGGGGAAATCCTCGAGGTGACGATCGCCGAACATGTGGCAATCTTCGAAGCCGTCGAACGCGCCGATGCGACTGCGGCCAAGGATGCGATGCGCAAACATCTGCTCGGGGCAGCAAGCCGGGTCAATCTGGAACTGGATATCTTCTGAGCCGCAAACAGAAGCTTGAACAGCAAAGCTATAGGACAGGTTTCGCTGCTTTCCGGCAATCCAGAGGCGAAAGACGATAATTTTGTCTGTGGTGCCGCTAGACTCGCTGTAAAAGTCATACTAAGAAGAATGAGATTAGGTTGTCAGACATCCAGACAATATGACCGCAGGAGGCGGCTGTCGGAGGGCTGAAGGGGAGGATATATATGACCGGCTCAAGGTCCATCGACGCTACCGCTATTTTGCCTGAAGACTTTGAAAACGCCCTGCTCGTCGGCCGTGTATGGTCGAAAAGCGAAGGCGGCCCCTGCCCCGTTCTGCTCAAGGGCGGCGTGCTTTACGACCTCACCTCTCTTTCGCCGACCATGTCGGAACTTCTGGAAAAGACGGATCTGGTGGAGCTGCTTGCAGACACCGGCACATTCGTGGCGCTTGGCGCGCTCGATGCCTTTCTGGATGGCTCCGCTGGTGAACTTCTCGCCCCCAACGATATTCAGGCCGTCAAGGCTGCGGGCGTGACCTTCGCCGACAGCATGCTGGAACGCGTGATCGAGGAGCAGGCCAAGGGCGATCCACTTCGCGCGCAGGAAATACGCGGACGGCTGGCGCCGGTTCTCGGCGATAATCTCAAGGGACTTGAGGCCGGTTCGGAAAAAGCAGCCGAAGTGAAGAAACTGCTGCAGGAAATGGGCCTGTGGTCGCAATATCTGGAAGTTGGCATCGGCCCGGATGCGGAGATATTCTCCAAGGCGCAGGCCATGGCCTCCGTCGGCTGCGGCGCGCTGATCGGCGTTCACCCGAAATCGCAGTGGAACAACCCGGAGCCGGAAGTGGTGCTGGCCATTGCCTCCAACGGCCGTATCGTTGGCGCAACGCTCGGCAACGACGTCAACCTGCGTGACTTCGAGGGCCGCTCCGCCCTCCTGCTCAGCAAGGCAAAAGACAACAACGCATCCTCCGCAATCGGTCCCTTCATCCGCCTGTTTGATGGACGCTTCACCATTGAAGACGTGAAGAAGGCGCAGATATCGCTTCTGGTCGAAGGCGAGGACGGCTTCACCATGACGGGTGCAAGCGCAATGCAGGCGATCAGCCGCACGCCGGAAAACCTCGCTTCCCAGCTCTTGAACCGCAACCATCAGTATCCTGACGGCGCCGTCTTTTTCCTTGGTACGATGTTCGCGCCGGTAAAGGACCGCCATGGCCCGGGTCTCGGCTTCACCCACTCCAAGGGCGACCGTGTCGAAATCTCCACGCCCAAGCTCGGCAAGCTGATCAACTGGGTCACGACGACAGACGAATGCCCGGAATGGACATTCGGCACCGCGGCCCTGATGCGCAACCTGGCGAAACGCGGGCTGCTCTAGGCAATCCAGCAAAACTGCATCGCGGTTTTGCGCCCAGAATTGCGAAAACCCATAGGTGGAGCATTGAGCGCGATCCTTCGCCGAAAATGCTCCAGATATTTCTTCGGGAGGGGAAAATGCAAAAGACCATCAATCTCTTTTACCGGATTCTCGAAATCATTCTCGTCCTGCTGCTCGCCGGCATGTCGATCATGGTCTTCGTCAACGTCGTCATGCGTTACACGATGAATTCCGGCATCAATATCTCGGAAGAATTGTCGCGATACTTCTTCGTATGGCTGACCTTCATCGGCGCCGTACTGACCTTCCGTGAAAACAGCCATATGGGCATCGAAACTCTCGTGATGTTCCTGTCGCGCCGCGCCCGTGTCGTCTGCATGATCGTGTCGAACATCATCATTCTGGGCTGTTCCGCCATCTTCTTCTGGGGAACATGGAAGCAGTCCGCCATCAACGCCAGCATGCATGCGCCTGTCACCAAGCTGTCGATGATCTGGGTCTACGGCGTCGGCATGTTCACCGGCGGCCTGATGTTCATCATCGCTCTGGAACGCCTCTACCGTTATGTGACGGGCCGCGTGACAGAGGATGAAATCGCCCAGTTCGCCGGCGAGAACCTCACGATCGAACAGCTTTCGGAGCGCTGATACCATGACACTTTTCGTTTTTGTCGGCTCTCTTCTCGGAGCCATGGCGATTGGCGTTCCCGTCGCTTTCTCGCTGATGTTCTGTGGCGTCGTGCTCATGTGGTACATGGGCATGTTCAACACCGCGATCATCGCCCAGAACATGATTTCGGGCGCGGATACCTTCACACTGCTCGCCATCCCCTTCTTCATCCTGGCCGGCGAACTGATGAACTCCGGTGGTCTTTCCCGCCGCATCATCGACTTTGCGATTGCGCTTGTGGGCCATATCAGGGGCGGTCTCGGCATCGTGGCGATTGTCGCGGCCATCATCATGGCCAGCATCTCCGGTTCGGCAGCTGCCGACACCGCAGCCCTTGCCGCAATCCTCATCCCGATGATGGCGAAAGCCGGTTACAACATTCCGCGCTCCGGCGGCCTCATCGCTGCAGGCGGCATCATTGCCCCGGTCATTCCGCCCTCCATGGCCTTCATCGTCTTCGGCGTCGCCGCCAACGTTTCGATCACCCAGCTTTTCCTTGCCGGCATCGTACCCGGCATTCTGATGGGCATTTCGCTGATCATCGCCTGGCTGATCGTGGTCCGAAAGGATAACATCAAGCCCCTGCCCAAAACCTCGGGCAAGGAACGTCTGGTTGCCACGGTCCGCGCCGGCTGGGCGCTTGGCATGCCGGTCATCATTCTGGGCGGCATCAAGGCAGGCATCATGACGCCGACGGAAGCCGCCGTTGTCGCTGCCGTCTACGCCCTATTTGTCGGCATGGTGATCTACCGCGAACTGAAGCCGGCGGATCTGTTCCACGTTCTTCTGCGCGCCGCCAAGAGCACATCGATCATCATGTTCCTTGTCTGCGCAGCCCTCGTCTCCGCATGGCTCATCACGGCTGCGAACATTCCAAACGAGGTCGCTGGTTATATCGAACCGCTGATCGATCGTCCGATGCTTCTGATGGTTGCCATGATGGTGCTGGTCTTCATCGTCGGAACCGCGCTCGACCTGACGCCGACCATCCTGATCCTGACGCCCGTTCTGATGCCCATCGTCAAGCAGGCAGGCATCGACCCGGTCTATTTCGGCGTCCTCTTCATCATCAACAACGCCATCGGCCTGATTACCCCGCCGGTCGGCGTCGTGCTGAACGTCGTCTCAGGCGTCGGACGCATCCCGCTCGGCAAGGTCACGATCGGCGTCTGGCCTTTCCTCGTCGCAGAAACCATCGTTCTGGCGTTGCTCGTGGTTTTCCCGGACATCGTGATGGTTCCGCTGCAATACCTTCGTTAATCGCCACTTCTCAACCAAAATCCAAGGGAGGATATTATGAGAAAGCTTCTTCTGATCACCACGGCCATCGCTTTCGCGGTGGGCGCCGCAGCCCCGGCAATGGCTGAATTCAACAGCCGCAACATCCGCGTTTCGAACGGCATCAACCAGGACCACCCGGTCGGCAACGGCATCAAGGCAATGCAGGCCTGCCTCGACGACAAGTCGGGCGGCAAGCTGAAGCTGACGGCATTCTGGGGCGGCGCTCTCGGCGGTGACCTTCAGGCGACGCAGGCCCTGCGCTCCGGCGTTCAGGAAGCGGTTGTTACGTCCTCGTCACCGCTCGTCGGCCTGATCCCGTCGCTCGGCGTCTTCGACCTGCCGTTCCTGTTTTCCAACGCCAAGGAAGCCGATGCCGTGATGGACGGCGCCTTCGGCGACATGATGAACAAGAAGCTCGAAGAACAGGGCCTCGTAAACCTGGCCTACTGGGAAAACGGTTTCCGCAACCTCTCGAACTCCAAGCACGCCGTGAACAAGTGGGAAGATTTTTCCGGCCTGAAGGTTCGCGTGATGCAGAACAACATCTTCCTCGACACCTTCCAGAACCTCGGCGCCAATGCAACGCCGATGGCTTTCGGTGAAGTATTCTCGGCACTTGAAACCAACGCGATCGACGCACAGGAAAACCCCTATGTGACGATCGACACCTCCAAGTTCTACGAGGTGCAGAAGTACATCACCGAGACGAACCACGCCTACACGCCGTTCCTCTTCCTCTTCTCCAAGCCGATCTTCGACAGCTACACGCCCGAAGAACAGACGGCCCTGCGCGAATGCGCAGTCGTCGGCCGCGACGAAGAGCGCAAGGTCATCCGCGAACTGAACCAGAAGTCGCTGGAAAAGATCAAGGCTGCAGGACTTGAAGTGAACTCGCTGTCTGCGGAAGAGCAGGCACGTATCCGCGAAAAGTCGATGGTCGTCTACGAAAAGCACAAGGCTGAAATCGGTGCCGACGTCGTTGACGCCGTTCTGGCGGACCTGAAGAAGATCCGCGGCCAGTAATCCTGTCTGGATAAAATTAAAACACCCGGAGGTCAGCCTCCGGGTGTTTTTGTTTATGCGAATACAGAAAAGAAAAAGGCTGCCCAAGCAGCCTCTTCCAGAAAATCAGGACGCCGTGCGGTTTTGCCGGTTGGCGATGAGATCTTCGACTACCGCGGGATCGGCAAGCGTCGAGGTATCCCCAAGCGCGCCGAAATCATCCTCGGCGATCTTGCGCAGAATACGCCGCATGATCTTACCCGAACGGGTCTTCGGCAGGCCCGGCGCGAACTGGATCTTGTCTGGCGTCGCAACCGGCCCGATCTCGTTTCGGACGTGCTTTACCAACTCCTCGCGCAGCGCATAGTCGCCGCTCTGGCCCGCCATCAACGTGACATAACAATAAATGCCCTGCCCCTTGATGGCATGCGGGTAACCCACGACCGCCGCTTCCGACACCTGATGATGCGAAACAAGTGCCGACTCGACTTCGGCGGTGCCGAGGCGGTGGCCGGAGACGTTAAGCACGTCATCGACGCGGCCAGTGATCCAGTAATAACCGTCCTCATCGCGCCGGCAGCCGTCACCGGTGAAGTACTTGCCCTTATAGGTCGAGAAGTAGGTGTCGACGAAGCGCTGGTGATCCCCGTAAACAGATCGCGACTGGCCCGGCCAGCTGTCGATGATGCAGAGATTGCCGTCGGCCGGCCCCTCCAGCACGTTGCCTTCGGCATCGACCAGCTGCGGCTGCACGCCGAAGAACGGCCTTGTCGCCGAACCCGGCTTCAGGTCCGTCGCACCCGGCAGCGGCGAGATGAGAATGCCGCCCGTTTCCGTCTGCCACCAGGTATCAACGATGGGGCTCTTGTCCTCGCCGACCACATGGTAATACCACTCCCACGCTTCAGGATTGATCGGCTCGCCCACCGTGCCGAGAAGCCGCAGGCTTTCGCGCGACGAACGCGTGACGAACTGGTCGCCCGCCCCCATCAGGGATCGGAGCGCCGTCGGTGCGGTGTAGAAGATGTTGACCTTGTGCTTGTCGATGACTTCCCAGAACCGTCCCTGATCCGGGAAGTTGGGAACGCCTTCGAACATCAGCGTCGTCGCACAGTTCGCCAGCGGCCCATAGACGATGTAGGAATGGCCGGTGACCCAGCCGACATCGGCGGTACACCAGAAGACCTCCCCGTCCTTGTAGTCGAAGACATATTCATGCGTCATCGACGTGTAGACGAGATAGCCGCCCGTGGTGTGCAACACGCCCTTCGGCTTGCCGGTGGAGCCTGACGTGTAGAGGATGAACAGCGGATCTTCCGCCCGCATCTTCACCGGCGGGCAATCCGGTTTCACCGTGGCGATTTCCTGATGGTACCAGATGTCGCGGCCAGGCGCCCAGCCGGTCTTGCCGCCGGTGCGGCGCACGACCAGAACCTTGTTGACGATGACATATTGCTTGGCGGCAATATCGATCGCCTTGTCGGTGTTTTCCTTGAGCGGGATCGGCTTGCCGCCACGCACGCCTTCATCGCAGGTGATGACGAAGGTGGACTGGCAATCGACGATGCGGCCAGCCAGAGCTTCCGGCGAGAAGCCGCCGAACACGACCGAATGAATGGCGCCGATGCGGGCGCAGGCAAGCATTGCATAGGCCGCCTCGGGTATCATCGGCATATAGATGGTGACCCGATCGCCCTTCTTGACACCATGCTTCTTCAGCACGTTCGCCAGGCGGCAGACATAGTCATAGAGTTGATTGTAGGTGATCTTCTTGTCGATATAGGGATTGTCACCTTCCCAGATGATCGCCGTGCGTTCGCCATGCGTCTTCAGGTGCCGGTCGATACAGTTGTAGGAGACGTTCGTCAGGCCGTCCTCGAACCACTTGATCGGCACTCTTCCCTTGAAGGACGTGTTCTTGACCTTGGTATAGGGCTTGAACCAGTCGATCCGCCGGCCGTGCTTGTCCCAGAACTTCTCGGGATCCTCGACGCTCTCCTGATACCATTTCTGGTAACGCTCATTGTCGATGAGCGTGCGGGCTTTCGCCGATTTGAGCACCGGGTAGATTTTGGCAGACATGAACTCCTCCTGGAACCAGATATGGCTTGATATGCGCGACCTTGAGACTCCCACCTCAGGCATGTGTTGAATTCATAGCAGTTCAAATGCACACGGCAATTAGACAAAGGCATTTGTTTCGCAAAGAATTGCAATTATGATGCAATCCGGTTATAGAGCGCCAATATCCCGGAAATCAGTGGTTGATACCACGCCCGCGACCCCGGCGCGGACGGACAGAAGGACTGTATCTATGGCTCAACAATTGCTCATGCCAAAAGCTACGGCTGTATGGCTGGTAGACAACACCGCGCTGTCGTTCGATCAGATCGCCACGTTCTGCAAACTGCATCCGCTCGAAGTCAAGGCAATCGCCGACGGTGAAGCCGCGCAGGGCATCAAGGGCCTCGACCCGATCGCGACCGGACAGCTTTCCCGCGACGAGATCGCCCGCGCTGAAGGCAACCCCAACCACAAGCTCAAGCTTTCCGAGCCAAAGGTTCGTGTGCCGGAATCCAAGCGCCGTGGCCCGCGCTACACGCCGGTTTCCAAGCGTCAGGATCGTCCGAACGCCATTCTCTGGCTGGTCCGCAATCATCCTGAGCTGAAGGATGCGCAGATTTCGCGCCTCGTTGGCACCACCAAATCCACCATCGAGCAGATCCGCGACCGCACCCACTGGAACTCGGCAAACCTCACCCCGATGGACCCGGTAACGCTTGGCCTTTGCAGCCAGATCGATCTCGATCTCGAAGTTGAACGCGCATCGCGCGGCCGACCGCTGCCTACAGCGGAAGAGCTTGGCAACACGCTGCAGCCGGCAACGGCGACGGAAGGTCTGGATTACAACTTCCAGCGCGACGAAGAAGAAAAGCAGATCGACGCGGACGCCGTCTTCAAGAAGCTCAGCTCGCTGAAATCGGCTCCGAAGGACGAAGACGAGGACGATCACTACTGATCGAAAGTCTTTCCGTTTATGAAACCCGGCCATCGTGCCGGGTTTTTTGTTTTCAGAGCTTCAGGGCCTTTCCAGTAAACCGGCTATGCGCTTTTACCGGAAATGCTCTAGCGGGCACCGAAGATTGCCGAGCCGACACGCACGCTGGTGGCGCCGAATTCTATCGCCGTCTCGAAGTCCCCCGACATGCCCATGGAAAGCTTCTCGAGGCCGCATTGGCTGGCAAGCTTCGCCAGAAGCGCAAAATGCGGGCCGGGATTTTCATCCGCAGGCGGAATGCACATCAGGCCCTCGACCGACAATTTCAGCTCGTCCCGGCAAAAAGCCACGAAGGCGACGGTCTCGCGTGGATCGATGCCCGCCTTCTGTGGCTCCAGCCCTGTATTGACCTGCACATAAAAACGAAGGCTGCGGCCCTGTCTGCCGCATTCCTCGGAAAGCGCACGGGCGATCTTTTCCCGATCAACGCTCTGTACGACGTCGAACAGCGCAACGGCATCCGCCGCCTTGTTGGATTGCAGCGGCCCGATCAGGTGCAGCTCTATACCCGATGTCTTTTCTTTAAGCGCAGGCCACTTGCCCTGCGCTTCCTGTACGCGGTTCTCGCCGAACACGCGCTGGCCGCTATCGATCACCGGCTGGATCTCTTGCGCATCGAACGTCTTCGAGACGGCGACGAGAGAAACATCCGTCGCCTTGCGGCCGGACTTTTCCGCTGTCTCCGCTATGCGTTGCCTGACATCCTCAAGACGTGCTTCGATTTCCATCACAGGACCTCTATTTGAAACATTCTGAACGCTAACTAGACGCCGATTGCCTTGATGCCAAGCGGGTTTAGCACCATTTGAGGCACGCTGGCCAAGATTGAACGCCCGGAGGCCCCGCCAAACTTGACGCCCCGGTCGTTTCATGGTGAAGGTCAGCGCAAATTTTTCCCCTCGATACCCGGAATTCTAAACAATGGCCATCGAACGTTACAATCCTCGCGACGCCGAGCCGCGCTGGCAGCAGAAATGGAACGAAGACAAGGTTTTCGTGACCGACAACAGCGATCCGCGTGAGAAGTATTACGTTCTAGAGATGTTTCCCTACCCGTCGGGACGCATTCACATGGGCCACGTCCGCAACTACGCGATGGGCGATGTCGTTGCGCGCTACAAGCGCGCGCGCGGCTTCAACGTTCTGCACCCCATGGGCTGGGACGCCTTCGGCATGCCTGCCGAAAACGCGGCTATGCAGAACAAGGTTCACCCGAAGGACTGGACCTATCAGAACATCGCCACCATGCGTGGCCAGCTGAAATCCATGGGCCTGTCGCTGGACTGGACCCGCGAATTTGCGACCTGCGATGTGGAATATTACCACCGCCAGCAGGCGCTGTTCGTCGATTTCATGGAAAAGGGTCTGGTCTACCGCAAGCAGTCGAAGGTCAACTGGGATCCGGTCGACCATACCGTTCTGGCCAATGAGCAGGTCATCGACGGCCGCGGCTGGCGTTCCGGCGCGCTGGTCGAACAGCGCGAATTGACGCAATGGTTCTTCCGCATCACCGATTTCAGCCAGGATCTGCTGGACGAGCTGGACACGCTGGATCAGTGGCCGGAAAAAGTACGCCTGATGCAGAAGAACTGGATCGGCCGCTCCGAAGGCCTGTCGCTGCGCTGGCAGACCGTTGCTGGCACAGTGCCGGAAGGCTTTTCCGACATCACCGTTTATACCACGCGTCCCGACACCCTGTTTGGCGCATCCTTCCTGGCAATCGCCGCCGACCATCCGCTGGCGAGAGAGCTGTCGGAGAAGAACCCTGACATTGCCGAGTTCTGCGACGAATGCCGCCGCCATGGCACGTCTCTCGCAGCGCTGGAAACAGCGGAAAAGAAGGGTATCGATACCGGCGTCAAGGTCGTGCATCCGCTGGACCCGACGTGGGAACTGCCGGTCTATGTCGCCAACTTCGTGCTGATGGACTACGGCACCGGCGCGATATTCGGCTGCCCTTCGGGTGACCAGCGCGATCTGGATTTCGCCCGTAAATACGATCTGCCGGTGGTGGCCGTCGTTGCGCCGGAAGGCCCCGATGCTGCCAGCTTCACCATTGACGACATCGCCTTCACCGATGATGGCGTGATGATCAACTCCGGCTTCCTGAACGGCATGAACACGACTGACGCCTTTGAGGCGGTCGTGCAGAAGCTCTCTGCCCAGACGCTGGGCGACACGCCACAGGCCGAGCGCAAGGTCAATTTCCGCCTGCGCGACTGGGGCATTTCCCGCCAGCGTTACTGGGGTTGCCCGATACCCGTCATCCATTGCGAAGTCTGCGGCGTAGTTCCGGTTCCGAAGAAGGACCTGCCGGTCAAGCTGCCCGACGACGTGACTTTCGACGTGCCCGGCAACCCACTGGATCGCCACCCCACATGGCGTCACGTTGCCTGCCC
The DNA here is from genome assembly GCF_900215255.1 of Rhizobium sp. AN5. Classification (NCBI taxonomy): domain Bacteria; kingdom Pseudomonadati; phylum Pseudomonadota; class Alphaproteobacteria; order Hyphomicrobiales; family Rhizobiaceae; genus Rhizobium; species Rhizobium sp. AN5. Next base: position 2,557,428 of record NZ_OCMJ01000004.1, read on the forward strand.
GCAATGCGGCCATGACGCACGCCGTGAAACCGACACGATGGACACATTCGTCGATTCCAGCTGGTACTACACGCGCTTCACCGCGCCTTGGGAAGATGAGCCGACGGATCCGAAGGCCGCAAACCACTGGCTGCCGGTGGACCAGTATATCGGCGGCATCGAGCATGCTATTCTGCACTTGCTCTATTCGCGCTTCTTCACCCGCGCCATGCGCGAGACCGGCCATGTCGGCGTCAAGGAGCCCTTCAAGGGCCTGTTCACGCAGGGCATGGTTGTGCACGAGACCTACAGCCACGGTGAAGGCCTGACCCGTGAATGGGTAGCGCCCGCCGACCTGCGCATCGAAGAGACTGATGGTGCCCGCCGGGCATTCCTCTTGTCCTCCGGTGCGGAAGTGAAGATCGGCTCGATCGAGAAGATGTCGAAGTCGAAGAAGAACGTGGTCGACCCGGATGACATCATCGCATCCTACGGTGCGGATACCGCTCGCTTCTTCGTCCTGTCGGATTCCCCGCCCGACCGCGACGTCATCTGGTCCGAAGCCGGTGTGGAAGGCTCAAACCGCTTCGTACAGCGCGTCTGGCGCATCATCGGCGAAGTCGCGACCGAACTGAAGAGCGTCACGCCGAAGCCCGCGAGCGAGGGCGAGGGCCTGGCAGTATCCAAGGCAGCCCACAAGACGCTGAAGGCCGTTCAGGAGGATCTGGACAAGCTTGCCTTCAACAAGGCAATCGCCCGCATCTACGAACTGGTCAACGCGCTCGCAGCTCCGCTGGCGGATGTCGCGGCTGGTGGCAAGCCTGATGATGTCAAGGCGGCGGCGCGTGATGCCGTCGAAATCCTCATTCGCATCATCGCCCCCATGACGCCGCATCTGGCCGAAGAATGCTGGTCGGCGCTGGGCAACGAGGGTCTCGTCGCCCAAACACCGTGGCCAACTTTTGTGCCCTCGCTGGTCGAGGAAAACGATGTGGTCATGCCCGTTCAGGTCAACGGCAAGAAGCGCGGCGAATTGACAATCGCGCGCGATGCGGATCAAGATGCGGTCCGAGCGGCTGCCCTTGCGCTGGATGCCGTCAAATCCATTCTTGCCGGTGGCGAGCCCAAAAAAGTCATCGTGGTTCCGCAGAGGATTGTGAACATTGTTGTCTGACGTTTTTTCGAGATGGAGCCGCGTTGCGGCAGCAGTTTCCGTCGTGATGATGGCCGGTCTTCTGGCAGGCTGCCAGGTCCGCCCGCTTTACGGCGAGGCTTCCGGAACCAAGGAGAGACTGGCGGCTGTCAGCATCTCGAATGCCGGCGACCGCATAACGCAGGAAGTGCGCAATCAGCTGATCTTCCTGGTGTCCGGCGGTGCGGGTGAACCGGCTACGGCTCAGTACAACGTCAAGTTATCTGTAAGCTCGAGCGCCACGTCCACGGAAGTCGAGAACTACGATCTGACGACCCGTACCAACAGCAATTATAACGGCCCTTACCCAGGCCGTGTTGTGATGAACGGCAATTACGTCCTGACGCGTATTTCCGATGGCCAGATCCTGCGCTCTGCGCGGCGTAGCGTAACGGCGCAGGTGGATCTGCCACAGCAGGAATTCGCCAAGATCAGGGCGATCCGCGACGCAGAAAACCGTGCGGCCCGGGAACTGGCTGAAATCATCCGTACCGATATCGCTGCCACCCTTGGCCGCTGAGAGCGGCGGCCGTGGCAGAGATAAAATCGCATGAATTTGAGCGCTTCGCCGAAAATCCGGCGGAGCGCTTTCGCGTTTTCGTGCTCTACGGCCCGGATCGCGGCCTCGTGTCGGAGCGGGCCAACCTCATCGCCAAAAAGACCGGCATTGACCCAGATGACGCCTTTGCATCGTTGAAACTGAGCGCATCCGACCTGCAGGGCGATCCCGGCCGCCTTCTCGACGAGGTGAACGCCATCGGCCTTTTCGGTGGCGAAAAACTCGTCTGGATCAAAAGTGCCTCGGCTGAAAAGGCGCTGTTGGATGCTCTCCAGATTCTGGCTGAGACGCCACCCGAAGCGAGCTTCCTCATCATCGAGGCCGGCGACATCAAAAAAGGCACGGGCCTGCGCAAGATCGCAGAACCCGCGCGCTCTATCGCAGCAATCCCGTGTTATGCGGATGACGCCCGTTCGTTGAATGCGTTGATCGATCAGGAACTGTCTGCCGACAATCTGCGCATTGCTCCGGCCGCACGGCAGAGGCTGATCGAGCAGTTGGGCGGCGACCGTATTGCCTCGCGCAACGAGATCCGCAAACTTGCGCTCTATTGCCGTGGCGCAGAGGTGATCGAGGAAGATGATGTGCTGGCAATCATCGGCGATGCCAGCACGGTTTCGGCTGACGACGCCGTCGATGCCATCCTGAAGGGCGACAGAAACGCCTTTTTCCACGCGACCCAGAAGATCGTCTCGTCGAAGACGCCGATCTTTCTCGTGCTTCAGGGATGCCTCAAGCAATTTCAGTTGCTGGATCAGATGCGCGCCGAAATGGACGAAAAAAAGCAGCAGGCCGGGCAGGTCATGCAAACGCTTGGACGCCACATCCATTTTCGCAGGAAACCAGTGATCGAACGGGCGTTGCGAACCTGGCAGCCAGCGGCGATCGCCCGTGAGATGAACCGCCTGCAAGCGGCCATATTGCAAAGCCGCCAGCGCCAAAGCCTGGAAGACAGCGTGGCGCTTTTGACCCTGCTATCAACCACACTGCAATCCGGCCGCGGCGGATAACTCGCTGAGGGTCGGCAAAAAGCCCTCACGCTGGCGCTGCGAGGGCTTTTAAAATCATGACACCAAGGACACCGGTCGTTGAGAACTCAGTCGCCCTTACCCGGCTCGGCAGAGAAATAAAGCTCGAGCTTGCCTGTCACGCCATCCATTTCCTTGGCTTCCGGCAAGGGGTCGCGCTTGATGGTGATATTCGGCCAGATCGCCGCGTATTCCGTATTCAGCTTCAGCCACTTGTCGAGACCCGGCTCAGTGTCGGGCTTGATCGCTTCGGCAGGACATTCCGGTTCGCACACACCACAATCGATGCATTCGTCAGGATTGATAGCGAGGAAATTTTCACCCTCGTAAAAGCAGTCGACAGGGCAGACTTCAACGCAATCGGTATATTTGCAGCGGATGCAATTGTCGGTCACGACATATGTCATGATGAACTCCAGAATATGCAGGCCGGGTCTGTGGGCTTCGGAACACAAGCCGTCGCCCGGAATTCAGACAGGGCAATTTTGCAAGTGAGGTAATGCCTTTGCCTTCAGATAGCAAGGATAAACAATTCTGAAAAACCGCTAAGACTTGAAGGTTTATTCTATTCTTTGTTTCCGTCGCTGTCCGACAGGAACCTGTCGAGCGCCCTGCGCTCTTTTTTGGTGGGGCGACCGCTTCCCGGCTGACGTATCGCCTGCTCAAGGGGGCTCAGCCTGTCGGAAGGCTCACGCGGCGGCGTCAGATCGTCGTAGAGAAGTCTGGCCTCTTCATAGGGCCCGCGCCGCTCGCCCCCGGATTTGACGACAAGCACCTTGTCCATGCGCTCGAAACCGATATCGAGCCTGTCACCAGCCTTTACCAGATGGCTGGGCTGGCGAATGGAGACACCGTTGACCTTGACCTTGCCTGACTGAATGTAGCTCTGGGCAAGTGAACGGGATTTGGCCATGCGGGCAAAGAACAGCCACTTGTCCAGACGCTGACGCGTGCTTTCGAGTGGCTGTTCGTTGCTCCCCATAGCTTACTTCTTCAGCTGCTCCTTGAGAGCAGCAAGCTTGGCGAAGGGCGAATCCGGATCGATCGGCTTTTCCTTACGCGGCGGCTTGGCTTCGAAACGCTGCTGACCCTGCGGTTTCCCGCCACGGTCGTTGCGGTCCGGCCTGTCCTTGCGCTCCCCGCGATCCTGACGATCATTATTGCGGTTGTTGCCACGGTCTGGACGTCCGCCATCACGCTTGCGCTCGCCGTCACCGCCACGATTGGCAGCCTCGCGATTTGCTCCGTCACGATTATCGCGACGGCCTTCGCCACGACGTTCACCCTGTTCGCGTGGCGCCTGATCGCGACCCTCGCCACGGCCTTGACCGCGATTGCCGGGACGACGGTTTTCACCACGCTGGTTTTCGTTGCGACCACCCGGACGCCACAGAAGAACAGGCTTCGGCTCGGCAGCCTCGGCGCTTTCCGTCGGCGCAGCCTCGCTAACAGCAGCCTCTTGGCCCACAGCTTCCGCAACCGGCGCTTCTTCAGCTGTTTCGACAGTCGTCGTCTCGGAAACCTGCTCTTCTGAAGCCGGTTCCTCGTGTTCGGTCTCTGCGCTCTCGTCTTCCGTCACCGCTTCAGAAGCGGCCGGAGCGGCAGCACCGGTCTGGCTGGCGAGGAAGGCCTGCGCCTCTTCCGCCGTTACCTGATCGGCACGATAACCGAGACCCTTGAGGATTTCTTCCATGTCGTCGAGCGTTGCGCCGAGAATGGAAAGCATCGCGGTCGTCGTCGTGAAACGGCGGCCGTCATAAGCGCCCTCCGGACGCGGCTGCTGGCCGGGCTTCCACTGCAGCAGCGGACGGATGAGATCGGCCAGACGCTCGAGAATGTCGATACGCACGGCGCGCTTTCCGAGGAAACGGAAACCGGCGAGCTTGTAGAACATCCGCTCGAAGGTGGGGTCCGTCACGACTGAGGTGCGACCGGCGGCCAGCACCGGAATGAGATCGCCGTAACCCGGCTTACCGAGACCATCGTTCTTCAGCGCCCAGAGCAGCGTGACAAGCTCCGCCGGAGCGGGCTTGAGAAGCGCGGGCAGGAAGACGTGATAGGCACCGAAACGCACGCCGTAGCGGCGCATGGAGGCGCGTGCGTCCTGATCCAGCGACTTCACGTCTTCGGTGACGTCGCGGCGGAACAGGACACCGAGATTTTCAACCAGCTGGAACGCCAGACCCTTCGCCAGACCCTGAAGGTCTTCGGCGCGCGAAATATCGTCCAGCGGCTTCAGCACGGTCGCAATCTGATGATTGACGAAACGTTCGACGCGCGCCAGCGCATGATCGCGGGCATTGCCGCTCAACTGCTCGTCGGCAAAGAGGATCACGCGCGGCTTCATGATATTGTCGCCTGCCGAAAGGCGGGCCACCGGCTCGCCCAACCAGCGAACCAGACCATCGGAGCTCAAAGCGAGATCACCGTTTCCGCTGGCGTGCAGACGCGCGGCACGCGCCTCGTATTCGAGCGCGAGCGCCTTCTGCGCAGCAGCCTGCACGGCCTTCTGATCCGGCCCTTCCATTCCCGGCACCGGCGTGAACCGGAACCCGGCCAACTGGCCGACGTGATGTCCTTCTACGAAGACATCACCATTTACACTGATTTCAGCTTCAAGCATCGCATTCTCTCTCAGGCGCCTCATGAGCACAGATGTCCTGCGATCAACAAAGCGTTTCGTCAACCTTTCATGTAGAGCATCGGACAATCGATCTTCGATTTCCCGCGTCTTTTCTTGCCAGTGTGTCGGATCGGCAAGCCATCCTGGGCGGTTCGATACATAAGTCCATGTTCTGATCTGCGCAATCCTTGCAGACAAGGTATCGATCTCTCCATCGGTACGATCGGCGCGACGCACCTGTTCGCCCATGAAATCTTCGTTCACCGTGCCACGTTTTACCAGATCGAAATAGAGCGTTGAGATCAGATCAGCATGTTGAGCGGGCGCTATGCGGCGATAATCCGGAAGCGCGCAGGCCTCCCAGAGTTTTTCCACCCGCGCCTCCGTCGTCGCCACGTCGATGATTTCAGGGTAGCGCGACAGATATTCGAGCGCCTGCTGGTCGATCGCCGGCAAGGCCCGTGACAGGCCCTGGATCGCCGGGGCGGCATCGAGGCTCAGACGCAGATTGGCGATGGAGGAAAAATCGAAATTTTTCGTCCGCCATTGCAGCACCTTCACCGAGTCGAACTGATGGGTTTCGATACGCTCCACCAACTCGTCGTCAAATGGATCGACGCGCCCCGTCACACCGAACGTGCCATCGCGAAGATGGCGGCCGGCGCGGCCAGCGATCTGGCCGATTTCCCCCGGATTGAGATTGCGGAACTGATAACCGTCGAACTTGCGGTCCTGCGCAAAGGCGACATGATCGACATCGAGGTTGAGGCCCATGCCGATGGCATCAGTCGCCACGAGATATTCGACGTCGCCGGACTGGTAGAGCCCCACCTGGGCGTTGCGCGTACGCGGCGAAAGCGCGCCCATCACAACGGCTGCGCCACCACGCTGGCGGCGCACCAGCTCGGCAATGGCATAGACCTCTTCCGCCGAAAAGGCGACGATTGCCGTGCGTTGCGGCAGGCGGGTTATCTTCTTCTGGCCGGCATAAAAAAGCTGCGACAGGCGCGGACGTTCGACCACGGTAATTCCCGGCAGCAGCTTTTCGAGGATCGGGCGCATCGTGCCCGCACCCAGAAGCAGCGTTTCCTCCCGCCCGCGCAGATGCAGCACGCGGTCGGTAAAGATATGCCCGCGCTCCAGATCACCGGCCAGCTGCACTTCGTCGATGGCGACGAATGCGGCCGTTGTCTCGCGCGGCATGGCCTCCACCGTGCAGACGGAATATTTGGCTTTCGGAGGGGCAATCTTTTCTTCGCCGGTTATCAGCGCCACATTCGGCGCACCCACCTTTTCGACAAGACGGGTATAGACCTCACGCGCCAGAAGGCGCAGCGGAAGGCCGATGACACCGTTGCCATGTGCCACCATCCGCTCGATGGCGTAATGGGTCTTGCCGGTATTGGTGGGGCCGAGAACGGCCGTGACACCGCGGCCGCTCAGGATCATGGGGCGAGAATTCAACGTACTATCCGTGAATCGACTTCATCTGCTTGCTGTGCCGCCCGCCATTCACTGATACGGGCCGCACACGCACCACACATGGCAACGCCCGCCGACAAAGGCAATAGGCCTTGTCCGCAAAGTGGTAAGAGGTCCTTCCCCGGCGGAATTTTCCGTTTTGATTCAAATAGTTGAAATATTAAAAAGAATCCGGCGAAACCGGAATCGATTCGGATACGGAACAGTCTGCGAACGAATCGAATACGAATCGCTGACTCCACCGGATTCAGCTTTTGTTCTCCGCAACATCTGGTTGGCAGATGCCTGCCCTATACCAGATTGTGAATCCGGGTAAGTCCTTGTCCGGATTCAGCTTTGCGGCACCGGCTTCCGGCGGAAAATACCGGAATCGACTGTCAAGCGGCAATCGCTGGAAAGCCGTTCCGGCACAGGCACGAAAGGCAGTATCAGAGCGCCTCGCCGGCAAGCAGGCGCGGCGCGCCCGCATCTGTCGTGCCGGCAGCCTGACCGATGAAATAGGATTTCAGACCCGGCAAACGATCGACCACACCCAGACCGAAATCACGCATGACGCGAATGGGACCGACATCATTGGAGAAAAGCCGGTTCAGCACATCCGTCGTCACACCCATCCGCAACGTGTCGAAACGCCGCCAGGACTGGTAACGGTCGAGAACGTTGAGAGAGCCAATATCAAGGCCGAGACGGTCGGCCTCGACCACGGTTTCGGCCAGTGCCGCAACATCCTTGAAGCCGAGATTGAGGCCCTGACCGGAAATCGGGTGAATTCCATGCGCCGCATCGCCGGCAAGTGCAAAACGTGGCGCGACGAAGGAACGCGCCAGCGTCAAGCCCAGCGGAAAGGCGCGACGGGGACCGACGGGACGGACCGGACCGAGCTTGTGGCCGAACCGGCGTTCAAGTTCCTCCTCGAACACCAGATCGTCGGCAGCAACCAGCCTGTCGGCATCGGCCGTACGTTCGGTCCAGACAAGCGAGGAGCGGTTCCCTTTCAAGGGAAGCACGGCGAAAGGCCCCGACGGCAGAAAATGTTCCTCCGCGCAGCCCTCATGCGACCGCTCGTGTTCAACGGTGGTGACGATCCCGGACTGATCGTAATTCCAGTGCACGGTTTTTATTCCTGCCATATCCCGCAAAGCCGAGCGGACCCCATCGCAGGCTATGAGCAGTCGCGCCTCAAGCGACGAGCCGTCGGAAAGTGAAATAGCCGTCGATTGCGGGCCGGCGGAAAAGCCGGAAACACTGAGACCATGACGGATTTCGACGCCGAGGCGCTCACACAGGCCTCGCAGCGCACCCACCATCGCGACATTCGGGACCATATGAGCGAAGGGCCTGCCCTCGTCCACCGCGCCGTCAAATGTCAAAAACACCGGGCGAACCGGATCGGCGGTCTTCGAATCGGTGACGATCATCTTGTGGATCGGCTGGGCCTCCGGCTCGATCTCGTTCCATACGCCGAAAACGTCGAGCATGCGCGTGGCCGCCGCGATAATGGCGGAGGCGCGGACGTCCTTCTTCCAGACATCCTCGGGAGCGGCTTCAACCACCTGCACATTAAGATGTCCGGCTGCCTGCTTAATTGCGACAGCAACGGAAAGGCCGACATAACCGCCGCCTGCCACCACCACGTCCAGCATCGCGCTTCTCCTCAAATCTTGTGCACGCATCATCGGCGCACTATAGACCATGTGACGTCTTCCTACAGCCGGAGCAGGCCGAAAAAATGTCGCATCCCTCGCAAACGTCAGATCCGATGGCCAATCTGATCTCCACACTCGATCTCGAGAAGCTGGAAGAAAACCTGTTTCGGGGTGAAAGCCCGCAAATCGGCTGGCAGCGCGTTTTCGGCGGCCAGGTGATCGCGCAGGCATTGATCGCCGCTCAACGAACCGTGGATGATGATCGTTTCGTTCATTCACTGCATTCCTATTTCATGCGCCCCGGCGACCCGCTGGTGCCCATCCTCTACCAGGTGGAGCGCATTCGCGACGGTGCGAGCTTCTGCACCCGGCGCGTGGTGGCCATCCAGCATGGCAAGGCGATCTTTTCCATGTCGGCGTCGTTCCAGATCGTCGAGGACGGCTTCGATCATCAGATAAGAATGCCGGATGTGACGCCGCCCGAAAAGCTGATGAGTGAAGATGAGATGCAGGCAGCCTTCCTCGCCAACGCACCCGCTTCGATCCGCAAATACTGGAGCAACAAGCGCCCGATCGAGATCAGGCCGGTTTCGCTGACCCACTATATTTCGAAAGAAAAGCTGGAACCGCAGCAGGATATCTGGGTTCGCGCTGTCGGCGATGTGCCGGATGACCCGCGTTTCCAGTCGGCCATTCTCGCTTATCTCTCGGATATGACATTGCTCGATACGTCGCTCTATGCCCACGGAACGACAATCTTCGATCCGGCCATTCAGGTGGCGAGCCTCGATCACGCCATGTGGTTCCACCGTCCCTGCCGGCTGGACGACTGGCTGCTCTACACGCAGGACAGCCCCAGCGCCTCGGGAGCACGCGGTTTGACCCGTGGCAATATTTTCACCAGACAGGGTGAACTGATCGCCTCCGTCGCACAGGAAGGTTTGATCCGCAAAAGGGCAAATGCTTAAATAATGCGCTTTTTTAAAAAATCGCACATTTAATAGACGAAAATTGCGCCACCCAATGCCCGTTTTTCAGACGCCTGTCATATAATTTTTATATTTCAATAACTTAGAAGCCACATCAAAACTGGCACGCCCTTTGAATGTATGTCCGTAGTCGCTGTTACTGATCTGCCAGCGCGAGGAGAGTCGGCTCCGTGCCGAGGACAAACAAAGGATGGGAAACCAGATGAAAATTGTGATGGCCATTATCAAGCCGTTCAAGCTGGATGAAGTGCGCGAAGCGCTCACCGGCGTCGGCATCCAAGGCCTGACCGTGACCGAGGTAAAGGGTTACGGACGCCAGAAGGGACATACCGAGATTTATCGCGGCACGGAATATGCGGTGAGCTTTCTTCCCAAACTGAAGATCGAGATCGCGGTTGCATCAGACGTCGTCGACAAGGCTGTCGAGGCAATCGCATCGGCTGCAAAAACCGGGCAGATCGGTGACGGCAAGATCTTCGTCTACTCTATCGAACAGGCCGTGCGCATCCGTACCGGCGAAACCAACACAGAAGCGCTTTGAAGCACGGCTGACAGGGAGTTTTCTAGCTATGCAACTCAACAAGTTTTCAACGCTCGGCAAACTGGGCGCCGGTGTGGCGGCCCTGATGGCCCCGGCAATCGCCTTTGCGCAGGATGCCGCGCCGGCAGTAGCAGCGGCGGCCCCCGTTCCGGAAAAAGCCGATACCGCATTCATGTATGTCGCGACGATCCTCGTGCTTTTCATGATCATTCCGGGTCTGGCCCTGTTTTATGGCGGCCTCGTGCGCACCAAGAACATGCTCTCCGTTCTCATGCAGTGCACGGTCATCGGCGCGGTCATGATGCTCGTCTGGGTAATCTACGGTTACTCCTTCGCCTTCGGCGGCGGCACCGGCCCGTATTTCGGCGGTTTCGGCAAGCTGTTCCTGTCCGGCGTTTCGCTTGACAGCACCTCGGCAACCTTCTCCCAGGGCGTCGTGATCTACGAATACACCTTCATCGCCTTCCAGATGACCTTTGCGGCCATCACGCCCGCGCTGATCATCGGTGCATTTGCGGAACGCGTGAAGTTCTCGGCAGTCATCCTGTTCACCATCCTGTGGGCCACCTTCGTCTACTTCCCGATCGCTCACATGGTCTGGGACGCGAATGGCCTGATCTTCGGCATGGGCGCACTCGACTTCGCCGGCGGCACGGTCGTTCACATCAATGCCGGCATCGCTGGCTTGATCGGCGCGATCATGGTTGGCAAGCGTACCGGCTTCGGCAAGGACATGATGGCCCCGCACTCCATGACGCTGACGCTGGTTGGCGCAGCCATGCTGTGGTTCGGCTGGTTCGGCTTCAACGCCGGCTCCAACCTCGAAGCATCTGGCGGTGCGGTTCTTGCAACCATGAACACCTTCCTCGCCACTGCAGCAGCCATCGTTTCCTGGTCGCTGGTTGAAAGCTTCACCCGCGGCAAGGCTTCCATGCTGGGCGCAGCTTCGGGCATGATCGCCGGCCTCGTCGCCGTAACGCCTGCGGCCGGTTCCGTCGGACCCATGGGCGCTATCGTTCTCGGCCTCATCGTCTCGCCGATCTGCTACTTCTTCGTCTCGGTTGTGAAGAACAAGTTCGGCTACGACGACACAGCTGACGTCTTCGGTGTCCACGGCATCGGCGGCATCATCGGCGCCCTCGGCACCGGCATCTTCACGTCGCCGCTGCTTGGCGGCACCGGCAAGGCGGACTTCTCCATCTCCTCGCAGCTCTGGACGCAGTTCGTTGCCGTCGCCATCACCATCGTATGGTGCGCAGTTGTCTCGGCAATCCTCTACAAGATCGTCGACGTGATCGTTGGTCTGCGGGTTCCGGTCGAAGCGGAACGCGAAGGTCTCGACCTTGCGACCCACGGCGAAGCCGCCTACCACTCCTGATCTCCGGGAAAAGGGGTTCTCCATCCCCTCTCCTAAAAGAAGGCCCGCTTCGGCGGGCCTTTTCTTTGCCGCAAATCCGGAAGCGGCTTTTAAAAAACCGCATGGTTAACACGACATTAACCAGCAAGCTGTTAGTTTTCCCTGTCAATCCGGGATCTGGTCAACTGCCGGATCTTGCCGAAACCACAAAAACTACGGGTTCAGGGACATGGGCAGAATGAATTCTCCGACATTCGACGGTCGTCACACGCGTTTCGTGCTGACGGCGTTTTTCGTGCGGCAGGTCATGGCTCTTGCCGGTTTTGCCTTGCTTGCCACGATTGCGCTGGGGATTACCGCACTTGCCACATGGAACGTGGCGGACCCGAGCCTGTCCTATGCGACGGGCAACCAGCCCACCAATCTTCTCGGTTACGGCGGCGCAATCTTCGCCGATATCGTGATGCAGTTCCTCGGCCTTTCCGCAATTATTGCGCTTTTGCCGGTGATTGCCTGGGCGATCGCCCTGATCGCCGGTCGCAAGTTCAATCGGATACCCGCCCGCCTCGTCGCCTGGATCGCCGGCGCCATCGTCTGCGCCGCCTCACTCGGCTGTTTTCCCGCGCCCGTGACATGGCCGCTGCCGAACGGCATCGGTGGCGTCATCGGCGATATGATCCTGCGCTTCCCAGCTCTCTTCATCGGCGCTTACCCCACCGGCACGATTGCGACGGTGCTGGGCGCGATATTCGCTGCTCCCGCCGCCTTGATGATGCTGTTTGCCGCCGGTCTTGTGGGACGCCCGGAAGATGACCTGGAACAGGAGGAACGCGCGCCGGTCGCAAACAAGGCCCGCGCCACCCGTCAGGTCGAGGAGGAAGACGATGAAGAAGGCGAAGGCTTCTTCGCCAATATTCTCGCCTTCGGCGCAATCGCACATTACTGGTACATCTCGCAGGCCCGCCTTCGCCGCCTATTCGGCCTAAAGTCGAAATCCCTGCACGGCGAATTCGAACATCCATACGATTTCAACGAATATGAATTCGGCACGCTGAACGAACCCTCTCGCCTCAAGACGGCGATCAACCGCCTCGACCAACGCGCGGAACCGTCTTTCGAAGAACGCGCCGCATCCCGTCGCCAGATGTCGCCTCCCTCCATCGCGCCCGATCATGATGCGGACGCGGACGACGAACCGTCGTTGGACGCAGACGGCCGGCGATTGCCCAACGGTATTCTCTCGGACGACGACAGCCTGGACGAGAGCGACCCGAAGTTCGTGGCAAGACAGGCACCTGGGCGCGGCCAACCCAGAATAACCGCCCCTTCCGCACGCCCGAAGCCAAGCGAGCGCGTGGCAAGGGAAGCGCAGGCCTCCTTTATTGCCGCAGACGGTTTCCAGCTGCCCACCGTGCATCTTCTGGCGGAACCCAAGAACGTCGTTCGCGACCATACGCTGAACGAGGAAGTGCTGGAGCAGAATGCCCGCCTTCTGGAAGGGGTTCTCGAGGATTTCGGCGTCAAGGGTGAAATCATTCACGTCCGCCCCGGCCCGGTCGTCACGCTCTACGAACTGGAACCAGCACCCGGCATCAAATCTTCGCGCGTCATCGGCCTTGCCGATGACATCGCCCGCTCCATGAGCGCGATCGCCGCGCGCGTTGCCGTCGTGCCTGGCCGCAACGCCATTGGCATCGAGCTTCCGAACCAGACGCGTGAAACCGTGTTCCTGCGTGAACTGGTCGGCAGCCGCGACTTTGAAAACAGCAAGGCCAAGCTCGCCATGGCGCTCGGCAAGACCATCGGCGGCGAACCCGTCATCGCCGATCTTGCCAAGATGCCGCATCTTCTCGTTGCCGGTACCACGGGTTCGGGCAAGTCGGTCGCCATCAACACCATGATCCTGTCGCTGCTTTATCGCATGTCGCCGGAGCAATGCCGCCTGATCATGATCGACCCGAAAATGCTCGAACTATCGATCTATGACGGTATTCCGCATCTGCTCTCCCCCGTCGTTACCGATCCGAAAAAAGCCGTCGTGGCGCTGAAGTGGACGGTGCGCGAGATGGAGGAGCGCTACAAGAAGATGTCGAAGATCGGTGTGCGCAACATCGATGGCTTCAACAGCCGTGTGCAGCAGGCGATCGACAAGGGCGAAATCCTCACCCGCACGGTGCAGACCGGCTTCGACCGCCAGACCGGCGAGGCGATGTACGAGACGGAAGAATTCGACCTGAAGCCCCTGCCCTATATCGTCGTCATTATCGACGAAATGGCGGATCTTATGATGGTGGCAGGCAAGGACATCGAAGGTGCCGTACAGCGCCTCGCTCAGATGGCGCGTGCCGCCGGCATCCATGTCATCATGGCAACCCAGCGTCCGTCCGTCGACGTCATCACCGGCACCATCAAGGCGAACTTCCCGACCCGCATCTCCTTCCAGGTAACGTCGAAGATCGACAGCCGCACCATTCTGGGCGAACAGGGCGCCGAGCAGCTGCTCGGTATGGGTGACATGCTTTATATGGCCGGTGGCGGCCGCATCCAGCGCGTGCACGGTCCCTTCGTCTCCGACAATGAAGTGGAAGAGATCGTCGCCTATCTCAAGACGCAAGGCACGCCGGAATATCTTGAAGCGATCACCGAGGAAGACGATGAGGAAGGCAATGGCGGCGGCCCGGCCGGCGCCGGCAATTTCTCCGATTCGGAAGACCCCTATGATCAGGCCGTGGCTGTCGTGCTGAGGGATGGCAAGGCCTCCACCTCCTACGTCCAGCGGCGTCTCGGCATCGGCTACAACCGCGCCGCCTCGCTAATCGAACGCATGGAGCAGGAAGGCATTATCGGCCCCGCCAATCATGCCGGAAAACGCGAAATACTCGTACCAACGGAAGCAGACATCATCGAGCGGTAATGCACGTCGCCCAAAAGGCTGTAGTGGTTTCGGGATAACGACATGCGTGAGGCGAAGACGGCAACCAAGCGGGGCGAAGAAGCGTTAATACACGCTTTCAACGTCATGAAGCCGCCGCCTTTATGCGGAAAATCGCTGCGATGAAGGAGAACAGAATGAACGACCTCACCACCGGCGAGATTGCTACCGCAAACACACCAGAGAACGGCGTGACGCGACGTGGCGTTCTGACGGCATTTTCCATGGCTGCGGTCATGGCCGGCCTGTCGCCGCTCACCGCATTTGCCCAGGCTGCCGGTAACAGCGCGACCGCGCAGAAAATTGCCAATCACTTCTCGTCGGTCAAAACCATGATGGGAGAGTTTGTCCAGTTTGGCCCACGCGGTGAACAGACCGGCGGCAAATTTTACATCGAACGGCCCGGCAAGCTTCGCTTCAATTATGAAGACCCCTCGCCCATGCGGGTCATCTCCGACGGCAAGAATGTCGTTATCGGCAACATGAAGCTGAAGACATGGGATTTGTATCCACTGTCAAAGACCCCGCTCAGCCTGCTTTTGTCCGACAAGATCGATCTGAGCAACCAGAAGGTCCGGAACGTGAAGGAAGAGTCGGACCTGACCACCATCGTACTGGGTGACAAGAGCGTGTTCGGCGATTCCACCATTACCCTGATGTTTGACCCGAAAACCTTCGATCTGAGGCAATGGACGACGACCGATGCCCAGAACAAGGACACGACCGTCATGATCTTCAACGTGCAGACGGGCGTTAACCTCGACGAACGCGTTTTCAACATCAACTACGAAGAAGTCCGCAAACGCGGCTAAAGGCCGGGGCGGTCCTTGGCGACAGTTCAAAAGGCGGCCCTGCGGTCGCCTTTTTTATTTTGCCGCTAAAATACATTCCCGTTTCCATCGCGATGTTATAAGCCTGCGCCCCGGAAACATGTCTCGAAACAATCGGCTTCGAGGCTATAGAAGCGGAGCACATGCATGTCGTTTTCGATAACCACCTGGAACATCAACTCGGTCAGGCTCAGAATGCCGATCGTGGAGCAGTTTCTGGTGCGTTACAAACCCGACATTCTCTGCCTGCAGGAAACGAAATGCCCGAATGGCGAGTTTCCGATGAAGCCGCTGAAGGCGCTCGGTTACGAGCACGTCATCATCCATGGCCAGAAGGGCTATCACGGTGTGGCGATCGCTTCGAAAATTCCGCTGACAGAAGATCACCGTCAGGACTATTGCGGTATAGGCGATGCACGACACATTTCCGCGATTTTTCAGGTTGGGTCGCGCCGCATACGGCTGCATAATTTTTATGTTCCGGCTGGCGGTGATGAACCCGACCGGTCGATAAACCCGAAATTCGGCCACAAGCTGGATTTCATCGAAGAGATGAAGGCGCTGCGCGCCGACGGCGTGCCCGGCACCTCGTCCATTCTCGTGGGCGATCTCAACATTGCGCCGTTTGAAAATGACGTCTGGTCGCACAAGCAACTGCTGAAGATCGTCAGCCATACGCCGGTGGAAACCGACGGCATGCTAGATATCATGAAGAAGGGCAACTGGCTCGACCTGATGCGGCTGAACGTGCCTGATAGTGAAAAGATTTATACCTGGTGGAGCTACCGCGCCAAGGATTGGGAAGCCGCAGACCGTGGCCGCCGTCTCGACCATATCTGGTCGTCGCAGGATCTCGGCCCCTCGCTTGAAAAGATCGATATCCTGCGCGAAGCACGCGGTTGGAACCGGCCATCCGACCACGTTCCGGTTACGGCCCATTTCCGTTTCTGAAGCGCTGGCTCTTTAAAATCAGGAGAAGCGGTTCTGCAAACGGGCCGCGCCCGCCGCAAGTGCGGCGATATTATCGCGAATACGTGCCGACACGATATCGGCAACCTCGGGAAACTCCTCCACCAGCCGGTGAAAGAGAATGCGCGTTATCCGGATGACCTCGGAATCCTCCGCGGCGATGGCGGTGAATTTCCTCTCACAGAGCGTGAAAAGCGCCAGCTCCGAAAGCAGCGCCCCCTTGCCCGGTGTCGCCTGCAACGCGGGTTTGCCATCCCGCCCGGCCGTGAAAAGCTCGAAATGGCCTGACGTGACCGCAAAGGCGCACTCGGCCGGGGAATGTTCCCGGAACAAAGTCTGACCCGCCGCCACGCGGCGGCGTTCCGCGCCGAAGGCGATCAGCCGCAACTGATCGTCGCTGAAGCCCGCAAACAACGGCACTTGCCCCAGAAGCATGATGTCATCCGTCAAGGCCATGTCGATTGCTACTCCAGAAAACCGCCTGCACCACTATAGCGGTTTTCGGATATCGGCCTTCAAAATACAAGATGTTAGAATATTCTGCGTCCTTTCGGACGCAGAAAGGGCGTTCGTTCAGGGAACGATCTTGTATCCGCCGTTCTCGGTCACCAGAATTTCGGCATTGGAGGGGTCTCGCTCGATCTTCTGGCGCAGACGATACACATGCGTTTCGAGCGTATGCGTCGTCACTCCGGAATTATAACCCCAGACCTCTTCCAGCAAGACGTCGCGGGTAACGACGGCGCTCCCGGCGCGGTACAGATAACGGATGATCGCCGCTTCCTTTTCCGTCAGCCGGATTTTTTTGCCGTCTTCCGTCGTCAGCAGCTTCTGGCTGGGTTTGAACTGATAGGGGCCAACGGTGAAAACCGCATCCTCGCTCTGCTCGTATTGACGCAGCTGCGCCCGGATGCGGGCCAGAAGGACGGCGAAGCGGAATGGCTTCGTCACATAATCATTGGCGCCCGCTTCGAGACCGAGAATAGTGTCGGAATCGGTATCGTGCCCGGTCAGCATGATGATCGGTGCCTTGAAGCCACCCTTGCGCAGCAGCTTCACCGCCTCGCGGCCATCCATGTCAGGAAGGCCGACATCCATGATCAGAAGATCGACCTGGGCAGTCTTTGCGGTCTGCATCGCCTGCGCAGCGTTTGCGCCGCTCAGAAGCGAGAATTCCTCATAGGGAGATAGTTGCTCAGTCAGCGTCTCCCGAAGATCGTCGTCGTCGTCCACCAAAAGGATAGTGCGAGCCGTCATTCGGATTCTCAGCCTTTCTTACTTTAGCGCATCGGCCCAAAAATCACCGTCGATTTTCGGAAAGCGCAATGCGTAGTTTAAAAGAGTTAGAGCATCCCTTGTGCCTCCGAAATAAGGCACGGCGCTCTAATTGTCAGCCAATTCAGCGGTTTGCCGATAAAAGGTCAACCCATTGCCATGATATTACGAAGTGCTATGACTTCACGTTAGATAACCTGCAAAGCAAAATCTCGTGAAAAACATGAGCAGACAGCCCGTAAAGCAACATAAACGCGCATCGACGCTCATGGTTCGGCCGGCGCCTTTGAAAATAAGCCGGGCCATCGTTCAGCTCGGGCATCTCACCTTTCCCGCAGCGATCGGGCGCAATGGCCGTACCGTGCTCAAACGCGAGGGAGATGGAAAGTCACCCATTTCCGTCACGCGCCTGCTGCACGGATTTTATCGCGGCGACCGTAACCCCGCCATCGCCACGACATTGCCGATGCACCGGACGCAGCAATCCATGCTTTGGTGCGACGAGCCACGCAGCGCCAGTTACAACAGGTTGGTCAAGTCCCCTTTCGCACTGAGCCACGAGGAGATGATGCGAAAGGACGGCCTTTATGACGTTTGCCTCGTGCTCGATTGGAACATCACGTCGAGAAGTCGGAACCGCGGTTCGGCAATCTTCATGCACATGATCCGCCCGGGATATGAGCCGACCGCCGGCTGCGTCGCTCTCCATCCCCGCGACATGAGGCGCATTCTGCCCCATATGCGCAAGGGTACGAAAATTCGCATCCTGTAGCTCAGGCACAAAAAAACCCGCCATTCTTGGCGGGTTTTTTTAAAAAAGGAGAAAGCCGGTGATTACGCGGCTTCTTCCTGAGAATCGTCCTCTTCGACGGCCTTGCCGCGCTTCGGACCCTTTGCAAGGTTGACTTCCACCAGGCGAACAGCCTCGGTTTCAGACATCTTGTTGACAGCAGCAATTTCGCGCGCCATGCGATCAAGAGCAGCTTCGTAAAGCTGACGCTCGGAATAGGACTGCTCCGGCTGGTTTTCCGCACGGTAAAGATCGCGCACAACTTCAGCAATCGCGATAAGATCGCCGGAATTGATTTTCGCATCATATTCCTGGGCGCGGCGCGACCACATGGTACGCTTCACACGCGCCTTGCCCTGCACCACTTTCAGCGCCCGCTCGACAAAATCGCCTTCGGAAAGCTTGCGCATGCCGATGCTCACGGCTTTAGCGACGGGAACTTTAAGACGCATCTTGTCTTTTTCGAAATCGATGACAAAAAGCTCAAGCTTCATGCCGGCAACTTCTTGTTCCTCGATGGCAGAAATGGTACCGACACCATGAGCGGGATACACAATCGCTTCACCGGTTTTGAAACCGTGATGTGCTGAAGATTTCTTCTGCTGGGTCGTCATTCGTTCTAAAAACTCCCTGTTACATACCCGGCAACGCCGGGGTTGGGTCGGTCAGGCCCTGATGAGACGGGGGAACCGTCAGGTGACTCCGCACTGGTCCAGCCGTGCACGCAAAAACACACCTTCCCGCATTGCGGGCTTCGATAACGTAAACGCTCGATATGTCACGGAAACCGCGTGCAAAAGAGGTGTTGCTTTCGTGGTGTTTTTGGGCACACAAATGCCACGCTGTGGATCAGTATCGTTGGTGTACCACAAAAATAGGCACAAATCAATAATTTGCTTCGACCGTGGCCGCAACATCACATGGCGGCCAAAGAACCACCTATAAATGGGCTACCGGAATACTGTCAAATGCTTCGTAACCGGTCCCTGCGGTATAAGAAGCAAAAAAATTTCACTTCCCGACTGAAGAAACACGAAAGCCTCTTAAACTCTTCGTAATTACACGCCAATATCCGATTCGAATGAAAAGGCAAAATCCGCAAATTGACGGTGCTTTTTTACGTTAAAGTGTGATTTTTGGAGGAATCCACATCAAATGGGCTACAGAAATAATCCAAAACGCGAAAAACAGATCGAAAAAGCACGCCAGCAGGCAATTGCCGAAAACGCGCCATTTCTTGATCCGGGTATACTCTATGGAAGAGCAAGCGCCGACGACATAGAATATTATTCCGCCGAAATGCTGGCCGCAAGCGCGGCGCACAGTTTCGAGGCTCTTTCGCACTGGACTGGAGACGCGCCCCATATCAGCATCGCCCAGGTGGAGGGCGTCACCCCGCGAGATATTCCGGTAAAGGTTCTGACGATTATCGGCCGCAATATGCCCTTCCTCTACGATTCCGTCATGGGTGAGGTCACAAGCAGCTATCGCGGCCTCTATCTCGCGATCCATCCCATTCTGGTGCCGGATGCAACGGCGCAGGCGGGTTATCGCCTTGCGGAACCCGATGATGATCCCACCGGGAATATCAGCCTTATCCAGCTGCACATCGCCCCACTGACCCAGCAGGCCGCAACGGCGCTGGAAGAAAGATTGCGTTTCGTGCTGGCGCAGGTTCAGTCCGCCTACAGAGACTGGCGGCCCATGCTGTCGAAACTCGACGAAGCCCTAGACGAATTGTCGAAACGCGGCTCCTCGCGGCGCAAGACCGAGCGCGCGGAAGCCGTCGAGTTTCTCAACTGGCTTCGCAACGACAATTTCACCTTCCTCGGCATGCGCGATTACACCTATTCCGGAACGGGAAAGAACGCGAAAATCGAACGCGGTGACGGCGTCGGCCTCGGCAGTTTGAGCGATCCGGATGTGCGCGTGTTGCGCCTTGGCAAGGACGCCGTGACAACGACGCCTGAAATCCTCGCCTTCCTCGACGGCCCGGACTTCCTCATCGTCACAAAGGCGAATGTGAAGTCCATCGTGCATCGCCGCGCTTATATGGATTATATCGGCATAAAGCGCTTCGACGAGGACGGCAATGTCATCGGTGAATTGCGCATCGTCGGCCTTTTCACCGCCACCGCCTATACGCGCTCAGTAAAGCACATCCCGCTGCTACGTGCCAAAATTGCGGATGTCGAGCGGCATTTCGGTTTTGATCCGAACAGCCACTCCGGCCGCATTCTGCAGAACACGCTGGAAGCCTATCCGCGCGACGATCTCTTCCAGATCGAAACGGATCTTCTGATCCGCTTTATCGAGCAGATCATGGAACTGAGCGACCGCCCACGCGTGCGCGTCCTCGCACGTATCGACCGTTTCGACCGCTTCGTCTCAGCCATCATCTTCGTGCCGCGCGAGGAATACAATTCCTATGTGCGCGAGAAGATCGGCGACTATCTGAGCAAGGTCTATGACGGGCATATTTCCGCCTATTACCCGGCCTTCCCCGAAGGCGCTGTCGCCCGCGTCCATTTCATCGTCGGCCGCACGGAAGGCAAGACGCCGCGTATCGCGCAGGACAAGCTGGAGGATGCCGTCAGCGATATCGCAGCACGCTGGATAGACCATTTCGTTGCCCTTTCCGAACCGGGTGCGCCGGTGCTGGAGGTGGATCAGGCCTATCAGGAAGCCTTCACGCCGGAAGAGGCGATTGGCGACATGGCGGATATTCTGGCCACCGTGAAGGGTGAGCCGGTCCGCATCGAATTTTACCAGCAGGAAGGCCAGTCAGCTGAAACGCTGTCGCTGAAGATCTTCCATCGGGATGGCCATCTGCCACTGTCGCGCCGTGTGCCGCTGCTCGAAAACCTCGGTTTCAACGTCATCAGTGAGCGCACCTTCGACATCGGTGTCATCTCGGATGGCGAAAAGCGCGACATCGTGCTGCATGATATGGAACTCGCTGTCGCCAAGGGCGTGACGCTCGATCTGCCGCAATACGGACAGAAACTCGAAGAAGCATTCCTTGCTGCCTTCTCGGGCAAGGTCGATAATGACAACTTCAACCGGCTGATCCTCGCCTGCGGCCTTACCGTGCGCGAAGTGTCCGTCCTGCGCGCTTATGCCCGCTATCTGCGCCAGACCGGAATCGTTTATTCCCAAGAGCATATTTCCGAAACGCTTTTTAAATATCCGGCCATTTCACGGAATATTTTCGCTCTGTTCAAGGCTGGCTTCGATCCGTCCATCGACGAGAAGAAGCGGCTGAAGAAACTGGCAGAGATGCACAAGACGATCGAAGCGGCATTGAGCGGTGTTCCCAATCTCGACGAAGACCGCACCTTGCGGCGTTATGTCAATGCCATCGACGCCACGCTTCGTACCAACTACTTCCAGAAAAACACCGATGGCACGCCGCGTGACCTGTTGGCGTTCAAGTTCGATCCCAAACATCTGGACGGCCTGCCCGATCCGCGTCCCTTCCGCGAAATCTTCGTGTACGGAACCGAAGTAGAAGGCGTGCATCTGCGCTTCGGCAAAGTGGCGCGCGGCGGTCTGCGCTGGTCGGATCGCGGCCAGGATTACCGCACGGAAGTGCTCGGTCTCGTCAAGGCGCAGCAGGTCAAGAACGCGGTGATCGTTCCCGTTGGCGCCAAGGGCGGCTTTTTCCCGAAGAACCTGCCTGTTGGCGGCTCCCGCGACGAGATCTTCAATGCAGGCCGCGAAGCCTACAAGACCTATATCCGCACTCTTCTGTCCATCACCGACAATATCGTCGACGACGCCGTCGTACCGCCGGCCGATACGTTGCGGCTTGATGGTGACGATCCCTATTTCGTCGTCGCCGCCGATAAGGGGACCGCGACATTCTCCGATACGGCAAACGGCCTCGCCCACGACGCCGGCTTCTGGCTGGACGATGCCTTCGCATCGGGTGGTTCCGCCGGTTACGACCACAAGAAGATGGGCATCACCGCGCGCGGTGCCTGGGAAACGGTAAAGCGTCATTTCCGCGAAATGGACACCGACATCCAGACCACGCCCTTCACTGTGGCAGGTGTCGGCGACATGTCCGGCGACGTTTTCGGCAACGGCATGTTGTTGTCGGAAAAGATCAGGTTGATTGCCGCCTTCGATCACCGCGACATCTTCATCGATCCGGATCCTGATACCGAAAAATCCTTCGCTGAGCGCAAGCGACTTTTCGAATTGCCACGCTCAAGCTGGCAGGATTACGACCGTTCGACGCTCTCAAAAGGCGCAATGATCATCTCGCGTTCCGAAAAATCGGTGACGCTGACGCCGGAAGCCGTCGCTGCCATCGGCATCGACAAATCCGTTGCCACACCCTTCGAGATCATGACCGCCATTCTGAAGGCGCCAACCGATCTTCTGTGGTTCGGCGGCATCGGCACCTATATCAAGGCGGCGGTGGAAACCAACGCCGAGGTGGGTGACAGGGCGAATGACCCCATCCGCGTCAACGCCACGGAGCTGCGCGCCAAGGTTATCGGCGAAGGCGCCAATCTCGGCATCACCCAGAAGGGCCGCATCGCCTATGCGCTGGCGGGTGGACTTTGCAATTCCGACGCCATCGACAACTCGGCCGGCGTGAATTCCTCCGACGTCGAGGTCAATATCAAGATCGCCCTCGCCTCCGCGGTCAATAGCGGTCGCCTGACGATGCCGAAGCGCAACCAGCTTCTTGCCTCCATGACGCCGGAAGTGGCGCAGCTGGTGCTGCGCAACAACTACCTGCAATCGCTGGCAATCTCGCTGACGGAACGGCTTGGGCTTGCGAACCGGGAAGAACTCGGCCGCCTGATGAGCGCGCTGGAGGCAACCGGCCAACTGAACCGCAAGGTCGAAACCTTGCCGAGCAATGCCGAGCTCAGCGAAAGATACGCCACCGGCAAGCCGCTGACCCGGCCGGAAATCGGCGTGCTGCTTTCCTACGCCAAGCTGACGCTGTTCGACGCTCTGGTGGCAAGCCCGCTGCCCGACGAACCCTATCTCCAGCATCTACTCGCAGACTATTTCCCGGCCAAGATGCAGAAGAACTATGCAGACGATATCAAGGCGCATCGCCTGCACCGCGAAATCGTTGCGACAGCGCTCGCCAATGCCGTGGTAAACCGCGGCGGCCCTGGCTTCGTGCAGAAACTCGCCGATGCAAGCGGCCTCCTGTCGGCCGATGTCGTCAAGGCAGCGGTGATCGTGGAGGATGGTTTCGGCCTCAAACGTCTGTGGAGCGAGGTCGACGCGCTTGACGGAAAGCTCGGCGGAGAAGTCCAGAACGGACTTTATGCCACGATCACCCGCATCTACTCCGATGCAAGCAGGCTTTATCTGCAAACCGGGAGCGTGGGCGCTGGAACGAGCGACATGGCAACCGAAATCGAGCGTCTGAAAACCGCCATCAAGACGCTGTCGCCGGCAGCGGCGAAATATCGCCGCGAGCTTGGCGTTACGGAAATCGACGGTGTTCCCTCTGGTCTTCTGGAGGAGCTGGATACGCTTTCCCTGCTGGTCTATGTGCCGGAGATCATGCGTATCGCCGAAAGTGCGGGCACGACGCTTGCCCGCGCCGCCGAAAGCTACGCCACGGTCTCCTCGACCTTCCGTGTCGCGCGGCTGCTGGATGCCAGCCAGCGCATTACACCGGCCGATCATTACGAGAGCCTGGCCCTTCTGCGCAGCCAGGACCAGATCGCCTTGTCGAGACGCCGGATCGTCATCTCGGCCCTCACCGAGTATGCGAAGGAAAAGGACGCGGTTCAGGCCTGGTATGCGGCCGACCGCGTGCGCGTCAATCGCATCGTCTCGGAACTCGGTGCACTCAGCGAAAGCGGCGATACCAACCTCGCCCGCCTGACAGTGGCGGCGGGGCTGCTTGGTGATATCGTTCAGACGCGCTGATTGACCATTCGAAAAACGCCATCCGGGTGACTGGCCCGGATGGCCATAAATGAAGCGGTTGCGCCGGCATCACGCATTTTATCCCCCCATATCCGATAGGACGATGAATGACTGTCCCCTCCCCAAATGCGGAAACAGTGGTTGCCAAACGCGGCATCTGGGGCTGGGTCATGTTCGACTGGGCGGCACAGCCCTTTTTCACGGTCGTTACGACCTTCGTTTTCGGACCCTACTTTGTCGCCCGCCTCACCGATGATCCTATTTCGGCGCAGGCGACATGGAGCAACATGGCGACGGTCTCTTCGATCATCATCGCCCTCTTCTCCCCCATTCTCGGCTCCATCGCGGACCAATCCGGCGCAAGAAAGCCGTGGATCGCCTTTTTTGCCGCCATCAAGATCGTCAGTCTTTTATTCCTCTGGTTTGCAGCACCGGGTTCGCCGATCATCCTGCCGATCATCTGCATGATATTCGCATCCATCGCGGCGGAGTTTTCGATCGTCTTCAACGATTCCATGATGCCGCGACTGACCAATCCGCAGAATGTCGGACGCATTTCCAATCTCGCCTGGGGACTCGGTTATCTCGGCGGCATGGTGGTGCTGATCGCCGTGGTGACGCTTCTGGCCGCAAATCCACAGACAGGCCTGACTATCGCCGGTATCAAGCCGCTTTTCGGTCTCGATCCAGCAACCGGCGAGGACGCCAGAATAACCGGCCCGATAGCCGCAATCTGGTATTTGCTCTTCATTCTGCCGATGTTTCTGCTGACCCCGGATGCGGAAAGGGGCCTACCCTTCGGAGCGGCTATCCGCTCCGGTCTTGCGGAGCTCAAGACAACCCTGCGCGAACTTCGAGACAGACCCTTCCTGTTGCGGTTCCTGATTGCACGTATGCTTTATCAGGACGGCGTGAACGGCGTGCTCATTCTGGGTGGCGTATTTGCGGCGGGAATGTTCGGCTGGGCGACGATGGAAATCGGCCTCTTCGGCATCCTGCTCAACGTTGTCGCCATCGTGGGTTGCTTTGCGGCCGGGCGCGTCGATCAGAAACTTGGCTCGCGGATCACCATCCTCATCAGCCTGGTTATGCTGCTCATCGCGACGGTCGGCATCGTCTCGACAGAAAAGGGCTCGACACTGTTTGGCTGGATCCAATTGTCGACAGCGGACAATGGCGGCATCTTCGCAACCGGCGCGGAAAAGGCCTATCTGCTCTATGGCATATTGATTGGCCTCGCCTTCGGTCCCGTTCAGGCCTCGTCGCGTTCCTATCTGGCGCGCAACATCACCATTGCTGAGGCGGGACGCTATTTCGGCATCTATGCGCTATCGGGCCGCGCCACCAGCTTCATGGCGACGCTGTCCTTTTCAATAGCAACCTACCTCAGTGGCTCCGCACATATCGGAATGGCCACCCTCATCGTGTTTCTGGGGTTGGGGTTTGTTCTGTTGCTGCGCGTCCCGGAACGGACGGCAAACTGAAGAACCGGAGAGAGCATTTGAGGGGTCTCACCCGAAATGCTCCAGCCTCCTTCAGAGCTGATCGAGTTTTTGCTGCAATGCGCGCAGCTGCGACTTCAGCTCATCGATTTCGGATGCATTCGGCTTGCGCGTTTCCTTGGGCGCCTGCGGCATTGCAAAAGGTGTGAACCCCTGCATCGCCTGCCGGAACAGTTCCGTATTGCGGCGGATCTGCTCTTCCATCATTTGCAATGGAGCCTGGAAATTCCGGGCAAGCGAACCGTCTCCGAACGCCTTGGCCATATGCTCCTGCATCTGGCTCTGCTGATCGGAGAAGGTTTTCATCGAATGTTCGAGAAATGTCGGAACGACCATCTGCATCTGGTCACCGTAATAGGAGATCAATTGCCGCAGAAACGCCGTTGGTAACAGCGTATTGCCGGTTTTGGCTTCCTGTTCGACAATGATCTGCGTCAGAACCGCATGGGTGATGTCTTCGGATGATTTGGCGTCCTGAACCTTGAAGTCCTCGCCGCGTTTAACCATCTGCGCCAGATCATCCAGCGTCACATAGGTGCTGGTGCCGGTGTTGTAGAGCCGCCGGTTGGCATATTTTTTAATGATTGTTTCGCCGTCGTGTTTTGCCATGCCCGCCTCCTCGCGATGATGGTATTTTCTTGTTTTTTGGTGTTATTGCTCTTCCCGCGCGAAGTGTATGCGCAAAACAAGCCCCATGACAAATGTTTTGTGCATCGCAACAGTTTGTTTTTTGCGCAGCAATTTTCCGCAAGATTCCGGCTTGATTTAGCAACATCTTTTAAAGCAACTTTCGGCATTTGACTTGTATTCAAAGCTTTGCCAGTCTCCGCCCGCAAGTGAGGAGAAACAGATGACGCCTTCAATCGTGATTGCCAGCGCTGCGCGCACTGCCGTCGGTTCTTTCAATGGTGGCTTTGCCAATACGCCCGCCCACGAGCTTGGGGCAACCGTCATCAACGCCGTCCTGGAGCGCGCCGGTGTCGCAGCCCACGAAATTGATGAGGTCATCCTCGGTCAGGTATTGACGGCAGGCGAAGGGCAGAACCCGGCGCGGCAGGCGGCAATGAAAGCCGGCATTCCCCAGGAAGCAACCGCCTTCGGCATCAATCAGCTATGCGGTTCCGGCCTGCGCGCCGTCGCACTCGGCATGCAGCAGATCGTTGCCGGCGACGCGACCATCATCATTGCCGGCGGTCAGGAATCCATGTCCATGGCGCCCCACTGCGCCCATTTGCGCGGCGGCGTGAAGATGGGCGATTTCAAGATGGTCGACACCATGCTGAAAGACGGCCTGACGGATGCCTTTTACGGCTACCACATGGGAATAACCGCCGAGAACATCGCCCGGCAATGGCAGCTTTCCCGTGATGAACAGGACCAGTTCGCTGTCGCATCGCAAAACAAGGCCGAAGCCGCGCAAAGCGCCGGCCGTTTTGCGGATGAGATTGTGGCTTTCACGGTCAAGGGCCGCAAGGCTGATATCATCATCGATGCTGACGAGCACATCCGTACCGGCGTCTCGCTGGAAACCATGGCAAAGCTGCGCCCCGCCTTCGACAAGGAAGGCACGGTAACGGCCGGCAACGCCTCCGGCCTCAATGACGGCGCGGCTGCCGCACTTCTGATGTCGGAGCAGGAAGCGGCAAAGCGCGGTATCAAACCGCTGGCGCGCATCGCCTCCTGGGCGACGGCGGGCGTCGATCCGCAGATCATGGGAACCGGCCCCATCCCCGCCTCACGCAAGGCACTGGCCAAGGCAGGCTGGTCGATCGGCGATATCGGCCTCGTTGAGGCCAACGAAGCCTTTGCCGCCCAGTCCTGCGCTGTCGTGCGTGAGCTTGGTCTTGATCCTGATAGCGTCAACGTCAATGGCGGTGCGATTGCCATCGGCCATCCGATCGGCGCTTCCGGCGCGCGTGTGCTGAACACGCTGATTTTCGAGATGCGCCGCCGCAACGTATCGAAGGGGCTCGCAACGCTCTGCATCGGCGGCGGCATGGGTGTTGCCATGTGCATCGAGGCGCTCTGAAAACCGCCGTGCGGCCTTCCAAAAAGCAATTCCGGTTCAGCGGCCAATAGGGTAGAAGCGGTCTCCCATTGGCCGCATTTCTGTGGCCGTTGAGCACGGCTAAAACAGTTCAGGAAATGGAGGCCATATGAGCCGGGTTGCGTTGATTTCGGGCGGGACAAGCGGCATAGGCGCAGCAATCGCCCGCGCCTTGCAGGCAGCCGGCTACCGGGTGGCCGTCAATTACGCCTTCACGACGGATAGGGCAGAGGCCTTCCAGAAAGAAACCGGCATCCCCGCGTTTCAATGGGACGTGCGAGACTATGATGCCTGCGTAAAAGGCATAGCCCAGGTTGAAGAGGCCTTCGGCCCCGTCGAGGTTCTCGTCAACAATGCCGGCATCACCCGTGATGCGATGTTTCACAAGATGACACCGCAGCAATGGCGCGAGGTGATCGACACCAACCTCACCGGCGTCTTTAACATGACGCATCCCGTCTGGCCGGGTATGCGCGACCGCGGCTTCGGCCGCATCGTCAATATTTCCTCCATCAATGGCCAGAAGGGCCAGGCAGGCCAGGCCAACTATTCCGCCTCAAAGGCTGGCGATATCGGCTTCACCAAGGCGCTCGCCCAGGAAGGCGCAAGCCGCAACATTACCGTCAACGCCATCTGCCCCGGTTACATCGGCACGGAGATGGTGAGGGCTATACCGGAGAAAGTGCTGGCCGAGCGGATCGTGCCGCAAATCCCGGTCGGGCGCCTGGGCGAACCGGAAGAAATCGCGCGATGCGTCCTGTTTCTCGTGTCGGACGAGGCTGGTTTCATAACCGGCTCCACAATGACCGCGAATGGCGGGCAATATTTCGCCTGAGATCCGCACCCCTTTCTAACGGGACGGAAGCGGGTAAACTTTTCGTGATATCCGCCCTGAAAATATCGCCACGCACAAAAACTTGATCGAAAAATACCGCAATATAGGAACTGCTAAACTAATGAAAATACGACAGTTTTTGTATAGTTTAGAATGAATCCAGAGTTCACTTCCGGATATCCTCGGAGGTTTTTCTTGACAGTGGGTGTCCTGTTTTGGTTTAAGAACGAAAACAACGTGTTGCGTCATACAGGCAGTCGATCATGCTGGTTTGCAGCTGCAATTACATCACCGACCACGATATCCGGGACGTCATTAACGAGCTCCTCGATGAGGACTGTTGGCAGCTTATCGTTCCGGCAAAAGTGTATCATGCCATGGAAAAACGTGGCCGCTGCTGCGGCTGTTTCCCGACTGTCGTCGACCTGATCATACAGACAACCGAAGAATATCACGCCCGTCGCCACTCGACGGAAGCCGATGTTTTTGATTTTATGTCCCGCTTGAAGCGATTCCATGAAGAGAACAGGAGAGCGGACATTGAAAGGCGACACAAGAGTCATCGAGCGGCTTAACGAAGCCCTTTTTCTAGAACTCGGTGCGGTAAACCAGTATTGGCTTCACTACCGACTTCTGAATGATTGGGGCTACACCAAGCTTGCAAAGAAGGAGCGTGCGGAATCCATCGAAGAGATGCAGCACGCCGACAAGATCATCGATCGTATCATTTTCCTGGAAGGTCATCCCAACCTCCAGACCCTGGCTCCCCTGCGCATCGGTCAGAACGTCAAGGAAGTGCTCGAAGCCGATCTGGCGGGCGAATATGACGCACGGACGTCCTACAAGAAATCGCGCGACATCTGTTCCGAGGCCGGAGACTATGTCTCCATGAAGCTGTTCGAAGCCCTGCTGATCGACGAGGAAGGTCACATCGACTTCCTTGAAACCCAGCTCGAACTGCTCGGCAAGATCGGTGCGGAAAAATACGGCCAGCTCAACGCCGATTCCGCCAACGAAGCAGAATAAGCTTTTGCAATCGACCAAAGAAAAGGCGGCCAGTGGCCGCCTTTTTTATTATTTGCCGGCAAGGTGCCGGAATTCTGCAACCACTTTCTCGTAGACCGCGCGCTTGAAGGGCACGATGAGCTCCGGTAGGCTTTCCATCGGCTTCCAGTCCCAGGCGTCGAATTCAGCCGTATGCCCTGTTGGAGGTGGGTCGATCTGGATTTCGCTTTCGTCGCCATCGAAACGGAAGGCAAACCAGCGTTGCGCCTGCCCGCGATACTTGCCTCTCAGGCCGATGCCGATCAGTTCGGGCGGCAGATCATAATGGATCCAGTCGCTCGCTTCCGCCAGCAACGTCACCGTTTTCATCCCCGTCTCTTCGTAAAGTTCGCGAATGGCGGCCGTCAAAGGCCGTTCACCGTCATCGATGCCGCCCTGCGGCATCTGCCACAATTGCGGTGAACCGTCATATTCCGAATTGCCTTCCCTGATGCGCCGGCCGGCCCAAACAAGGCCTTCGGCGTTCAGAACCATAATCCCCGCACAGGGACGGTAAGGCAAATCTTCTGCTTTGATTGTCATTGGAAACCCGCACTGTCTGCGCGCCGAAAAGGCGCTAAGGAATGGCCGCGCAGAAGGTTTACTGCCCCGCCTGCTGCGAAACAAGCGCAGAAACGCCAACGATCTCGATACCGCGACCGCCCGCCTCCCGCGACCATTTCGAGATTGCAGCGATGCTTTCGTCAAAAGCCGAGGCAACGCCGATCGCCTGACCGTTACGTCGCGCGATCCGCTCCAATTCGTCCAGTTTGCGCAGGATAGAGGCTTCGGTGACCTCACCGTCGAGCAGAACATCGGCAAAGCCCTGCTGCGCGGAAATGGCTTTGGCAATCCCGCCGCTCAGCGACTGCGCCGAAGAGGCATCGTCCAGAAAAAGCAGCCCGCGCTTGCCGATATCGCGCATGACCGGCTCCAGCGCCGCCTGCTCGGAAAGGAAGCGCCCGCCGAGATAATTCATGATGCCGGTATAATTGGTAATTTTCGCCATGGATCGATGCAGCCGGTCGATATTGACCTTCGCGGGATCGCCCGCCAGCAGCGTGTCCGGGCCGGGATTGGTGCCCGGATACCCGAAGGGCTCCAGCGGTATCTGGAGAAGGATTTCATGCCCCTCACGGCGTGCTTCCTGCATCCAGCGCTGCAGGCTGTTGCCGCTTGCAGCAAAACCGAGCGTTACCTCCGGCGGCAGTTCCCGGATCGCCTTTTGCGAACCCGTCTGGCTGAGGCCAAGACCACCGACCACGATCGCCACCCGGGTGCCACGCGCGCCGGACCACGGCCGTGCATATTGCTCCATCGGCCGCAAACCATCGGCACCGATGACCGGCAATTTGCCGAATGCGGTTTCTTCCAGCAATGCATCATTGGGCCGCGTGGCCATGCGCGGATCCTGACCATAGGTCTGGCCGCTCATCAGCACCGGTCCGTCGCTGTCACGGGGGCGGGGAGAATAGACCGATACCACATTGCCATCCGGCATCGTCGCCCGATTTATATTCGCGCCGGAGCGGCCGCTTTCCGGCTTCAGACCAGCCGTGTCGTTGGGATCCGCCACATCGGCTGCTGCCGTTTTCGGAGCATCTTCGGGGATCCGGGGCTGGATATCCGGCCCGGAGGCCGTCTTCTGCAGATTGCCGGGCGACAGGGCCGTATAGACGGAAAGCCCGCCGATCGTCAGAACAGCAAGCGCGGACAGAACCATAATGACGGAAAAGCGCCGGTTGATACCGGCGCTTTTTTTCTGTCGACCCAGAAGCGGTTTTCGCAGGTCAGAAGGCAATGAACGATCCGTCCAAACGGTTAGGCAATCGAGAAAATGCGCCGGCTGGCCGGCGCATCCATCTTACTGCTTGTTGACCACAGCCTTGTCCGGGTTCGGCGGGAACGACGGATCGGTCTTGGCACCGCGCAACAGGTCCAGCGCATAATTCAGCTGGATATCATCCTTGGCTTCCGGCGGAACGTAAGCGGAAGAACCCGAACCTTCGTCCGTTTCGCTCTGGCCCTTGATATGGCCGGTCAGGCTGGATTCACCTTCGGTGGTGACCCGGCCCTGCAATTCCGGCGGCAGCGGCTGTTCGACCTTGATATCAGGCGTAATGCCCGTGCCCTGGATCGATTTGCCCGACGGCGTGTAATAAAGCGCCGTGGTCAGACGCAGCGCGCCGGCCTCGCCGAGCGGAATGATCGTCTGGACCGAACCCTTGCCGAAGGAGCGCGTGCCGACCACAGTCGCGCGACGCAGATCCTGCAGCGCACCGGCGACGATTTCAGACGCCGAAGCAGAGCCACCGTTGATGAGCACGATAACCGGCTTGCCATCGGTCAGATCGCCAGCCGTTGCATTGAAGCGACGGGTCTCGTCCGGGTTACGGCCACGGGTCGAAACGACTTCGCCACGCTGGAGGAAGGCGTCGGAAACATTGATCGCCTGATCGAGCAGACCACCGGGATTGAGACGCAGATCGAGCACGTAGCCCTTCAGCTTGTCCGCCGGCACATCCGTCTTGATCTTCTTGATCGCCTTTTCGAGATCGTCATACGTCTTCTCGGTAAATGAGATGACGCGGAGATAACCGACATCGCCCTCGACACGGGACTTGACCGCGCGTACGGCAATGACATCACGCATGACGGTGAATTCGAGCGGTTTGTCGGCGCCCTGGCGGATGATCGTCAGCTTGATCGGCGTCTTGACCGCGCCGCGCATCTTCTCGACCGCCTGCTCCAGCTTCAGCCCGCGAACCGGCGTACCGTCGATTTCCGAAATATAGTCGCCGGCAAGAATGCCTGCGCGCGAAGCCGGCGTGTCGTCCATCGGCGAGATGACTTTGACCAGTTCATTTTCCATGGTCACTTCGATGCCGAGACCGCCGAACTCACCCTTGGTCTGGGTGCGCATGTCGTTGGCGTCCTTGGCATTCATGAAGCTCGAATGCGGATCAAGCGAGCTGAGCATGCCGTTGATGGCATTTTCGACCAGCTTCTCGTCATCCGGCGGCGTCACATATTGCGCACGCACACGTTCGAACACGTCGCCAAAGATTGACAGTTCCTTATAGGTCGAAGGCCCGGCCGCCTGTGCCGGCATGCTCGCCGAATAAATCACACTCATCGCCGTGGCGCCCATAAGCCCACCGATAAGGAGAAGCGAAACCTTACGAATCATTGTGCGCCCTTCCGGTATTTTTTGCGGTCCACCAAGGTTGGGAATCAACCGGCACACCATCTTTCCTGAACTCAATGTAGAGCGTTGGCCGGTCGGTTTCCAGCGCCAATGCTGCTGCACTCGCTACTCTTTTTGCACCCATGGAGGCGATTGGCTCTCCGGAGAACACAAACATTCCCTGTCGTGTCCTCACATTGTCCATGCCCGTCATGACCACATGGTATCCGTCACCCGTATTGAGGATGATCATTCGGCCGTAACTGCGAAAATCTCCGGCAAATACAACAAAGCCGTCTGCGGGTGCCGTCACGATGGCCTCAGGTCCGGTCGCGACGACAATTCCCTTGGAAAAGTGGCCCGTACCATCCGCATCGCCGAACCGACGCAACACATCTCCAGCCACCGGCAGGTCCAGCTTTGCCTTCAAACTCGCGAAGGGATATGCGGGCGCAATACGGTTTTTATCGGGCATTCCCGCCTCGGCTGCGGCACGCTCCTTCTCACGTTCCGCTTCGGAAAGACGGGCCACGCGCTGCTCTTCCGCACGCGCCCTTTCCATAGCTTCCCGCACCGAACTGATCTCACTTTCAAGCGAACCGACCAGACCCTCGAGGCTGGTCGCCTTGCTTGCAAGCTCCTCGGATCGCTTGCGTTCCGTCTCCAGCGCCGCGGCCGTCTGCGAATTTCTGCGGTCGTTTTCAGCAAGCAGCAGGTCGAGGCGTTTTTCCTCTTCCAGACTTGCCGTCATCATACCCGTAAGATCGTCCTTTTCGCGAGCGATTGCCTGCCTGACGTCGGTCAATTCTTTGAGAGCAGAAACCAGCTTGTCGGTCTCACCACGAATGCCGGGCACGACGGCGCCGAGAAGAATGGCGCTGCGCACCGAAGCCAGCGCATCATCAGGCGAAACGAGAAGGGCGGGGGGAGGGTTTCTGCCCATACGCTGCAGCGCGGCCAGAACTTCCGCCAGCACGCCGCGCCTCTCGCGCAGGGATGCCTTGACGCCATCTTCGCGGACCGAAAGCTTGGCCAGACGATCCTCGCCATCGCTGATCTTGGTTTCCAGCGCCTTGCGACGTGCAGCCGACGCGATCAGCTCGTCGCGAATACGGGCGCTGTCCTGATTAAGGGAAGCAATGCTTTCCTCGAGATTTCGGGTCTTGTCTTCCGAAAGGCCGATGCTGTCGACCAGCTCTTCCAGATCCTGGCGGTTCTGATCACGGCGCTTTTCCAGCGTCTGAAGCGCCTCCGGCGACGAATCACCCTCACCAGCAGGCGCGGCACCGGCATCATCGCGCGAAAAGGCGCGTTCAACAGGGGAAATCCCCAGGACAAGGACAGCGAAAACCGCGCCCGCAAGGGCAGCGTGGCGTTTTCGTTGAGACCTCTTGTCCATTTGAACTTTCTTTGATGCCGAAGCAGGAGCGCCGATATTAGGGATTTTGCCCCAATCTTCCAAGAGGCCTGAAACAGGCTGGCTGCAAAGCCTTCCACGCCTTTCCGTCTCGCGAAGCTTCATGTTGAAATTGAGACAATTTTCCGCATGAAGATCACGCTCAAACGCGATGATAGGGATGACCGGAGAGGATGGTGACGGCGCGGTAAAGCTGTTCGGCGATCAGAATACGAACGATCTGGTGCGGCCATGTGAGCTTGCCGAGATTAAGAACGGCCGCAGATCTGTCGTAAAGTGCGGGATCGAGGCCGTCGGCGCCACCAATCGCGATCACGAGGTCGCGCTTGCCGCTATCACGCAGATCGCCAAAAAACGTGGCAAAGGCCGGGCTATCCAGCGCCTTGCCGCGCTCGTCCAGCAGCACGAGCACAGTACCATCAGCCAGATGTTTTTCCAGCATCGCCGCTTCTTCGCGCTTGCGCGTCTCCGCGTTCGATGCCCGGCTTTCCGCGACCTCGATCACGCGCGAAAACTCCAGCCCGATCGCCGGGCCGGTCTTGGCAAGGCGTTCGATATAACGGGTCGCAAGATCCCTTTCCGGGCCGGATTTCAGCCGTCCCACCGCAAAAATCGAAATCCGCATCGCAAACCTGCATCCACCGTGACCCAACAGGGTCACGCTCTTAACAGCATAGCCTACGGATTCCTATGCGGCCGGCTTGCTTTCCGACCAGACACATCGACCCGAAATCAAAAATGATATTCGGGAGGCCCGATGTGCGACGTCAAAGGCTCACCGCATCAATGCAGCGTGTCTTCCGGCATTTCCGGCGTCGCCCACATTTTTTCAATGTTGTAGAAGACACGGATTTCCGGACGGAACACATGAACGATGATGTCGCCGGTATCGATCAGCACCCAATCTCCGGTCTCGAGACCTTCGACGCGGGCGCTTCCAAACCCTTCATCCTTCATATCCTTGAGAAGATGCTCGCAGATCGCCGAGACATGCCTGTTCGATCGCCCGGAGACCACCACCATGTAGTCCGCAAGCGCCGATTTTCCGGCAATGTCGAGAGATACGATATCTTCAGCCTTGGAGTCCTCGAGGCTCGCGAGGACGGTTTCGAGGGCGTGGTCGGCAGCATCGGCGCCACTGTCCTGACCCTTCGGGATAGCAACAAATGCTCTTCCCTTGGCGTGTACTGTTGTCAGAGGTTTTCCCTTTCCAAGAATGACAAAACAGGCCCTGGCGACGCGAATCTGTGCGTCACAAGATTAAGGTGGCACCAAAGCATTAACTTTTCAAGATATGGAGCCTTCAACGGCTGTCGCATACATCATTTGTGATTATTGCGGAGCGCCGTCGAACTCAGCGTCGAACGCGGACCGTGGATAAAGACCCAGGCAGGCGCCTTTTTTTTCCACAAAACACCCGCATCATCCTCATCGATCCGCGCCTGGCTATAGGCCTGCGCCATGGTGGAGGAGAGGTAGGAGAGGGTGGAACCCGGCCGGTCGATTACCGCAATCGGAAAGGTCTCGGCGATCCTTCGCCATTGTTGCCAACGATGGAAGCTTTTCAGATTGTCGGCTCCCATGATCCAGATGAAGCGGACATGCGGATTTTTTGCTTTCACCTTGGCAAGCGTATTGGCCGTGTAGCTGATCCCCAGCGATTTTTCAAAAGCCGTCACCTTGATGCGGGGATCGCTGACCAGCCTTTCGCAGGCAGCGATACGATCCTCCAGAGACGCCAGTTCCGAGCGGCTTTTCAGCGGATTGCCTGGCGTGACCATCCACCAGAGCTGGTCTAGACCCAGCCTGCGAAGCGCTATTTCGGCAACAAGGGCATGGCCGGCATGCGGCGGATTGAAAGAGCCGCCGAACAGCCCGACGACCATGCCGCGCTCCGCATGCGGCATGGTGAGATAACGTCTGTCGAGGCGTGTTTCGACCAGCAACTATCAGGTCCGCGTCTGACCGGTGCCATGCACGCGGTATTTGAACGACGTGAGCTGCTCGACACCAACAGGGCCGCGTGCATGCATCTTGCCCGTGGCGATGCCGATTTCCGCACCCATGCCGAATTCACCGCCATCGGCAAATTGCGTGGAAGCGTTATGCAGCAGAATGGCCGAATCGAGTTCGTTGAAGAAACGCTCGACCACCGCTGGGTCCTCGGCGATCACCGCCTCCGTGTGGTTGGACGAATAGGTGTTGATGTGGTCGATCGCGCTGGAAATACCGTCCACGACAGCAACCGAAATGATCGCATCGAGATATTCGGTGCGCCAGTCATCTTCCGTTGCGGCCTTCAAGCCCTCGACAACATTACGCACGGCCTGCGAACCGCGCACTTCACAACCGGCCTCGATCAGGCCCTTGACGAGCGGTTCAAGATGCGTGGCAACAACAGCGACATCCACCAGCAGCGTCTCCGCCGCGCCACAAATACCGGTGCGGCGCATCTTGGCGTTTACGACGATGCGTTTCGCCATGTCGAGATCGGCCGATCCGTCGACATAGATATGGCAAATACCTTCCAGATGCGCAAAGACCGGAACCCGCGCCTCAGACTGCACCCGCGCAACCAGGCTTTTGCCGCCGCGCGGCACAATCACGTCAACCGCGCCATTCAATCCGCCCAGCAAAGCGCCCACGGCTGCGCGGTCGGTGACCGGCACCAGCTGAATGGCATGCTCGGGAAGACCGGCGATCTTCAGGCCCTCGACGAGGCAGGCATGGATAGCACGCGATGAATGTTGCGAATCCGAGCCGCCGCGCAGGATAACCGCGTTGCCCGCCTTGAGGCAGAGCGCGCCCGCATCTGCCGTCACATTCGGGCGGCTTTCGTAAATCACGCCGATGACGCCGAGCGGCGTGCGCACGCGCTCGATCTTCAGACCGTTCGGGCGATCCCAGGCGGCAATGACTTCGCCAACCGGATCAGGCAGCGCGGCAACCGAGCGGATGCCTTCGGCAATGCCGGCGATCCGCGCATCGTCAAGCGTAAGCCTATCGATGAAGGAAGCGGCAAGGCCGCTATTATCCGCTGCAGCCAGATCTTTCCTGTTGGCGGCAAGGATCGTTTCCCTCGACGCCTCGATGGCGGACGCCATGGCGAGAAGCGCACGGTTTTTCTGATCAGTGCCTGCGATGGACAACGGTCGCGAAGCAGCTTTTGCCTGTGCACCGATGGTCATCATCAATGCATCGATATCATGGCTCTGCTTCACGGCCTGTTCAGGCATGGACCTCATCCTTTTCAGTATTTTTAACTTTCACGGTGGCACCCGTCATCACCAGATCGTCGCGATGGATCATCGCCGCACGTCCGACATAACCAAGTATCGCCTCGATCTCGTTGGACTTGTGACCGATGATAAGACGCGCCTCTTCCGCATCGTAGCCTGCAAGGCCGCGCGCGACCTCTCGGCCTTCAACGCCGATAATGGCAATCGCATCGCCGCGTCCAAAATTGCCCTTCACCACCCGCACGCCCGCGGGAAGCAGGCTTTTACCGGCATAGAGCGCTTTTTCCGCACCCGCATCCACATGAATCTCACCTGCCGGCTGCAACTGACCGGCAATCCAGGTCTTTCGCGCCGTCACCGGTGTGCCTGATGGCGCAAACCACGAGGAGCGGGCGCCGTTTTCGATGGCCTTCAACGGATTGAGCGTCTTGCCGGAAGCGATGATCATGCCGCAGCCGGCAGCGGTCGCGATCTTGCCGGCATCGATCTTGGTGCGCATGCCGCCGCGTGAAAGCTCGGAAGCCGCACCGCCTGCCATGGCCTCGATCTCGGGGGTAATATCTGCAATCGTCTCAAGGAACTTCGCATCCGGATCAAGATGTGGCGGAGCGGTGTAAAGCCCGTCAATATCAGACAGCAATACCAGAAGATCGGCACCGGTCATGGTAGCCACGCGGGCGGCCAGACGGTCATTGTCGCCGTATCGGATTTCGGTGGTTGCCACCGTGTCGTTTTCATTGATGATCGGAATGGCACCGATCTTCAGCAGCTGGTTGATGGTGGCGCGCGCATTGAGGTAACGGCGGCGCTCCTCGGTGTCGGACAGCGTCAGCAGAATCTGGCCAGCAACGATCTCATGCCGCGACAGGCTTTCCGACCATGCCCGCGCCAGAGCGATCTGGCCGACGGCCGCCGCTGCCTGACTTTCCTCCAGCTTCAATGCGCCGGAGGGCAGACCGAGCACCGTGCGGCCGAGCGCGATGGCGCCAGAAGACACCACCTGAACATCTGCGCCATTTTTCTTCAGCCCAGCGATGTCCTCGCAAATGGCGTCGAGCCAATCTTTCTTGAGCCCGCTTTTCCGGTCCACCAGAAGTGCCGAACCGATCTTGATGACGATCCGGTGGTGGCTACCCAGCGGTTTGCGGGTGAGGCTCATAGGCGATCGTCCTCTTCCTCGGCCTCGCTGTCCACAGGCATTGAGCGGTCGGGAAGGGCGGTCTCGCCGCCATTGCTCGCCGAGACGATGATATCGCGAAGGGCGCGCAGCGCCTCCGTCATACCGATGTGGGCAGCGGCAGACAGAAGGAGCGGAGGACGGCCGCAGGCCTTTTCCAGTTCCTTTGCCTTCTTTTTCAGTTCTTTTTCGTCCAGCACGTCGATCTGCGACAGCGCAACGATTTCCGGTTTGTCGATCAAGCCGCCGCCATAGGCATCCAGCTCGGCCTTGACCGTCTTATAGGCCTGCCCGACCTTTTCTTCCTGCGCGGAGACGAGATGCAGAAGCACACGGGTGCGCTCCACGTGGCCGAGGAAACGGTCGCCGATGCCCACACCCTCATGCGCGCCTTCGATCAGGCCGGGAATATCGGCCAGCACGAATTCACGGCCGTCAATGGTCGCGACGCCGAGATTCGGATGCAGCGTTGTGAAGGGATAATTGGCAATCTTTGGCCGCGCGCGCGTCACCGTCGCAAGGAATGTCGACTTACCTGCATTCGGCAGACCAACGAGACCGGCGTCAGCGATCAGCTTCAGGCGAAGCCAGAGCGTCTTTTCTTCGCCCGCAAGGCCCGGATTGGCATGGGTCGGCGCCTGATTGGTCGAAGACTTGAAATAGGCATTGCCAAAGCCGCCGTTACCGCCAGCGGCAAGACGAAAACGCTGACCTTCCTTTGTCAGGTCAACGATCAGCGTCTCGTTGTCTTCCTCGAAAATCTGCGTGCCGACAGGCACTTTCAGAACCACGTCGGAACCCTTGGCGCCGGTGCGGGTCTTGCCCATGCCGTGCTGTCCGATTGAGGCCTTGAAATGCTGCTGGAAGCGAAAATCGATCAGCGTGTTGAGACCGTTGACCACCTCGATCCAGACGTCGCCGCCGCGTCCGCCATCGCCGCCATCAGGGCCGCCGAACTCGATGAATTTTTCGCGCCGGAAGGAAACAGCGCCCGCGCCGCCGTCACCGGACTTGATATAGATTTTTGCTTCATCGAGAAATTTCATCGGACTGCCGTTCTGTCGGTTTGCGGGCACATCAACTCAAGGCGTTGTGCCAAACAAAAATATCGTCGTTTCGAATACAAGCGCTTCTCCACAAGGTCAAAGACTATCGTGCGGGAAGCGCCTGCGTGAGACAAGGCCGGTTTGGGGAAACCGGCCTTGTTTTGATTGTCAGCGGTGCTGCGGAATGAAATCCTCAGCCGTGATCGCCGTATCGATATGCGCCACCATTGCAGCACGCGCCGTGGCGTAAATCTGGTGGCAGCCGGTCACCCGGAAGCCCAGTTTTTCCTGCACGCGCAGCGA
This sequence comes from Rhizobium sp. AN5, assembly GCF_900215255.1. Lineage (NCBI taxonomy): Bacteria > Pseudomonadati > Pseudomonadota > Alphaproteobacteria > Hyphomicrobiales > Rhizobiaceae > Rhizobium > Rhizobium sp. AN5. Next base: position 2,597,333 of record NZ_OCMJ01000004.1, read on the forward strand.
AGCCGGATTATCCGCAAACACACCGGAATGGAGAACCACACCGGGCATGCGGCGGAAGAACCGCTCGACCACGGCGGCCACCGCCTCGGTCATGTAACCCTTGCCCCAGTAGAACCGGTTCAGCCAGTAGCCGAGATGCCACTCGCCGTGCCGCAATTCGACCGAGACGACGCCGATGAGGGTATCGTCACCGCTTGTGATGGCGAAATCCCAATCGGGCAGGGTGCCTGAAGTGCGCAGGACCAGCCATTCCAGCGCATCCTGTCGATGATAGGGCGCGGGAACACGGGCCAGCATCCTGGTCACGGCAAAATCGCCAAGCGATTCCGCAATGCTGCCGGCATCGGAAAGCCGCTGCGGACGCAGCACCAGACGCGACGTCTCGATGACCGGGCAGGGGCCGGGCGGCGCGACCGTCGCAGTTGCCCGGTGACGGGTAAGCTCGATCGTGCTCATCCCATGTCCCCCCAGCTCTTCAGCGAAACCCAGGTCTTGCGGTCCAGCCTGTACCATTCGACCGGTACCATGCCGCCCAGTGCCAGCGAACCGACCATGCCGGAACCCTGGAACTGGAAACCGCACTTCTGGATAACCCGGCGCGAGGGGATGTTGGTGACCCGGCAGCGGGCATCGATCTGGTCGATTTCACGCGTGCGGAAGGCCATGTCGATCAGCGCATGCGTGGCTTCGGTCATGTAGCCCCGGTTCCAGTAGGGTTCCCCCAGCCAGTAACCGATTTCCAGCGTCTTTTCGTCTTCCTGCGGTTCAAGCGCGCAGCAACCCAGAAACTCGCCATTGTCCATGCGGGTAATCGCATAGACGCACTTGCCGATCTCGCCAGCATTGGTGCGTCGCACGAAGTCCGCGGCGTCTTTGGCCGTGTACGGGTGCGGCATACGCGACACCATGGTCGCGATATTGGCATTGTTGGCAAGATGGGCAAGGGCGTCGATGTCTTCTTCGTGAGGCTTGCGTAAAACCAGCCTCTGCGACAGTAAAACGGGGCAATCGCTCCTCGACCGATCGGGCCTCGGCCGCTCTTCGGGTGACCGTGATTGGTCAACCCTCAACAATTCAGCTTGCATGGTTCAGTCCCTCCTGGGGGTTAAAGAAAAAGGGGAGTTGGGTGGTACCCCATCTCCCCTGTTTTCTTGACTGAACCTGATACGTCTCAGCCGGGTCGATGGGACACCGGCTGCATATGACGCTTACCGGCTTATTCTGCGGCTTCCGCTTTCGGGGCCACGGATACGAATACGCGGCCGTTGGCCTTCGTACGGAAGTTCACGTTACCTGCGGTCAGTGCGAAAATCGTGTGGTCCTTGCCGATGCCAACATTGGCGCCGGGATGCCACTGGGTTCCGCGCTGACGCAGAATAATGTTGCCCGGAATGACAGCTTCGCCGCCGAACTTCTTTACGCCAAGGCGCTTGGATTCGGAATCGCGACCGTTACGCGAGGAACCGCCAGCTTTTTTGTGTGCCATTGGAGTTCTCCTTTAAACCTTGTTTCCCGTGTCGCGCCGACTAGGCAGCAACGATGTCCGTGATGCGGACGACAGTGTGATGCTGACGATGGCCGCGCGAACGCTTGGAGTTCTGACGACGACGCTTCTTGAAGGCGATGACCTTCTTGCCGCGATTGTGCTCGACAACTTCAGCCTTGACGATGGCACCCTTGACAAAGGGAGCACCGAACTGAGCGTCGGCGCCTTCGCCGATCACGAGAACTTCGGTGAATTCTACGGTTGCGCCTGCCTCTGCTTCCAGCTTTTCGATGGTCAGCACGGCATCGGCCGCTACGCGGTACTGCTTACCGCCGGTCTTGATGACTGCGAACATTTGTTATCCTTTCATGTTCGTTCCGGCTCTGCCCGCCAAAGCAAGCTGGCCGTCTTTTTATCAGTCGGAGTAGCGGAAATCCGTCAGGACTGAATGCCCTTTTGAAAGTCTGCCGGTGAAGCCGCCCTTGAGGGGCGGAATAAACAGAAGGCGCAATACGCCATCAATTTGGGTGCGAATTACGCGAGACATCAGTTTATGTCAAGATGACGAATGTTTGAAAAGTAACTCTAACGCCAAGAATTTCATGCTTTTTTGGCAAGCGAAGCAGTCAGGTCTCGAAATTTGCGCAGCAAGTGTTTATATGGGCCTTCAACAAGGAGCAGAAATGGCCCGCATAGACCAGACCGACGATTGGCGGGACCGCCATGCGCCGACACTTTCCGCCTTCGAGTCGCTTGCGATCGAGGCATATGGCCACCTGCCAGAAGAATTCCGTGCATTGACCAAGGATCTCGTCATCGAGATATCTGATTTCCCGACAGACGAAGTGTTCGAGGACATGGCGCTCGAAACACCATTCGACCTGCTGGGATTGTTCGAGGGACGCGGCATCTCCGAACGTTTCACCATGGAAACCGGCGAGATGGTGAACCGCATCACGCTTTATCGCCGCCCCATTCTCGACTACTGGGCCGAGAACGAGGAAACGCTGGGCGACATCATCACCCATGTCCTCATCCACGAGATCGGCCATCACTTCGGCCTGTCGGATGACGACATGGAGCGGATCGAGGAAAGCGCCGACGAGGCCGCGGCGGAGCGCTGAGCCCGCCGGCGGCCACGCCTCTTATTGCTCGCCGAGCTTCATATCCGGGTGGTATTCCTTGCCCTCGACCACCTTGGTCACGGCCTGGCCGCAATGCATGACGCCGCTTGCGGCGTTGAAGGCATAGCTGGGTGAACCGGCAAGTTCCCACCCCTTGTTCAGAGCTTCGGTGACCCGGTGACAGAACTTCGCGTCATCGGGACCTGTAATGAAACGATAGACCTTCACGTCTTTTGCGCCTTTCGTTGTGCGATGATATCGGCCATGGCGACCAGCCTTTCGGCTTGGCTCACATGCAGCCGTTCGATCATCCGCCCGTTCATGTTGATGACGTTCAATTCCACAGATTCGGGTTTTGCGAAAGCGTCAATAATCGCCCTGGCTTCAGCGACAGCGGCCTCATCGGGGCCGAAGTGACGATTGGCGGGCTCGATCTGGGCCGGGTGGATCAGCATCTTGCCATCGAAGCCCATGGCGCGGCCCTGCTCGCATTCGGTGCCAAAAGCCGCGATATCGCGAAAATCATTCGACACGCTATCGATGATATCAAGCCCATAGGCGCGAGCCGCAAGCACCACCTGCATCATCCATGGCACGAGGTAGGTTCGCCCGGGCAGGGAAGGAACCCGTGTCTCCTTGCGCAGATCGTTCAGCCCGAGGACGAAAGCGGCAAGCCGTCCATCCGGCGTATGGGCAGCGTCGGCAATGGACGCTGCATTCAACACACCGAGCGGCGTCTCTATCATCGCCCAGATTTTCAAGCCCTCGGGCGTATCGGCCTCCGCCAGAAGGTCGGCCACATCGTGAATATCGGCGGGCTGCTCGACCTTCGGTAATAATACCGCATCCGGCCGGCAGGAAAGCACGAGCTTTAAATCCTCCATACCATCCGGCGTTGACAGCGGATTGATACGGATAATGATCTCGCGTCCCGCAAAGGGCGCATCCGAAAACAGCCTGCCCAGATTCTCTCGCGCCTTGCCCTTCATGTTGGATGCAACGGAATCCTCCAGATCGAGAATAACCCCATCGCAATCGAGATCGCGGATTTTTTCGAGCGCCCTGACGTTGATGGCCGGAACCGACAGCAGCGAACGGCGCGGTCTCACAGGAATATTTTCGAAAAAATTAGTCATGCCGCACTTGTGTCAAGCTTTTGTGACATCTGCAACACGACAATCCACTGAATCCTCTTGCAAGCCGGAAGAAGAAGGCCCACATTCGTTTGGAAAGAAAGGTTGAATCATGCAAGGCATCCGTTCATTTTTCATTGCCGCATCCGGCATCGCACTTCTGGCTTTGGTGGCTCTTTTTACCGCCTCGCTTACGGTCGCTTTTATCGGCGTGCTCGCCGTTCTCAGCGCTGCCCGTCTGCTTTCGGCGCGTATGAAGCCGGCACCCATTCCGGTCAAGCCCAGCAACCAGCGCGATATGCGCGTCTGGAACGACGGCAAAGGCACGATCATCGATCTCTGAGATCGTTAATCCCGTCAAAATGCGAGAACGCTGCACGCGGCGTACCGAAGAATGCGGGTTTGCGCTTCTAAAGCGATCCGTTTTGCAGTATTTCCCGACAGAAAATATCCGGCGGGCCCCAGTCCACGCCGGATTTTGTTAAAAGGGAAACACGGGAAGCGACAGATGGAAAAATTCACCAAGCTGACGGGCGTTGCTGCGCCCATGCCGGTCGTCAATATCGACACCGATATGATCATTCCCAAAGACTATCTGAAGACCATCAAGCGCACGGGTCTTGGCACAGGCCTTTTTGCCGAGTCGCGTTATCTCGAAGATGGCTCGCCCAATCCCGATTTTGTGCTGAACAAGCCCGCTTACCAGAACGCCCAGATCCTCGTCGCGGGTGACAATTTTGGCTGCGGCTCTTCGCGCGAACATGCACCATGGGCGCTTCTCGATTTCGGCATCCGCTGCGTGATTTCCACCAGCTTTGCCGACATTTTCTACAACAACTGTTTCAAGAACGGCATCCTGCCTGTCGTCGTCAGCCCCGAGAATCTCGAAAAGCTGTTGGACGACGCCTCGCGCGGATCGAACGCCGTTCTGTCCATCGATCTGGAACGTCAGGAAATCAGCGGCCCTGATGGCGGCACGATCACCTTCGAGATCGATGAATTCAAGCGCCATTGCATGCTGAACGGCCTCGACGACATCGGCCTGACACTGGAGCATTCCGGCGCCATCGACACGTTCGAAAAGGCAAATGCCTCGGTCCGTCCCTGGGCCTGACCGCACTTCTATCCTCTTTTAAAAGCCGATCCCGTACAAAACCGTACCGGATCGGCTTTTGCTTTGCTTGAAAAGCCGATGAGGCGGGGATAAGAAGCCCCCGATCCCGTTCGGCTGGCGATGTGACTTGTGAGGCGGCAGGACGGAAACGAGTTTGACGCCGCGCTCGCCGCAATCGAAAACCCTTCATGATGGTTTCCGGCGCGCCGCCCAAGGAGGGTTCTCATGACAGTCCGCACGCTTTTCCTTCTGCCCGGTGACGGTATCGGCCCCGAGGCCATGGCCGAAGTCCGCAAGCTGATCGACTATATGAACAGCGCGAAAAATGCCGGCTTCACCACGCAGGAAGGTCTGGTCGGCGGCTCCGCTTATGATGCCCATGGCGTCGCGATTTCCGACGCAGATATGGAAAAGGCCCTTGCCGCCGATGCGATCCTGTTCGGCGCCGTTGGCGGCCCGAAGTGGGATGGCGTTCCCTACGAACACCGCCCGGAAGCCGGCCTGCTTCGCCTGCGCAAGGATCTCGAACTTTTCGCCAACCTGCGCCCCGCCATCTGCTACCCCGCACTTGCCGAAGCCTCCTCACTGAAGCCGGAGCTGGTCGAGGGTCTCGATATCCTCATCGTCCGTGAGCTGACGGGCGGTGTTTATTTCGGCGAGCCCAAGCAGATCATCGACCTCGGCAACGGCCAGAAGCGCGGTATCGACACACAGATCTACGACACCTTCGAGATCGAGCGCATCGCCAGCGTCGCTTTCGAACTGGCACGCACCCGCGACAACCGCGTCTGCTCCATGGAGAAGCGCAACGTCATGAAGTCTGGCGTTTTGTGGAACCAGGTCGTCACCGAGACCCACGCTGCGAAATACAAGGACGTTCAGCTGGAGCATATGCTGGCCGATGCTGGCGGCATGCAGCTGGTGCGCAAGCCCAAGCAGTTCGACGTGATCGTGACCGACAACCTCTTCGGCGACATGCTTTCCGACGTCGCTGCCATGCTGACGGGCTCGCTCGGCATGCTGCCGTCGGCATCGCTTGGTGCGCCGGATGCCAAGACCGGCAAGCGCAAGGCCATGTACGAGCCGGTGCACGGTTCGGCACCTGACATTGCCGGCAAGGGCATCGCCAACCCCATTGCCATGATCGCGTCCTTCGCCATGTGCCTGCGCTATTCGTTCAATATGGTCGATGAGGCAACGAAGCTCGAAACTGCAATTGCGAACGTGCTCGACAAGGGCATCCGCACCGCCGACATCATGTCCGACGGTTCCCGTCAGGTCAGCACCTCCGAAATGGGTGACGCGGTTCTCGCAGAATTCAAGGCGCTTTCGGCGTAACGCTGACGGCAACCGGTTGGGCAGGCGGCACGGTCGCTTGCCCATCTTCCTTTGGCAAAAGATGTTCATATCTTTTGTCAGTCAGCGTCTTCAAAAAGGCAACGATGGCGTCCACACGCTTGTCGTCCAGCGCCGGTGCGGAAGTCAGCTCTGTCATGGCGATGTTATCAGGCACTTCCGGCGCATCCCAGGTTTTACCCGTTTCAGGGTTGATCTGACGGCTGGGTTTCTTGCTTTTGTATTTCACGTAAAACAGCACCACCGTGCGCAGATCCTTAAACACCCCATTGTGCATGTAGGGACCAGTGACAGCGACGTTGCGAAGGGTAGGCACCTTGAACTTGCCGCGCTGAGCCGGATCGCCGGCCACGGCGGGATTTTGCGCCAATCCGAGATCGACCGCATCCGGCTTGGAGCCGTTGGCTGCCCTGACCGACGTGTTGGCCGGAACACCGATGTTGAAATATTTGTGGTTGGTGAAGAGGCCGTCTTCCAAACCCTTGGCGCCACGGATTTCATGGCAGGTATTGCAATTGGTGAACTGCGTCGAGGAGATCAGAACCCGGCCCAGCTCCTCCTGATCGGTCAGCTTTTCTTCGCCGCGCAGGAAACGGTCATACCTGGAATCGAAGGTGGAGAATTCATCGGAGCGCTCGAAGCTCGCCAGCGCCTTGGTCATCGCAGCAAAGGCGCCTTCGTCACTCTGGAAAACATCGTTGCCGAACTGTGTGCCGAACGCCGCAACATAATCAGGGTTTTCCTTGAGCCGTTTGACGACAGAGGCTTTATCCGGCATGCCCATTTCGATCGGGTTGAGCGGTGGTCCACCCGCCTGGTCTTCCAGCAGGGAGGCACGACCATCCCAGAATTGCCCGCCGACATACTCTCCCGCAGCGTTCTTGCCGAAAGGCGGCGTGAACCGGGCATAGGCTGCAGTCGGCGCATTGCGGTCGCCCAGCGAAATCCCGTCATCGCCGAGAGAGACGTCCCGCCCGACCTTGTCGCTTTCGCGCGCATCGGAAAAACCTGCCGCCTGCATATGGCAGGTGGAACACGCCATCGTGCGGTTCATGGAGAGATTGGCATCATCAAACAGCGCCGCGCCGAGTTTTTCAAGCGTTGCATAATCTTCGCCGCCGTGAGCCTGCATTTGACCAGCACCGATCTCGAGCGGAACCGGTATCATGGCCACGGCGAGGGCGGCAAAAATGAACAGGCGCAGTATTTTCATTGAAATAGCGTTTCGGAAACTCGGGACGACAGTGGCTATATAGCACTTACCTATCGCACCAGACTACAAACTTTCGCAGCCCGCTCCACTTTGACGCAACCCCGCATCCGGTCGCCAAATTGCTTACCCGGCTTTTGCTATCGCGTGGAAGAAAGTGCCTGAAACAAGATCCCGCCTGCCACCGGAGGGGCCGAGCGGACGACCCTGCCCGTCAGCGATCTGAGCGAAAGGCTCATCATGACCCGGATCGATAACACGCGCATAGTGAAACTCATGGCCGCGCAGAACCTCGCCCGTTTTGCCGAGCGGCCCATCTGCCACGATTGCCGCCTGCCGGTAGCCGAGATTCATCTTGCGCGTGGCGAAACTGGTGGCATGTGACAGAAGCCCGGTCATGGCATGGGTGACGCCATCGGCATCTTCCAGCGCGGCGCCCAAAACCATATAGCCGCCGCACTCGCCATGCACCGGCTTCGTCTTGGCAAAACGGACAATGCCCGCTTTGAACCCGGCCGCATCGGCAAGCCTTCCAGCGTAAAGTTCGGGATAACCACCTGGCAGCCAGCAAATGTTGCAGGTCTCATCGGGTGCCTCGTCGGCCAGCGGTGAGAAGGGCACGATCTCTGCCCCCGCTGCATGCCAGTGGTTCTTGAGATGCGGATAAAGAAAGGTGAAAGCCGCGTCGTCTGCAAGCGCGATGCGCTGGCCGGGCGGCGCAATCGCTGCCTCCACCGAGCCGGAGGGTACATCCACAGGCGCAGCGAGCGAAAGCAAGGCATCGAGATCAATGGACCTTTCCATCGCATCCGCCAGCCGTTCTATATGCGCGTCGATTTCCGGATGTTCGCTGGCCTGCACCAGCCCCAGATGCCGTTCCGGCAGGATGAGTGACGGATCACGCAGGACGCATCCTACGACAGGCAGACCGATTTTTTCGATGGCCTCCGTGCACAGCGTCCGGTGTCTTTCGCTGCCGGCGAGGTTCAGCACCACCGCCGCCATGGTGACAACAGGATCATAGTGGACAAAACCATAGGCGACAGCAGCAGCTGTCTGCGATTGACCCGACACATCCAGCACCAGCAGCACGGGAATGCCGAATAGCCGGGCCAGATCCGCCGCAGAACCGGTGCGGTTTTCCGCCACGGGGATACCGTCGAACAGGCCCATGGCGCTTTCGATCAAAACGAGGTCGGCACCGTCAGCCTGCTGCAACAACAGGTGTCGAAGCAATTCCGGCTGCATGGCCCAGCTGTCGAGATTAAGGCCGGATGTGCCGGTGGCGAAGGCATGGAAACCGGGGTCGATATAATCCGGCCCCGTCTTGATGCCGCGCACCTTGATGCCGCGCCGGGCAAACGCCCTCAACAGGCCGATTGTTACGCTGGTCTTGCCGGAACCAGAGCGCGGTGCGCCGATGATGATCGCCCGAGTGGTCATAAGGTCGGCACTCCAAGTCGGTCGCGCATCGAAACGATCTCGCCAATAACGATCAGCGCCGGCGCCTCGAATTTTTCCCGTTTTGCATCGTCAGCTATGCTTTCCAGTGTGCCGATGAAAATACGTTCCTGCGCGGTCGTTGCCGACATGATGACGGCGACCGGCGTTTTGCCCGAACGACCGCCCTGCATCAGAAGACCGGCGATCGAGCCTATATTCTTAAGCCCCATATAAACGACGATGGGTTCCTGTGTCTTCGCCAGTGCCAGCCAATCCAGATCCTCTTCGGTCCCGGCGGCATGGCCGGTGGCAAGCGTGACAGCGCGGCTGATACCGCGCATGGTGGCGGGAATGCGCGCTGAAGCAAGGGCTGCAAGCGACGAGGTCATGCCCGGCAAGATACGAAATGGGATGCCGGCGCGGACAAGCGCCTCCGCCTCTTCGCCGCCACGCCCGAAAATAAACGGATCGCCACCCTTAAGCCGCAACACCTTCTTACCCTGTCGGGCGAGATCAATCAGCGAGGCTGTGATGTCGTCCTGCGTTGCCGACGGCTTGCCGCCGCGCTTGCCGGCAAAGACGATTTCAGCCTGAGGCCCGAGGGAAACGACATCGTCGCTCACCAGCGCGTCGCGCACGATCACATCGGCCTGCGAAAGCGCGAGCGCCACTTCGAGCGTCAGATAACGCACATCGCCCGGACCCGCGCCTGCGAGCCAGACATGCCCGGCCTCAAAGACCGGACCTTTTGCGGCGATGCTGTTCAAAACCTGCGCTATCGACATTCTTCTCGGCTGCTTTTTTAACGATGACGGAAATAGCCGTCCCGGCTATAGGAATTCATATGGAAACGGATGGAAAGACCCTTCGCCGCGGCTGGACCACGGGCACTTGCGCGGCAGCCGCCACGAAGGCGGCCTGCGCTGCCCTTCTGACCGGCGAGTTTCCTTACCCTGTCGAAGTCGAACTTCCAAGCGGCGCGAGGCCGGCATTTTCTCTCGCCACTGAGGAAAAAGGTGAAAACTTCGCAAGAGCCGGCGTCGTCAAGGATGCTGGCGACGATCCCGACGTGACCCATGGTGCGCTGATCGAAAGCACCGTGCGACGGGGAAAGCCCGGCAGCGGCATCACCTTCAAGGCCGGAAAAGGCGTCGGCACCATCACCCGGCCGGGCTTGCCCCTGCCGCCGGGCGAACCCGCGATCAACCCCGTACCGCGCAAAATGATCGAAACCGCCATTCGCGAAGTAGCCGGAGACGATGCCGATTTCGAAGTCGAGATTTCCGTTCGCGACGGCGAGAAAATCGCGGAAAAGACCCTGAATGGCAGGCTCGGTATTGTCGGCGGCATTTCCATCCTTGGCACCACCGGCATCGTCATCCCGTTTTCCTGCTCGGCCTGGATCCACTCCATCTGGCGCGGCATCGATGTGGCGCGCGCCACCGGCTGCACCCACCTGCTCGGCGCGACCGGCAACACCTCCGAAAAGGCGGGGCAGGCAGTTTACGGCCTGCCAGAGACCGCACTGATCGACATGGGTGATTTTATCGGTGGCATGCTGAAATATCTGCGCAGCCATCCCGTGGAACGGGTAACCATTGCCGGCGGCGTCGCCAAGATGACGAAGCTCGCCCAGGGCATGCTGGATGTTCATTCCAAGAAAGGCCTGGCCGATCTTGATGCGCTGGCGGTACTCGCAACCGAGGCTGGCGGAGATGAAAATCTTGCCCTCGCCATCCGTCAGGCCAACATGGTTGCGCACGCCTTTGAGCTGGCCGAACGCGCGGGGATAGACCTCGGTGCGATCGTTGCGGAAAAAGCCTGGGTAACAGCGGCTGCCGCTTTGAAGGTGCCCGGCATCGAACTTGATATTCTGGTGTTCGATCGTCAGGGCACGCTCAAGGGACGCACCGCTTCCACGCCGTCGCATCAGCCCTTCGCATCTTCCTTCGGGGAGCGGAACCGCCGGACATAATCGGTACTATAAAGTGCGCTCTCGCGAAAATCCGTCGAGGCAAGCCCATGCCCGACGAAGATCAGCGCCGTCCGCTCCACCGGTTCGGCCGCCAGTTTTCCTTCGATGTCGAACAGCGTGCCGCGAATGACCCGCTCATCCGGCCAGGAGGCGCGGACAACGATGGCGACCGGGCAATCGGAACCATAAAGCGGCGTCAGTTCTTCCACCACCTTGCCGATGGCATGGATGGCGAGATGGATGGCAAGTGTCGCCCCCGTCGCACCGAAGGCTTTCAGCGTCTCGCCCTCGGGCATTTTCGAAGCGCGGCCCGAAATACGGGTCAGAACAAGGCTTTGCGCCACTTCCGGCACCGTCAATTCCCGCTGCAGGGTGGCAGCGGCAGCAGCGAAAGAGGGCACACCTGGAGTCACGGTATAATCGATACCCAGCCGTTCCAGCCGGCGGATCTGTTCACCCATGGCGCTCCAGACGGACAGATCACCGGAATGCAACCGTGCCACATCCTTGCCGGCCTTTGCCGCCGCAATGAATTCCGCCTCGATCTCGTCCAGAGACAGTGCTGCCGTATCGACAATGCGTGCATCCGTCGGGCAATAATCGATCAGCGCCTTCGGCACCAGCGAACCGGCATAAAGGCAGACCGGGCAGGCAGCGATAAGATCGCGCCCGCGCACCGTGATGAGATCGGCGGCACCCGGACCGGCGCCGATGAAATGAACCGTCATTGTTGTTCTCCATGTTCGATGGCGCGGTCATTTCGCGCGTCGCTGGTCGTGGCGATAGCTACCGTCACATCGCCAACCACGAGACGCGCCGCGACCAGCCGCGCATTTTCTCCGGCGGCAGCAAGTGCCGCCGCTTCACTGACGCTGGGCGTCCCGGCATGATCAAGGCTTGCCTGTGAAAATGTCATTGTTTTCGAAGCAGCCACCTCGAGCTGTTCCTTCGATACGATTTCAAGCGGTAGCGCCAGACGTTTCGCCGCTTCCGCAAGACCAGCTTCCTCGGCTTTGAGAGGCGTCGTCGCCAGACGTTCTGCCGTCATGCCGAATGCGAACTCAGCAGCTCTCACAGCTGCAATAATTGCATCTGATCCCGTGCCCTTGCGGCAGCCTATGCCAGCGACAGTCACCATGGCTTGACCCAGCTCCATTGCGTCACCGGCATCGCCGGACGCCAGCCCGACATGGAGCCGACAGCAACAACGCGCGACACATCCAGACGGATCATAGAACCACCAAGTCGAGCATGGGCATCGAGCAACACCGCCTCCATTTCCAGCGTCACCGCATTGGCAACCAGCCGTCCGCCCGGTTTCAGGGCCTCCATAGCTCCTTCCAGCACACCCGTTTCGCTGCCGCCACCACCGATGAAGATCGCATCCGGTTGAGGCAGGCCTTCAAAAGCCGCAGGTGCTGCACCGATCATGACTTCAAGCCCCGGAACGCCAAATGCCTCGGCATTGCGGGCGATACGCTCCGCCCTGTCGGGATGCTGCTCTATGGCGATGGCACGGAGCGAGGGGTGCGACAGCATCCATTCAATGCCAATCGAACCGGAACCGGCACCGATATCCCACAGCAGCTCGCCCCGGCGCGGAGCCAGCGATGAAAGCGTCACGGCACGGATTTCACGCTTGGTGATCTGCCCGTCATGCTCGAACAGGCTGTCATCCAGCCCCTGCGCAAAAGGCAGGACGCGTGCGCCCTCAGCAGCAACGACATCGATAGCCACGACGTTCAAAGGATCGATGTCGTCAAAGGTAAAATCGGCCGCCCTGATTTGCCGCCGCTTCTCCCGCTTTCCGCCCAAAGCTTCGAGCAGGACAAATTCCGACTGGCCGAAACCGGATTGAGACAACAATTCCGCGATGAGAGCGGGCGCGCGCTCATCCGAAGTAAGCGCGATGATCCTCGCTCCGGGATGCAGATGCGGTCGCAACAGATCAATGGAACGCCCGTGCAACGACACGCAGTCGATCGATTGCAAGGCCCAGCCAAGCCGCGCCGCGGCCAGGGAGAAGGCGGAAGGTGAGGGATAGCAGACTGTCTCCTCCGACGGTATCCGCCGCAGAAGTGTGACGCCGGCGCCATAAAAGAACGGATCGCCTGAGGCGAGCACGCAGACCCGTCTACCGCGCAACGCCACGACATCGCTCATCTCCGCATCGAACGGCACCGGCCAAGGGCGCGCTTCACCACGAATGGCTGCAGCCGCCAGTTCCAGATGGCGTTTGCCGCCGAAAACAATCTCGGCCGCCTCTATTGCCGCAATGGCATTCCGACCGAGCCCATCCAGCCCATCTTCGCCAATGCCGACGATGGAAAGCCACGGCTTGCCTTTCTTTTCAGTGGAAGCCTTCTTTTGAGTGGATGCGTTGCCCGTTCCGGAATATTCAGACGTCATGACACGCTCCATACTCATCCTTGGCGGCACGGCGGATGCTCGCATTCTGGCCGGCAAGCTGGCGGTGGACTCCGGCTACCGAATCCTGCTCTCCATGGCCGGGCGCACGCTTTCGCCAGTGGAACAGCCCGTGCCGATGCGCAGTGGCGGGTTTGGCGGTGCTGCGGGTTTGGCGGATTTCATTCGCGCCGGGAATTTCGATATTCTGGTCGACGCCACCCATCCCTATGCGGCGAGGATTTCCGCCAATGCCGTGGAGGCGGCGAGACTTGCTAAGGTTCCGCTTGTAGCACTTTCGCGTCCCGCCTGGCAGCACCAGCCGGGCGACAGGTGGCAGAGTGTCGATACCGTCGAACAGGCTGTTATCGCGCTCGGCGATGAAGGCAAGCGGGTGTTTCTGGCGCTCGGCCGGCAGGAACTTCTCCCTTTCGAAGCTGCGCCTCAGCATAGCTATCTCATTCGCAGCGTCGATCCGGTGGAGCCGCCGCTGAAGGTGCCGGGTGCTCGCTATATTACAGCGCGCGGCCCCTTTGCGCTGGATGAAGAGATCCGCATGCTGGAGGAAAACCGTATCGGCACTGTGGTTTCCAAGAACTCCGGCGGCAACGCCAGCTACGGCAAGATCGAAGCGGCGAGGCGGCTCGGTCTGCCGGTTATCATGATCGAGAGGCCGCCACAGCTGAACGCCGCAATCCTCAATGGCGCGAACGTGCCGGATATAGCGACTGCGCTCACCGCCATCCGCCATCAGCTCTCTCTTCTCGAAAAACGCGGCGAGTAAACCAGCGGATCTTTGTCCGAACGCTCGATCAGACGGGTTTCCACCGAACCGACGATGATGCAGGTGGCCATATCCGCCATGTCGCTCGATGCTTCCGACAAAGGCACGACCCGGATGCGCTCATCCGCACGGCCTGCCGCACGGCCAAAGATCACCGGCACCGAGCCGGGCAAATGTGCCCGCAAAAGATCGAAGGCGGCGCCAAGCTGGTGCGGGCGCGCCTTGCTGACGGGATTGTAGAAAGCCATCACGAATCCGGCTTCCGCAGCCGCGATCAGCCGCTTTTCGATAATTCCCCAGGGCTTCAAATTGTCCGACAGCGAGATGGCGCAGAAGTCATGCCCGAGCGGCGCGCCGGCTCTTGCGGCAACCGCAAGCATGGCCGTCACGCCCGGCACGACCGAAAAGTCTATTTCGCGCCATTCGCGCGGGCCATTTTCAATCGCCTCGCAAACCGCCGCCGCCATGGCAAAAACGCCGGGATCGCCGCCCGAAACCACGCAGACCTTGCCGCCCCCGGCTGCGAGCCGCAGAGCCTGTTCGGCACGGGAGATTTCCTCGCGATTGTCAGAGGCATGGCGACGTTGGTCGGGTCTGAGCGACAGCCGATCGAGATAGGGAATGTAACCGAAGAAATCCTCCGACGCCTCAACGGCGGCGAGCGCCTCCGGTGTCACCTGCGCAGAACTGCCGGGGCCGAGGCCAACAACGACCAGCCTGCCGGTCATGACGCTTCACCGCCAGCGGGTCTGGTTTTCCAGCCCGGCACCAGAACCAGCGAAAAATAGGGGGCGGGCGATGCGTCACGCTCGATCAGCGGCACCGCATGGCTGTTCGCCATGGTGCCGCGCTCGACATACAGCGCTTCATTGAGCTTGCCGGCCTTTTCCAGCGCCCGGCGGATCTTCGGCAGGTTGCGTCCCACCTTCATGATCACGGCGCCATCCGTGCCGGACAGACGCTCTGTCAGAACATCTTCTGCCAGCGTTCCGGGAAGCACGCTCAAGATATCGTCACCCTGCACCAGCGGTAGACCGGCCATCGACCAGCAGCCGGACATAGCGGTAATGCCGGCGACGACCTCCGCCTCATAGGAAGGCGCAAGCCGCAGATGAAGATGCATATAGGAGCCGTAAAACAGCGGATCGCCTTCCGAAAGCACGGCGACATTCCGCCCGGCATCGAGATGAGCGGCAATATCCATTGCCGACTGATCGAAAAATGCGGCGATCGCACCGCGATAATCCTCGCCGTTTTTATCGCTCTCGACGGTTACCGGATAGACCAGCGGCATTTCCAGTGTGCCCGGACGAATGAAGGCCTCAACGATACCGCGACCGTTGCCGCTACTGCCCCTCTTGCAGAAGAAGGCGAGGACATCGGCATTTTCGATGGCACGCACGGCTTTCAGCGTCAGAAGCTCGGGATCGCCGGGGCCGGTGCCGACGCCCACAAGTTTACCCTTGGAATTTTCGAAAAGAGCCGCGCTCACAGACCTGCCCTCGCAAGGGCGTTCACAGCAGCGGCCGTCATGGCCGATCCACCCATGCGTCCCTTGACGATGGCATAGGGAATGCCGAGCAAACTAGCCTCCAGCGCATCCTTCGATTCCGCCGCACCGACAAAACCGACCGGCATGCCGATGATGGCAGCTGGACGTGGAGCGCCTTTTTCAAGCATCTCCAGAAGATAGAACAGCGCTGTCGGCGCGTTGCCGATAGCAACGAGAGCACCGTCCAGCTTTTCCGCCCAGAGATCGAGTGCCGCGGCGGAACGGGTATTGCCAATCGTTTTCGCAAGCTCAGGGGTGCGCGGATCGCGAAGGGTGCAGATCACGTCATTATTGGCCGGAAGGCGGGCGCGGGTCACGCCGTGGGCGACCATTTCCGCATCGCACAGAACGGGCTTGCCCGCCAGCAAAGCACCACGTGCGGCGACAACGAAATCCGGAGAAAAACGGAAATGGCTGGCCGCTTCCACCAGCCCGCAGGCATGGATCATGCGAATGGCGATATCTGCCTGATCTTCGGTAAAGGCGGACAAATCCGCTTCCTCGCGAATGATGGCAAAGGAGCGCTCGTAAATCGCATTGCCGTCGCGAATATAGTCATGGTCGGTCATCGGTCATCCTGTCGAAGCGCGGCAGCGATTGCCTCCTTACCCAGACGGGCAAGCAGGTCAGCAGCGTTTTCCCCGGGCTTATGTTCTTTTTCGTAAAGACGGGCAAGCCGCGAAAGCGCCGTCCTCTGTTGCTCGAAAGGTAAAATACCGTCCTGCGGGTCGCAGGCGCGGCCCGAAAACGAAAAGGCCAGACCATCGGCGGTGCCGGAAAAGGTCAAAAACGAGGGGGCGGGATGCGCGCAACCTTTGCCGCAGCCGGAAATATGCAGTGTAAAGGAGCCATCGAGCAGGGAAGCTAATTCCCGCGATGCAAAGGCGGCTAGATCATGTGTAGGAAAGAAAGCCGAAGCGCACCCTGGCGTGCCGGGACAGACGGCGATGGAAGATCGCGCATCACCTGCCCCTGTAATGAAACCGGCACTGTCCGCAGTCCGCATCAACGCATCGCAAGCATCCCGCGACCCGAAAAATAGCAGGCTATGATTGAGCGACGACCGCAATGTTTCTATACCAAGTACGCGCGCCTGCGCGCAGAGCCGCGACAGATCGGAAGCACGAACTTGCGCGAAAGCAGGCGTGATACCGGCAGCAAAAGTGCCGTTACCGGCCGGCATGAGTCCCAAGGGCGAAGAAGGCGCAAGCGTCTCGCCTTCACTCTCGCAATCTACCAGGCGGTCTCCGCAAATCGCCTTTACCGTCCGCAAATCCAGATCACGGCCACGGGCAAGCGGTCCTTTGCCGGCCAGATGAACGAGCAGCAACAGGACAACATCCGCCGCCTTGTCGGCTTCAACAAATCCCGCGCGTAGCGCCTTGCTCTCCGGGCCTCCGACAAGCAATTGCCAGAAAACTCGATGATCGAGCCGCACCGCCTTCAGACGGATATCGGCAAGCAAATCTCCCATTAGGAGACGGCCGCCCCCATCGATGATGACGGACATTTTGGCGGCGAGGTTGTCATGCAGCGCCAGCGCGGCAGCCTCTCTGCGAATCTCATCCGCAATAGCACTGCCATCGGCGATTTCCCGATCGTCCCGACCGGAAAGAGGTGAGGTCTCAACTGCAAGTCCGTCGCGAAGCGGCAAAGTGAGCGCTAGAACATCATTCTCCAGGTCGCAGGCGCTCTCCGACGTCAGGCCGCGGAACTGGAGGCTGCCGCGTGCCGTGATGTCGATCACCCCGTTGCCGTGCCGCTCAGCAAGATCGCAAAGCGCGATCATATCGCGAGGCGTAATATCTGCCTCGAATGCGATCCGCGACAGGTAGCCGTCACCGGTCAGCATCGGGGTCGATAAGGCCGGACACGTGCCACGGCGGCCAAACGGCTGGACGGGATCGGAAACGGCCGTCCTCATGCTCCAATCCTTTCAGAACGGGGCAGGATCAGCATTTCAAGTTCCGCATCCACCGCATTGCGGCGGCTGTGCCACAGGCCGCGACGACGGGCGGATAAAAAGCGCGTCGCCATGACCTCCGCCGCTTTCGGATTTTCCCGCAGGATGAAATCGCGAACATCCTCATTGCCGAAATAGGCGTCATAAAGCGCCTCGATCAGCGAGGAGGAAACGGCGTGGGTGGTTTCGGCAAAGCCGATCAGCCGGTCAACCGTCTCGGCAAATTCCGCCGCCCCGCGCGGACCGTGCCGCATCTGCCCGGCAATAAAGCGCGGATTGACGGCACGGGCCCGCACCACCCGTGTCAGCGCCTGCGAAATAGACCGCGCGCGCGGACGCGCGGGATCTGTCGCATCCAGCGCCACGATATCGGCAACGCCGCCAAGGACTGCTTTTGCGGCGGAAAAACCACCAATGAAGGCGACATCTGACGAGCCATCGAGAAGATCGCGGCCCGGATCGTCGCCGGTGTGAATGAGAAGATCGGCCCGGCGCACCAGCTCGACAAAACCGGCATCCTCGAAAATCTCAAGCCCATCCGCACCGCCAAAGGCATGGCTCGCCGCATCCAGATACGCCTGGCCCAGTTCCTCGCGTTCTTCCCATTTTCCGCTGGCGAGTTTCTCCTCTGTGCCTGCACCATAGGTGCCGGGTGCCGAGCCGAAGATGCGTGCCGGTATGTGCCCGAGCACGGCCGCCTCTTCCGCCAGCGGATTGTCACCCGGCGCTTCCTCCCGCCGCGCGACAGCCTTGGCGGCGGCGTCTAGAAGAGCGATCAACGCCGGAAACATGTCGCGGAACAGGCCGGAAATCCGGAATGTCACGTCGACACGCGGCCGCCCGATACTCGCCGGCGGCAAAACCTCGATACCGGTGACGCGACCCGTCGCCAGGTCATGGATTGGTCTCGCCCCCATCAGATGCAGCGCCTGCGCCACATCCTCGCCGCCATTGCGCAGGCTGGCGCTGCCCCAGAGATCGAAAACCAGATGCTTCGGCCAGTCGCCATGGGACTGCAGATGGTGCCGAAGCACCTCTTCACCCGCCATGCGGCCTAGTTCAAAAGCCGTCGGCGTCGGCATGGTGCGAGGATCGGCGGCATAAAGATTGCGGCCCGTCGGCAGCACGTCGAGCCGTCCGCGCCCGGGCGCGCCGGAAGGGCCGGGGACAATATGGCGGCCATCAAGCGCGGCAAGCAGCGCTGCTTTTTCCGCCCTTGCACTTTCCAGCCTCAGAGGATCGATCTCGCCCTCAGGGTAGCGGCCGAAAACATGCTGGCCATCCTTGATGGCAAAGTCCTTGAGGTCGCAGAGGAAGGCGTCGATGCGCGACAGCGCCTCATCGGCATCGTCCTTAGCCCCCACGCCCGCATCCGCCGCGAGCCCGGTTTCCTGCGCCTTTTCAACAATCAGTTTCGCCAGCCGGTCACGACGGCGGCGATCCAGCCCATCCGCCTGCGCATATTCATCGACGAGCTGTTCCAGAGCCGATTGTTCCGGCGAAAGCCCGGCATCTACCAGCACAGGCGGAACATGGCCGATCGTGACGGCAGCGATCCGCCGTTTGGCAACCGCCGCTTCGCCCGGATTGGAAACGATGAACGGATAGACCACCGGCAAAGACCCGGTGACGATTTCAGGAAAACAATCGCGGGAAAGCGCAACTGTCTTGCCGGGCAGCCATTCCAGCGTGCCATGCGCACCGACATGCACAATGGCATGCGCCCCTGCGACACGCTGCATCCAGGCGCCGAAAGCGACCAACGCATGGCGTGGCGGCAGGGCAGGGTCATGGTAATCCACCCGCCGATCCTCATTTCGCCCACGATCCGGTGCCAGGGCCACGAATATCTGGCCGAAACGGGCGACGCGAAAACGGAATGCGCCATCGGCTAGTGCGTCGTCCTGTTCGGCCGAACCCCACGTGCCATCCACGGAGGCGGCAACCCCTTCAGGCAAACCCAAAAGAAAATCACGATAGTCTGAAAGTCCGACAGCCGCTTTCTGCTGCTCGACACGATCCAGCAAAGCCCGTGCCGTTTCGGGAATATCCGAAACCACATATCCTGCCGCGGCCAGATCGCGCAGCATTTCAAGCACGCTTTGCGGCACATCGAGACCAACGGCATAACCCGTGCGCCCCGGCGCAGCACCGGGATAGTCCGGCATCAGAATGACGATCCGCCGTTCCTGTGGCGTGGACTGTTTCGACCGCAGAAAGGCAGCGATGCGGTTTGCCACCTGCTCGACGCGATCAGCCTCCGGTACATTGATGAGGCTGATACCGCCATCAGTCCGCACCTGCTTGAATGAGATCGCGCCAGCAAGAATCCGGCCATCGAGTTCCGGCAGGACCACATGCATGGCAAGATCGGAAGGGTTGAGACCGCGCGCATTTTCCGCCCAGCCGTCCCGTCGCGTCGTCGCCATAACCACCTGAAACACCGGCACGCCTAGGCGGTCAAACAGGGTTTTACCGCTGTCGTCCATCTGACTGGCAAAAGCCGTGGCGGCAACGATGGCGGCGGGCTGGAGTTCGGGCAGTACGGTTTCGAGAAAGCAGATCGCCTCCCCATCCTTGAGGCCGCTGACGAAAATCGGCAACGGCGCAAAACCGCGCTGAGAGAGCGCGTGAAAAAGCGCATCCACGGGCGCCGCATCGGCCGCAAGAAGCATGGAGCGGTAAAAGAAAATGGGAAGGACAGCTGCATCGGCGGGAAAACCGGCGCAGGCTTCTGCCTGATCCACGACGCCTTTACCGGGCCGGTAAAAGCCGGCTTTCGGCAGCGGCTGAGCCTGGATATCTGGCCATGCGCCACCACTTACAAAGGCAGCAAGACCAGTGGCAAGCCGGTCCATATTTTCCCGCCCACCCTCGCGGAAGAAGGCGAGGACCGACGCCAACGTCTGGCGATCAACGGTCGAGGCCGCTTCGAGCTTTTCGTCTCTCTCACTGCATTCACCCGGCAGGAGCATAAGTTTTATGCCACGTCGCCGCGCCATAGTACTGAGCTGATCGACGCCATAGCGCCAGCGCTCCGCGCCGCCGAGAATCCGGATAAGGATGACACGGGCATGTTCGGCCGTCTTTTCGATCCACAGATCGACCGACATCGGATGCCGAAGCTCGGAGAGGTTGGCGGCAGAAAGGGACGGAAGTGCGCGCCCTGCCTGCCGCCATGCCTGTTCCAGCCCGGCAAGATCGCTTGCCGAAAAAGACAGCATCACCACATCCGATCGCGGTTGGTTGAGATCAACCGGCTCGATCAGGTCGTCCAGAGACGAGGATGTGGTGGCGAGAATGTGCATGTCTATCAGGCGGCCAGCATCTGTTCGATCTTTTCGCGGTTGAGGCCCTTTTCGCCTATGACGACGAGGCGGCTGCGGCGCTCTTCACCGGCCGCCCAGGGACGGTCGTAATAATGGTTGACGCGGCTACCGACTGCCTGCACCTGCAGGCGCATCGGCTTGGTGGATACTTCGACGAAACCTTTGATGCGCAGAACATTTTCTGCAGCCGCCGTCTCGGCGATACGAGCCGCCAACGCTTCCGGATCGGTCACGGCCGGGAGGTCGATGACGAAGCTGTCGAAATCGTCATGTTCATGGTCGAGTTCACCATCGTGATGGGTGCGGCGGTTTTCGATATCCTCTTCAACCGCAAGACCAAGGCCGATCAGCACGGCCGGATCGATGGCGCCATTCGAGGCGACGACGATCTTTGCGGCTCGCGGCAAATGCTCGAGAATATGAGCCTTCGCCTTGTCCAGACCGGCGCTATCGAGCAGATCCGCCTTGGTCAGCACGATAAGATCGGCACAGGCGATCTGGTCCTCGAAAACCTCTTCGACCGGATCGTCGTGATCGAGCGCTTCGTCATTTGCGCGCTGGGCGGCAAGTGCTTCCATGTCATGCGCCACCTGACCCTCGGCAAGGGCAGCGCCATCCACGACAGCTACCACAGCGTCAACCGTCACGCGGCTCTTGATGGCCGGCCATTGAAATGCCTGCACCAGCGGCTTGGGCAGGGCAAGGCCGGAGGTCTCGATGAGGATATGCTCCACCTTCGGCTGGCGGCTCAGAATCTGTTCGATTGCTGGCTGGAAATCATCCGCCACCGTGCAGCAGATGCAGCCATTGGCCAGCTCAACGATGTTTTCCTCTGGGCAGCTTTCAATGCCGCATCCCTTGAGGATATCGCCATCGATGCCGATATCACCGAATTCGTTGACGATGATGGCAAGCCGCTTGCCATCAAGCTTTTCGAGGAGACCGCGCAGCAGCGTGGTTTTTCCAGCCCCCAGAAAGCCGGTGACGATGGTGCAGGGAACGCGGTCCAGAAGGGTGCTCATGATCTCTCCTCGGTAAAATCGAATGGGGGAATGCGCGCCACCATGCCGCGCTTCAATGTGTCGGGGCGGCCGCGCCAGGGCATCAGGCCATCTGAGGAGGCGGCCAGCATTTGCGCGCCCTCGAGCAGGTCTTCCGCATCGTTGGGCGTCAGCCCGCCGAATACATAGGACCAGCCATCGGCACCGCGCAGCACGGCACTGAGGCCGCGTTTGCAATTGGCAAGGCAATTGACGGAGCGAACATCGATGCCGGAGTCACGCGCTTTTGCTATGGCAGCTTCCGCAAGGATGGTGCCGGGGCGCGGCTCCGCATTGGGATCGGTGTCGTCGCGACAGCTTCGGCAGACAAAAACGACCACGCCGGAAGCTGTGTTGACTTCCATTGTCCCGTCCGCACAAGAAGATGTTGTGGTAATATCCAAACCGTTCCGCTTTCCGCGCCTTTAAACTCATCGGGGTGCGGATGTCGAAAACAGCGCACTGAAAAGCGCGGCTGCAAATCAATTCGACCGGCTGACCGGAGCACCCCGCCCGGCAGACGTTTTTTCCTGAAACGGCAGGTCTCCTGGCTTGCGGCTTTAAAACACCCTGCACCACCTTCCCGGACCAATTTTATGGTCCAGTGGCTTCACAGCGCGGGCTTACCGCTTACAGTTGCGGGGGCAGCCACGGAATGACCCGGTATGGGGTGGAACCGTGTTCCCTCTTAGCTTTTCCCGTTGCCGGGAAAAGACCGTCAGTGCCTTACCCTTAGGCTGAACGGGCGTGACGGTCAATGCTGCCGGCTTGTCGATTGCCGGGTGCGGCAAATTGAGTATAGTCGCCGCTCCGAATGGCGGGGGCATACGGTCCCGCGCCGCTGGACGAGAAGGAAAACGCGATGACACGCGATATCAGCGACAGCGAAGCCGAACGCCACCGGCAGAAAATGGTCAACCGCAAGACGGTTCAGGATGCCGAAGTCGCGGAAAAGATCATCGAAAAAGGTCTGCTGATGATCAATACCGGCCCCGGCAAAGGCAAATCCACGGCCGCTTTCGGTCTTGCTTTACGCATGCTCGGCACAGGGCGGCGGGTCGGCGTCGTCCAATTCATCAAGGGCGCATGGTCGACGGGTGAACAGCAGGCCCTGACTTTGTTCGGCGACAGGGTGGAATGGCGCACCATGGGCGAGGGATTTACCTGGGACACGCAGGACCTGAAGCGCGATGTCGCGGCAGCTAAAAAGGCCTGGGACGAAGCGAAAGCACTGATGGCTGATGAGACGATCGGATTGCTGGTTCTCGACGAACTGAACATTGCGCTCCGCTACGATTACCTGCCGCTGGAAGAGGTCGTCGAAACGCTTTCCAACCGTAGATCCGATCTCCATATCATCGTCACCGGCCGCAACGCCAAACAACCGTTGATCGACGCTGCCGACATGGTGACGGAAATGACCCTCGTCAAACATCACTTCAAGGCAGGTGTGAAGGCGCAGGCCGGGATAGAATACTGACATGACTGCACGTGTGCTGATGTTTCAGGGAACCGGCTCGGATGTCGGCAAATCGCTGATGGTGGCTGGCCTTGCCCGCGCCTTCGTCAGGCGTGGCCTGTCCGTCATGCCGTTCAAGCCGCAGAACATGTCAAACAATGCGGCGGTCACCGCCGATGGCGGCGAGATCGGTCGCGCGCAGGCGCTGCAGGCGCGGGCAGCAGGCGTTCCGCTGTCGGTTCACATGAACCCTGTGCTTTTAAAGCCGCAGAGCGAAACCGGCGCACAGGTCGTCGTACAGGGCAAAATTGTCGGCAATGCCAAGGCTGCCGACTATCAGCACATGAAAGCCGGGCTGATGCCGCGTGTGCTGGAAAGCTTCGAGCACCTGAAACAACAGGCCGATCTGGTGCTGGTGGAAGGGGCGGGAAGCGCTTCTGAAATCAACCTACGCGCCAACGACATCGCCAATATGGGTTTTGCCCGCGCCGCAGATGTTCCCGTGATCCTGATCGGCGATATCGACCGGGGCGGGGTCATCGCCAGCCTCGTGGGCACAAAAACCGTTCTCGAACGCGATGATGCCGCGATGATAGAGGGCTTCATCGTCAACCGCTTTCGCGGTGACCCTGCGCTGTTTTCAGACGGCATGCGGATGATCGCGGAAAAGACCGGCTGGGCGTCCATCGGGCTATTGCCGCATTTTTCCGATGCTGCGAAATTGCCGGCGGAGGACGCCCTTGGGCTTACCGGCCCGGCGCAACAAAAGCCCGGCGCGAAAATCCGCATTGCCGTGCCGATCCTGCCGCATATCTCCAATTTCGACGATCTAGATCCGCTCGAGATGGAGCCGGATGTGGAGCTGATCCGGGTGCGGCCGGGCGAGACCATTCCCGCCGATTGCCGGCTGGTTCTGCTCTGCGGTTCGAAATCCACCATAGCTGATCTCGCCGTGCTGAAAAATGCAGGCCTCGACATCGACATCAAGGCACATGTGCGCCGCGGCGGTTATGTTCTCGGTCTCTGCGGCGGATACCAGATGCTTGGAAAAACCGTTGCCGACCCTGACGGCATCGAAGGACCACCAATGACAGTCGATGGGTTGGGCCTGCTGGATGTGACGACGGTTTTGACCGGCGACAAGAGGCTCGTTTCCGTGCAGGGACAGAGTTTCGACGGAATTCCCTTATCCGGCTATGAAATGCATGTTGGCGAAACGACGGGTGCTGCGGGCAACCTGCCATTTTCGACTATTGACGGACATGCCGATGGCGCAATTTCGCCCGATGGCCGCATCCTAGGCACCTATATCCACGGCCTGTTCGCGGATGACCGCCAACGCGGGGCGTGGCTTGAGCGCCTTGGTGGGCAGGGCACGCAACTGAACTATGATGCGCAGGTGGATGCCGTTCTTGATCGCCTGGCGGCCCATATGGAGAACCACCTCGATCTCGACAGACTGCTTTCTATAGCGCGATAAGTATCGCCAGCAATCCGAACAGCGCGATCAGCAAGAAGTCTGCGATCCTCGCCAGCCTGAGCGCCGTGCGAATATCGCCAGCAACCAGTGTCGCTCTTCCGCCTTCACCCATGAAACGAGCCTCGATCATCTGCCCGCCATAGGAGCGCGGCCCGGCCAGCGCAAAGCCCAGTGCCCCGGCCAATGCCGCCTCCGGCCAGCCGGCATTGGGAGAGCGGTGATGCCGCGCATCGCGGCGTATCGCGGCAATAGCCCCTTTCGGTGATGCACCCTTCACGAAAAACGCGGCGACCACGAAAAGACCGCCGCTCAGTCTCGATGCCGGCAAATTGACTAGATCGTCCAGCCGGGCTGACGCCCAACCAAAGGCCTCATGGCGTGGCGAGCGATGACCGATCATGCTGTCGGCCGTGTTGATTGCCTTATAACCCGCACCGCCTGGCAGGCCCAGAATACCAAGCCAGAGGGAAGGGGCGACAATGCCGTCAGAGAAATTTTCAGCCAGACTTTCAATCGCCGCCCGGCAGATCGCCGCCTCATCCAGCGCCTGCGGATCGCGCCCGACGATCATGGAGACAGCTTTGCGCCCGCCGTCCACCCCCTCGCGTTCCAGCGCAATGGCGACGGCCTCCACATGCTGTTCCAGACTTTTTTGGGCGGGAAGTGACGCCCCAAGCACCGCAACAAGCAACAGACCAAGGGGCAATAAAAGCAGAACCGATTGCACTAACCATGCGACAAGCACCGCCAGCGCCAGAAAAACGGAAAGCGCCGTGACGCCTGCCGCCTTGCGCTGCGAAAATGAAGCACTCTCCCGGTTCCATTTTTTGTCCAGCAGCGCGATAAGCGAACCGATCCAGGTGACGGGATGACCGATGCGTTTGAACAGCCAGTCCGGATATCCAGTCAGGCGTTCGATCAAGAGCGACAGAAAAGCGAGAGCGAAGAACATGGGCGATAAGGTACCGGAAAAGGCGCAGGCTGCGATCCGTCACGGCGGCAATCTCGGCAAGGCGCGTCTGATGTTTCCTGAAGCGCCGAAACCGTGGATCGACCTGTCGACCGGGATCAATCCGCACTCCTACCCGCATTCTCCCGTTCCCGCCAGCGCATTTGCCCGCCTGCCGGAACCCGACGCGGCCGAAGAATTGAAAAGGCTCACCGTCGCCTCTTTCGGCGCACCATCCGCGGGGCATGTGGCACTGTCCCCCGGCACCCAGATGCTGATGCCATTGCTGGCTCACCTGGCACTCGAACGCGGAGCGAAAAGCGGAGCCGTGCTCTCCCCCGCTTATGCCGAACATGCCCGCACCGCGCGCATGGCCGGACTGACAGTGACCGAGGTAGACCATATCAGTGATCTGTCAGCTTACGACTATGCGGTGGTGGTCAATCCCAACAACCCCGATGGTCGCGTCACGGATCGAGAAGCTTTGTTGTCGCTGGCCGAGGCGATGCGCCGCAAAGGCGGCCTGCTTGTCGTAGACGAGGCCTTTATCGAGACAGGACATACGGAAAGTCTTGCAAATGCCGCAGGGCGCGACGCGCTGGTGGTGCTGCGATCCTTCGGCAAGTTCTACGGCATGGCAGGGGTCCGGCTCGGTTTTGCGCTTGCGCATCCCGACATCGCTGCGGAACTGGAGGCAAGGCTTGGCCCCTGGGCAGTATCCGGGCCGGCACTCAACATCGCGACGCAGGCTTTGGCGGACAGGGAATGGCAATCATTCATGCGCCTGCGGCTTGCGGCAGAAGCACAGCGTATGAGTGAATTGCTGGAAAAAGTGGGCCTGAAGATTGCCGGCGGTACGTCCCTGTTTACCCTGGTGCGGGACCACCGGGCCAAAGAACTGTTCGATCACCTTGGCCAGCACGGCATTCTGGTGCGCATTTTTGATGAAAGGCCGAACGACATGCGTTTCGGCCTTCCCGGCAGCGAAGAGGAGTGGCAGCGCCTCACGGAAGCGCTGTTATCCTTCAATCATCCCTTGAACGTGTAGGTCGCGATAGAATCCGGCTTCATTTCAATGGAGAAACCGGGCAGCTTCGGCGGCATGTACGCGGCATTGCGAATATCGCAGGGTTCGATGAAATGCTCGTGCAGATGGTCGACATATTCGATCACGCGGCCTTCCTTGGTGCCGGAAACCACGAGATAGTCGATCATCGACAGATGCTGCACATATTCGCAAAGGCCGACGCCACCGGCATGCGGCCAGACCGGCAAATTGTATTTGGCAGCAATTAACAGAACGGCCAGCACCTCGTTGAGACCACCCATGCGGCAGCTGTCGATCTGCACCACGTCGATTGCACCTTCGGCGATGAACTGCTTGAACATGATACGGTTCTGGCACATTTCGCCGGTTGCCACCTTCACGGAGCCGATGGCTGCACGGATCTTGCGATGGCCGGCGACATCGTCCGGGCTGGTCGGCTCTTCGATGAAGAAGGGCTTGGCGAAGGCAAGTTGCTTGACCCATTCAATCGCCTGATCCACTTCCCACACCTGGTTGGCGTCGATCATCAGATAACGGTCAGGGCCGATCACCTCGCGGGCGATGGTGAGGCGGCGGATATCGTCTTCGAGATCACGGCCAACCTTCATCTTTACATGGTTGAAACCGGCATCGATCGCTTCCTGGCAAAGACGGCGCAGCTTGGCGTCGTCATAACCGAGCCAGCCGGCTGATGTGGTGTAGCAGGCGTAGCCTTCGTTCTTCAGCGTCTCGATACGTTCCTTTTTGCCGCTTTCGGCTTTTTTGAGGATCGCAAGCGCATCGTCCTTCGTCAGCACGTCAGTTAGATAGCGGTAATCGACGATATCGGCGATTTCTTCAGGGCTCATATCGGCAACAAGCTGCCAGACCGGCTTACCCGCCTTTTTGGCCAGCAAATCCCAGACAGCATTGACGACAGCGCCGGTGGCGAGATGCATCGCGCCCTTGTCCGGGCCGATCCAGCGCAGCTGGCTATCACCAGTCAGGTGGCGCCAGTATTTGCCGGGGTTCTCGGTGACCGTCGCTAGATCGGTTCCCACCACCAGATGGCGCATCGCCTTGATGGCCATGCAGCAAATCTCATTACCGCGCCCAATGGTGAAGGTCAGCCCGTGACCTTTCAGTTCAGGCTCGTCGGTGTCGAGAATGACGTAAGCCGCCGAATAATCCGGGTCGGGGTTCATCGCATCCGAACCATCAAGGCTCTGGGAGGTCGGAAAACGCAGGTCGAAAACTCGCAGATCAGTAATTTTGGTCATGGCCGTTCACTCGCGGTCAGTGTCAAAGGAAATCGTTCAGTCGTGGTGGAAGGTTTCTTCCATCATTGCCCACCACTCGCCTTCCTTGCGGCTTTCGAGTGGTTGCTGGCAGGGAATGGTGAAAGACCACCATTCCTGGTTCTTTGGGCTTGCCGCCATCTTCGCCATATCGGCGCTGAAATCGGTGCCGTGATATTCCCAATATCCGAACAGCAGATTTTCCGGTTCGCGCAGGAAGATCGTGTAGTTGCGGATGTTGCAATCGCTGATGAGCGCCAGAATTTCGGGCCAGACGGCGGCGTGCAGTCTTCTATATTCCGCAATCATGTCCGGTTTGACGCCGATGACCATTCCCATGCGCTGCATACAAAACTCCGTTATTGCTTGATGGTGGCGAGCGCCGCACGCAGTTTCTGCTGCGGCACGTTTAACCCCAGACGTTCCGCCGCAGCGATGACCGGGACAAAACGACGGCGTTTCTTTTCATCGTGATTGCCTGAAATGTCCGCGAGCCGGTGGGCGAGAAAGGGGTTCAAGAAACGCTCCCGCACCGCACGGATATAGGCTTGCGCTTCTTCCCCCATGCCTTCTGCGGCAAAGACCGGCAGAACCTCGTCCCGCCAGAGCGTTTCCAGATCTCCCGAGAGCGCATCGTCGGCCATTGCCTGCCGCACCGTTTCGTCTTTCGCACGGGCATCCCGCAACCATCGTTCCGCCAGATAGGAATGGCCAAGATTGAGCAGGAACAGCTTCAGCTTTTCGTAGTGGTCGAGATCATCAGTCAGCACCACCGCAGGGTGGGTGCAGGGCAGAACAAGGCCCTCCTGCTGCTCGATTGCCCAAAGCGCATAGGGCTCGGCAACTGCGCCAACCGGATCGATCGGCTCGGAAACGATTCGGTCCACAAGGCTGTTGGCAAAACGGCATTTCTCACTCAGGTAGAAGCCGAAACCCGCCGGCAGCTGCCATTCGTCGGCAAGCTGGCGAACAACCTCTTTCAACCGGTCGCCGTTGCGCGGAACAAGCTCGCAAGGAAAGATCGATACAGGGGCTTCCGGATTGGTCTGAAAACGTTCCAGCAGCAACAGGCAGAGCTTTGCCGGAAAACTCTTTGGCACCAGCGTGAAGTCGTCGGCAAGACCCGGTCCGTCGAACGAATCCAGCTCATAACCGCGGTCACCCGTATTGGACAAAATGACCTCAGCCCCGCAGGCGATGCGCCGCACCTCGGCCCAGTCGGCCGCCGCCGTCAGCGCGCGCGCGACAGCCTTGCCTGGAATTTCCTCATCCACCTCTTGCCCGTCGCGAATACCGCGAATGCGCACCGGATAGGGCATGCCATCGTTCAACGCTGCCACACGCTTCAGGCTCTCCGCATTGCCCGTCGTCTGGACGATTGCGATGCGCCCGAGGGCCTCGCCTTTTTCCAGCGCCTGCGAAATGAACAAATCCGCATGCGCCAGAAGAAAGCGGCTGGTACCGAATTGCAGGATGGGTGTGTCGGTCGTCATGCGACCTCCACCATGCCCTTGATGACTCCGGCTTTCGGATCGGTCAGCCCGGCGAATTTGGAAGGCACATCGGCAAGTGTCATGCGGTGAGTGATGAGTGCGTCCGGCACCTTGCCTTCCCGCAGCGCCTGCAACACCCGCTCGAAATCCTCCGGCGTGGCATTGCGGCTGCCGAGCAGCGTGGTTTCGCGCTTGTGAAACTCCGGATCGTTGAAGGAGATATCGCTGGCAACGATGGAAACCAGCACATAGGAACCACCGTGGCCGACGAAGGAAAAGCCACGCTCCATGGCTTTAGGATTACCGGTCGCATCAAAAACGGCATCGAAGAAATCGCCGTCGGTGATATCCGACAGGCGATCCTTGTCGCCCTCGCCAAGCGTCACCGTATGGGCAACGCCGAGATGGCCCTTGCAGAAATCCAGCCGGTCGATGCGCCCGTCAATCATCGTCACCTCACCGCCATCGAGAACGGCGAAAACCGCAACCGCCATGCCGATCGGACCGGCACCGACGATCAGGACCTTCTGACCCTTTTCCACCGACCCACGACGCACGGCATGCGCGCCAATCGCCAGAAATTCGGTCATTGCCGCCTGATCGAGGCTCAAGCCCTCCGCCTTCAGCACGAATTGCTGCGGAACGCTCAGATATTCGACCATGCCGCCATCGCGATGAACGCCGAGCACGCCGATGTTGCGGCAGCAATTGCTCTTTCCTTTACGGCAGGCGCTGCACTCACCACAGGAAATATAGGGTATGACGGTAACCACATCGCCCGCCGAAAGATGGCTGCCTTCCGGCGCCTCTTCCACCGTGCCGGAAAGCTCGTGGCCCATGATGCGCGGATAGGAGAGATAGGGCTGATTACCGGTAAAAATATGCAGGTCCGTGCCGCAGACACCAATGCGACGAATACGCACCAGCACTTCACCTTCACCACGGGCGGGCTTTGGTAGTTCCTTGGGGACAAGTTGACCGGGGGTCTCGCAGAAAATCGCCAGCATGCATCACCTGTTGGGAAGGGAATAAAAACGAACGGCGTTGCCGCCAAAGACGGCCGCATGGTTGTGCTCAGGCACGATTTCGCGGCAGAAGTCCAGCCATCCCTGATAGTCGCCAGCCAGCCGCAATACCGGCCAGTCGCTGCCGAAGATCACGCGTTCGCCACCGAACAGTTCCAGAATGGTTTCGGCGTAGGGCCTGACGGCTTCCGGTCTCTGCTCGCCACGCTCGGTCAACAGGCCGGACAGCTTGCAATGGAGGTTGGGAAGGGCCGCCAAAGCTGCCATGTCCCTGCGCCAGTCGCCATATTGGCCCGTGGCGATAAGCGGCTTCGCCCCGTGATCGATGACGACAGGCAATTGCGGATGGCGGCGCGCGAAGGCGAGAAGATGCGACAGATGCGGCGGCAGGACCAGCGCATCGAACACCAGTGCATGTTTCACCAGCGCATCCACGGCGGCATCGAGCGCGGGATCGTCGATCCAGGTCACATCGTCCATGCCTTGCAGCATCGGCCGTACGCCCTTGAAGGCCGAATGTTTTGCCCGCCGGGCGATTTCCGCCGCAGCATCCGCGGACTTCATGTCCACCCAGCCGACCACGCCCTTGATGAAATCGGTGCTGCCAGCCAGATCGAGCATGAAATCCGTATCGGCCGCACTTTCCATCGTCTGCACTAGCACCGTGCCGGAAACTCCGGCCTTTGCCAGCAGAGGGGACAGATCCTGCGGAAGAAAATCCCGGTAGATGGCAGCCAGAGACGGTGGCGGCCATTGCCCGGCACGATCCTTCATCAGCCAGAAATGCTGGTGGGCATCGATGATCATCGCTTCAGGCCTTTGTACCAGGCACAGGTGCGCCTTCGGAAATCAGGCCACGCTTTTGCAGCTCCGACCAGAATTCGTCCGGAACAGCCTGTTCGAACCATTCGATGTTTGCGGCAAGTTGCTGCGCATTGCGCGCGCCGGATACGACCGTGACCGAAGCCGGATGCCCGAGCGGAAACTGCAGCGCAGCCGCCTGCAATGAAACACCAACGTCGTCACAAACGCCCTGAAGCGCATCTACCCGCGTGATGATGTCGGCAGGCGCATCGGCATAGTTGAATTTGCGGTTGCCTGCCAGAATACCTGAATTGAAAGCACCGGCGACCACGATCGCAACGCCGGTTTCCGCGCAGCGGTTCATGAAGGCAAGGCTCTGCTGCTCCAGAAGCGTGTAACGGCCGGCAAGCATGGCAACGTCGATGTCGAAAACATCCATGGCGTCGCCGACAATTTCCCACTCGTTGACGCCGAGACCGATAGCGCCCGTCGACCCTTCCTCGCGCAGCTTGCCGAGTGCCCGGAAGCCGCCGCCGGTGGTCAGCTGCTCCCAGTAGTGCTGGTGCTTTTCGCCATGCGTGAAAGAGCCGATATCGTGCACATAGAGAATATCCGGCTTCAGAACGCCGAGCCGCTGCTGGCTCGCTTCGAAGGAGCGCAGGATACCGTCATAGGAATAATCATAGACCGGGCGGAAAGGCAGCGGCGCAATGTAGGCGTCCTCTTCCGGGCCCACAGTTTCATCGGGAACCATGACGCGACCGACCTTGGTGGAGAGGGTGTATTCGCTTCGGTCATGCTCCGTCACCATGGTTCCAAGACGACGCTCCGAACGCGTGTAACCGTAAAAAGGTGCGGTATCGAAATAACGAATGCCGCTTTCCCATGCCTTGTCGAACGCGCCTTTGGATTCCTCGTAGGGCGTGATGCGGTAGAGATTACCCATCTGGGCGCAACCAAGGCCCATGACCGTGACTTCAACGGCGCGGCGCGGCAATTTACGTGTATCGGAGACTTTCATCGCAAGGGCGTCCTGAATTTTTCGGTAGAGCGGATGGTGAAAACCGTATGCGGTATTGACTGAAATCCCGCTTCTAAAATTTGTGAGGCGCGCCGCTTAGAAAGCGGCGCGCCTCATGCATTAATAAAGAACGTTCTTGGCTTCCGGCTTCTCGATATTGTCCTTGGTGACAACAACAACGCCGGTGTCGACGAACTTCTCGACCTTTTCCTTGCCGATGAGCTTGGAAACGGTCTGGATGCCCTTTTCGCCCATCTGATACGAACCCTGAACGACGATCCCGGCCAGCGTGCCGTCCTTGACGAAGCCCTGAAGGTCCTGGTTACCGTCAAAGCCGATGCCGACAACCTTGCCAGCCTTGCCAGTCTGGGCAAGTGCGCGGCCTACACCAATTGCGGTGGGTTCGTTGGCGCCGAAGATGCCCTTGAGATCGGAATTAGCGGCCAGGACGTCGGTTGTCTGGTTCAGCGCCGTCGCCATCTGCGACTGCGAATAGAACGGACCTACGATCTTAAGGTTGGAATGCATTTGGATATAGTCGGTGAAACCACCGACGCGGCCGATTTCCGAGCCGGCACCGGCGACGTAGGACATCACGGCGATCTTGCCTTCCTTGCCAACCTTGTCGATCAGCGCCTGAGCAGCCAGTTCGCCGGCTTTCTTGTTATCGGTCGCCAGGAAGGACTGGTAATATTGCTCGGAACCCTTGGCGAGCTGCGAGTCGATCAGAACCACGGGAATGCGGGCTTCCCAGGCTTTCTTGACAGCCGGAACCAGCGCATCAGGATCGGAAGGAGCAAGAACGATACCCGAAACCTTACGGTTTACGGCGTTTTCAACCATGTTGACCTGATCGGCGATGGCCGATTCAGAAGCCGGACCCTGGAAGGTCATGGTGTTGCCGGCAGAGTCCTTCATCGCCGCGTCGGCACCCTTCTGAACGTTCTGCCAGAAGGTGGAGTTGACGGTCTTGACGATGACGGCGATTTCGCCGGCCTGCACGGTGGAGACGCTCCACAGCGCGATTGCGGATGTCAGAAGGGCGGTCGTAAGCTTGTTCATTTCTTCCTCCGTGATGTCGGCATACCGGGCCTCCCGTGCCGATCTTGTTTGCGGATAGGGTCCGCAGCCCTGTATCAGCGGCGGTTGCGCAGCTGGTCGATCCAGACGGTGACCAGAATGACAAGGCCGATGATGATCTGTTGCGTGAAGGCGGAGACGCCATTCATATTGAGACCGTTGCGCAGGATGCCGATGACGAAGGCGCCGATGGCCGTGCCCGAAATCGTACCCACGCCGCCGATGAGCGATGTGCCGCCGATAACGGCGCTGGCAATGGCATCCAGCTCATACATCACGCCCTCATTCGGCTGGGCTGTAACGAGGCGCGACATCAGCACGCAACCCGTCAACCCGGCGAGTGTACCGGACAGGATATAGGTGAAATTGGTGACGCGTGCGACGTTCACGCCGGACAGACGCGCAGCATCCGCATTCGAACCGACGGCGTAGATGTGACGGCCGAGGATGGAGCGGTTGAGCATGAAGGAAACCGCAAGCGCAATCACCACCATCAGGATGACGGGGTAGGGAATGCCCGGAAACACCACGTTCGGAAAACCGTCATCACCGATATTGACGATGCGGAAGAGGGCGCCGTTGCCGAGTTCACCGAAGGATTCGCCGAGGCCGGAAACCGCCCGCGCGCCGGTGATCTGCAGCGCCACACCACGGGCGATCAACATCATGCCGAGCGTGGCGATGAAGGGCGGCAGCTTGAAGCGCGTGACCATGAGGCCATTGATAAGACCGCAAAGCGACC
The DNA here is from genome assembly GCF_900215255.1 of Rhizobium sp. AN5. Classification (NCBI taxonomy): domain Bacteria; kingdom Pseudomonadati; phylum Pseudomonadota; class Alphaproteobacteria; order Hyphomicrobiales; family Rhizobiaceae; genus Rhizobium; species Rhizobium sp. AN5. The sequence goes on from NZ_OCMJ01000004.1 coordinate 2,631,626, forward strand.
CCGTCAGAATGCCGAGCAGCATGCCGACCGGCACCGGCATACCCAACTCCTTCACCGCAAGCGCAGCAACGACACCGGCCAGAGCAAGCACCGAACCAACTGAAAGATCGATGCCGCCGGTGATGATGACGCAGGTCGCACCAATGCCGAGAAGGGCGATGGAGGTCACCTGAAGCGCAATGGTCATGGCATTGTTGACGGAGAAGAAGGCGCTGCTTGTGGCGGAAAACACCATAACCAGCACAACGAGACTGCCAAGAGCCGCAAACTTCTGGATTATGTCCTTCTGGCGGTCGCTGAAAGCGAAGCTCTTCTTGGGTTCTGCAATATTAGCCATGTCGTTCCTCACTGCGCGGCCCGGCCGTAACCGGACGCGTACCGCATGATTTCTTCCTGATTGGTCTTGGCGGTCTCAAGCACGCCCGTGATCCGGCCCTGGTGGAAAACGGCGATACGATCCGTCAATCCCAGAATTTCCGGCAGTTCCGAACTGATGAGAATGACGCCGATGCCCTGTGCAGCCAGCTCGTCCATGATCTTGTAGATCGCGAATTTTGCGCCGACATCGATGCCGCGCGTCGGCTCGTCGAAAAACAGCACGCGCGACTGCCGGAACAGCCATTTGCCAATGATGATTTTCTGCTGATTGCCGCCTGAAAGCAGCCGCACCGTCTGTTCGATCGAAGGGGTACGGATGTTCAGGAGATCGACGTAACGTCTGGCGACATCGTCGTGCTTCTTGAAGTCAATCAGCCCGAAGCGGTTGGAGACCTCGCCGATATTGGCAAGCGTCGTATTGGCCGCAACCGACATCTTGATGGCAAGACCATCGCTTTTGCGGTCTTCGGAGAGATAAGCGATACCCTCTTCGATGGCATCGCGCGGGGAACTGATCGAAAGCTCACGCCCGTTGAAAACGACCTTGCCAGCATCCAGAGGATCGGCTCCGAAGATCGCCCGTGCGACTTCCGTGCGACCCGCACCCATCAGTCCGGCAAAGCCGAGAATCTCACCGCGCCGCAGCGAAAAACCGACATCGTGGAACACACCCTTGCGCGTCAGCCCTTCCACCGAGAAAATAACGTCGTCCGTAGGGCGCGACGTGCGTTCCGGGAACTTCTCCTCCAGCGAACGCCCGACCATGCGCGTGACGATATCGTCAACGGTGATCGACGCAAAATCGTCGGTCGAAATATAGCGTCCGTCCCGCAGAACCGTAACGCGGTCGACGATTTCGGCCATTTCATCGAGCCGGTGGGAAATATAGACGATACCGACGCCAGAAGCCTTGAGATCGCGGATCACCTTGAACAACAGCCGCGTTTCCTGCTCGGTCAGCGAGGAGGTCGGCTCGTCCATGATGAGGACTTCAGCATCCAGGGAAAGCGCCTTGGCAATTTCCACCATCTGACATTGAGCGACCGAGAGGCCGCGGACAATCTGGTCAGGGTCGATATCGACGCCGAGCCGATCGAGACAGCGCTTTGCATCAAGCCGCAGCTTCTTGCGGTCGACGAGGAAACCACGGCGCGGCTCGCGGGCGAGATAGATGTTCTCGGCAACGGAAAGATGCGGAACGAGGTTGAGTTCCTGATGGATGATGGCGATGCCGGCGGCTTCGGATTCCAGCGGCGATGCATATTGCACTTTGACGCCCTTGTGCAAGATGGTTCCGTCGCTTGGCTGGTAAACGCCGCTGATGATTTTCATCAGGGTGGATTTTCCGGCACCGTTCTCGCCGCAGACAGCGTGAACCTCGCCGCTGCGCAAGTCGAAATGCACATTCGACAACGCTTTGACGCCCGGAAATTCCTTGCTGATGTTTTCGAGACGCAGGAGGCCTGAACCAAGGCCGCGCGCCGTCTCCTCAGGCGAAAAATCGCCTCGAATTGTCGATGCGCCCTGCGACATCAAGAAACCTCCACCCGCGCTCCCCGCTCCACCGGGGGGCAATAATGAGCCAAATGGTTAGGCCGGTTTTTTAAAATGGTCAAGCCAATTAGCCCAAAATTTGAGTCCCGCTTCTGATACATGCAAAATCATCTCGAAAAACTTATTGAAATAATATTGTAAATTCATGTATTTAAGTAATTTCTTGCGTATTGATGCGCTTGCCGCTACGGTAAGGCCAAATTCAGATAACAGACAAGGTTCGTCAGAAAACACATGAATGGTCAGGCCAAAATAGCGGAACCACGCAGGCTTTATCAGCAGATTGCGGACCAGATACGCGAGCTGATCGATCTGGGAGAGTTTCTGCCCGGAACGCGACTTCCCGCCGAACGGGAACTGGCACAGAAGCTTGGGGTTTCGAGACCGTCACTGCGCGAGGCACTGATTGCGCTTGAAATCGACAACACCGTCGAAATCCGCATGGGTTCCGGTGTCTATGTCTCCGCCGAGGCCCTTCAGACAACCCACAACACCAAATCCTTGGGCGACAGCCCGTCCGAACTGATGCAGGCGCGCGCAGCGCTGGAAGGCGCGACAATCGTACTGGCGGCGAGCCGCATGACCGATGAAACGATTGCAAGCCTTCGCCAGATTCTCAATACGATGCAGCAGGAAATCGAGGCCGCGCGCAAACCTCTCGATCAGGACCGGCTTTTCCACGTCACCATTGCCGAACAATCCGGCAACAGTGTTCTGGCCCGGCTGGTGGCAAACCTCTTCGATGAGCGCCACAGCCCGATTTCGGCACAATTGCGCGTGAAATTTGAGGATCGCGATACCTGGACCCACGCCCTTCAGGAGCACGAAGCAATTCTGGCGGCCCTTGAGTTGAAAGATCCGCTGCTGGCGCAGGCGGCCATGCATACCCATCTGGAAGGTTCCAAGAGACGCTGGGTAGACGGCTGAATTCAAAACATAGCAGGCAATGTACCGGGGAGGAGAAAAACCCGTGAGTGAGAATTCCGAGGCAACCATTTTGCTGAACGCCAACGACAATGTCGCGGTGGCACGCCGGTCGATACCCGCCGGTGGTGCGACGGGCAGAGGCGATCTGACAGCCCGCGAGCTGATCGGACGCGGCCACAAGGTGGCCCTGACGTTTATCAGATCCGGAGACGAGGTCCTGAAATACGGTCAGGTGATCGGCATCGCGACACAGGATATCGAGCCTGGCCGGCACGTGCATCTGCACAATCTCGCCATGGTGCCTTCCGAACACACGCATCAGTTCAGTGTCGATATCGAGGAAAAAGGCATGCTGCCCGAGGGCGAGCGCCGGACCTTCATGGGTTTTGACCGGGGTCTCGGTGGCGTTGGCACACGCAACTATATTGGCGTCATCGCATCCGTGAACTGTTCCGCCACCGTGTCGCGTTACATCGCCGATTATTTCAACAAGCAGGGCGGCCTTGAAGGGTTCGACAATGTCGACGGCGTTGTGGCACTGACCCATGGCGGCGGCTGCGCGCTCAATACGAAATCGGAAGGTTATCGTCTTCTGATCCGCACCATTCAGGGTTATGCCCGCCACCCGAATTTCGGCGGTATTCTGCTGATCGGCCTCGGCTGTGAAACCAACCAGATCGCCCCCATCCTCGAACACTACAAGATGGAGGAGGGCGAACGGCTGCGCACCATGACGATCCAGCAGCACGGCGGCACACGCAAAACGATCGATGCCGCCATTGCCGAGATCAAGGCGATGCTGCCGATGGTCAATGCTGCCCAGCGCACTGAACAGCCGCTTTCGAAACTGAAAGTCGCGCTGGAATGCGGCGGTTCGGATGGTTACTCAGGAATATCGGCAAACCCGGCGCTGGGATATGCATCCGACCTCATCGTGCGCAACGGCGGCACAACGGTTCTTGCCGAAACGCCGGAGATTTACGGCGCTGAACACCTGCTGACGAAGCGAGCCGTCACGCCTGCGGTTGCCGAAAAGCTGTTGCAGCGCATCGACTGGTGGCGGGATTATACCGCTCGCAACGGCGATGAGCTGAACAACAACCCATCCCACGGCAACAAGCTAGGTGGACTGACCACCATTCTGGAAAAATCGCTGGGCGCAGTGGCCAAAGGCGGCTCCATGCCACTTAAGGCGGTCTACGAATTTGCGGAAACCGTTACCGAACAGGGCTTCGTCTTCATGGATACGCCCGGCTACGATCCTGTTGCCGTCACCGGCCAGGTCGCCGGCGGCTGTAACGTCATCTGTTTCACCACCGGCCGCGGCTCTGTATCGGGGTTCAAGCCGGCACCCTGCATCAAGATCGCCACCAATTCCGAAATGTACGAGCACATGAAGGAAGACATGGACCTCAACTGCGGCGAGATCGTTACCGGCGCGGAAACCATCGAGGAATCCGGCAAACGAATTTTCGAACACATTCTCGCGGTCGCTTCGGGAGACAAGACCGTCAGCGAGATTTACGACTACGGCGACAATGAATTTGTGCCGTGGCAGGTGGGCGCGGTTACCTGACCCTCTTCCAATAAGTGCATCAGACTGTCCCACGTGAAACAAAAGGCCCGGAAATCACTTTCCGGGCCTTTTAAATTCTCTGCGCCGTTTCTGCTTAATGGCGGAAGTGACGCATGCCGGTAAAGACCATCGCCACATTGTGCGCATTGGCCGCATCGATCACGTCCTGATCGCGCATGGAACCGCCAGGCTGAATGACTGCGGTGGCACCTGCTGCAATAGCTGCAAGCAAACCATCGGCGAAGGGATAAAACGCTTCAGAAGCCACGGCAGAGCCGCGCGTCAGCGGCTCAACAAGGCCGAGCGCCTTGGCCGCATCTTCCGCCTTCTGGGCGGCGATACGGGCGGAATCCACCCGGCTCATCTGTCCGGCGCCGATACCTGCCGTCTGGCCGTCCTTGGCATAGATCACCGCATTGGACTTCACGTGCTTGGCAATCTTGAAGGCGAACTTCATGTCTTCAAGTTCCTGAGGTGTCGGCACACGCTTGGTGACCACCTTCAGTTCCAGATCCTCGACCATGCCGTTGTCACGGCTCTGAACCAGAAGACCGCCGGAAACCGTCTTGGCCGTAATGCCGGCCGCGCGCGGATCTGGCAGGCCACCGGCTGCCAGCAGGCGCAGATTGGGCTTGCGGGCGATAATGGACTTTGCCTCTTCCGTCACATCAGGTGCAATGATGACTTCGGTGAAGAGCTTGACGATCTCTTCTGCCGTTTCCGCATCGAGCGTGCGGTTCAAGGCGATGACGCCGCCGAAGGCTGAAACGGAATCGCATGCCAGCGCGCGCCGGTAGGCTTCTGCAAGTGTGGGACCCGTCGCAACACCACAGGGGTTGGCGTGTTTGATGATCGCTACAGCCGGCGCATTTTCCGGCAGGAATTCCGCTACCAGCTCGTAGGCTGCATCCGTATCATTGATGTTGTTATAGGAAAGCTGCTTGCCCTGAAGAAGCGTCGCCGTGGAAACACCGGGGCGCTTTTCGCCAGTCAGGTAAAAACCGGCGCTCTGGTGCGGGTTCTCGCCGTAACGCATCTTTTCCTTCAGCGCACCGCCGATGGCACGATAATCCGGCGTCTCGATCGCCAGCGCCTCAGCAAACCAGTTGGAAATCACCGCATCATAAGCGGAGGTGCGGGCATATGCCTTGGCGGCGAAGGTCTGGCGCAGCGCGTAGGAGGTCTGACCGTCATCGGCCTGCAGGGCTTCCACGAGCGCAGGGTAGTCGGACGGATCGGTGACAACAGTGACATAAGCATGGTTCTTGGCCGAAGCGCGGATCATTGCCGGGCCGCCAATATCGATATTCTCGACCGTCGTGGGGTAGTCGCCACCCTTGGCGCGAACTTCCTCGAAGGGATAGAGATTGATGACGGAGAGATCGATCGCCTCGATACCGTGAGCCTTCATTGCCTCGACGTGATCAGCATCATCCCGGATAGCCAGAAGTCCACCATGCACGTTGGGATGCAGGGTCTTGACGCGACCATCCATGATTTCCGGGAAATTCGTCACATCGGAAACATCCGTTACCGGCAATCCCGCGTCAGCGATGGCCTTTGCCGTGCCGCCCGTCGACAGCAGCTTGACGCCAAGCTTGGACAGGACAGTTGCCAGCTCGATAATGTCCGTCTTGTCAGAAACGGAAAGAAGGGCTGTACGGATTTTGACTTTATTGGGAGCGGGGATTTTTTTGGAAACGACAGCCATCGGGCATACTCCGTTTAACGGGGAGGACAGGCTGGACTGGGATTGATCCAGCAATTGCCGCCGCGTTAACACAGCTTGCCATATTAATAAACAGCGGGGACGCGGAACGGCGAAAACTATGGCGGTTTTTGCCTGAAACTCGCCAGGAATCCTCTACGCCTTGCGTTCGATGATCCAGCGGATTTCCCGAGTGTTCGCCAGATTGAACGGCAGCTCGATCTGCTGCGAAGGCCGCATGCCGGATGCATCCGCCATAAAAACATCCTCGGTCACGAAAAGCTCCAGTCCCGGCGCAGAAAACAGCCAGTTGGTTCCATCCGCTGCCTCCAGATAAACCGACTCCTCGTCCTGTTGGTAAAGCTGGATGTGGGGATGGATATGGAACCGCGATACCGCCGATATGGATTGCAATTGCGCCTTCACCACATTCTCGTCCGCCCGAAGCAGATCACGGCCCTTTATCTTCGTACCGGCAACATTCAGCTCAATTTCCCGATCGTGATAGCAACCGAAATTCTGCAAATAACCGTCATGCGACGCCCAAAGGACATCATTGCCATTTGCATCCGTTCCGCGGCGGCTCTCCACCTGACTGACACCGGAAACCATGATCGGCCCGAGCAGTCTCGAGCGGGATAGTCTGCAAGACGACGTGTCGGCGAGCGTGACTGTCGAATGGGCCGCCGTTGAGCGGCTCGCCCGCTGATATTCGGGTGCTGCGTTTTTCGGGAAGCCCGAATTGACGATGAACCGGCTCTTGCCACAGGACATCTCAAAGGACAGGCAGCCCGAATGGGCGTTACGCGAAAGCTCCGCCGAGCCTGGATGACCAGTATCCACGATGATGACCGTCTCATCGGTTGCAAGACGATGATAATTGACATCCGGCAGCATTTTGGACGGCCGGCCGGCTGTCTCATCATAACGAAGTACCGACACAAGTTCATTGGCAAGCGTGGCGGTGGCACCATTGAACAGCGCCAGATCGCCGCCCTGATGGCGGAAAAACCGGATGGCCGGAAACATCCTGTCAATCGCCGGCACCAGCCCCGAGGGCAGATCGTGACCGAGATTGATGTAGCTTTGCCTAAGCGGCAAAAGATCGAGCAGCAAATCCAGCATGACCCGCGGATTGCGGGAAACATGCCCGCCATCTGGAAGAATCTGGCGTTCCATTTCCTGCGCCAGCTTCATTCCGTGTCGAGTAATATGGGACAGGCGGGTCGGCATGGCGATGGACGCGACGGCCAGCGCAATCCTGATCCGCAGCCTCGCTTCGCCATCCGGCGCATGTTTGACGATCCTGTCGAGATAACGCACATGAAACGCAAGACTTTTGAGGAAACGGCGATAAAAACCCGCGTCGGCCTCATGTAAAACGACGGGAGAATGGGACAGCCAGGCAATCAGCCTCTGTGCCGCGATCTCCGGAGACCAGGCGATCCCCGCAATCCGCTTGCCATGAATAGTCATCCATTCGGCGACGATACGGCGCGCCCGCTTGCTGGCCTCACTCGATCTGTCGGAACGGATATGCCGCAGCCAGCCGAATGCATGCAGCCGCTCTTCAAAAACCAGCGAGGGATAGTCCACCTGAAATGGCGATAGACCGCCAGTTTCGACGACGCGGCCGGCGAGCGCAATCCGGCCCCGCAGCAATTCCTCGGCGAAATACGGATCGATTGCCCTCAGATCAGTCGGCGCCGCCACGAGACCATCGGGAACGCGATTGGCAAACCGGGATATGCCCAGGCGCAAAGGAGCAAGGCCCACACACAGATGACGATACGCCATCCGCGAGAGAAGACCGGCGGCATTGATGCTGCCTGCAAAGGACCCTGACAAGCTGTGTTTCCCGTTTCACATGTTTTGTTTTTATGAGTGAACCGTGATGATCGGAACGTATCGGCAATTATCCAATGATTCGCGGAAGCTTGGCTTTTTTCTACTTCTTACGCAAGACACTGCTAAAAAACCCGTCGATGCCGCCGAACATATCCGGCGTTGTACGAAGATCGCCTTCGGCAGTGACGGCCGCTTCCATTCCCGGCCAATCTTCCTTGCGAACGGCAACACGCTCAAAGTCCGGGCTTTCCGCCAGGACCTGCGCAATCATCGCTTCGCCTTCAGAGGGATCGAGCGAGCAATTGGAAAACACCACAATGCCACCGGCCCCCACCAGCGTGAGCGCGTGTCGCAACATCTGCCCCTGAAGAGCGGCAAGCTTGGCAATATCATTCTCGTCCTTCGTCCAGCAGACATCGGGATGTTTACGCAACGTGCCGGTAGACGAGCAGGGGGCATCCAGAAGAACGGCGTCGAAAAGCTGTTCCGGCTGGTACTTCAGCATATTGGCTTCAACGGTTTCGGCGTGAAGACCAAGCCGGTCGAGATTTTCCCTGAGGCGTCGAAGACGATTGCCGGACTGGTCCAGGGCAGTCACCTTCGCGCCGGCAAGCGCGAGCTGGGCGGTCTTGCCGCCCGGAGCTGCACAAAGATCTGCAACACGTTTGCCGGAAATATCGCCCATCAGCTTCACAGGCATGCTGGCCGCGAGATCCTGAACCCACCAGGCACCCTCGGTAAAGCCTTCAAGCGAGGGAATCTGGCCTTCGAATTCACCGAGACGGACACTGCCATTCGGCAAAACCGTACCGCCAAGCTTTTCCGCCCAGACAGCGGGATCAGTCTTCACCGTGAGATCGATGGAAGCTGGCGTCAGCTGCGCTTCGGAAATCCGTTTGGCAACCTCATCTCCGTAAGCCGAAACAAGCCGAGCGTAGAACCAGTCCGGCAGCACGGGCACATCCGCGATCGCCTTTTCGATTTCTGCTTTTTCCCGGCCCAATCGCCTGAGAACGGCATTCACCAGCTTGGCAAAACGCCTGTTACGCGGGTCGCGATGGGCCTGTTCCACGGCAAGATCGACCGCAGAATGATCGGGGACATCGAGATGAAGCACTTGCGCTGCGCCAACGACAAGGACGTGATGAAGCGACCGGGCGCCCTGCGGCAACGGTCCGTCAAGCAGCATCGACAAAGCCGCTTCGATACGCGGAAGGTGGCGAAGCGCGCTGTTGACGATCGCTCTCACCAGCGCCCGGTCCGCAAGGGATAGCGCGCGATAGACGGGATTGCCGTTTTCGCTGTCCAGCATACCGTCCAGCGATGTTTTCTTTTCCAGAACGGCGGCCAGAATGCGGGTTGCGGCAACGCGTGCAGAAAGGCCGGGTTTATCCTGGAAAGACGAAGGGCCGTCTTCGCGGCCCCTTGCATGGTCCTGTCCCGGTTTTTTAGACCGCGACGGCTTATTTTGAGTATCGGATGTCAAGACCACGGTCCCTTGCGCTCGTTTTCTTTGCCTCGTCCCCAGCCCGTATTGGGAACGGAGCCTGATTTGCGCTGAGGTCTATCACTCGATGGCGCTGGCGTCGATCCTCGCGGGGAAAACTCCTGTGCCATGGCGTGAAGTGCGGCCACCCGGTTTTCCGTATTCGGATGCGTGGAAAACAGGTTGTCCATGCGCTCACCGGACAGGGGATTGATGATGAACATATGCGCCGTCGCTGGGTTACGCTCCGCATCCTCATTATGAATGCTCTGTGCCATGCCTGAAATTTTCTGCAGTGCCGAAGCGAGCCAGAGCGGATTGCCGCAAATTTCCGCGCCCCGCCGGTCGGCAGAATATTCCCGGGTACGGCTGATGGCCATCTGCACCAGCATCGCGGCAAGCGGCGCCACGATCATCGCAACCAGTACGCCGATAAAGCCCAGCGGATTATTGTTGTTTTCACGATTGCCACCAAAGAAAAACGCGAAGTTGCCAAGCATGGAGATGGCGCCTGCCAGCGTCGCGGTCACAGTCATCGTCAGCGTATCGCGGTTCTGCACATGGGCCAGCTCATGCGCCATGACACCAGCCACTTCTTCAGGGGTGAGGCGCTCCAGCAGGCCGGTCGAGGCGGCGACAGCGGCATTCTGCGGATTTCTTCCCGTCGCGAAGGCGTTTGGCTGCGGGCTGTCATAAATATAAACCTTGGGCATCGGAAGATCGGCATTATGCGAGAGATCGCGGATCATGTGGAAAAATTCAGGCGCATTCGCCTCATCGATCTCGCGTGCACGATAGGCCGAGAGGACCATCTTGTCCGAATTCCAGTAGGAGAAAAGATTCATACCAGCGGCAATAAGCAAGGCAATCATCATGCCGCCCTTACCGCCGATCAGAAAACCGACACCCATGAACAATGCCGTCATGAAGGCCAGAAGCATTGCCGTGCGCATCATGTTCATATGTCAAATTCTCCTTGTCACCATTCAGGGAATATTCCGGGGTTTATAAAGCCCATCTGTTTATATAATCTGGTGAACGGCAAACATATTTCAATATCCCGTCATAGGGAGGATTACTCATGCAGGATGCGGTTAATGACAACGGCGCGGAAATGCTCAAGCGGCTTTCGCCGGCGGCGGAACGTGCGTTGAAGGAAGCGGAAGAACGGCGCAAACAACAGGCGGATCTTCAATTGCCGCAGGAAACCGGCGGTCGCGGCGGTGCTGAACCCGTTCGTTTCGGTGACTACGAAATAAACGGCCGCGCCATCGACTTTTGAGAACCACGGCATAAAAATACCCGCCAAACGCGGGTATTTTATCAATTAAAACAGATACTTGCTTATTTTTGCTCCAGAAGCCGGCACACGGCTTCCAGCTGCTCAAGCGTGCGGTATCCGATGCGGATCTGTCCCGATCCGCCTTTGTGGCTGATCTTCACGTCCAGACCGAGAGCATCCGACAGGCTGCGTTCAAGCGCAACCGTATCGGAATCCTTCTCAGCCGAAGGCCGCTTCTCCAAGACGTCACCCTGCGACTTGATGTCGTTTTGCGCCAGGCGCTCGGCATCACGCACCGAAAGACCCTTGGAAACGATAGTTCGAGCCAGACCTGACGGATCGGAAGTGGAAACAAGCGCGCGCGCATGGCCAGCGGAAAGCGAACCATCCGCCAACATGTCCCGAACCGGATCGGGTAGTTTCAGAAGACGAAGGCTGTTTGCAACATGGCTTCGGCTCTTGCCGATGATTTCACCGAGGTCGTTCTGGGTGTAGCCATGTTCGGCGATCAACTGCTCATAGCCCATGGCTTCTTCAAGCGGATTGAGATCGGAACGCTGCACGTTTTCGACAATAGCCAGCTCCAGAGCCGTGCGGTCGTCCACATCCCGAACGATGACAGGAACGTCCGTGAAACCGGCCAGCTGTGCCGCGCGCCAGCGCCGTTCACCAGCGATTATCTCGTAACGGTTGACGCCAATCGTCCGCACGACCACAGGCTGAACAATCCCGTGCTGACGAATGGATGCGGCGAGATCCTGCAACTCATTCTCGTCAAAGTGACGACGTGGGTTTCTCTGGCTGCGAGCGATGAACTCGATCGGGATGGCGCGATCCGCACTAACGGCGCGTTGCGGTTCACCCACCGGCACAGGCTGATCCATTTCGCCGATCAACGCCGCAAGACCGCGTCCGAGTCGACGCTTGGAAAGATCATCACTCATAAGATATTACTCCATATAGTCCGGCAAAACGTCAGGCAGCTTTGCGCAGACGCTCTCTCTGGATCACTTCGGAAGCCAATTGCAAATAAGCCTGGCTGCCGGCGCATTTCAGATCATAAAGAATTGCCGGTTTACCATAAGACGGCGCTTCGGAAACCCGAACATTGCGGGGAATGAGAGTGTGGTAAACCTTTTCTCCCAGATGCGTCCGCACATCGGAAACCACCTGCTGCGCAAGATTGTTGCGCGCATCGAACATCGTCAAAACGATACCCTGAATATCAAGCTGCGGATTTACGGAGCTGCGTATCTGACTGACCGTATCCAGCAACTGGCTAAGACCTTCCAGCGCAAAGAACTCGCACTGCAACGGTACCAGCACCGAATGGGCGGCGGTCATGGCATTCATGGTCAAAAGATTGAAAGAGGGCGGGCAATCGACCAGAATGTACGAATAATCTCTGGCTTCCTGCGTCTCCATGGCGGCACGCAAAAGAAAGACGCGGTTGGCAACATTCGCAACCTGCATCTCAAAGCCCAGAAGATCCATCGTCGACGGCACGATATCGAGGTTCGGAACCGCTGTCGGAACCGCAACTTCGGCAACGGTATAATCACCCACCAGAAGATCATAGGAAGAAAGCTTGCGCTCTTTGCGGTCGATTCCCAACCCTGTGCTGGCATTACCCTGCGGATCGAGATCAATGATCAGCACACGCTCACCAATAGCCGCCAACGCGGTAGCCAGATTGATGGCAGTCGTTGTTTTGCCAACGCCACCCTTCTGGTTTGCGACTGCGATAATCCGGTTTTTTTCAGAAGTCATACCGCACCTGACCAGCTCGTCAGTGCCTCTTAGTGAGGTTACTGATTTCAAGAACAACAGAATCTGCCTCAATGGCACTCTGGTGTTTTATCAGATCAAACTGCCAGCGGCCATGCGCTTTCTGCAGTTCGGATTCATAATCCCTGCCTTTATTGAAATACGCCCTAAGATTTGGATTATTCTGCGCCCACGGGTGAACATATTCGAGAAGTAAATCCATCTCAGCGAGGGCTCTTGCAGAAACCACATCACAATTTTTGACGGTTTCAGGCGCTTTTTCAATTCTGACTGGATGAACAGCGCCTCTTGCACCGGTTTCCTTCAGCGCAATTCGCAAAAACGCAGCCTTTTTATTGTTGCTCTCCACCAGATCGACCCAACCATCACCCAGTTCCGCGAGAAAAATCGCTGTAATGACGCCCGGAAAACCGCCGCCGCTTCCCAGATCAATCCATTTTTGCGGTTGAGGAGCGAGCTGAAATATCTGTGCACTGTCGGCCACATGCCGGCTCCAGAGCTCAGTGAGAGTCGAAGGCGCCACCAGATTTGTGGTTTTGTTCCACTTCTTGAAAAGCTCGACGAAATGCTCGAGCCTCTCCTGTGTTTCACGTGAAACACTCTGGCCGTTTATCTTCATGGTCCGACTCGCTATTGGTGCATGCGCAATTTTTCACTTCCTGGTGCGGAGCCTTTCCGCAGAAGTGCGAGAAGCAGCGATATCGCAGCTGGTGTCATACCGTCAACACGGGCAGCTTGGGCAATGTTCTCTGGACGCGCCTTTTCCAGCTTCTGTTTCAGTTCGTTGGAGAGACCGGACAAAGACTGAAAATCGAAATCATTGGGGATTTTTCTGTCTTCATCTCGCTTGATATCGACAATATCCGCGCTTTGGCGCTGCATATAGACAGCGTAACTCGCTTCGATTTCCAAAACCTCAGCGACCTTGGTATTAAGCGCCCGTAGTTCCGGCCAATGAGCGGTAAGAGTTTCCATCGTGATATCGGGGTAGGCGAGCATTTCATAAACCGAACGACGCTGACCGTCCTGGTTGAGTTTCAATCCCTGTTTGGCAGCCTGGGAGGGACTGATGGAAATGCTCTTCATCAGCTCGCGACCCCGATCCAGATCGGAGATAAAATCTGCGAAGCGTTTTTGGCGGTCATGATCGACAATGCCAGCCATCTGACCAATAGGTGTAAGTCGCAGATCAGCGTTGTCAACGCGCAGCGAAAGCCGATATTCGGCTCTCGACGTAAACATGCGATAGGGTTCGCTGACACCCTTCGAGGTGAGATCGTCGATCATCACGCCGATATAGGATTCGGTACGACTGAAATGAATTGGGTCTGCGTTGCCTGCATATAACGACGCATTCAACCCGGCGACCAGACCCTGGGCGCCTGCCTCTTCATAACCCGTCGTGCCATTGATCTGTCCTGCCAGGAACAATCCCGGAATTTTCCGGCATTCCAGAGAAGGCTTCAGCTCACGCGGATCGACATAGTCGTATTCAATTGCGTAGCCGGGCTGAATGATGGTGACTTGCTCAAGGCCGGGAATGGTGCGGATAAACTGCTCCTGAACTGAGGCAGGAAGCGACGTCGAAATTCCATTTGGATAAATTGTGTGGTCATCAAGGCCTTCTGGTTCCAGAAATATCTGGTGACCGTCCCGTTCACCGAAGCGTGTAATCTTGTCTTCAATCGACGGACAATAGCGCGGGCCAACACCTTCAATCTGTCCCGAATACATCGCTGACAGATGAATATTATCCTGAATGATCTTGTGTCCGGCCGGCGTCGTTCGGGTTACGCCGCATTCGATCTGTGGATTGAGAATGCGATCCGTCATAAAGGAGAACGGAACGGGATCTTCATCGGCAGCTTGCCGATCCACAGCGTTCCAATCGATCGTGCGACCATCAAGCCGGGCAGGGGTGCCAGTCTTCAATCGCCCCATGGCAAGGCCGAGGCGGGCAAGTGTTTCGGAAAGACCGAGAGACGGCTTTTCACCAACCCGGCCTGCAGGAATCTTTTCGGAGCCGATATGAATAAGGCCGCGTAGAAAAGTGCCGCTCGTCAACACAACAGCACCACAAGGAATCCGGCTACCGTTCGCCATGATAACGGCAGATACCCGATCATTGGTCATGTCAATATCGAACGCATCGCCTTCAATAATGCTCAGGTTTTCAATCGTGTCGATTTCACGCTGCATGGCCTCGCGATAAAGCCGTCGATCGGCCTGCGTACGCGGTCCGCGCACAGCAGGTCCCTTCTTGCGATTAAGCATGCGGAACTGAATTCCGGCAGCATCGGCCACGCGACCCATCAAACCGTCCAGCGCATCAATTTCGCGAACCAGATGCCCTTTTCCCAGACCGCCAATCGCCGGATTGCAGGACATCACCCCGATCGTGTCTCGTTTGTGAGTAACGAGGGCGGTTCTTGCGCCATGGCGTGCGGCAGCAGCGGCAGCTTCACTGCCGGCATGTCCACCACCGATAACAATGACATCAAATGACTGGTGCATATCGCTGCGCCTTATCCTAAATCATCAGCACTACCGCCACGGCTGCCAATGTTTCACGTGAATCATTTTCCTATGCAGAATTCCGAGAAGATCACGCCCAGCAAATCTTCCACATCGACGCGACCGGTAATACGTCCAAGCGATGTTGCTGCGAGTCTCAAATATTCCGACCTTATCGCAAGGTCCATGGTCTCGGAATTGAGCGCATCACTAACATAGTTCAGCGTCTCTTCAAGTCGTTTTTTGTGACGGGCGCGGGCAGGGACCAATGTCTGTGCTGCACCAACCCTGCTTTCAATCTCTCGCTTGATCGATAGACGCAATTCGTCGAGACCGACGCCTTCCCTGGCGGAGATGGCAAGATCAAATACACCGTCAACTGTAGAAGAGGAAATCGCGGTTTTTGTCCGTAAATGCAAATGGCAAGCATTTTCCAGCGAAACGACCGATTGTTTCGGAGTCGAATCATTATCTTGCAATATCAGAATAAGATCTGCGGTTTCCGCGGTTAGAACGGCCCGCCTTACACCTTCCTTTTCGACCACATCCTGCGTCTCGCGAATTCCGGCCGTATCGAATATGCGGACCAGGTAACCGTCGAGATTAATATCAACGCTCAGCACGTCTCTGGTCGTGCCAGCGATGTCAGTGACGATAGCAACGTCACGGCCGCTGAGAGCATTAAGAAGTGTGGACTTGCCAGCGTTAGGCTCTCCCACCAGCGCCACCTTGAACCCGTCACGAATGATCTCGCTGCTTCCGCCCTTCTGGAGATGGCTGGTGATTTCACTCTGAAGTTGCGTCATCGCGTCCCACACCTGCGCGGCAACCGAATCCGGCACGTCTTCTTCGTCGGCGAAATCCAGCTCTGCCTCGATCAGGGCGCGAGCACGCGTCAACCGGCCTGCCCAGCCATCGTAGAGCGCTGACAGCTTACCAGTGCTCTGCTCAACCGCCAGCCGCCGCTGCATCTCCGTTTCAGCCTGCAACAGATCCGCCAGACCTTCGATTTCGAGAAGATCCATCTTGCCGTTTTCAAACGCGCGACGGGAGAACTCGCCGGCATCCGCAGGCCGAAATCCTTCGATCAGTTCGAGCTCGGCAAAAATTGATGCGACAACCGCACGGCTGCCGTGGCTGTGGATTTCGATGCAGTTCTCACCTGTAAAGGAATTGGGTGCAGGGAAAACGATCATCAGTGCCTGGTCGATGATCTCTTTGTTTCGGTTTCGAATCGAACATAAAGCCACCTGCCGCGGTGCGGGAAGGTCACGACCGGTCAACGTCACAAAGGCTTCGAATGCGCCAGGTCCACTGATCCTGATAATAGCGACTCCGGCCGGCAATGCTCCACTGGAGAGCGCATAAATGGTATCGGCGGAAGCTGGCATCATTCACCTCGGTTAAAACAGTCAAGCCGCATCCGAATGAACGGATGCGGCTTTAAAGCTTTGTCGATGGGCCCGGTAAAACTCCGGATCAGGTATTCATGGATTCGAAGAAATCCGAATTGGTCTTGGTCTGCTTCAACTTGTCGATCAGGAATTCGATGGCATCCATCGTTCCCATCGGCGCGAGAATGCGGCGAAGCACGAAAATCTTCTGGAGATCCTGACGCGGCACCAGCAAGTCTTCCTTACGTGTACCGGACTTGAGAATATCGAGCGCCGGGAAGATACGCTTGTCAGCGACCTTACGGTCAAGCACGATTTCCGAGTTACCCGTACCCTTGAATTCTTCAAAGATGACTTCGTCCATGCGACTACCGGTGTCGATCAGCGCGGTCGCGATAATCGTCAGCGAACCACCTTCTTCGATGTTACGTGCGGCACCGAAGAAACGCTTCGGCCGCTGCAGCGCGTTGGCATCCACACCACCGGTCAGGACCTTGCCGGAAGACGGAACGACCGTGTTATAGGCTCGGCCGAGGCGGGTGATGGAATCGAGCAGGATAACGACGTCGCGGCCATGTTCGACAAGGCGCTTCGCCTTTTCGATGACCATTTCGGCGACCTGGACGTGGCGTACAGCGGGTTCGTCGAAGGTTGACGACACCACCTCACCCTTGACCGAGCGCTGCATGTCGGTGACTTCTTCCGGACGTTCGTCGATCAGAAGAACGATCAGGTAACATTCCGGATGGTTAGCCGTGATGGAATGCGCGATGTTCTGCAAAAGAACAGTTTTACCGGTACGCGGCGGCGCGACGATCAATCCACGCTGGCCCTTGCCAAGTGGCGCGACCAGATCGATCACACGCGACGACAGATCCTTCGATGTCGGAAGCTCCAGCTCCATCTTGAACCGCTCATTCGGATAGAGCGGCGTCAGGTTATCGAAGTGAACCTTGTGACGGATCTTTTCAGGATCGTCAAAATTGATCGTGTTGACCTTGAGAAGCGCGAAATAACGTTCGCCTTCCTTGGGTCCACGGATCGGCCCTTCGACAGTATCGCCGGTCTTCAGAGAGAAACGGCGAATTTGCGAGGGCGAAATGTAGATATCGTCCGGACCGGGCAGATAATTTGCATTTGCGGACCGTAGAAAGCCGAAACCGTCCTGAAGGACTTCAACGACGCCTTCGCCGATAATTTCGATGTCCTGGCTCGCGAGAACCTTGAGGATTGCGAACATAAGCTCCTGCTTGCGCATGGTGCTCGCATTTTCAACTTCCAGGGATTCAGCAAAAGTTAGCAAGTCGGTAGGCGATTTGCTCTTAAGTTCCTGAAGCTTCATTTCAGCCATGAAGGAAAGACCGTTTGATAATGTAATGTCGGGGGAGGGCGTGTTCGCGAATCAGATGCTGAGGGAGAAGCCGCAGATGACTGAATAATTCACATGCCACGAGATGAGTGTTCCGAAAATAGCGATTGAATAGGGCTACTGCAAGAGGAAAGCACGAATTCCGCGAAATTTATCGTTGCGACCTCTTAACCGAAGGGTTTCACAACCACAAGTATGACTATGAGGATCATCAGTACCGTCGGAACCTCGTTCATCAACCGCCAGTGACGGGCAGACCTGATATTTTCATCCCCGGCGAACCGTTTGGCGCTGCGGGTGAAATAGACATGGGCGATGGTCAGAAGCACCACCAGCGCGATTTTCGCATGTAGCCAGCCGCCGGAAAAACCATAAACCGACCATGCGAGATAAAGCCCCAATATCCAGCTTATCATCATCGCCGGGTTCATGATGACCTTGATCAACCGCTGTTCCATCACCTTGAAGGTTTCGGATTGCTGCGAACCGGTGGGTGCATCGGTGTGGTAAATGAACAGCCGCGGCAGATAAAAAATCGCCGCCATCCAGGAAATCACCGCGATGATATGAAGCGCCTTGATCCAGAGATAGAGATCTGCAGGATCGGCGTAAAATAACAGCGCGACAAAAGCGGCAAAGACACCGAGCGCCATACCTGCGCGAAGGGCAGCCCTGTTTCCTGAGCGGGCGGAGGTCTGCTTCTCGCCGCTCATGCCCCGGCTCCGCTGGCACGCACCCGCTGCACCAGCCTTGCAACGTTTTCCGGATCGGCCTGCGGCGTGATGCCATGGCCGAGATTGAAGATCAGCGGGCCCTGTCCAAGAGCCTGCAGCACAGCGTCGATACCGTCCTCCAGAGCCTTGCCACCCGCCACCATCAGCATGGGGTCCAGATTGCCCTGTACCGGGCCTTCCTTCTGCAAGTCCCTTGCAAAACCGAGTGGCACCGACCAGTCGAGCCCGATGGCGTCTGCGCCCGTTTTGCGGCGATAATCCTTTAAAAGATAACCGGCCCCCTTGGCAAAGGCGATGATCTTCGCGGAGGGGCGACGAGCGCGCACCGAGGCGATGATGCGGGCGACGGGTTTTACCGCATATTCCTCGAATTCCTTCTCGCCGAGCACCCCGGCCCAGGAATCGAAAATCTGCACCGCATCGGCGCCGGCATCAATCTGCGCCACTAGGTAATCGGCGGAAACCTCAGCCAGCAAGGCAAGAAGCTTCTCCATGGCTGCCGGCTCCCGATAACCGAACAACCGCGCCGGCGCCTGATCAGGCGTTCCGTGGCCGGCAATCATGTAGGTTGCAACCGTCCAGGGCGCACCGCAAAAACCAAGAAGCGTCGTCTCATCCGGCAAGGTCTGGCGCAAACGGGAGACGGTTTCGAAAACGGGCGAAAGATGCGCAATGACATTGCTCGCATCCAGCCTGTCGATGCCATCCACATCGATCGGATCCATGGCCGGACCCTTTCCCTCGCTGAAGGAAACATTGCGATCAAGCCCATCCGGTATCACCAGAATATCGGAAAAGAGGATAGCTGCATCAAGACCGAACCGGCGAATGGGCTGAAGGGTCACTTCGGTTGCCAGTTCGGGATTATAACAGAGATCGAGGAAACTGCCGGCGTTCTTTCGCGTTTCCCTGTACTCCGGAAGGTAACGCCCTGCCTGCCGCATCAGCCATATGGGCGGAGGTGTGACCGTCTGCCCGTTCAACACCTTTAAAACCTTACGCTCTCTCATGCCACCCAACTTCTAAAAAATAAAATCTAAGAGATTTAAAAGATTTTCTATTTCTTAGAGTCGGTGAGTAGCAAGGATTAAAATCTTTCCAGTCGATATGCCGCAGTCGGGTGTTAGCGCCAAGACCTGGAAAAGGCATTTCGTCGCTTCATGGCGATAAATGGGATAATAGATATTTATATAATATTTTCAGTGGTTTAAGTTCTATCCTCTGAAGCCGTTGCCTGTGGATCATCTGTGGACAGATTTGAACAAGTTCAGAGTTTCCAGACAATTCACAGGCATGCCTGATAGCAAGGACGCCACTTGCGGATTGTGGAAAAAACCCACTTTATCCACGAGGCGGCTCGGCCCGCGGAACAATTCGGAAGTTTGTCCCGGTTTATCAACAGCGAGAGAAAAACAGCGTGGAGAACAAAAAAAGTTTCTTCCATTTGCACCTGATTTCGGACTCAACCGGAGAGACTCTCATGTCGGCCGGTCGTGCCGTCTCGGCGCAGTTCCACGCTTCGATGCCGGTGGAACATGTTTATCCGATGATCAGGAACCAGAAGCAGCTCGCCCAGGTGTTGGATCTGATCGATAAGGAACCGGGCATCGTTCTTTATACGATCGTGGATCAGCAGCTGGCCGAGTTCCTGGATTTGCGCTGTCACGCGATCGGGGTGCCGTGCGTCAACGTCCTCGAACCGATCATCGGCATTTTCCAGACCTATCTCGGCGCACCTTCGAGACGGCGGGTCGGGGCGCAGCACGCGCTGAACGCGGATTATTTCGCGCGGATCGAAGCGCTCAATTTTGCGATGGACCATGATGACGGGCAAATGCCGGAAAGCTATGACGAAGCCGATATCGTCATCATCGGGATCAGTCGGACGTCGAAAACACCGACAAGCATCTATCTCGCCAACAGAGGCATAAAGACTGCCAATATACCGGTCGTTCCAAACGTGCCGTTGCCGGAAAGCCTTTATGCCGCCACCCGTCCTTTGATCGTCGGTCTTGTCGCGACCTCGGACCGCATATCGCAGGTGCGTGAAAACCGGGAACTCGGCACGACCGGTGGATTTGACAGCGGGCGCTACACGGATCGCGCCACCATCATGGAAGAGTTGAAATATGCGCGTGCGCTCTGTGCCCGTAACAATTGGCCGCTGATCGATGTTACACGCCGCTCCATAGAGGAAACGGCCGCGGCAATCCTTGCCCTTCGTCCGAGGACACGATAATCCGGATCGCACCATTCGGAGCAGACAGTCGATGAAACAAGAGTTGATCCTCGCCTCGTCCAGCGCATCCCGTCAGATGTTGATGCGCAATGCGGGGCTGACATTTTCGGCGATCCCGGCGGATATTGACGAGCGCGCGCTCGATGAGCAGCTGGAAAAAAATGGCGCAAAGCCGGAAGAGGTTGCGCTGGAATTGGCCAAGGCCAAGGCGCTCGCGGTAAGCGCCCTGCATCCGCAAGCGCTCGTTCTTGGATGCGACCAGACGATGGCGCTCGGTGCCCGTGTATACCACAAGCCAAAAACTATGGCCGAAGCTGAAGCGCATCTGCTCTCATTATCCGGCAAGGTTCATCGCCTGAACAGTGCAGCCGTTCTTGCCCGCGGCGGTGATGTCGTATGGCAGACGATTTCCAGTGCCGAGCTTTCGGTGCGAAATTTGAGCGCCGAATTCGTCTCCCGCCACCTGCAACGCGTGGGTGAGAAGGCCTTGAGCAGTGTCGGTGCCTATCAGCTCGAGGGCGAAGGAATCCAGCTATTTACTTCGATAGAGGGGGATTATTTCACCATTCTCGGCCTGCCGCTTCTGCCTCTCTTAATGAAACTGCGCGACATGGATGTCATCGATGGCTGATTCACGTGAAACATTAACTATAAATGCCTTCGTTGTCGGTTATCCGATCAAGCACTCCCGGTCGCCTATCATCCATTCCTACTGGCTGAAGAAATTCGGGATACCCGGCTCCTATAAGGCCATTGAGGTTGCCCCCGATGACTTCCCCGATTTCATCACGGCACTGAAGGAACAGGGACCTGGTGCAGCGGTGGGTGGCAATGTCACAATTCCGCACAAGGAAGTGGCCTACAAGTTGGCGGATAGTCCCGACGAACTGGCGGAGGAACTGGGTGCAGCCAATACCGTCTGGATGGAAGAGGGCAGGCTGCATGCCACCAATACTGATGGCTATGGCTTCGTTTCCAATCTCGATGAACGCCATCCCGGCTGGGAGAAAACCGACCGGGCGGTGGTGTTCGGAGCCGGCGGTGCAAGCAGGGCCGTCGTTCAGTCGCTGCGGGACCGCGGCATTGCCGAAATCCATGTCCTTAACCGCACGGTCGAACGTGCCCGTGAAATGGCCGACCGTTTCGGTGCACGGGTTTTTTCCCATCCTCAGGGCGCGCTTCATGAAGTCATGCAGGACGCCGGGTTGTTTGTGAACACGACATCGCTTGGTATGGACGGAACGGAAGCGCCCGAGATTGATTTTTCGCCGCTCGCCGCAAGTGCTGTTGTAACCGATATCGTCTATGTGCCGTTGAGAACCCCCATCCTCCAGATGGCGCAGACGCAGGGTATTGCGACGGTCGATGGGCTTGGCATGCTCCTTCATCAGGCAAAACCCGGCTTTAAAAAATGGTTCGGCGAAACGCCGGAAGTTGATGACACCCTTCGTTCCCTCATCATCGAGGATATGGAGAAACATTGATGATCGTCATCGGTCTCACCGGCTCGATCGGAATGGGAAAAACGACCACGGCGAAACTGTTTGCCTCGGAAGGGATACCGATTCTCGATTCTGATGCGGTTGTGCACGACCTCTATTCAGCCGAAGCCGTGCCGATGATCGAAGCCGCCTTTCCGGGCACGACCATTTCCGGCACGGTCGACCGTCTTGAACTGGGTAACATCCTCAGGGAGAATCCGGCTAATTTTAGCAAGCTAGAAGCAATCGTCCATCCGCTTGTTCGTGAAAGACAGGAGGCTTTTCTCCGTAAGGCGAGAGAGGAAAATCAAAATTTCGCCGTTCTCGATATCCCGCTGCTGTTTGAAACCGGCGCGGAAACGAGGGTCGATAAAATAGTCGTTGTTAGTTGCGCGCAGGAAATACAGCGCCAGCGAGTTTTGTCCCGTCCCGGCATGACGGAAGAGAAATTCGAAATGATATTGGCCCGGCAGATGCCCGATGCCGAAAAGCGCCGGCGCGCCGATTTTATCATCGATAGCGGAAGTGGTGTCGAAGCGGCACGGGATCAGGTAAGAGAAATTCTGCAGAGACTAAGTGACGGTTCGGGCAACGGAGAGAAAAATGCGTGAGATCATTTTCGATACGGAAACCACAGGCCTTGAATCGAAGCTGGACCGCGTGATCGAAATCGGCGGCATCGAGCTCAACAACCATTTTCCGACCGGCCGCACATTGCATATTTATATCAACCCGGAAGATCGCAAGGTTCACCCGGACGCGCTTGCGGTGCATGGCATTACCGACGACTTCTTGAAAGACAAACCGAAATTCGCCGATGTCGTTGACGAGATCCGCGAGTTTTTTGAAGGTGCCCGCTGGGTGGCGCATAATGCGACATTCGACATGGGTTTCATTAATGCGGAATTTGCCCGCCTCGGCATTGCGCCGGTCTCATCTGAATTGGTGACGGATACGCTTTCGCTTGCACGCCGCAAGCACCCTATGGGTCCGAATTCCCTGGATGCACTTTGCCGGCGTTACGGGATCGACAACTCCCACCGCACCAAGCACGGCGCGCTTCTCGACTCCGAACTGCTCGCCGAAGTCTACATAGAAATGATTGG
The DNA here is from genome assembly GCF_900215255.1 of Rhizobium sp. AN5. Classification (NCBI taxonomy): domain Bacteria; kingdom Pseudomonadati; phylum Pseudomonadota; class Alphaproteobacteria; order Hyphomicrobiales; family Rhizobiaceae; genus Rhizobium; species Rhizobium sp. AN5. The sequence continues at coordinate 2,655,010 of NZ_OCMJ01000004.1, forward strand.
TGGGCGCCAGACAGCGCTCGGTTTCGGTTCCGGCTCTAAACAGCAAGCGGTCACGATCGAGGATGATGATGTCCCGAATGAGCCGTTGCAAAGGCCGCATCCTCTACCATCAAGACTGGATGCGGAGACCATCGCGGCGCACGGCAAGCTTGTTCTCGGTATGGGCGACAAGGCGATCTGGAACCGTTACCAGAATTAAGTGCGCCTGGCGTTGGGATGCGCCGTTGAAAAATGACGAGCACCGTCAAATAAAAAAAACCCGGGCGATGAACCCGGGTTTTGTTTTGTCTGAACTCTAAAAAGAGCGGCGTCGCGTGCCATTCAGTTCGGTACGGCCTGAACCTTGGCTCTGGCCTGTTCCTCGGCAACGCGCTGCGAAAACATCTGCGCGAAATCGATCGGATCGATCATTAGCGGCGGGAAGCCGCCATTGCGGGTGACATCGGCGATGATCTGGCGTGCGAAGGGGAACAGCAGGCGAGGGCACTCGATGAACAGCACCGGCAGCATATGTTCCTGCGGGAAACCGGCAATGCGGAACACGCCGCCATAAACCAGCTCGGCTGCAAACAGAACCTTGTCGCCATCCTTGGCTTCGGCATTCAGCGTCAGCACAACGTCGAAATCCGAACCCGAAATCGGATTTGCGTTGACATTGACATTGATGTTGATCGACGGCGCATTGTCACGAGCCTGAAGCGAACGAGGAGCACCCGGATTTTCGAAAGAAAGATCCTTGATGTACTGGGTAAGAATGTTGAGGGAAGGACTAACTGCGCCCTGTGCGCCATTTTCAGCGGTCATTACGTTTCCTCGCGGCGTGATTTCGTGGAAGGCGGTCTATCATTTTGACTTGAGCCTTACAACCCTCGTGCTCTCGCCTCTCTAACCCTTCGCCGTGCCTTCAGGGTTTGGGCAGGTTGCGATCATCCGGCTTTTGGGACCACGGAGAATCCTTTGGCCCTTCGCGGTGAAACTCCTCTTCGTCGAGGTCCACGACCTTGGAGCTACCCTTATTTCCCTGACCATTGCTGAACCCGGAAAAGTCACCGGTTTGCGGGCCAGTCTGGTCGCCGGGTTGACCCGACTGGCGAAAAGAACCGGCCACGACGACACGGGGTCCGAGGATCTTCCAGAAAAAACGTCTTACCGTTTTCGACAGAAGCAGGAGACCGAGGATATCGGTGATGAAACCCGGGATGAACAGCAGGATGCCCGCCACGACGCGCATGGCGCCATTGACCAGCTCATCGGCAGGCTGGGCGCCGGTGCGCCCTGCGGCCTGAAGATTTCTCACCATGCCGATGCCGCCGAGCCGCAGGATCAGCAACCCCAGAAACGACGTGAACAGGACGAGCGCCAATGTCAGCCACAGACCGATTGTCTTGCCGACGATGATGAAACCGGCAATTTCCAGTATTGGCATCATCAGGATGACGATGGGGAGAAAGGAAAAACGCATCTTCTAGCCTTGCGTGTGCATCTCTGGCAGATTGCCGGTTCCCGAGAACACCGATGATTGAATCTGCACATTTGAATGATGATAAGATGCAGACTATATGATGTTCAGGTTTTTGAATTTAAATGGCGGTTTTGGTAAAAGATGGGCTTTAGCGACTTTATCACATTGTTTTTTCTCGTTGCAGCGGTGCTGATCTTTCTTCAGCTGCGCAGCGTTCTTGGTCGCCGAACCGGCAATGAGAAGCCGCCATTCGACCCTTACACCCCGCGCGATGTCGCGAAAGGCCCCGTCACGGACGATAACAAGGTCGTGACCCTGCCCAAACGCTCTGAGGCGGAGGACGAAAACCGCTTTGCCGAGGCGGATGCTCTGGCACCCGTCGATACTGCCTTGAATACATCCCTGCGCGAGCTGATGACCAAGGACCCGACCTTCCGCCCCAAGGAATTCCTGAACGGCGCCCGTATGGCCTATGAGATGATCGTCATGGGTTTTGCCGATGGTGACCGCAAGACGTTGAAGAACCTTCTGTCGAAGGAAGTTTTCGACGGGTTCGAGGCGGCCATTTCCGAGCGGGAAAGTCGCGGCGAGGTGGTTAAGTCCACTTTCGTGGGAATAGAGAAGGCCGATATCACCCAGGCCGGTATCCGCGATTCCGAAGAGCAGATCACGCTCAGAATAGTCAGCCAGCTGATTTCGGCCACCTATGACAAGGATGGCCAGCTGGTGGACGGCGATCCCGATGCGGTTGCGGAAGTGGACGACATCTGGACCTTCTCGCGTGATGTCCGCTCGCGCGATCCCAACTGGAAGCTGATCGCCACTGAATCCGAGCAATGAATACGCCCTTTTCATTCGAAGAAGTTTCTTTCGGTGATCTGCCGGGATGGCAGGAGGACGATCCGCGTAAGCTGTTTCCGGCGATGCGGACGATCCTGTCACATCTTCGGAACTCAAAACCCTACAGGACCGGCGCGCTGGGTCTCACCGCCGGCGAACTGGCCTCGCTTCTGGAACTGGCGGATGAGGAACAAGCGGATAGTCCGCAGCAGGCCCGCCGGTTTTTCGAGACGAATTGTGTACCTTTCAAAATTTCACCACCCGGCGGAAAACGCGGTTTTGTAACTGCCTTTTATGAACCGGAGCTTGAGGTATCGTCAGTCCGCGACGATGTCTGGAAGTATCCGGTCTACCGCCGCCCACCGGAACTGGTGGATATCGATGACGAAAATCGCCCGAGCGGTTTTGATCCGTCCTATGCTTTTGGCAGAGAGGGCGATGACGGCATTTCCTATTTTCCTGATCGCCGCGCGATCGACGAAGGATATCTGCAGGGCAGGGGGCTTGAGATTGCCTGGGCGAGATCGAAGGTCGATCTGTTTTTCGTCCACGTTCAGGGTGCTGCCCGTCTTCTGCTTCCTGATGGAGAGGTGAAACGCATCACCTATGCCGCCAAGGCCGGGCATCCGTTCTCGCCGATCGGCCGGTTGCTTCTGGATCGTGGGGAACTGGATCCGAAAACGATCTCGATGCAGACAATTCGCAAATGGCTCGCCGACAATCCGGATGAGGTGGATGGGGTGCTATGGCATAATCGCTCCTATATTTTTTTCCGGGAGGCTGATGTTGCCGGCCTGGATATGGGACCGATCGCCGCCGCCAAGGTGCCGCTGGTCGCCGGGCGGGCGCTTGCGGTGGACAGGCTCATCCACACCTTCGGTTTTCCTTTTTTCATCCATGCGCCGTCATTGACCCACCTGGGTAATGGCAAGCCCTTCGCGCGGTTGATGCTGGCGCTCGATACCGGCTCGGCCATCGTTGGCCCGGCACGCGGCGACATTTTCACCGGCTCGGGTTTCGAAGCCGGGGAACTTGCAGGCACGGTGCGCAACGACGCGGATTTCTATATGCTGCTCCCGCATGTTGCTGCGAAAAGGTATCGGCGATGAAGGGCAGTCGAAAGCTCGGCAAGGAAGAACGCATTCTGTGGGGTAAGGTCGCAAGAACAGCCCGACCCATCTCCGGCAGGCTGGAGGATTTGCTGGCTTTCGACGATATCGAGGAAACCGCGGCGGAACCTGTCGTCCCGCAAACGGCAAACGCCGTCTTCCCAAGGATGCTCGCGGAGCCGGTGGACGTTTCGCCCTTTACGCCGGACAAGAAGCCAAAAATTCATCAACCGATGGAAAAGCCGGTTAAGCGCAAGTTGACGCGCGGGCGGTTGCCGCTGGAAGGCCGTATCGATCTGCATGGCATGTTTCAGAGCGAAGCTCATGCGGTTCTGCTCGATTTTCTCTTGCGGGCGCACGAACGGGGCCTTCGGCACGTGCTCGTCATCACCGGCAAGGGTCGCTCCATCGGCAGCGATGGTGCTCTGAAAAGGGCCGTGCCCATGTGGTTCGCCAAACCGGAATATCGTTATTTGATTTCATCCTATGAGGACGCATCCGCCAATCACGGCGGCGATGGCGCTCTCTATGTCCGGTTGGCGCGCCGCAAGGGTGAAAAATCATGACGCCCTTTGCAGAAGCCGTGCGGCTGCTTCGTGAGCGCAAGGGCGTGACACAGAGGGAGATGGCAGCGGCAATCGGCGTTTCCCCCGCTTATCTCTCGGCACTGGAGCACGGCAAACGCGGCAAACCGAGCTTCGATCTCCTCCAGCGCATCGCCGGATATTTCAACATCATCTGGGATGAGGCGGAGGAATTGTTCTTTCTCGCCGGCTCTTCCGACCCCAAGGTGGCGATCGACACGGTCGGTCTGCCGCCGCAATATACGGCTTTTGCCAATCGGCTGGCGCGGGATATTCGCAAGCTGCCGCTGAGTGTGATAGAGGAACTGTCAGCGGTGCTACAAAAAAGCCGTTCTTGCGATTGAAACCCCTCTATCCCCTGCTTTATGCAGCGTTCTGAGGCATGTGGCCTTTGGGATTGAGTGTAGAATTTCTATAGTCGTATGTCGGATTTGAGTGATTCGCGGGCTTCAGGCCTTCTCACTGAAAACTTGGCCAGGAAATTTTGGAAAGAGTACTTATGACCGAAACATCGTCAAGCGAAGTCGGCGCCAACACTGAATACGGAGCCGATTCGATCAAGGTCCTCAAGGGTCTTGATGCTGTGCGCAAACGGCCCGGCATGTATATCGGCGATACCGATGACGGCTCCGGTCTGCATCACATGGTCTACGAGGTGGTCGACAATGCCATCGACGAGGCGCTCGCGGGTCATGCCGATCTGGTGACGGTGACGCTGAACGCCGACGGTTCGGTGACGGTAACGGACAACGGACGCGGCATTCCGACTGATATCCATTCTTCCGAAGGCGTTTCCGCCGCGGAAGTCATTATGACCCAGCTTCATGCGGGCGGAAAATTCGACCAGAACTCCTACAAGGTTTCCGGCGGTCTGCATGGCGTCGGCGTTTCGGTCGTAAATGCGCTCTCGGTTTGGCTGAAGCTCAGAATCCGCCGCAATGGCAAGCTGCACGAAATCGGCTTCACCCATGGGGTTGCCGATGCTCCGCTCTCGGTCATTGGCGAATATGAAGGCCGCTCCGGCACGGAAGTCACCTTCCTGGCGAGCCCCGACACCTTCACCATGACGGATTATGATTTTGGTACGCTGGAGCATCGCCTGCGCGAATTGGCGTTTCTGAACTCCGGCGTGCGTATCGTGCTCACCGACAAGCGTCATTCTGATATCAAGCAGGAAGAGTTGCTCTACGATGGCGGTCTTGAAGCCTTCGTGCGTTATCTCGACCGCGCCAAGAAACCGCTGGTGGACAAGCCGGTCGCCATTCATGGCGAAAAGGACGGCATCACGGTTGAGGTCGCGCTCTGGTGGAACGACAGCTACCATGAAAATGTGCTCTGCTTCACCAACAATATTCCCCAGCGCGACGGCGGCACCCATATGGCCGGCTTCCGCGCGGCGCTCACGCGTCAGATGACATCCTATGCCGAGACTTCCGGCATCATGAAAAGGGAAAAGGTCAGCTTGCAGGGTGAGGACTGCCGCGAAGGACTGACGGCAATTCTTTCCGTCAAGGTTCCCGACCCCAAGTTTTCTTCGCAGACGAAGGACAAGCTCGTTTCGTCCGAAGTGCGCCCTGTCGTGGAAAGTCTCGTCAATGAGGCCCTGTCCACCTGGCTCGAGGAACATCCGTCCGACGCCAAGATCCTTGTCGGCAAGGTGGTGGAAGCGGCCATTGCCCGTGAAGCCGCCCGCAAGGCGCGCGAACTGACGCGCCGCAAGGGTGCGCTCGATATCGCCTCTCTGCCCGGCAAGCTTGCCGATTGTTCCGAACGCGATCCGGCGAAATCCGAACTCTTCCTGGTCGAGGGTGATTCCGCAGGCGGTTCGGCCAAGCAGGGCCGCTCCCGCGAAACGCAGGCCATCCTGCCGCTACGCGGTAAGATCCTGAACGTTGAGCGCGCCCGTTTCGACAAGATGCTGTCCAGCCAGGAAATCGGCACGCTGATCACCGCGCTCGGCACCTCGATCGGCAAGGACGAATTCAACGCGGACAAGCTGCGCTACCACAAGATCATCATCATGACGGATGCTGACGTCGACGGCGCCCACATTCGTACCCTGCTGTTGACCTTCTTCTTCCGCCAGATGCCGGAACTGATCGAGCGTGGCCATCTCTATATCGCCCAGCCGCCGCTTTATAAGGTGACGCGCGGCAAATCCGTGCAGTACCTCAAGGATGAGAAGGCGCTGGAAGAATATCTGATCTCGATGGGCATCGAGGATACGTCGCTGACGCTCGGCTCCGGCGAAGTACGCATCGGCGCTGACCTTCGTGAAGTCATTCTCGATGCGGTGCGCATGCGCACGCTGATCGACGGTCTGCATTCCCGCTACAGCCGCTCCATCGTGGAACAGGCCGCCATTGCCGGCGCCCTGAACCCCGAGCTTTCGGCCGATGCTGCCCGAGCCCAGGAAACCGTTGCCGAAGTGGCCCGGCGTCTGGACATGATCGCGGAAGAAACCGAACGCGGCTGGTCCGGCACGGTGCTGGAAGATGGCGGCTTGCGCTTCGAGCGCATGGTACGCGGTGTCAAGGAAATCTCGACGCTCGATATGGGCCTGATCGGTTCGGCCGATGCCCGTCATATCGATCAACTCGCGGCCCGCACGCGCGATATTTACGTCACTCCACCGGTTCTGCAACGCAAGGACGGCACTATGGAACTGGCTGGACCGCGTGCGCTTCTGGATGCTATTTTTGCCGCCGGCCGCAAGGGTCTTTCCATGCAGCGTTACAAGGGTCTCGGTGAAATGAACGCCGAGCAGCTGTGGGAAACGACGCTCGACGCCAATGTCCGTTCGCTGCTGCAGGTCAAGGTCAACGATGCGACGGATGCCGACGGTCTGTTTTCGCGCCTGATGGGCGATGAGGTGGAACCGCGCCGCGACTTCATTCAGGAAAATGCGCTCAGCGTTGCTAACCTCGACATTTAATCCTGTGGGACGTCTCGCGTGACGATTCACGTGAAACGAAACTTTAACGAAAGGCCCGGCGGTCAATCTCCGCCGGGCCTTTTGTCATCTGTGTTGTCGGATATCAATCGGCCTTGCCGGTGAACCGCCCCTTGAAAGCCACCTCCGAAAGGGGGAGGCGCTTGCTGGGCACTTCCCGTTCTGCCAGATCGTCAGGGAGAACAGCCTTGTCGGTCAATGTGCCGATGGCAACTGCGGCCTCCACCTTATATCCATCCGGAACATCAAGCTTTTCCACGATCTGGTCTTTAAATATGCCGGCCATGCCATGGGCGTGGTAACCGAGCAGATGCGACTGCATGGCGAGTGAAAACCATGCCGCACCGGCGTCGAAGGAATGGGTCGCTGAAGGTTTTTTCTCACCCTCTCGTGAAATATTGTGGTCGCGGGAAAGGACGAAGAGCAGCACCGAGGCATTTTTTGCCCAGCGCTGGTTTCCTTCCATCAGCAGTTCCACGAAGAGCGGCCAATCCTCGCTATCCTTGTGCGCGTAGACAAATCGCCACGGTTGCTGATTTGAAGCGGAGGGTGCCCAATGCGCAGCATCTAGAATGGTCAGCAGATGCTCGTTCGGCATCGCATCTCCATCGAATGCGCGCGGAGACCAGCGATCGAGGAAGAGTGGATCGACGGGATATTCGGATTGCCGGGAATTGCTGTTCGTCACGGGCGTGTCCTTTTGATTGTCGGGAGGGAAAAGGTATTTTTCGAAAGTCGCAGCAGTCAAGGGGTGACAAGTATGAATGTATCGTTCATATATGCATCACCTTGTCTGACAACCGGGAGAGAGTTCCATGAAATTGATGCGCGTTGGCCAGCCTGGCCAGGAAAAACCTGCGATCCTCGACGCGGAAGGAAAAGTCCGCGATCTGTCCGCTTATGTCAAAGACATCGGCGGTGAAGCCATTTCTCCGGAAGGCCTGAAGAAGATTGCCGCCATCGACCTCGGCACTCTTCCCGTGATCTCCGAAGAGCGCATCGGCGCTTGCGTTGCCGGAACCGGAAAATTCATCTGCATCGGCCTCAATTTCTCCGACCACGCCGCTGAAACCGGTGCGACCGTACCGCCGGAACCGGTCATTTTCATGAAGGCGACTTCGGCGATCGTCGGTCCTAACGACGATGTTGTCATTCCGCGCGGTTCTGAGAAGACCGACTGGGAAGTCGAACTCGGCGTCGTCATCGGCAAGACCGCGAAATATGTATCTGAGGCCGACGCTCTCGACTACGTCGCCGGTTATTGCGTTTCGCACGATGTTTCTGAGCGCGCGTTCCAGACGGAGCGTGCCGGACAGTGGACCAAGGGTAAATCCTGCGACACCTTCGGTCCGATCGGCCCCTGGCTGGTCACGAAGGACGAAATCACCGATCCGCAGAACCTCGGAATGTGGCTGAAGGTCAACGGCCAGACGATGCAGGACGGCTCCAGCAAGACCATGGTTTACGGCGTCGCGCATGTAGTTTCCTATCTCAGCCAGTTCATGTCTCTGCATCCGGGCGACGTCATTTCCACCGGCACGCCTCCGGGCGTCGGCATGGGCCAGAAGCCTCCGCGTTACCTCAAGACCGGCGATGTCGTTGAACTCGGCATTGAAGGCCTCGGTTCCCAGAAACAGACCTTCGTCGCCGACATCTGATTATCGACAAACGTTCAACTGAAATTGAGGCGCCGGAGGGAAACCACCGGCGCCTTCGATTTTGTGCAGTTGCGAAAAGCTGCTATGGTCAAAAAAAGAGCTTGATCCGCGAGGAGGCGTAATCAGTGTTCTACCACCTCTATGAAATGAACCATGCGGCGATGGCGCCACTGCGCGCCGGTGCCGATATGATGCGCCAGGCCTGCAGCAATCCTTTAAACCCGCTTTCCAGCACCGCCTTCGGGCGAAGCCTCGATGCAGGCTTTGAGGTATTCGAGCGCCTGACGCGCCGTTACATCAAGCCGGAGTTCGGTCTGGCGACTACCACCGTCGATGACCGGACCGTTGCCGTCACTGAAGAGATCGTCTGGTCGCGTCCCTTCTGCAATCTCGTTCATTTCAAAAAAGAACTCGATACGGCCCGCAAACCAGATCCAAAGGTGCTGCTGGTGGCGCCTATGTCAGGCCACTACGCCACATTGCTGCGGGGAACGGTCGAGGCGCTGCTGCCATCGGCGGATATCTATATCACCGATTGGATCGATGCCCGCATGGTGCCAGTCACCGAAGGGACATTCGATCTCGACGATTACATCAGCTACGTCATCGATATGCTGCGCGAGATCGGGCCCGGCGCCCATGTGGTCGCCGTTTGTCAGCCCTCGGTTCCGGTTCTGGCCGCAGTGTCCCTGATGGAAGCCGATGGTGATGGTTTCGCGCCTGCATCCATGACGCTGATGGGCGGTCCGATCGATACGCGCATCAATCCCACAGCCGTCAACGGTCTGGCCACGGCCAAGCCAATCGAATGGTTCCGCGACAATGTCGTCATGCAGGTACCGTGGCCGCAGCCGGCTTTCGGTCGGAATGTCTATCCCGGCTTCCTGCAATTATCCGGCTTCATGTCCATGAACCTCGACAAGCACATGACTGCGCACAAGGATTTCTACCTGAACCTCGTCAAGAACGACGGCGATTCCGCTGAGAAGCATCGCGATTTTTACGATGAATATCTGGCCGTGATGGATTTGACGGCGGAGTTCTACCTGCAGACGGTGGAAACCGTTTTTATCGAGCACGCGCTTCCCAAGGGAAACATGCAGCATCGGGGCAGGGCGGTCGATCCCGCTGCCATTCGTAACGTTGCGCTGTTCACTGTGGAAGGCGAAAACGACGATATTTCCGGTGTGGGCCAGACCAAAGCCGCGCACGATCTTTGCCGGAACATCCCCGATGAAAAGCGCGCCCATTACATGCAGCCCGACGTCGGTCACTACGGCGTCTTCAACGGGTCGCGTTTCCGCAAGGAAATCGTGCCGCGCATGGTGGAATTCTTCCGCAAGAACCAGACTGTCTAGCGCTGGAAGCCAGGCGATGCCGCGCATTTGCGTGGCCAAGGCGGTGTCGAATCGGTTATGAACCATTCATGTTTTCGTTCCTCAGAAAATCCGTGAAGTCGCCGGCGCCGAAAAAGGTAGCGCCCAGCCAGCGCACCGTCGAGGTGGCTGGCCGTCATGTGCCCATTACGGTAAAGGAAAATCCGCGCGCCACCCGCATCACCTTGCGCATCGAGCCCGGCGGCCGGGCCCTGAAGCTGACGATCCCGATGGGGCTTCACCATGGCCAGGTGGATGATTTTCTCGAAAGGCATCAGGGCTGGATTGAAGGCAAGCTTTCGAAAATCAGCCCAGATGACGGTTTGCGTCATGGTGCGTCGGTTGATATTCGCGGCGTATCCCATCGTATCCATCACACCGGTAGCCTGCGTGGCCTGACTCATATCTCCAGAGACGAGGACGGCACGGCGGTATTGAAAGTCAGCGGAGCGCCCGAACACCTGCGCAGACGGGTGGCCACCTTTCTGAAAAAGGAAGCGAAGGCTGATCTGGAGAGGCTGGTTGCGGTTCATGCGAGCGCGGCCGGAAAGCCCGTGCGATCCATCAGCATGAAGGATACCCGCAGCCGCTGGGGTTCGTGTTCCCATGATGGAAATCTGAGTTTCTCGTGGCGTATCGTCATGGCGCCGGAGAAGGTCATCGATTATCTCGCAGCCCACGAGGTTGCGCATCTGCGGGAAATGAACCACGGCCCGAAATTCTGGGCCCTGTGCGAAAAACTCTGCCCGCATACGCAGGAAGCCAAGGAATGGCTGAAACGTCACGGCTCTAAACTCCACGCCATCGATTTTGATTGAAAGTGGAGGCGTGGATCGCCATCTGGATTCACGTGAAACATTCCATGGAAAACGGGTGCGATTTGGCTCGACTCTTGTCGCATTTCGTGTCAGGTCGCGGGTATGAAACCGGATATCAAGATTTGCGGATTGAAGACACCGGAAGCGCTGGAGCGTGCCGTCAGGCGCGGCGCCTCCCATGTCGGCTTTATTTTCTTTGAAAAAAGCCCTCGCAACATCGAGCCCGATATCGCCGGCAGGCTGGCGGAAGCTGCCCGTGGCGCCGCCAAGGTGGTCGCCGTTACCGTCGACGCCGACAATGATGATCTGGACGAGATCGTTGATCTGCTGAGACCGGATATTCTGCAATTGCACGGCAGTGAAAGCCCGGAGAGAGTGCTGAACATCAAAGCACTCTACGGCCTACCGGTAATGAAGGCGCTTTCCGTTCGCGACGCCGCTGATCTTGCCAAGATTGATCCCTATATAGGCATAGCCGACCGTTTCCTGCTGGATGCCAAGGCGCCTGCGGGTTCCGAGTTGCCGGGCGGCAACGGAGTATCCTTCGACTGGACCATCTTGCGCTCTCTTGACGGAAGTATCGATTACATGCTTTCCGGGGGATTGAACAAGGACAATGTCGCGGAGGCTCTGGCCGAAACCGGAGCTGGCGGACTGGATTTGTCGTCTGGTGTGGAGAGCGCGCCGGGCGTCAAGGATCTTGCGATGATCGACGCATTCTTCGATGTGGTGAATGATTGGTCGAAAGGCCCAAAGGGAGCTTGAAGTGAACGACGCGCCAACACCCAATTCTTTCCGCGCCGGTCCCGATGAGGACGGCCGTTTTGGCATTTACGGAGGCCGCTTCGTTGCCGAAACGCTGATGCCGCTCATTCTGGATTTGCAGGCGGAGTGGGACAAGGCAAAGACCGATCCCGAATTTCAGGCAGAACTCAAATATCTCGGCGCTCATTACACCGGCCGCCCGAGCCCGCTTTATTTCGCGGAACGCCTGACGGCCGAACTGGGCGGCGCCAAGATCTATTTCAAGCGCGAAGAGTTGAACCACACCGGCTCGCACAAGATCAACAATTGCCTTGGCCAGATCCTGCTTGCCAAGCGCATGGGCAAGACCCGTATCATTGCCGAAACCGGTGCCGGCCAGCACGGCGTTGCCTCGGCGACGGTCGCCGCACGCTTCGGCCTGCCTTGCGTCGTTTATATGGGCGCGACGGATGTTGCCCGTCAGGCGCCGAATGTTTTCCGCATGAAGCTTCTGGGCGCTGAGGTAAAGCCGGTAACGGCTGGTCACGGCACTCTGAAAGATGCCATGAACGAGGCGCTGCGCGACTGGGTCACCAATGTCGACGACACCTATTACCTGATCGGCACAGCTGCCGGCCCGCATCCCTATCCGGAAATGGTTCGCGATTTCCAGGCCGTCATCGGTGAGGAAGCAAAGGCACAGATGCTGGAGGCGGAGGGCCGTCTGCCGGATATGGTCATTGCGGCTGTTGGCGGTGGCTCGAATGCCATCGGCATCTTCCATCCTTTCCTTGATGACAAGAGTGTCCGTATTGTCGGCGTCGAGGCTGGCGGCAGGGGTCTTTCAGGTGAGGAGCATTGCGCTTCGATCACGGCCGGTTCGCCGGGCGTTCTGCACGGCAACCGCACCTACCTGCTTCAGGACGCGGATGGCCAGATCAAGGAAGGCCATTCCATCTCCGCAGGTCTCGATTATCCCGGCATCGGCCCTGAGCATTCCTGGCTGAACGATATCGGCCGCGTGGAATATGTGCCTATCATGGACCATGAGGCGCTGGACGCCTTCCAGATGCTGACCCGCCTCGAAGGCATTATTCCCGCTCTGGAGCCAAGCCACGCGCTGGCGGAAGTCATCAAGCGCGCACCGAAGATGGGCAAGGATGAGATCATCCTGATGAATCTTTCGGGTCGTGGGGACAAGGATGTCCACACCGTCAGCAAGTTCCTCGGAATGGAAATGTAAGACCATGACTGCACGTATGGACAAGCGCTTTGCCGATCTGCGCGCTGAAAACCGCCCGGCTCTGATTACCTATTTCATGGGCGGCGACCCGGATTTCGAAACCTCGCTCGGCATCATGAAGGCCCTGCCGGAAGCAGGCGCCGACGTTATCGAGCTCGGCATGCCGTTTTCCGACCCGATGGCGGATGGCCCGGCGATCCAGCTCGCGGGACAACGCGCGCTGAAAGGCGGTCAGACGCTGAAAACCACGCTCGATCTCGCCCGCGAGTTCCGCAAGGAAGACGACGCGACCCCGATCGTGATGATGGGATATTACAATCCGATCTACATCTACGGCGTCGACAAATTTCTGGACGATGCGTTGGCGGCTGGCGTCGATGGTCTGATCGTGGTCGATCTGCCGCCGGAAATGGATGATGAGCTCTGCGTGCCCGCCTTGGCGCGCGGCGTGAATTTCATCCGTCTCGCCACGCCGACGACGGATGGCAAGCGCCTGCCGACCGTTCTTAAAAATACCTCAGGTTTCGTTTATTACGTATCGATGAACGGTATTACCGGTTCCGCACTGCCCGATCCCTCGTTGATCTCTGGCGCGGTCGGTCGTATCAAGGCGCATACGGAACTGCCGGTTTGCGTCGGTTTTGGTGTCAAGACGGCCGATCATGCCAAAGCGATCGGTGCCGTGGCGGATGGCGTGGTGGTCGGTTCGGCCATCGTCAACCAGATTGCCGGCAGTCTGACGAAGGACGGGCAGGCAACCGCCGATACCGTGCCATCCGTCACGACGCTGGTAAAAGGACTTTCAACGGGCGTGCGTGCGTCGCGCCTTGCCGCTGCGGAATAAGCGCGCGGCCCAGTCAGGAGTAGTCAGTTGAACTGGATCACCAATTACGTACGGCCCCGGATCAATTCCATGCTTGGCCGCCGCCCGGAGGTTCCTGAGAACCTGTGGATCAAGTGCCCGGAAACGGGCGAGATGGTCTTCCACAAGGATCTGGAAGATAACAAGTGGGTCATTCCGGCTTCCGGTTACCACATGAAGATGCCGGCAAAGGCGCGTCTCGTCGATCTTTTCGATGGTGGCGTCTATGAGGCCTTGCCGCAGCCGAAGGTAGCGCAGGATCCGCTGAAGTTCCGCGATTCCAAGAAATACACCGACCGTCTGCGCGACAGCCGCACGAAGACCGAGCAGGAAGATACGATCCTTGCCGGCGTTGGCCTCCTGAAAGGCCTGAAGATCGTTGCCGTCGTGCATGAATTCCAGTTCATGGGCGGTTCTCTCGGCATCGCGGCCGGCGAAGCCATCGTCAAGGCGTTCGAGCGCGCCATTTCCGAGCGTTGCCCGCTGGTCATGTTCCCGGCCTCCGGTGGCGCCCGCATGCAGGAAGGCATTCTGTCGCTGATGCAGCTGCCGCGCACCACGGTTGCTGTCAACATGCTGAAAGAAGCAGGCATGCCCTACATCGTGGTTCTGACGAACCCGACGACGGGTGGTGTCACGGCCTCCTATGCCATGCTGGGTGACGTGCATATCGCCGAGCCGGGCGCCGAGATTTGCTTTGCGGGCAAGCGTGTGATCGAGCAGACCATTCGCGAAAAGCTCCCGGAAGGCTTCCAGACATCCGAATACCTGCTGGAGCACGGCATGGTGGACATGGTGATCGATCGCCGCGAGATTCCCGATACGCTGGCAAGCCTTCTCAAGATCATGACGAAGGCTCCGGCAGAAGCAAACGCGGTCATTCCGCTTGCGGCTTCGGCCTGACGGAAAAATATGTCGCCCGGAGGCGGGAAGCGCCTTCGGGATGACGTTATACGTTGCATGATCTCATCTCGGGTGCGGCGGACAAATGGCCAAGACAACGCCTGAAAGGCGAACAGAAGATATGACGAAGCCCGCAATCGGCGAGGCCGAAAAGATCATCGAAGAGCTGATGCAGCTCCACCCCAAGGGTTTTGATCTTTCACTGGACAGAATTTCCCGTCTTCTGGAAAAACTCGGTGATCCCCAAAAGAGGATGCCGCCCGTTATCCACGTGGCGGGCACAAACGGTAAGGGGTCTGTCAGCGCCTTCTGCCGGGCATTGCTGGAGGCGGCTGGACTGGCCGTGCACGTCCATACCAAACCGCACCTCGTCAACTGGCACGAACGCTATCGTCTTGGTGTGACGGGTGAGAGAGGTCGCTTCGTTGAGGATGCCGTCTTTGCTGATGCCCTGCGTCGCATC
This sequence comes from Rhizobium sp. AN5, assembly GCF_900215255.1. Lineage (NCBI taxonomy): Bacteria > Pseudomonadati > Pseudomonadota > Alphaproteobacteria > Hyphomicrobiales > Rhizobiaceae > Rhizobium > Rhizobium sp. AN5. The sequence continues at coordinate 2,670,025 of NZ_OCMJ01000004.1, forward strand.
GAAGTGGCCAACGAAGGGCAAAAGATTACCGTTTTCGAAATTTTGACTGCGGTCATGTTTCTTCTTTTTTCGGAACATCCGGCAGACGCGGCCATCGTTGAGGTAGGTCTTGGCGGACGTTTTGACGCGACCAACGTGATCAACCATCCGGCCGTTTCCGTTATCATGCCGATATCGCTCGATCATGAGGCCTATCTCGGCGACCGGGTGGAGCTGATTGCCGCTGAAAAGGCCGGCATCATGAAGTCGGGTTCCCCCGTCGTCATTGGTCATCAGCAGTATGATGCGGCGCTGGATACCCTCGTTTCCACGGCTGAGCGTCTTGGTTGCCCGGCATCAGTCTATGGGCAGGATTTTTCCGCCCATGAAGAATTCGGCCGTATGGTCTACCAGGATGAATTCGGCCTGACCGATGCGCCGCTGCCGCGTCTTCCCGGTCGCCACCAGCTTGCCAATGCCGCTGCCGCGATCCGGGCCATCAAGGCTGCCGGTTTTGAGGTGACGGAGCGGATGATCGAAAAGGCCATGACAACAGTGGAATGGCCCGGCCGTCTTCAGCGTGTCCTAACCGGAAAAATCGCTGAAATCGCTCCGAAGGATGCGGAAATCTGGATCGATGGTGGTCACAACCCCGGCGCGGGCGAAGTCATTGCCGAGGCAATGGCGGGGTTTGAAGAAAAGACACCGCGCCCGCTCTTCATCATTGCCGGCATGATCAACACCAAGGATCCGGTGGGCTATTTCAAGGCTTTCGCGGATATCGCGGAGTATGTCTTCACGGTTCCAATCGGCGGTACTGATGCCGCGATCGATCCCGTCGTGCTTGCCCATGCGGCCTTTGATGCCGGTCTGGTTGCGGCACCCACATCTTCGCTGACCGAGGCACTGGACGAGCTATCGCGTCGCTTCGATCCCGAAGGGCCGCCGCCGCGCATCCTGATCGGCGGCTCGCTTTATCTTGCCGGAAATGCGCTTGCATTGAACGGTACGGTTCCCGAATAAAAAAGCCCGGCATCGCTGCCGGGCTTTTCTTTATTCCATGGAAAATCGCTTACGCGGCGCCGGAAATCCAGGCCGAAAGCGCTGTCTTGGGCGCAGCGCCGACCTTGATGTCAGCCACTTCGCCGCTCTTGAAGATGGCAAGAGTCGGGATGGAGCGAACGCCGAACTGGGCAGCCAGTTCCGGGTTTTCATCGATGTTGAGCTTTGCGACCTTAACCTTGCCGGCAAGCTCGGACGAAATTTCTTCAAGGCTCGGCGCGATCATCTTGCACGGGCCGCACCATTCGGCCCAGAAATCCACCACGACTGGTTCGGAGGATTCGAGGACTTCGGACTGGAAGTTGGCGGCGTCGACTTTTACGGTAGCCATATCTGGCTCTCCTTTCAGTGAATCTTTTCCACTATCGATGTGATGCGGGCGCGTCGAAATTTCAATGCCCCGGTATCTCACTTTGTCTTTATTGCGGCAAGTGCTTGCATCATGGCATCGTCACCAACCGTCATAAAAGCGGCATTTTCCGTATAAATCAGCGCGCAGACAAATTCCTTGCCGGGATAAAGCGGTGACAGAATTTCGCGATAGATGGCAAGCTGTGCCGTGTGGGAGAAGGGTATCTCGTGCGCGTCGCGCGGCGGCACGCGGTTCGTCTTGTAATCGACCAGAATGACGCGGTCGCCATCCACTGCCAGCCGGTCGATACGGCCGGAAACCGCGTAATGCTGCCTGCCGATCGTCATGGTCCCCATAATGGAAACTTCTGCGCGGCTATTGGGCGAAAATGCCGGCTGCACCGCTGGTTCGGACATGACCCGCAAAACCGCCCGTATCAGATGTTCGCGCTCGGCAGACGGCCAGAACCGTGCGGCCCGTTCGGCATAGCGGCGGGCTGCCTCTTCCCGATCACTCTCGGCAAAATCCGGCAGGGCCTGCAGCATGCGATGCACCAGCCGACCGCGTTGCAGCGCCAGCGAGGAGACATCGGCTTTTTCGCCGAAAAGCGGCGAACGCACGGCAAGATCGTCCGCACCGTCATCAATGATGGTGCCCGCGCCGGAAGGGCTGAGTGGCCTCGGCAATGATGGCAGGGCGGGCAAGGGGGTAAGAAGCCCCGCCGGGAGAGCATATTCTTCTTGCGTCTGTGGTTCAGGCAGCCTTTGCGGAGCGGGGGTCGAACGAGCATCGGACTTGCGCCAGACAAGCCCCTGCCACTCTTCACCATCGGCCATAAACTGTTGCGGCTGGCAGTGCTTTTCATTGTCGGCAAGTGCTGCCTTGACGATGGCGTGCCAGCATTCGGGATTTTCCTTCTGGCCGCGATAACCGCAAACGACCAGATGATCGGCGGCACGTGTCATCGCCACATAAAGCAGCCGGCGATATTCGTCTTCCGCGGCCGTCTTCAGGCGTTCCTCATCGGCGCGAATGAGATGATTGGAAAAACCGCTGCCAGGCAGCCAGACGGGGAAGGCATCCCCGTCTGCTTCAACGAAGCGCAGTTTCGGGACATGACTGTGGTTGAAGGCTTTCGAACCACCATCGACCACAAAAACGACAGGCGCTTCAAGACCCTTGGAGGCGTGCACGGTCATGATCCGCACTTCACCGCGATCCTTGTCCTGTTCGCGTTTCACCTCCGGCGAATCCGTTTCCAGAACGGATAGGAAGGCTTGCAGGCCGGGCAAGCCGGTCCTTTCATGGTCAAGCGCAAAGGACAGGAACTCGTCCAGAACGTCGCTGGCCTCGTTGCCGAGACGACCCAGGAACTTTTTGCGCCCGTCATGCAGGGTCAGAACCGCCGCGAAGAAATCATGCACCGTTGCTGTTTTCGAAAGCGCGATGAAGTTTTTGAGCTTGTTGGCGACTGCGGAGAAGCGGCTGTTATCGTCTTGCGAAAGCGTCTGCAATCTTTGCCACACGCTCTCCGTATCGGATCGCGTGGCAGCGACGTCGAAAACATCGTCTTCGGAGAGATTGAAAAGCGGGCTTTTCAACAGCGCGGCCAGAGAAAGGTCATCCTCAGGCAGCACGACAAAACGGCCAAGCGCCAGAAGGTCCTGCACGGCGATGTGATCAGTCAGGCGAAGACGGTCGGCACCGGCGACGGGAATGTTCTTGCGCCGTTTCAGCTCACGGGTCAGCGCATTGACGAAAGCATGGCGTTTTCTGACCAGGACGAGAATGTCGCCAGGCTCGACAGCGCGTTCCACGCCCTTTTCGATGATTGTCTGGTTCCCGATCATGCCGGCAATGCGCGCGGCGATCCGGCGGGCAACGATGGTCGCCGGCGCGCTTTCCCGAAGTGCATCGAAAGGTGCCGTCCAGTCTTCTTCGTCCTCGGCGGTTTCCGGCGCCACCATATCCCAAACTTCCACGGTGCCGGGGTGGCCGGCGCGATTGGAGCGGTGTTCGACTGGCTCGTTATCGGCGCTGAGGCCGCTGGCATTTTTAGGGTCCGAAAAGACCTGATCGACGGCGGCCAGCACATCTTCCGTGGAACGGAAGGACAGCGGCAGGCGGATGCGGTGAAATGCCTGCTCCACCGAATCGACACGCCTTTTGGTCTCGTCGCGCTCCTGCGAAAACCGTTCCGGCCGCGCGCCCTGGAACGAATAGATCGACTGTTTTTCATCGCCCACGGCAAAAAGCGTGCGCCGACCCATGCGGGCGCTCTCGCCGCTGAAGAAATCCGCCGCCAGCGACTGAATGATCGACCATTGCACAGGGCTGGTATCCTGCGCCTCATCGACGAGAATATGGTCGATACCCTGATCTAGCTTGTAATGCACCCAGGCGCCCGCCGTATCGCGGTTGAGGAGATTGGCGGCGCGCTCGATCAGATCCTCAAAATCGAGCTGGCTTCGCTGCTTTTTCAGATCCTCGAAATCGCCGATCAGTCTCTCAGCCAGAACAAGCGCGCATTTCGTCGCCTCCAGCATTCGCACCAGACGATAGCGGTTGCGACAGGCAACGACATGGTCCCGCGCAAGCGTCAGCGCGTCGACGAGATCGGGTGCGGATTTCTGCATGCCCTTGTTGATGACATAGGCATCGGATTTTTTTTCGCCCTTGGCTGTCAACAGCGCAGCTTCGATGAATTCCATGCGTCGCACAGAATCCGTCTGCCGTTTCGCTTCCCGCAGGGCATAAGCGACATCTATGACGCGCGATCCGCCCACTTCGTCAGCAAGCGTCAGATAGGTATCGAGGGAAAGCCCAGAGAGACCGGGCAAGGGCCAGAATGCCGCCGCTGCCGTTTCTTCGGTTTCACCCGCTTCTATCTGCATCGCATGCCGCAATTGGGCATCGATGCCATCAGCCTGTTTTGCATCGATCAAAAAGGCGCGAAGGGCGCTGCGATTGGCGATGATGGCGGTGAGTAGTGATTCGAGCCCACTTTCGTCCGCCAAATCAAGCACATAGGCGAGAGACTGCGCGAGATCGGTGTCTCCCTCCGTCGAAACCGCCGTTAAAAGCGACCGACGTGCCTCGGCCAGCAGGGTTGTTGCGGCGCGGTCATCAAGAACGGAGAAGTGGCCGGCGACATTGGCCTCCAGCGGGAACTGATGCAACAAGGCTTCGCAGAAGGCGTGGATCGTCTGGATCTTCAGCCCACCGGGCGTTTCCAGCGCCTTGGCGAACAGCCGCCGCGCTTCGGCCAGCTTGATGCGATCCGGCATCTTTCCTTCGATGGCAGCGACGCGATCCCCAAGATCGTTATCCGGCAACGTAGCCCATTCCGCCAGGCGGTCGAAAACGCGGCTCGACATTTCGGACGCCGCAGCCTTGGTATAGGTGAGGCACAGAATTGCGGAGGGTCGGCACCCTGCCAGAAGCAGGCGGATGACGCGCTGGGTCAGAACATGGGTCTTGCCGGAACCGGCATTGGCCGAAACCCAGGCAGAACTTGCCGGATCGGAGGCGAGCCGCTGCCGGTCGCTCGTCCAGTCGATCCAGCTCTGCGGGCTATCAGTGGCGGGCCCGTGATCGATAGGGTCAATCATCATCGCCGTCTCCCGGTTCTGCCGTCGACCATTCCGAAACCCGGGCGAGGTGGTCATATTCCCCACCGTAGGATTGCTGCTCCTCCGGCACCAGCCGCGAGGCAAAACCGTTCTCGTTATCACGCAGCGAACGCACGAACTTGGCCAGCTGATCGATGGATTCGGTTGCCAGCTCGATTGCCGATTTCGGTGCTTTTTTGCCACCCCGGTTGGAGTGTTCGTTGTTCACCTGTTCGGGAAAGAAACGGTCACCCGGCCGCAGGCGCACATAGATAAGGTTTTCCGGTGTCTGCGAACCCGCCTCGCGGAAAGCGCCCCGCATCAGTGCTGCCGCTTCCAGCGCGAGCTGCGGGTCGAGCAGCGCGCGCGCCTGATTGACTGAAGGCGCAAGCCCCGTTTTGTAGTCGATAATATCCGCCTGACCGCCGGTCTTGATATCTATGCGGTCGGCGATGCCGGTCAGCCTTATGCCTGCCTCGGGGATTTCCTGTCCGGCACGCGCCTCGAAAAAGCTGCTGCGGATGGATGGATGTCGTTCCTTCTCCCAGTCGATAAAGGCGCGTGCCACCGCCTCGAATCGCGGGCGCCAGATGACATCGACATGTGCAGGAAGATCTTCCGCGTCGAAACTTTCATCCAGAATACGCTGCATGGCCTCGAGGGATGCCGGCGTGCCGGGAATATGCCCCTCGCGGGAATAGCGCTCGATGATTGCATGATAGAGCGTGCCACGGTCGGCGGCATTGGGATCGCGGTTGAAGCCATCAAGCGGGTTGAGCTTCAGGATACGCCGCGCGTAGATCGAATAGGGGTCGCGGCGCAGTCTGCCCACTTCGCTGAAGGAATAGCTCTTCGGCTGCAAGTCGGCCGGCGGTTTGGGGGCAGGGCGCTTTGCTGCTTCCTGATCGATGCTCGCATCCATCAAAGCCGCCCAGTGGCGATAGGTCTCGCCGCGCTTCTTCAGTTGGTCGGCAAAATCCTCGCCGCCGAGTGCCAGCAATCGCTGCAGCCAGCGCGATGCGACTGCGGGTGTCGAGCCCTGTCTGAGCGCGCGGCTGTAGAAAATCTGCCGTGTCCCGTTCGCCATCTCGAAATCGTGCGCCAGCTGGCCGATGCGCCGCTCCGGCGGTTCCAGACCGATGGCTGTCTTCATGTTGCGGGACAGAAACGGATTGTTTGCCGTCTGTCCCGGCCAAAGCCCTTCATTGAGGCCGCCGATTACGACAGTGTCGACGCTTTGCAGTCGTGCCTCGAGCGCACCGAAAATGAAAATGCGCGGATGGCGCATGGATCGCGGCTTGATCGATTCGCCAGCCACCAGTGCCGCGAAGATATCAGCCCATTGCGGACCATCCGCATCAAGGATTTCGCCGCTTTCCATCAATTCGCCAAACAGGCCGGAAAGCTTGTCGCCTGCCTCGCCGGACCAGAGAGGGGCAAGATCGTTGTTGTCATCCGCGCAGATAGCTTCGATCACCCGGCCCGTCCGCTCGGCCCAATCGGAAAGCGGCAATTTGTCCGTGAAAGACCGGCCTGAGCGGTCGCGACGCACGAATGCGCTGCCAAGCGGCTCTGTCGAAACGGCGATCCGGCGTGCCAGATCGCGCGCGGCGTCTACGCTTCCCTCGGGCAGTGCCAGCCTCCAGGCAGGCGGATGCCGGTCATCGCGTTGCGCTGCCAGTTGCGCATCGAGAACCGCCTCCAGATTGCCGATTTCGGTTTCGACGCGGCCGCCTCTAAGTGCGATCAATTCCAGCGCCTTTGATGCTTTTGTAAAAGCCTCCAGCGAAAGCCCGAAACGGCTGAGCGGATGTTTCAGAAGGGAAATGACCGGCACCGGATCTCCGGGCCTGAGGATCGCTTCCAGTGCGAGTTGCGTCAGTCCGGCCTGCGGCGTGGCGGAAAGCGGCGTACCGGCGGAATCGTCGGCTTCGATACCGAAGCGCTGCAATTCCGTCGCCACACGCCTGGCCAGTCCGCGATCGGGCGTGATCAGCGCGGCCTGAGACGGGCGGCCAGCGCCCGGCGCTTCAAGCGCCAGCCGCAGCGCCACCGCAATTGCGGTTGCCTCTTCGCGCTCGTTGGCAGCTTCTATCAGGGTCGCTGCCGCAAAAGCATCGTCGAAAAATCCGGGTTGCTTGTCCTCACGCCAGCGGTTCCAACCGCTGGTGGATTTGGCAGGAGCAAGTGCTGCCGAAAAAACCGCCGCGCGTTTTTCAAGATCGCTATCGATGGCGCCGATCTGAACGACATCGTCTCGCATGATGTCGAGCTTCTGCAACAGCATGTAGAGCCCGTATTGCGAATGGGTGCGGCTTGAAGGATCGGTGGGGTCCTCGGCAATGGCCTCCCATTGTTCCTCCAGCATCGTAAGATCAAGGCCCGGAAGCACGACGACGCCCTGGGGCAGGGAGGCGACGGAGGCGATAAGGTCTGCTGCTGCCGGAATTGAGCCCGTGGAGCCCGCAACGATGATCGGTCCGGTGTCCGGCAGGTTGGCAAGCCGGTTCGCCTCCGCCCTCAGGATACCGTTGCGATGCCGGCCTGCGGAGCTTCGGTTGAGTTCGGCAAGACGGGCAGGCCAGAACACGCTGGCGATTTTCAGGAAATCCGCCGTCAGCTGCCACCATTGGGCGTGATCGCCGGTATCGAGATGCGCGAGCGCCTCCCATTCCTTTTCTTCCGTATCCATCGCATCGATCACTTCGCCAAGCGCGCGTGCCAGCCATATGGCGTCGGCAGGGCTGGCGGGGGCGACGAGTGGTGAGTCCGAATGGATGGCCCTGATGGCGTCCGGCAGGCTGTTGCGCCACGCCAGAATGAGTCGCGCCAGCTCGATCTGCCGGCCGGTGCCGGAAATCGGCGGCGCCAGATCCATGATCTCAGGATTTTCGATCTCGAAGAAGCCGCTGTCGTTATCGGTTTCGCCAAGCGGCCGTATCAGTGGCAAAATGGCGGAACGGCCGCCCAGAAGATCGACAAACTCTGAGCGCAGCACGCGGGCGGAGCGCCGGGTCGGAACATAGATCGTCACCTTGGCAAGCGAAAGCGGATCCGCAGGGTCGTATTTATAGCCGGCTGTCAGTGTCCCGTCACACAGCGTTTCCGCGAGCGTTTTGAGGAACGGTGTTCCCGCAGCGATCGTCAGGACGCGCTTTGCGTGGTGGGTCAAAGTCATGCAGAGCGCTTTTCCCTGTATTGCCGGATGATACTTTCGGCATCGTCTATCGCATCGGGAGTGCCGACGGTGATCCAGTGGCCATCCAGTGAAAGCCCGAAAAGCCGGTCTTTCTCGATGGCGCTGTCGAAATAGATATTCAGGTTGAAAGCATCCCCCGGCGCATCATTCAGCAGGTGCGACTCCATGGCAATGGCCCCGGCATAAACCACCGGGTTCGGATCACCGTCGAGATATCGCGCCAGTCTACCACCGGAAGAAAGGTTGAAATCCCTCTTGCCGTTATGACCGGTGGTACGGTCCATATCGACGCAGAGCATCGCCATATCCATGCGCGTGGCATCGAAGAATTGCGCAAGCTTTCGCAGGTTGCTGACGGCATTCAGCTGTTCGCCAATCCAGAAAAGATCGGCATTCATGACGAAGACGGGACCTGGCTCCAGAAGTTTCAGGCCCTTGGCAAGCCCGCCACCGGAATTCATCAGCTGCGACCGCTCGTCGGAAATCAGGATTTCAGCGTCGGTACGGGTTTCAAGATGGGCGATCATCTGATCGGCATGGTGATGGACGTTGACGACGATCTTCTCGGCGCCGGCCTCGACAAGGGCGTCGAGCGCGTAGTCGATCATCGGTTTGCCGGCGATCTTGACGAGCGGTTTCGGGATCGTATCCGTGATCGGGCGCATCCGGGTGCCGAGCCCGGCGGCCAGCACCATCGCGTTCTTGATCGTCATCGTGGTCAACCGTCTTTCAGTCTTTAAAATTCCATGCCCATATGGACGCACCAGTCTTTGAGCGGTGCCAGTTCGGGATGCGAAAGTGCTGCGGAAAGATAGCGAAACGTCCTTGGCATATGTTTCATATAACCGGGTTTTCCATCGCGTTCCAACAGCCTTACCCAAATGCCGGCCAGCTTGCAGTTGCGCTGCGCCGACATGATGGCGAAAGCCTTGAGAAAGGACGCCTCATCGAAGGACGGCTCGTCTCGTCTAATGTCGAGATAGTGCGAAAGCAGGCGTTCCTGCAGTTCGGGCGAAATGGTAACCCGCGCATCCTGCACGATGGAGGCGAGATCGTAGGCCGTCGGGCCGATCATCGCGTCCTGAAAATCGATCAGTCCGACTTGCCGGATGCCGCTATTCTGTTGTTGCCAGATAATATTCGGCGAATGGAAATCGCGCAGCAGCAGCCCCGTTTCGCAATCGGCGAGCGTATCAATCAGCCTGTCCCATAGGGCGTAATAGTCGCTCTTTTCGCTATCGGTAAGCGGCTTGCCACGCTTATGGGGCAGATACCATTCTACCAGCAACGAAACTTCGATCTTCATCGCCTGCCGGTCGAAGGGCGGAACCTCATAGGTACTGCTGTCACCCACTGGCAGCAGATCGGGCCGCGGTGCCTGATGAAGGCCTGCAAGGCAGGCGACGCTTTGCAGATAACGTTCCTCTATCGGCGTTCCGTCAGGCGCAAGCACCCCATCCCGCCCGAGGTCCTCCAGGAGGAGAATGCCCTGATCGGTATCCGCCGCCAGTATTTCAGGCGCGCGAAAGCCGCTATTTCGCAGATAATTGCCGATCGCCACGAAGGAACGGGCATCCTGGGCAAGATGGGCGATTTCCGCATAGGTCTTGCCGTCAGCAACGATCGCACCTCTTAGAGGGCGTCGCCAGTCCATCAGGATAAGGTCTGGACCATCGGTGGAAATGGTCTCATAGGCGCGTGTGGAAGCATCTCCGCTTAGAAAATGGCGGGTCGCATCGCCCTTGCCATTTTTCGCAAGAAAATCGCGAATGGCAAAAACGCGCTCAAGCCGTGCTTTCTGTTTCGCGGGAGCATCGATTACAGCCCGACGCCCGTCACCGGAGTGTTCCAGCCGCAGGCTGATGGTCTGGTTTGGCGGTAGGATTTCGGCGGCAATATCAGGCCACTCGATCAGGCAGATACCGTCTTCCAGCATCTCGTCGATGCCGAGTTCGTCCAGTTCCGAGACGTCAGACAGTCGGTACAGATCAAGATGGGCAACGGGAATACGTGTTGGATAGGTCTGGATGATCGTGAATGTGGGGCTTGGAACTTCAAGATCAGGTGCATCCGCCATCGCCCGGATGAAGGCGCGGGCGAGGGTGGATTTGCCCGCGCCAAGATCTCCGATCAGCGCGAGGCAATCGCCAGCTCCCAAAGCCAGCGCCAGATCTTCGCCTAACCGGATGGTGTCCTTTTCCCCATTGAGGGAAAGGGTGATCGGCAGGATATCGTCACTCATTCTGCGGCGATTGAATGCGGGTGCACGCCCGAAGGAATGCGGCAGGTGACGATGGTGCCGTTGCCGGGCCGGCTGTCGATGCTGACAGTGCCGTGATGCAGGCTGACGAAGCTTTCCACGATAGAAAGGCCAAGGCCAGCGCCGGTCCGCCGCCCGCCGTTGCCGCGCGTCTCGAAGCGGTCAAACACGGCCTTGAGCATATCTTCGGGGATGCCCGGTCCCTTGTCCGCCACCGAGAACAGGAAGTCACCCTCGCTGCGCTGGCATGAAAGCTGAACGGAAGACCCTTCCGGCGCAAAATTGATTGCGTTGGTGAGGAGCTTGATGAGGATCTGCTTCAGGCGCTGGTGATCCGCCACCAGACTGCCGAGATGCGCGGGTGCGACGATCTCGAGCGAAATACCGCTTTCCTGTAGCCGGTCGGCAATCTGCACCGAAACGTCATCTAGCAATTCGTTGAGATCGTTTTCCGAGTAGTTCAACTGCATGATGCCGGCGTCGACGGTCGCGAGATCGAGGATGTCGTTGACGATGGTCAGAAGAACCGAGGACGAGGTGGAAATATGGTCGAGATATTCCGCCTGCCGGTCCGTCAATTCTCCAATTCCCGGGGTCTTCAGGAGATCGGTGAAGCCAATGATATTGGTCAGCGGCGAGCGCAACTCATAAGAGACGTGCTGCACGAAATCGTTCTTCAGCTCGTCGGCCTTGAGCAGTGCGTCGTTCTTTTCCTTGAGCGCCCGCTCGGCCCGCACGCTGTCGGTCATGTTGACGAATGTCAGCATGGTCTGCGCATCCGGCAGCGGAATAATGGCGTAGTCGAGCACCAGGCCGGAGAGTAGCTCCAGCGTTCCCTGTCTCGACGGGCGTTCATCGTCAAAGCTGGTGATGAACTGGCTGAAAGAGCGCCAGCCATCCGGCTTGTCGTAGGATTGCGTGCAGGCGGTCTCCACGGCGCGGATATGGGTTCCAGTTTCCGCCTGCTCGGCGGTAACGCCCCATAGGGCCCTGAATGCCGGGTTGGAAAGGCGAATACGTCCGTCCGCACCAAACACGGCGACACCTTCGGCCAGATGGTCGATGGTTTCGCCCTGCACCTTCACCAAGGTGTTGTAACGCATCTGCAGATCGACCTGTTCGGTCAGGTTCTCGAAAACCCATGTCGCGCCACCCTGCGGGTGGGCGGTCGCGATAACCCGCAACGTCTGGCCGTTGGGCAGGTGCCACAGATCGGTCTTGGTATCGAGAGAGCGGTAAACGGAGAGTGCCGTCTCTTTCCAGTTTTTCCAGTTCAGCTGCTCGGGCAATTTGCCGGCGGTGCGCAGCCTGTCGAGAAGCTCGGAATTATCGGGGCCGGATTCCAGGAAAACCAGATCGAATCCCCACAGGCTGGCAAAGGCCTGATTGTAGAATTGCAGCCGCTGCCGGCCGTCGAAAATGGCGACGGGCGTTGCGAGATGATCCAGCGTTTCGGCGTGGCTTTTCAGAACCCGTTTCATTTCCTCCCGGGTGGTTTCCGCTTCGGTAGCATCGATGGCGATGCCTGCAGAACCGCCCGCCGTCTTGATATCGACAACGTCGAAGAAGGTACGGTTCCCGGAAACCACCGTCGAAATGCGATCGTGGTAGGGGGAACTCGGCGTAGCGGCCGCACGTATCTTCTGCCGGGTAACGGTGTTCAGAAGCTCGCGTTTCTCCTGAATGGTCTGTTCGGCATCGCGCGCATCCACAGCGTGCGCATAGGCGTGGTTCACCCATATGAGTTCGCCTTCGCCATTGCGCCGCCAGACGGGCTGTTCGATCGAATCGAGAAGTTCCTGAAAGGTGGAGACCGAGGCGATCAGGCGCTCGCGCTCCACCTGCAATTCGGCCAGTTCGGCGCGCAGGTTGTTGAGGGCGACGAAACGCGCGAAGGCATTGCCGCCGGAAACCCGGCCTTGAACTTCAATGACTTCGCCGCGCTGCGTCTCGATGGTCAGATCGAAACTCTGTGCGTGGCTGCGAAGTTTTTCGAGGGATTTTTCAAGCTGGCTCGCGGATGATGGCTTCAGCCAGCGCCCGAAGGCCAGAAAATCGTGATCCGCCTGCGGTGCGCCCGTCTCTACGGGCAGTTGCCCCAGGAATTCGGGGCGCTTGTCCACGCCGTCCCAGATGACGATGCGCCGGCTCTTGTCGGAGATAAGCGCCTCGTATTTCGCGATCTTGTGGTGGGATTCTGCCAGCGCCTTGCGGTATTCACCGCTCTCCGCCTCGATATTACCGCGCTGGCGCACCAGCCAGACGACGGAAAACAGCGTTGCCGAAATCATGCCGACAAAAAGCGAATAGGTGATGGTTTCTCCGGATGAAAACAGCCGCGCGCCGGTCTTTGCGACAAGACCGTCCTGCGCCAGCGCCACATTTGCAGAGCCGGCGAGAACCGTGCCGGACATCAGGACGGGAAGCCGCGAAAAGCCTGTGCGCACAGCACTGATCGCCAGCCGGCAACGCGCCATGGCCGCGCCCAATGCCACGCCAGCATGCGTGTTTTCAACGCGTTGAACTGTCTGCTCGCGCAGATCCGAATTGTGAACCGTCATCCCCGGTCTGTCTCCGTCCTATGTGCCGCATCTTCGACAAGACATCCCATTTCGTCCCCGCCGCCCTTTGGCGTGTCCGAATCAAGTTCGATGACAATACCGTCTTCATAAATCTGCGGAAAGGGAGCGCGCAAAAAAGATGCCGCGCGCTTTGTCAAGCGCACGGCATCTACATATTGTGTAATTTCAGTGGATATTAACTATGAAATTAATATCTGTAGTGTTCTGCCTTGAACGGACCCTGCTTCGAGATGCCGATATAATCAGCCTGAAGGTCGGAAAGTTCGGTCAGGCGCACGCCAAGCTTCTCGAGATGAAGGCGTGCAACCTTTTCGTCGAGGTGCTTCGGCAGCACGTAGACTTCGTTCTTGTATTCACCCGGCTTGGTGAAAAGCTCGATCTGTCCCAGCACCTGGTTGGTGAACGACGCCGACATGACGAAGGAAGGGTGACCTGTGGCATTGCCAAGGTTCAGCAGGCGGCCTTCGGACAGCAGGATGATGCGGTTGCCCTTCGGGAACTCGATCATGTCGACCTGTGGCTTGATGTTTGTCCACTTCAGGTTACGCAGCGAAGCGACCTGAATTTCATTGTCGAAGTGGCCGATATTACCGACGATGGCCATGTCCTTCATCTCGCGCATGTGCTCGATGCGGATAACGTCCTTGTTGCCGGTGGTGGTGATGAAGATGTCAGCGGAAGACACAACGTCTTCTAGGCGAACGACCTCGAAACCGTCCATGGCGGCCTGAAGCGCGCAGATCGGGTCGATTTCCGTGACCTTCACGCGGGCGCCAGCGCCCTGCAGCGAGGCGGCAGAACCCTTGCCGACATCGCCGTAACCGCAGACCACGGCAACCTTGCCGGCCATCATCACGTCGGTTGCGCGGCGAATGCCGTCTACCAGCGATTCCTTGCAGCCGTATTTGTTGTCGAACTTGGACTTGGTGACGCTGTCGTTGACGTTGATGGCCGGGAAGGGAAGGAGGCCCTTCTTGGCGAGATCGTAAAGACGATGAACGCCTGTCGTCGTTTCTTCCGTCACGCCCTTCAGCGCGTCACGCTGCTTGGTGAACCAGCCGGGGGAAGCCTTGAGGCGCTTGTTGATCTGCGCGAAAAGAATTTCCTCTTCTTCCGAACCGGGGTTGGAAAGAACGTCCTCACCGGCTTCGGCGCGCGCGCCGAGCAGAATGTACATGGTGGCATCGCCGCCATCGTCGAGGATCATGTTGGAGAGGCCGCCATCGGTCCACTGGAAGATCTTGTCGGTATATTCCCAATATTCCGTCAGGCTCTCACCCTTGACCGCGAAAACAGGAATGCCAGCCGCTGCAATGGCTGCTGCCGCATGGTCCTGCGTCGAGAAAATGTTGCAGGACGCCCAGCGGATGTCCGCGCCCAGTTCCTTCAGCGTCTCGATGAGGACACCGGTCTGGATCGTCATGTGAAGAGAACCGGTGATACGCGCGCCCTTCAGCGGCTTGCTCTCGCCGAATTCCTTGCGGCAGGACATAAGGCCAGGCATTTCGGTTTCGGCGATGTCCAGTTCCTTGCGGCCGAATGCGGCAAGGTTGATATCGGCGATGATGTAGTCCTTCTCAAGGCTCATGAAGTTCTCCAGATCAGAAATGCCATGCCTATTGGCCCGGCTTTTAAACGTAGCAGGGGTTTAGCAGGCCAAAAACGATCTGGCAATAACGATATAAAGAAGTCTTTATGTCTTTATATGGGGTGGGGTCAGGCTTCTTCGCCGAAGCGGTCGGCAACAAGTGCCTCAAGTGCGGCGAGCGCCTCTTCCGCCTGATTGCCGCTCGCCTCGACATAGACACTGCATCCGGGGCTGGCCGCCAGCATCATGAGGCCCATGATCGAGGTGCCGCCAACGGTCATTCCGTCCTTCGACACCGTAATCGTCGCGTCGAAACCCTCGACCATCTGCACGAATTTTGCAGATGCCCGGGCGTGGAGACCGCGCTTGTTGATGATCGGCAATTCCCGGGAGTGAGGCGACATGGGCTGACTTCTTATTTGCCGCTTAAAACGCGGCTGGCGACGTTGATGTATTTGCGACCGGCGTCGGATGCGTCCTGGAGCGCCTTGTCCATGTTGTCTTCGCTGCGAACGCCGGCGAGTTTTATCAGCATGGGAAGGTTGACCCCGGCGATGACTTCGACATTGCCGTTGTTCATGACGGAGATGGCGAGATTGGACGGTGTGCCACCGAACATATCCGTCAGAATAATGACGCCATTTCCATCATTGACGCGCGTAACGGCGTCGATGATATCCTGCCGGCGCTGATCCATGTCGTCTTCGGGACCGATACAAACCGTCTCGATCAATTTCTGGGGACCGACGACATGCTCCAACGCATGGCGAAACTCCTCAGCCAGCTTGCCATGGGTGACAAGCACTAGTCCGATCATGAAATGCTCCCTTGCACACGCACTCTCATTGCCGACTATCGCAACGCGGCAATCCTGTCCATCGGTGGGATTTCATCTTGATGAGGAAAATGCGAATCGCAAGCCTAAAATCGCCTGAATCATGGTCACGTCACGTTCGTTTTAAAAAGATTTTGAGCAAGTGCAGCAAATTTTCCATAGGGCGTAAGACTGGAAAGCGGAATACGCAGAAGCGGAAGATGCCCGCCGCAGGGCAGCAACAACACCTCGTCATCTTCCGGAAGTCTTGGATTTTCCGGTGAAAGAACTGTCGTAACGGCGAAATTTAGTCCGGCGCTCGGGACGCTGTTTACGTTAACAATGCCGCTGCCGCGCAATTCCAGTAGTCCGGCTATTGCTTCCGGCCGCTCGCCGATGATGTTTTCGCCGTCGCGATACACGAAAATCTGATCATCCGCGATCAGTGCCGCCGGCAATCCGCACCGTTGCGCCTCCGTCAGAAAGCTGAAAGCAAGCTCGCTTTTGCCGCTGCCGGACGGTCCGGTGAAGAGAATGCCGGTGTTGTCGACGACAATGGCGGTTGCGTGCAGGTTGAAGCGTTCAGCGTTCATGGGTTTCGGCCGCCGGCAGCGACAGGGTGAAGCGCGCGCCTGATATCACGCCGTATTTGTCGACGACATTTTCCGCCCTGAGGCTGCCGCCATGGGCTTCGGCGATCTGGCGGCTGATGGAAAGGCCAAGGCCGGAATTCTGGCCGAAACCTTCGCTTGCCGGTCGGTCGGTGTAGAAGCGCTCGAAAATCCGGTCGATATCCTCGGCCTGAATGCCGGGGCCATTGTCTTCCACCTGCACGATGCAGCGGTCCTTGTGACGGGAAAGGCGCACGGTGATGCGGCCGCTTTCCTCGGAAACAAAAGAGCGCGCATTCTCGATCAGGTTGGTGACGATCTGCCCGATGCGAAGATCGTGGCCGTTCACGACGAAGGAGGTTTTGGCTCCCGCCTTCCGGTCGGCCACATAGTCGATCGCCACGCTCTTTTTCTTTGTGCTGATCTGGCGGGAGATATCCACCAGACCCTTCATAAGAACGTCGAGATCCAGCGGCGATGCATCGACGCGCGCCAGTTCGGCATCGAGCCGTGAGGCATCCGAAATATCGCTGATCAGGCGGTCGAGGCGGCGGACATCGTGGAAGATGATTTCGGTCAGCCGCTGTTTGGACTCTTCCGTCTTGGCACGCGGCAGGGTTTCCACGGCGCTGCGCAGCGAAGTCAGCGGGTTCTTGAGCTCGTGGCTGACATCGGCGGCGAAACTTTCGATCGCGTCGATACGGTCGTAAAGCGCCGTCGTCATTTCACGAAGCGCTATGGAAAGGTTGCCGATTTCATCCTGACGCGCCGAAAAGTCCGGTATCTCCTCGCGGGTTCTCGCTCCGCGGCGCACGCGGATCGCAGCCGCCGAAAGCCGCCGGAGCGGCGTGGCAATGGTGGAGGATAACAACAGGGAAAGTACGATGTTGACCAGCGTGGCGATGCCGAACACGCGCATGATGGCAAGGCGCTCCGCATGCACGATCTTGTCGATATCGCCGGCCTGCGTGGACAGGAGCAGAACCCCGAGCACGGCCCGGAAGCGCTGCACCGGCACGGCGACCGAAACGATCAGCTCACCCTTTTCGGTAACGCGAACGACTGCGCCGCGCACGCCGGTCAGCGCATTCATCACCTCCGGATAGATCGAGCCGTCGCCACCCGGCGCTTCCTTGTATTGCGGCAGGCTGCTCGGTTGCAGCATGCGGTTGAACATGCTGGTGAACCATTCACCCCAGGTCTGGGTTTCCGGCGTCACCGGCGGCAGATCGAAGCGCAAGACCTGGCCGCGTGAATAGAGATGGCGGGAATCGAGAAGCAGGTTGGCATCGGCATCGAAAAGTCGCGCACGGGTCCGTGTCGGCGAAATCAGCCGGCGCAGCACCGGCGCCACCCGTTCCGGATTGATCGGGAAACTCAAGTCCTCGTCATTGGGGGCGGGCGTGATGCTTTGCCCCGCCTGCAATTCCAGCAGCTTTTCCGGATTGATGGTGATGGAGTTGGTATCCACCGAGGCGGAGGCCGAGATTGCGCCGGCGATGATCTCGCCCTGCGTCAAAAGGCTTTCCACACGCGCATCGATCAGCCCCTCGCGGAACTGGTTGAGGTAGAGAATGCCGCCGACCAGAACGACCGTCGCGGCCACGTTGAAGAAGAGGATGCGGCGCGTGAGGCTGGAAAACACCGCATTGCCAAAAATGCGTCGGACGATCGTCAGCGGATGGATACGATGGCGGCGTTCGCTGCCGCGATCTTCGGCATCGTCACTGTCCGAGACGGTTTCCGGCGTTTTCTTCAACAAGTCTATGTCCTCGCCACCACAATTCCGGTGGTCTCTCCCGATTGCGGCTCGTTCAAGCCGCTTCGCGGAAGCGATATCCTACGCCATAAAGCGTTTCAATCATATCGAAGTCACCATCGACCAGTTTGAACTTCTTGCGAAGGCGCTTGATGTGGCTGTCGATCGTGCGGTCGTCAACATAGACCTGTTCGTCGTAGGCCGCATCCATCAACGCGTCGCGGCTTTTCACCACGCCCGGCCGCTGTGCAAGTGAATGCAGGATAAGGAATTCGGTAACGGTCAGCGTCACCGGCTCGCCCTTCCAGGTGCAGGTGTGACGCTCCTGATCCATGGCCAGTTGGCCGCGTTCGAGCGTGCGCGCCTGTTGATCAGCCGTCGGCTTCAGCGTGCTGCTGCCGGTCGTAGCGGAAGCCTCGCGGCTGCTGGCGCGGCGCAGGATGGCCTTGACGCGTTCCACCAGAAGGCGCTGCGAGAAGGGTTTTGTGATGAAATCGTCAGCACCCATCTTCAGGCCGAACAATTCGTCGATCTCTTCATCCTTGGAGGTCAGGAAGATAACCGGAATATCCGACTTCTGGCGAAGACGCCGCAAAAGTTCCATGCCGTCCATGCGCGGCATCTTGATGTCGAAAATGGCGAGCTGCGGCGGACGGGCAATCAGTCCGTCAAGCGCGGAGGCGCCGTCCGTATACGTTTCGACCCGGTAGCCTTCGGCTTCGAGCGCGATCGATACCGAAGTGAGAATATTCCGGTCGTCGTCGACAAGCGCGATCGTCTGCATGTAGTTGGTCTCCATCGTCATTTTCTCATAACTCCCGACATCCACCCAGCCAAGGTTGCGCGCCGCGAGCCACTCTCATGAGTATAAAGGTGGAACAAATTGTGGCAAAGGAAAACTCACAACCAAATCGCCTGGTGTGACTAGGCCAATTCCGGGAAAACGCCGCAGTTGGATTCTAATGCGTCTTCAACCGATTTAAAAAGAAATAAAATCTTTTAAATCGATTAATATATTGAAATCACTAAGTTATTTAAAGTTTCACTCTTGCGTTTCTAAAAGCCGCCACGTATTTTCCGTGAAAATTTCAACGGCCTTATCGTCATTTACAAGGAACGCGTCATGAACGAGCTTGGGGTTCATAATCCTGCCAATGGAGTTGCGGAACTCGGACTGGGCGAGGCCTCCCGCGTCTTTTATAACCTCAACGAAAGCGAATTGTACGAAGAGGCGATCCGCAACGGTGAGGCCGAGCTGACGGCGGATGGTGCGTTGCGCGCCGTTACCGGTCAGCATACGGGCCGTTCTCCGAAGGACAAATTCGTCGTCCGCGATGCTTCCACCGAAGACACTATCTGGTGGGACAACAACAAGCCGCTGTCGCCGGAAAACTTCGAGCTGCTGCGTCAGGACATGCTTGCGCACGCCGCCGGCAAGACGCTCTATGTTCAGGATCTGATCGGCGGTGCCGATGAGGACAACGCCCTGTCGACCCGTGTCGTCACTGAGCTTGCCTGGCATTCGCTGTTCATCCGCAACCTGCTCATCCGCCCGAAGCGGGAGAAACTGGCAGGCTTCAAACAGAAGCTGACCATCATCAATCTGCCGAGCTTCAAGGCTGATCCGGCGCGTCACGGCGTCCGTTCGGAAACCGTCATCGCCTGCGATCTCACCAATGGTCTCGTCCTCATCGGCGGTACCTCCTATGCCGGTGAAAACAAGAAGTCGGTCTTCACGGTGCTGAACTACCTGCTTCCGGCCAAGGGCGTCATGCCGATGCATTGCTCGGCCAATGTCGGTCCCGAGGGTGATTCCGCCGTGTTCTTCGGACTGTCCGGCACCGGCAAGACCACGCTGTCGGCTGATCCGTCGCGTACGCTGATCGGCGACGATGAGCATGGCTGGGGCGAACACGGCATCTTCAATTTCGAAGGCGGCTGCTACGCCAAGGCGATCAAGCTGTCGGCCGAAGCCGAGCCGGAAATCTATGCCGCGACCCGCCGTTTCGGCACCGTTCTCGAAAACGTCGTGCTGGATGAAAACCGTGTTCCCGATTTCAACGATAACTCGCTGACGGAAAACACCCGCAGTGCCTATCCGCTGCACTTCATTCCGAATGCATCGGAAACGGGCATTGCCGGTCATCCGAAGACCATCATCATGCTGACGGCGGATGCCTTCGGCGTGCTGCCGCCGATTGCCCGGCTGACGCCTGAACAGGCCATGTACCACTTCCTTTCCGGTTACACGGCAAAGGTCGCAGGCACGGAAAAAGGCGTGACTGAGCCGGAAGCGACATTCTCCACCTGCTTCGGCGCCCCCTTCATGCCGCGCCACCCGGCGGAATACGGCAACCTGCTGCGCGAGCTGATCGGCAAGCATGGCGTCGACTGCTGGCTGGTCAACACCGGCTGGACCGGCGGTGCTTACGGCATCGGCAAGCGTATGCCCATCAAGGCGACCCGCGCGCTTCTGACGGCAGCCCTCACCGGCGAGCTGAAGGGTGCCGAATTCCGCACCGATGCGAATTTCGGTTTCGCCGTGCCTCTGTCGCTGGAAGGCGTCGATGCCGCAATCCTCGACCCGCGTTCGACCTGGGCCGACGGCGCAGCTTATGACGCGCAGGCGAAGAAGCTTGTGTCGATGTTCGTTACGAACTTCACCAAGTTCGAAGATCACGTCGACAGCAAGGTGCGCGATGCGGCACCGGGTCTGCTGCTCGCGGCAGAATGAATAAGCCTCGTTTATGAGGAGGAGGAGAACCCGGCCTTGTGCCGGGTTCTTTCGTTTCGTCCCTTGTTTTCATTTTTCGCGATCTGTGGCATCACCGGCGCGGAGAAAAAACATGGCCAGCGCCCCGCTTTACATCAGCAACCGAATTACCATCGCCGGCTGGGAGCTGACGGAGCAATTCGTGCTGGCCGGCGGGCCGGGTGGCCAGAATGTCAACAAGGTCTCGACGGCGGTTCAGCTGTTTTTCGACATCGCCAGTTCTCCCTCCCTGCCGGAGCGTGTGAAGGCGAATGCCCTGCGTCTGGGCGGGCGGCGTGTTTCGAAAGAAGGCGTGGTCATGATCGAGGCGAGCCGGTTTCGAAGCCAGGAGCGCAATCGCGAAGACGCGCGTGAACGGCTGAAGGAACTGATCCTTGAAGCGGCAGCGCCGCCGCCGCCGGCGCGCAAGGCCACCAAGCCGACCAAGGGTTCCGTCGAGCGCCGCCTCAAGGAGAAATCCGGCCGGTCGGATGTCAAGAAAATGCGTGGCAAGCCATCAGGCGACTAGGTCGCAGCTGGATGGCAAAATGTTTCGCACTTGTCATAGAGCTTCAGATATCGTCTGGTAGACCTCCTACAACCAAGGAGGGTGCTATGGGTCTGTTCAATTTCATCAAGGAAGCGGGAAAGAAGCTTGGTATCGGTGGTGATGATGCCCCCGATGTCGAAGCCGTCAAAAAAGAACTCGCTTCCCACGATCTCGGCACCGACAAGGTTCAGGTCGAGGTGGTGAACGATAAGGTCGTTCTGAAGGGCGAAGTGGCCGACCAGTCGATTTTCGAAAAGGCTGTCATCGCCGTTGGCAATACGCTCGGCATTTCCAAGGTCGAGGCCGGCGAGCTGACGGTGGCAGAAGCGCCGGCGAAGGAACCCGTTTTCTACACGGTCAAGAAGGGCGACAATCTCTGGAAGATCGCTGAAGCCCAGTACGGCAAGGCAAATGGCGGCAAGAACAACATCATCTTCGAAGCCAACAAGCCGATGCTGACCCATCCGGATAAAATCTATCCCGGTCAGGTTCTGCGTATTCCAGACCTTGCGTAATAACGGATTTTAACCGCTGCGATGGAGATGCCGCTTTTGCGGCATCTTTCACAACTTGCGAAGCGCCACCGTGTCGATCAGGTGGTTTTTGCCCTTGCGCAGGATAAGATCGGCGCGTGGACGCGTGGGCACGATGTTCTGGCGCAGGTTCTTCAGGTTGATGTTCTGCCAGAGGCCCTCGGCAATGCTGAGCGCCGCCTCTTCGCTGATCGACGCATAGCGATTGAAGAATGAATTCGGATCCCGGAAGGCGGTTTGCCGCAGATTCATGAACCGGTTCACATACCAGTTGTGAATGAAGTCCTCATCCGCATCGATGTAGATCGAGAAATCGAAGAAGTCGGAAACGATCGGCACGATCCGCCCGCCCGCCGGCAGGTCGCGTGATTGCAGCACGTTAATGCCTTCGAAGATCAGGATATCCGGCTGGTCGATGACAGTGAATTCGTTGGGCAGCACGTCATAGGTCAGGTGCGAGTAGCGTGGCGCCTTCACATTCGGCTGGCCCGCCTTGATCGCCGAGAGGAAACGCAGCAGCGCACCGATGTCGTAGCTTTCCGGAAAGCCCTTGCGCTCCATCAGGTTTTCGCGCCGCAGCACCTCGTTCGGGTAAAGAAACCCGTCGGTAGTGATGAGATCGACCTTCGGGCTGGAAGGCCAGCGGGCCAGAAGCTCCTTCAGGATACGCGCCGTTGTCGATTTTCCAACGGCTACCGACCCGGCAATGCCGATGACGAAGGGCGTCTTGTTGACATCCGCCATGTTCAGGAAGCGGTTGCGCTGTTCGAACAGCAGCTGCGATGCTTCCACATGCGATGACAGGAGGCGTGACAGCGACAGATAGATACGCCGCACTTCGTCCAGATCGATCGGGTCGTCCAGCGAACGCAGTCTTTTGACCTCGTCGGCGGAAAGGGTGAGTGGTGTGTCGGCGCGAAACTTTGCCCATTCTTCCGAGCTGAAGAAGTGATAAGGCGAATATTCATCCGGGCGGAAATGATCGAGTGTGCTCGGCATGCCTCTCTCCCCGCTGCCTGCCTTGACATTCATGATGTCGGCCTCGCTGCCTTTTCCGCAAGTCCGGTCTGTCCGGTCCGGCGCTCCAGCTCGGCAAAGACGTCGGCAAGGGGAATGTCGGCGATCTTCAGCACCACCAGCAGGTGATAAAGCAGATCGGCGGCCTCGTTTTTCAGCCCGTCGCGGTCTTTTGCGATGGCGGCGATGACGGCCTCAACCGCCTCTTCGCCCAGTTTTTTCGCCGCACGTTCCTGGCCCGCCGCAACAAGTTTGGCCGTCCAGGATTCATCGGGAGAGGCGGCGGCGCGTGTCGCGACGATGCGTTCCAGATCGGAAAGGGAAAATGCGCTCATGGAAAGGTTCCTGCAATCAGTCGAGACGCATGGCGATGCCATGCTCGGCCATGTAGCTCTTGGCTTGTCCGATCGAATAGGTGCCGAAGTGGAAGATGGAAGCGGCAAGCACTGCGGTCGCATGGCCATCGCGAACGCCGGCTACCAGATCATCCAGCGTTCCGACGCCACCCGAGGCGATGACGGGCACGCGAACCTGATCGGCAATGCTGCGTGTCAGGCCGATATCGTATCCGCTTTTGGTGCCATCGCGGTCCATCGAGGTGACGAGCAGTTCGCCGGCACCGCGTTCGACCATCTTGATGGCAAATTCCACGGCGTCGATCCCGGTCGGCTGACGTCCGCCATGAGTGAAGATTTCCCAGCGCCCGTCTTCCCCGTCCTTCGAAACCCGCTTGGCGTCGATGGAGACGACGATACACTGGTTGCCGAATTTGTCGGCAGCCTGCGCGACGAAATCAGGATCCTTCACCGCTGCTGAATTGATGGAGACCTTGTCTGCACCGCAGAGAAGCAGCTTGCGGATGTCAGCCACGGCGCGAACGCCGCCGCCGACGGTCAGCGGCATGAAGCAATGGTCGGCCGTGCGCGATACCACGTCGAAAATCGTGTCGCGATTGTCGGACGAGGCAGTGATGTCGAGAAAGCAGAGTTCGTCCGCTCCCGCCGCATCATAGGCCTTTGCCGCCTCGACTGGGTCGCCGGCGTCGATAAGATCGACGAAGTTCACGCCCTTGACGACTCGGCCATCTTTCACATCGAGGCAGGGAATAACGCGGGCTTTGAGGGTCATGCGCTTACCTCCTTGGCAGCCTTGATGAGGGCGAGCGCCTCGGCAGGATCGATGCGCCCGTCATAAAGCGCGCGGCCTGAAATTGCGCCCTCTAGCTTTGCGGCATCCGGCTGCAACATGCGCTTGATGTCGTCGATGGAGGCAAGGCCGCCGGAGGCGATGACCGGGATCGACACGGCATCTGCCAGTTCGAGCGTCGAGGCCCAGTTGATGCCGGCCAGAATGCCGTCGCGATCGATATCGGTGTAGATGATGGCGGCAACGCCGGCACCTTCGAAACGTTTGGCAAGTTCGATGACACCGAGTTCTGAGGCTTCCGCCCAGCCTTCCACGGCAACCTTGCCGCCCTTGGCGTCGATGCCGACGGCAACCTGACCGGGGAAACGCTTGCAGGCTTCGATAACCAGAACGGGATCGCGCACCGCCACGGTGCCGAGAATGACGCGGGCAAGCCCACGGCTCAGCCACGCCTCAATATGATCGAGAGTGCGGATGCCGCCGCCAAGCTGCACCGGGTTTGTCGTGGCCTTGAGAATGGCATCGACCGCTTCGCCATTCACCGTCTGGCCCGCGAAGGCGCCGTTGAGATCGACGGCATGCAGCCACTCGAAGCCTTGGTCCTCGAAGGACTTCGCCTGTGCGCCGGGGTCGGTATTGTAAACGGTTGCCTGCTCCATATCGCCGAGTTTCAGGCGAACGCACTGGCCGTCTTTAAGATCGATTGCGGGAAAAAGAATCATGTCAGGGCTTCCAGCGCAGAAAATTTGAAATCAGGGCGAGGCCGAGCGTCTGGCTTTTTTCCGGGTGGAACTGCGCGCCAGCCATATTGTCGCGACCAACGAAAGCCGTCATCGCGCCACCGTAATTGGTGGTGGCGATGACATCCGCCGGATGTTTCGCCGCCAGATGATAGGAATGCACGAAATAGGCATGCAAGCCGTCAGCGCCGGTCCTGATACCGTCGAACAGGGGATGCTGATGCCGGATTTCCAGCGTATTCCAGCCAATCTGCGGGATTTTAAGCGTCGGATCGGAGGGCGTCATTTCAATGACATCGCCTTCGATCCAGCCAAGCCCCGTGCTGACAGTCTTTTCGAGACCGCGCGAAGACATCAGCTGCATTCCGACGCAGATGCCGAGGAAGGGATGGGCTTTTTTCTCGACCGCTTCGATGAGCGCCTCATGCATGCCGGGCACAGCTTCGAGACCGGCGCGGCAATCGGCATAGGCGCCGACGCCTGGCAGGACGATGCGGTCCGCAGATGCGACGTGATCCGGCTTATCGGTCAGGTCGATGGTTGCATTGATGCCGGCTTCGCGGGCGGCGCGCTCGAACGCCTTGGTGGCCGAACGCAGGTTGCCAGAACCGTAGTCGATAATCGCGACGCGCATGTCAGCGCCTTCCATTCAAGTCGAAAAGAAACGATCCGGAGGGATCGTTGACGAAGTTTTTGTCACCGCTCTTCTGCGGCGAGGGGGTCCATACCGGCTGCGACAGCTGTCCCGACGGCTCGGTATTTTCGGAAAGATCGGAGAAATATATCTCTTCGGCACTCGAAAGATCAGGGGCGGAAATGACCGAGGTCATCTGCCAGCCCTTGCCGATCAGGTGCCGGACGAGAAAATCGCGCCCCTCCAGTGCAGTGATGAGGGCAATGGCGAGGCCGCACAAAATTCCCACCGGTTCGAATCCGGGTAACATTGATGCCCAACCGGCCAGAACAAGCACTGCAAATACGACGATCGCGGCCAGCCACATCCGGTTTACGGCCAGCCACAGCCAGGGCGCAATAAGTGCCAGCCAGACGAAACGGTCTGCTATGAAGCGGGTCGTCTTGTGGTCTCTGTCCGGCCCGTTGGGGGCTTCCAGAACGAGATAGCTTGTCATGGGCTTCCTGACAGCTTTGGCGGTCAGGCCAGCATGCCCTTTGTCGAGGGAACGCGGCCTGCCTGCCGGGGGTCGATCTCGGTTGCCGCGCGAAGAACGCGGGCAACGGCCTTGAAGCATGTTTCGGCGATATGATGGTTGTTGGCGCCGTAATGGTTCAGGATATGCAGCGTGATGCCGGCATTCTGGGCCAGCGCCTGAAAGAATTCACGCACAAGCTCGGTGTCGAATGTGCCGATCTTCGGCGCGGAGAAGTTGACATTCCACACGAGGAAGGGACGGCCGGAAATATCCACGGCAGCCTTGGTCATCGTCTCATCCATGGCAAGATCGAGCGAGGCGTAGCGGGTAATGCCGCGCCTGTCACCCAACGCCTTCGCGATGGCCTGGCCGATGGCGATGCCGGTATCTTCCACCGTATGGTGATCATCGATATGCAGGTCACCTTGAACCTCGATATCCATGTCGATCAGCGAATGGCGGCTCAGCTGGTCCAGCATATGATCGAAAAATCCCACGCCAGTGGAAATTGTCGACTTGCCGGTGCCGTCGATATCCACGCGCACCGAAACCGAGGTTTCGTTGGTCTTGCGGATGATCTCGCCTTTACGTTCTGCCATCTGTGGCCGCTCCGTGAAAATGTCGCCGTTCCTTATCAGCACGAGACACAAATATCCAGTTGTTCCATCGTCTTGCATGATCTGCGCAAAACAGTGCAGTGCGGGCAGGATTTGCAATCGTGAAAAGCAAACTTACATAGATGCCGAGAAGGGCCGGATGCCGGCCCGTTAACCGCAGGCCCGGCAGGGCAGACAGGTGTTTGATGACAACGATTATTACAGTCAGGAAGGGCGGCAAGGTCGTCATGGCTGGCGATGGTCAGGTAAGTCTTGGCCAGACCGTCATGAAGGGCAACGCCCGCAAGGTTCGACGCATTGGCAAGGGTGAAGTGATTGCCGGTTTTGCCGGCGCAACGGCGGATGCCTTCACGCTGCTCGACCGTCTCGAAAAGAAACTCGAGCAATATCCCGGTCAGCTCATGCGCGCGGCCGTAGAGCTTGCAAAGGACTGGCGCACGGATAAATATCTGCGCAACCTCGAAGCCATGATGCTGGTGGCCGACAAATCCACGACACTCGCCATCACCGGTAATGGTGACGTGCTGGAGCCTGAACATGGCGCGATCGCCATCGGCTCCGGCGGCAACTACGCCTTTGCCGCTGCCCGCGCCATGATGGATACGGACAAGTCGGCAGAGGAGGTGGCGCGCAAGTCGCTCGATATCGCCGCCGATATCTGTGTTTACACCAACCATAACCTCGTCATCGAAACCCTCGACGCCGAGTAAGCATATTTCTCACCCCCATTTCTCACCCAAGGGTCCTGTGGGCCGGGCCAGAATGGCCGGCCGGAACAGGAAAGCCGAGAGGACAGAATGACCACTTTTTCTCCCCGGGAAATTGTCTCGGAACTGGATCGCCACATCATCGGCCAGCATGATGCGAAACGTGCGGTCGCGATTGCGCTGCGCAACCGTTGGCGTCGCCAGCAGCTTGATGAGAGCCTGCGCGACGAAGTCATGCCGAAAAACATCCTGATGATCGGACCGACCGGTGTCGGCAAGACGGAGATTTCCCGCCGTCTCGCCAAGCTTGCCGGCGCGCCCTTCATCAAGGTCGAAGCGACCAAATTTACCGAAGTCGGTTATGTCGGTCGCGATGTCGAGCAGATCATCCGCGATCTGGTCGAGATCGGCATTGGCCTCGTGCGTGAAAAGAAGCGCGCGGAAGTACAGGCCAAGGCGCATCAGAGCGCCGAAGAGCGGGTGCTCGACGCACTGGTCGGATCGACCGCCTCACCCGCGACACGTGAGAGCTTCCGCAAGAAGCTGCGCGACGGCGAGCTGGACGACAAGGAAATCGACATCGAAGTGGCCGACAGCGGTTCGGGCATGCCCGGTTTTGAAATCCCCGGCATGCCGGGCGCCAATATCGGCGTTCTCAACCTGTCGGAAATGTTCGGCAAGGCGATGGGCGGACGTACCAAGAAGGTGCGCACCACGGTTTCGAAATCCTATACCGATCTCGTTCGCGACGAATCCGACAAGCTGCTCGACAATGACATGATCCAGCGCGAAGCGGTAAAGTCGGTGGAAAATGACGGCATCGTCTTTCTCGATGAGATCGACAAGATCGCCGCCCGCGATGGCGGCATGGGTGCCGGCGTCTCGCGTGAAGGCGTGCAGCGCGATCTTCTGCCGCTCGTTGAAGGCACGACCGTCTCGACCAAATACGGGCCGGTGAAAACCGACCACGTTCTGTTCATCGCATCCGGCGCGTTCCATGTGGCAAAGCCGTCCGACCTTCTGCCGGAGCTTCAGGGCCGCCTGCCTATCCGTGTCGAGCTGAAGCCGCTGACGAAGGAGGATTTCCGCCGTATCCTGACAGAGACGGAAGCAAGCCTCATCCGCCAGTACAAGGCGCTGATGGCGACGGAAGAACTCGATCTCGACTTCACGGACGATGCGATCGACGCTCTGGCCGACGTGGCCGTTCATCTCAACTCGTCGGTCGAGAATATCGGTGCGCGCCGCCTGCAGACGGTGATGGAGCGTGTTCTCGACGAGATTTCCTTCAATGCACCCGATCGTGGTGGCTCTGCCGTCAAGATCGATCAGGAATATGTCAAAAAGCACGTCGGCGATCTTGCCGCCGATACGGATTTGTCCCGCTATATTCTCTGAGTATCTTGGAGAGCAAAGACACGAGAGTGCGGCCACATTTGCCGCACTCTTTTATTTTATGGCCTTGTCTCGCATTCAGCCCCCTTTTTGTTTATGGGAAAGGCTGCATTCCGGTTGGAACCGCTTTATGGAATGGTCCGGTTTTCTCTTGGTTCGGGAGAGGTCGGCTTGAGAAAAGGCATTCGCTCGTGCGCAAAACTCTTCTGGCATTTGCCGCCGCTCTGACGTTCACCGTCGTCTCGTCTTCTTATGCCGAGGCCGCGACGGTCGTCCCGCCTGGCAATCGCAATGCCGAGCAGCCGGGCATTCCCGGGGCGTCCGCACGTCGAACCAAGGGTTCCAATACGTCTTTCGAGCGTAAATACCAGAAGGTGATCGACCTCCTGTCTTCCGACAAGGCACTGATCGGCAAGATCAAGTCTACCGCCGGGCGCTACGGTATCGATCCGATCCACATGATCGGGGCGATTGTCGGCGAGCATACCTATAACGTCGACGCCTATGACCGCCTGCAATCCTATTATGTCAAGGCTGCCTCCTATGCCGGCAGCAGCTTCCGTTTCGGCTACAAGGACGAAACCATCGCGCAGTTTCTGACGCATTCGCAATTTGCCAGGTGCCAGTCGAAAAAGGATTCCTATAGCCTTTGGAACTGTCGGGAAGACGTCTGGGACGACAGCTTCCGCGGCAAGACGGTAGATGGCGTTGCCTATCCGAACAATCGTTTCAGCGCCGTATTTTTCCAGCCCTTTTATGCCGGACAGACCTTCGGTCTCGGCCAGATCAATCCGCTGACGGCATTGATGTTGTCCGACATGGTGTCGAAAACCTCAGGTTATGAAAAGCTCGACGAAAACGATGCGACCGCCGTTTATACCGCGATCATGGACCCGGATCGCTCGCTCGCCTTTATGGCAGCCTCCATCCGCAAATCGATCGACGACTACAGGTCGATTGCCGACATGGATGTTTCCAAAAATCCTGGTGTAACATCCACGCTTTATAATGTCGGCGGATCCGCGCAGCGCGCTGCCGCGCTCGCCCAGAAGAATCGTCAGCGCGCCGCAGGTGGGGAACAGCCGCTTTTGCCCGAAGAAAACTATTACGGCTGGCTGGTGAACGACCGCATCAAGGATTTGCAGGCGCTTTTGTAGAAAAAGACGATTATCGTCGGCATTCTTTCCAAAACGGAAATAATATTTGGTTGCCTCTCGCAATTGACGAGCGCCTGCCTCAGCGTCCAATCTGCGCCCTTAAGATAAAGAGGAGGCGCATGTGAGCCGCACCAATAAATTCGGTCTTTCCATTGATGACAGGCTTTATGCTTTTTTGACGGATGACGTTCTGCCGGGCACGGGTCTTGATGCAGAAATCTTCTTCGAAGGCTTTTCGGCCATTGTCCACGAGCTTTCCCCGAAAAATCGTGAATTGCTCGCAAAGCGCGACGCCTTGCAGGAAAAACTGGATGGCTGGTACCGGCAGAATGGCGCCCCGACGGATTTTGATGTCTATGAGGGCTTCCTGAAGGAAATTGGCTATCTGCTGCCGGAAGGACCCGGCTTCAAGGTCGAAACCAGCAACGTCGATTCGGAAATTGCCGCTGTCGCAGGCCCGCAGCTTGTCGTGCCGGTCATGAATGCCCGTTATGCGCTGAACGCCGCCAATGCCCGCTGGGGTTCGCTTTACGATGCGCTTTACGGCACGGATGCCATTTCTGATGCCGACGGTGCGGAAAAGGGCAAGGGCTATAATCCGAAACGCGGCGAAAAGGTCATTGCCTGGGCGCGGAACTTCCTCAACGAATCAGCTCCGCTCGAAACGGCAGGCTGGTCGGATGTGACCGGCTTCAAGATCGTTGACGGCCTCTTGCAGCTTGCAATCGGTGACAGCAAAACGGGCCTGAAAGATGCCGAGCAATTCAAGGGCTTTACCGGCGATGCGGAAAAGCCGGCAACGATCCTGCTTGGCAAAAATGGTCTGCACACCGAGATCGTCATCGATCCCTCGACGGAAATCGGCAAGGGTGACAAGGCGGGCATCTCGGATGTCATTCTCGAATCGGCGCTGACAACCATCATGGACTGCGAGGATTCCGTTGCTGCTGTTGATGCCGAGGACAAGGTGCTGGTTTATGGCAACTGGCTTGGCCTGATGCGTGGCGACCTGACGGAGAAGGTTTCCAAGGGCGGTAACACCTTCACCCGTAGTCTCAACCCGGATCGTTATTACACCGCCCCCGATGGCGGAGCACTTACTCTGCCAGGGCGCTCCCTGATGCTGGTGCGCAATGTCGGTCACCTCATGACCAATCCGGCGATCCTCGACAAGGATGGCCGCGAGGTTCCGGAAGGCATCATGGACGCCGTCGTCACAGCGCTGATTGCGCTCTACGATGTCGGCCCCTCCGGCCGTCGCCAGAATTCCCGCGCCGGATCCATGTATGTCGTCAAGCCGAAGATGCATGGGCCGGAGGAAGTCGCCTTTGCCAACGAGATTTTCACGCGGGCCGAAAAGCTTGTCGGCATGGCGCCGAACACCATGAAAATGGGCATCATGGACGAGGAACGCCGCACCACGGTCAACCTCAAGGAAAGCATTCGCGCGGCGAAAGACCGCGTCGTCTTTATCAATACCGGCTTCCTCGACCGCACGGGCGACGAAATTCATACCTCGATGGAAGCGGGTCCGATGATCCGCAAGGGCGATATGAAACAGGCGGCCTGGATTGCGGCTTACGAGAACTGGAACGTCGATATCGGTCTGGAATGCGGCCTTTCCGGCCATGCGCAGATCGGTAAGGGCATGTGGGCCATGCCTGACCTGATGGCCGCCATGCTGGAGCAGAAGATCGCGCATCCGAAGGCAGGCGCCAACACCGCCTGGGTACCTTCACCCACGGCTGCGACGCTGCATGCCACGCACTATCACAAGGTCGATGTCTCAGCCGTTCAGGACGACCTGAAAAGCCGGGGCCGGGCAAAACTCTCCGATATTCTATCGGTGCCGGTCGTGCCGCGTCCCAATTGGACGCCCGAGGAAATCCAGCGCGAACTCGACAACAACGCGCAGGGCATTCTGGGTTATGTCGTGCGCTGGGTCGATCAGGGCGTCGGCTGCTCCAAGGTGCCTGACATCAACAATGTCGGACTGATGGAGGACCGCGCCACGCTACGCATCTCCGCGCAGCATATGGCAAACTGGCTACGCCATGGTGTGGTCACGCAAGAGCAGATCGTTGAGACCATGAAACGCATGGCCGCCGTGGTTGATAGCCAAAATGCCGGAGATCCGGCCTATCTGCCGATGGCGTCCAACTTTGAAGGATCGGTTGCTTTTCAGGCCGCCGTCGAACTTGTGCTGAAAGGCCGGGAGCAGCCTAACGGTTATACGGAACCGGTTCTGCACCGCCGTCGCCTCGAACTGAAGGCGAAGCAGGCGGCTTGAGGCCGACAGGCACTCCAGAGCACGTCTTGTCTGAACGGAATGTTCGACGTGCTCTACCTTAAAACCGCTATGCACTTTTACTGGGAATGCTCCAGAAACAAAAAAGCCGCCGGGAATTCCACGGCGGCTTTTTTCTTTGTCTGGTATCTGATCTTACTGGATCACGACAACCTTGGTGCTGCGGCCGGGACGGACGCGGCTGTAAAGGTCGATGACGTCCTGGTTGATCATGCGGATGCAGCCGGAAGAGGCGGCGGTGCCGATCGATGCCCATTCAGGCGAACCGTGGATACGGAATAGCGTGTCCTGTCCCTTTTCGTTGAAGAGATACATGGCGCGCGCGCCGAGCGGGTTGGAAAGACCCGGACCCATGCCTGCCTCGACATACTTGGCGACTTCCGGCTTACGGTCGGCCATTTCCTTCGGCGGATGCCACATCGGCCATTCCTGCTTCCAGGCGACATAGGCTTCACCGGCCCAGGCAAAACCAGCCTTGCCAACGCCGATGCCGTAACGAACTGCGCGGTTGCCGGGCAGGATATAATAAAGGAAACGCTCACGCGTATTGACGATGATCGTGCCCGGCCGTTCGTTATTCTGGAATTCGACGATCTGACGACGGAACTTCTCGTTCACACGATTGATCGGGATAGCGGGAAGCGCATAGCCCGCGTCGGTCACAGGGCCGTAAACATCGTTGAAGATCTGGACGGTTTCGACCTTTGCCGGAACCGGGTTAGCGACCGGCACTGACGCCGCTACCTGGCCGGATGATTGGGATGTGGTTTCGGCGCAGCCGGCCAGAGCCAGTGCTGCCGTCAGACCGAGTGCAGTCAATGAGGTACGGATGCGCATATCGTTCTCGCGGAAAATTCGCCAAATTGTGCGAAGGAGTAGGCTTAATTGGATAAATCGGTTATTTTCCATTAAGCCGTTCTTGGCAAGCCGATACGCTGCTGCAGGACGAATGTGACTTTAAAATTGCCGGTTGATTGCCTTTTTGCAACAATAGGCCAAACGCCTCAGCAGCCTTTATCCATGACTATTCTTTCGCTTACCAACAATAATCCGTTAATCGACGGTCGCCAGTCGGACAAGGCGATGCTGGTGCGCCGTGGCGTTCAGGTGCTTTTGCACGAGATGCGACATTCGGTTTTGCCGGAACTGCCGCTTGCAAGCGGACGAAGGGTCGATCTCATCAGCCTTTCGGCAAAGGGTGAAATCTGGATTATCGAAATCAAATCCTCGATCGAGGACTTCCGTGTCGATCGCAAATGGCCGGAATACCGCCTGCATTGCGACCGGCTGTTTTTCGCCACCCATCCGGAAGTGCCGGTCGAAATCTTTCCGGAAGAATGTGGGCTTATCCTGTCGGATGGCTATGGCGCCCATATGCTTCGCGATGCGCCGGAGCATAAATTACCGCCCG
The DNA here is from genome assembly GCF_900215255.1 of Rhizobium sp. AN5. Taxonomy (NCBI): domain Bacteria; kingdom Pseudomonadati; phylum Pseudomonadota; class Alphaproteobacteria; order Hyphomicrobiales; family Rhizobiaceae; genus Rhizobium; species Rhizobium sp. AN5. The sequence goes on from NZ_OCMJ01000004.1 coordinate 2,703,326, forward strand.
CAACCCGCAAATCGGTGATGCTGGATTTCTCGAGAACCGCTGCAACCCGGCTGATGCTGGCGGAGTGGACGACCGGGCGCAGCTTCGGAGAGTGATGCCCGGTTTCAGCCTATTTCCAGATGTAAAACCGCTTCGCACTTCTACTGTAAATGCTCTACTTCGGCGCGCGTTTCGCCAGAATGCGCTGCAGCGTTCTCCGGTGCATGTTAAGCCGGCGGGCGGTTTCCGAGACGTTGCGCTCGCACATTTCATAAACGCGCTGAATATGCTCCCAACGCACCCGGTCTGCGGACATCGGGTTTTCGGGCACTTCAGTCTTTTCACCCTTGCGCTGCGTCAGCGCATTGAAGACATCGTCCGCATCGGCCGGTTTGGCAAGATAATCCAGCGCCCCAAGCTTCACGGCGGTAACGGCGGTTGCGATATTGCCGTAGCCGGTCAGGACGACAATCTGCGTATCGTCCCGGTACTGCCGAATGGCTTCGATGACCTCGAGACCATTGCCATCTGTAAGCCGCAAATCAACGACCGCATATTTGGGCGGCGCAGCCTTGGAACGGGCAATGCCTTCGCTGACCGTCTCGGCGGTATCGACTATAAATCCGCGTGTTTCCATGGCCCGGGCAAGCCGGCGCAGGAAGGGACCGTCGTCATCGACGATCAGCAGCGATCTGTCAGCTCCGATCGGGTCGTCGTCATCCGTTGTCGCGCTGATGGGGGTCTGGTCTTCTGTCGTCATGTCTCAGGCCTTTCGGCAACTTAGTCGGCTTTTTCTTCTTATCGCCGCTTCCACGTGGATGGTAAAGTCAACGGTCTCTTTTATCGTCCATAAGCGCTCGAGGCCAGACGATTGTGACCCGCGCTCCGGTTCCGCTCAAACCGCGATTTTCGAAGGTAACCGTGGCGCCGGAGCGTTCCAGCAATGTCTTTGCAATGAACAGCCCGAGTCCCAGCCCTCCCGCCCGCGTGTCGTTGTGACGTTCGGTCACATAGGGTTCACCAATGCGGGCAAGCACGTCATGGGCATAACCCGGTCCATCATCCTCAATGGTGACGGCGACATTCTGCGAATCGTAGTCCACGGTCACGGTCACTTTTTCCCGCGCATAGTCCACGCCGTTTTCGATGAGATTGCCCAGCCCGTAAATAACGCCGGCATTCCGGATGCCAACCGGCTCGTCGATCCGGTTGTTCTTTTCGACGAGGTCGAGACGGATGCCGAATTCCCGGTGCGGCGCCATCACCTCCTCAATCAGCGAGGAAAGCGGCAGGCGGCGCATATGTTCTTCATCATCGGTGGAAAGTGATGTAAGGCGGCGCAGAATATCACGGCATCTTTCGCTCTGGCTGCGCAGCAGCGCTATGTCTTCGCCAAACCTTTCATCATTTCCGAGTTCCCGTTCCATTTCCTTGGCGACGACGCTGATTGTCGCCAGCGGCGTGCCCAGCTCGTGTGCTGCAGCGGCGGCCAGACCGTCTAGCTGCGAGAGATGTTTTTCCCGCTCCAGCACCAGTTCGGTCGCAGCCAGCGCATCGGCCAGCTGATTGGCCTCGTGCGAAACGCGATAGGCATAAAAGGCCGCGAAAGAGGTCGTGGCAATGATCGCGACCCAGGTGCCCACATGCAGCAGAAGCTGGATCGGCAGCACCTCACCGGGATACCAAGGAACCGGAAACGGCGAAAAAGCGATTGCCGTCGAGCAGATGACGGCAAAGGCGAGCAGAATAAGCGAGTGCCGAAGCGGCTGCGACGCGAAGGCGATGATGACCTGCACGCAGATCAGCGGTGCGAAAGGATTGGAAAGACCGCCGGTGATGTAGATGAGCGCCGTCAATTGCAGCAGGTCGAATGCCAGCAGCAATGTCGCTTCCCAGGGCTCCAGACGATAGGTGGAGGGAAAACGCGCAGTGAGAAACAGGTTGGCAAGCGCCAGTGCACCGATCAAAAGGCTGCAAGCCAGAAGTGGCAGGGGGAAGTTCAAGCCGAAAGCAACAAGCAGGATCGTCGCACTTTGCCCGGCCACCGCTAGCCAGCGCAACCATACGATGGTTTGCAGCCTTATCCTGCGGCTGGCGCGGCCAAGCCTTGTTGTTTCGATCGGATGGCCAGCCACCTTCATCTCCTTTGTGCTTTTCATCGTCATCACGTTCCGCGCGGTTTTGCGCGGCTGGTCGGCAATGCCGATGCCGGGTCCTCAGGCCATGGATGGCGCGGATACCTCCCGCGCATGTCCGCCCGCACATCTTTCCACGATCCTGCCCAGAAACCGGGAAGATCGCGTGTCGTCTGTATCGGCCTGTGCGCCGGCGAGGTCAATTCCAGCAGCAGCGGCAACCGCCCCTGCGCGATGGCGGGATGAGCTGTCAGCCCGAAAAGCTCCTGCACACGAATGGAAAGCGTCGGTTCGCTGGCATCGTAACGAATAGGATGTCGCTGGCCCGTCGGCGCTTCGAAATGCGTCGGCGCAAGCCTGCCCAGATCGCGTGCGACCTCATAAGGCACCAGGGCTAAAAGTCCTTCGGAAAGGCTGCCGGGTCGGATATCCTGAAGGCTGCGGGCGCCGTGCTGGAAGGGCACGAACCATTCATCCAGCCGTAAAAGCAATGCAGCATCGCTGACATCCGGCCAGGGGTCGCCGATGCTGGCATTCAGAAAGCCTATTCTGTCGCGCAACTGCTGGGTTTCTTTTGTGAACGGAAGAATTCCTACACCAAATTCCCTAACGCCGTTGGCAAGTGCCTGCGCCGCCTGTTCGCCCTCCGGGCGGGGCAGGGGCGTTTCGTCGAGGATGATGGCGCCTAGGCGCGTGACGCGGCGTGCACGCGCCTGACCGCTTGCCTTGTCAAACAGCAGCTGATCCTGCTGCACGATAAGATGCGGCATCCGCTCTTCTATATCGGTACGCTCGATGCTTGCTGCGGAAAGGATGCGCGGCTGTGCCGCACGCCCGGTAATATCGGCAACCACCAGCATCCTGCTTGCCGCCAGCCGTTCGGTTTCGGCAAGTTCTGCACCCCGGCCGTTCGCCATCACATAACGACCGCGCGCTCCTCGCTGAAGCGCAATCCGGTCCGGATAGGCGTGCAGCAGCAAGGGGCCGGCCTCGCTTGGCTGTTCATTCATAGTCTGCGCATCGCCGATCGCATCTAGAAGTCTCGAAGCCAGCTTGCGTGCCGCTTGCGCCCTTTCGCTTCTCTCGGAAAGAAAGCGGCGCAATCTTTCATCGAGATCAATGTCGGTTCCGCCCAGTCCCTGTTCGGTCAGCATGACAGCGAGCATCGCCGCCTTTTTTCCCGCACCTTCGCTCCCCGCTGCAATTACCATTGCCGCAAGCCGTGGCGGTAGTGAGAGGCTGCGCATCAGGTGGCCGCGTCGCGTCAGCGCGCCGCTTTCATCGAGTGCGCCCAGGTTTTTGAGAAGCGCGATCGATTCCTTCAATGCCGCTTCGGGAGGGGCATCCAGAAATGAAAGCGCGGAAGGATCATGAACGCCCCAATGGGCGAGATCGAGTGCAAGGCCGGAAAGATCGCTCGCCAGAATTTGCGGTGGCGTGAAGGCGTTGAGCGCCGCCGTCTGTCCCGGATGCCACAGGCGGATCGCAACGCCGGGTTCCGTTCGTCCGGCTCGGCCCGCCCGCTGATCGGCGGAGGCGCGGGAAACCCGCACTGTCTCCAGTCTCGTGATTCCCGTTGCCGGTTCGAAAACCGGTAGTCGCTGCAACCCGCTGTCAATCACCACACGCACGCCGTCTATGGTGATCGATGTTTCTGCGATCGATGTGGCCAGCACGATCTTGCGCCGTCCGGCCGGTGCCGGCTTGATCGCCGCATCCTGCTCCTTTTGCGAAAGATTGCCGTAAAGCGGGATGATGTCTGTATCGTCGGAAAAACGCCCCTCCAGCCGGTTGGCCGTGCGGGTAATTTCCGCCTGTCCCGGAAGGAAGGCAAGAATGGAGCCTGTTTCCGATGCATGGGCTTCGGTAATCGCCTTTGTGACTTTCTCTTCGACCGGCACACCCTGCCAGCGGTCCTCGTAGCTGATGTCGATTGGATATGTGCGGCCGAGGCTCTGAATGACAGGGGCATCGCCCATCAGCGCACTGATGCGTTCCACATCAAGGGTGGCGGACATCACGAGGATGCGCAGATCGTCTCGCAGTCCCTCCTGAACGTCG
>NZ_OCMJ01000004.1:2712500-2893409 GCF_900215255.1 Rhizobium sp. AN5
TGAAGGCGGACCCGTGAGGGCTGCTGGAGATATCGGAAGTGCGAATGTTGACATGAGTAACGATAAAGGGAGTGAGAGACTCCCTCGCCGAAAGACCAAGGGTTCCTGCTTAAAGTTAATCTGAGCAGGGTTAGCCGGCCCCTAAGACGAGGCGGACACGCGTAGTCGATGGGAACCACGTTAATATTCGTGGGCCTGGTGGTAGTGACGGATCTCGTGTGTTGTACATTCTTACTGGATTGAATGTGCGGCGAAGAGGTTCCAGGAAATAGCTCCACCGTATAGACCGTACCCGAAACCGACACAGGTGGTCAGGTAGAGTATACCAAGGCGCTTGAGAGAACTATGTTGAAGGAACTCGGCAAATTGCACGCGTAACTTCGGAAGAAGCGTGACCCCATTTTACGCAAGTATGATGGGGTGGCACAGACCAGGGGGTAGCGACTGTTTATCAAAAACACAGGGCTCTGCGAAGTAGCAATACGACGTATAGGGTCTGACGCCTGCCCGGTGCTGGAAGGTTAAAGGGAGGGGTGCAAGCTCTGAACTGAAGCCCCAGTAAACGGCGGCCGTAACTATAACGGTCCTAAGGTAGCGAAATTCCTTGTCGGGTAAGTTCCGACCTGCACGAATGGCGTAACGACTTCCCCGCTGTCTCCAACATAGACTCAGTGAAATTGAATTCCCCGTGAAGATGCGGGGTTCCTGCGGTCAGACGGAAAGACCCCGTGCACCTTTACTATAGCTTTACACTGGCATTCGCCAAGGCATGTGTAGGATAGGTGGTAGGCTTTGAAGCAGGGACGCCAGTTCTTGTGGAGCCATCCTTGAAATACCACCCTTATCTTCGTGGATGTCTAACCGCGGTCCGTTATCCGGATCCGGGACAGTGTATGGTGGGTAGTTTGACTGGGGCGGTCGCCTCCGAAAGAGTAACGGAGGCGCGCGATGGTGGGCTCAGACCGGTCGGAAATCGGTCGTCGAGTGCAATGGCATAAGCCCGCCTGACTGCGAGACTGACAAGTCGAGCAGAGACGAAAGTCGGTCATAGTGATCCGGTGGTCCCGTGTGGAAGGGCCATCGCTCAACGGATAAAAGGTACGCCGGGGATAACAGGCTGATGACCCCCAAGAGTCCATATCGACGGGGTTGTTTGGCACCTCGATGTCGACTCATCGCATCCTGGGGCTGGAGCAGGTCCCAAGGGTATGGCTGTTCGCCATTTAAAGCGGTACGTGAGTTGGGTTCAGAACGTCGTGAGACAGTTCGGTCCCTATCTGCCGTGGGTGTAGGAATATTGACAGGATCTGTCCCTAGTACGAGAGGACCGGGATGGACGTATCTCTGGTGGATCTGTTGTCCTGCCAAGGGCATAGCAGAGTAGCTATATACGGAATGGATAACCGCTGAAGGCATCTAAGCGGGAAACCAACCTGAAAACGAGTGTTCCCTATCAGAGCCGTGGAAGACGACCACGTTGATAGGACGGGTGTGGAAGCATGGCAACATGTGAAGCTTACCGTTACTAATAGCTCGATCGACTTCTTCGTTCCCATTGTTCATGCTCATCAAAGATGAGCATCATCTCTTCTGTCTTCACGCTGTCGCGGCCAAGGCCGCTTCGCTGCAGACGGCGCGCCGTCAGGGTATTTTGCCAAGGCAAAAACCCGAGGCGACGGACTAGCGTCCTGTATGGCTGCCAAACTCAACCTTGAGCAAGGCAGGCAAACGGACCAGTCAAAGAAAGACGTGTTAAATTAAATGAAGCGCAAGCTTCCCAGCTTCTCGAAACAACACTCATGTGAAAACATGAACTGTGTTGCGTTTTGCCGACCTGGTGGTTATCGCGGGGCGGCTGCACCCGTTCCCATTCCGAACACGGCCGTGAAACGCCCCAGCGCCAATGGTACTCCGTCTCAAGACGCGGGAGAGTAGGTCGCTGCCAGGTCTGCAAAACGCAACGAATATCTTCTCAACCACACTCTTCGGCCCAGCCGACACAAAGGGCCGCTATCAAAGCGGCCTTTATGCATTGCGGACCATAAAAATATAAGGAAAACGCCTTGTGCGTCCCCTAAAGGAGACAAATCGCCTTCGGCAATTTGCTCCGAAACAGATCCGTCTTCGCTAAAGCAAAGACGGAAGCGCGACATTCGGCAGAGCCGAATGCGATGGTAACGCGGGGTGGAGCAGCCCGGTAGCTCGTCAGGCTCATAACCTGAAGGCCGCAGGTTCAAATCCTGCCCCCGCAACCAATATTCCAAAAATCCCTGGCATCAGCCGCATGGGTTTCCTTTTGGAAATACCTCAAATAACCTCCAAAGCAATATAAGTCTGCATTGTCCACAATTGGCGCTCTTTTTTCTGCGACTGATTCTGCCTTTCTGCGTTGCGATAGCCCCTGATTTGGCCATGATGCGCAAACCGTCCAGCTCATAAGAAAGCCAACGTGATCACCGACCCCTTGCAGATTCTCAAGACCGTCTATGGCTACGATACGTTTCGTGGACAGCAGGCCGAAATCATCCGGCATGTGATGGCTGGCAACAATGCTTTTGTGTTGATGCCAACAGGGGGCGGGAAGTCGCTTTGTTACCAGATTCCGGCGCTTGCCCGTAAGGGAATGGGGCTGGTTGTTTCGCCCTTGATCGCGCTGATGGTCGATCAGGTCGCCGCCCTGCGTCAGGCAGGTGTGCGGGCAGAAGCTCTCAACTCCGATCTTTCCCCAGAAGAGCGGCGGGAACTCTGGCAGGATATGCGGGCTGGCAAGGTCGATATTCTCTATGCCGCGCCCGAGACCCTTCTCAAGCCGGATGTTCTGGATGCGCTTCAACCTATCAGCCTGTCGCTGATCGCCATCGACGAAGCTCATTGCCTGTCGCAGTGGGGGCACGATTTCCGTCCCCCTTACCGCCAGCTAGACACGTTGATCGAGCGCTTTCCGGATACGCCACGCATGGCGCTGACGGCGACTGCGGACGAGCCAACCCGCGCCGAAATTCTGGGTCATCTGGGGATCAACGGAAGCGACGCCTTCATAGCCGGATTCGACCGGCCAAATATCCGCTATTTAATCAGGGAAAAGGATAATCCACGTACGCAGCTGAAGCGCTTCCTGACGGGTCGCGAGGACGAAAACGGCATCGTCTATTGCCTTTCCAAGCGCAAGGTCGATGAGACGGCGGCCTGGCTGCGTGAGGAGGGGCGCGATGCGCTGCCCTATCACGCCGGCATGGACAAGGCCGCCCGGGAGGCGAACCAGACCCACTTCCAGCATGGTGAAGCGGTCATCATGGTTGCAACCGTGGCTTTCGGCATGGGCATCGACAAACCGGATGTGCGCTTCGTCGTGCATATCGATCTGCCCAGCAGCATCGAAGCCTATTATCAGGAAACCGGCCGTGCCGGCCGTGATGGTCTGCCGTCCGACGTGCTTATGCTTTACGGTTATGAAGACATCGCATTGCGCAACCGCTTTATCGAAGAGTCGGATGCGGGCGACCAGCGCAAAAACATGGAGCGTCGGAAGCTCGATGCGTTGCTTGGCCTCGCGGAAACGGCCGGTTGCCGCCGGCGGGTGCTTTTGTCTTACTTCGGCGACCATTGCGAGCCCTGCGGCAATTGCGACACCTGTGCGGAACCGCCGGACCTGTTTGACGGGGCGATTGCCGCACAGAAATTGCTGTCCTGCATTTACCGCACCGGAGAACGTTTCGGCCAAGCCTATGTCATCCGCGTATTGCTGGGCATGGAAGATGAACGGATATCGAGCTTCGGTCACGATCGGATCACGACCTACGGCATCGGCAAAGAGCACGACAATCGCACCTGGCGGGCCATCCTGCGCCAGATGGTTGCGTTACGCCTGATCGAGGTTGATCTGGCCGGTCACGGGGGATTGTCCATTTCCGAAGAGGGGAGGCGGTTCCTACGCGAAAAGCCGTCCCTGATGTTGAGGATACCGTCCGCTCCCCGTTCGGCGCGACAACAGACGACTCGCAAGCCCGCCGCCACTGTTTTACCAGAGGCCGATCGCAGTCTCTTTGAGGCGCTGCGTGCGAAGCGCATGGAAATTGCCCGCGCACAGAACGTTCCGCCCTATGTGATTTTTCATGACAAGACACTCATTGAGCTTGCGGCAGCAAGACCGGCCTCTGCGGGAGAAATGGCGCAGATACCCGGAGTGGGAGACACAAAGCTGGAACGATACGGCCCTGCTTTTCTGGCGGCGATCATGGAACATGCCGCCAGCGAGTGACCATTTGAATCCGGCAAAGAGTCCCGCCAGGAAATTTCGGTAGGGCCTGAAACCTCAGCCTGTCGTGTCCTTGAACAGAACGTTCTGGTCAATGAGATAACGGGAAAACAGGGGCAGGCTCGCTCCCCCGATGGCCCGGGCCTGGCTGCCGACCGCTCCCTCGATGATCTCCGGCAGCGTAACACCCTGAAGATCGTGATGTTTGAGGGCAAGCCGGGTAGCGGAGACTATTCTTGCTCTGACCCAATCCGGAAAACCGCCATCGATGATAACGCTGGAAAAATCGATGATGGAGGCTGCAGCGATGACGGCTTGCGCAAGGGCCGCGGCCGTTTTTCCGATCCAGCTTTCCAGCGGCTCGCCGAAATCGATCCACTCGTCCGGCGAGAACCACAGGGGACGTGAATCGATGCCGCGTTCGCGCAGCATGTTTTCCAGAACGAAGATGGAGGCGATTTTCAGAAGCTGGACCGTGTTGCCGTCCTGCCCCTGAACCGGCAAAGGGCCGATTGCACCGGCGGTGCCCGTCTTTCCGGAAAACAGTGCGGAATTTAAAACGACACCGCCACCGATGAAGGATCCGATGAAGATATAGAGAAAATCGGGGTAGTTCTGGCCTGCACCAAAGACCAGTTCTGCACCGCAGGCACTGGTCGCATCGTTCTGCAGGAAAACCGGATAGCTGACGCCATCCGCAATTTCGGAACGGATATCGACGTCGCGCCAGCGCTCCATCTCATTCTGCGGCGCGCCCACCTCCTGCGCCCAGTTCCACAATTCGAACGGCGCGGCAATGCCGACACCGGCAATTTTTTGCCGTTCGGTCGGAGAGAGCTCGGATTCGAGTTCCGTGATACCCTCGATGACGAATGGCAAAATCCATTCCGGCATAGGATAGGGGTAAGTTCTGCGGAGCTTCAGCTTGATCCGGCCGACGAAATCCATCAGTACCAGATCGACGCTGCGCCGGCCGATTTTCACGCCAAACGAGAAGACGGCATCGGGATTGAGGCGCATCGGCGTCGAAGGCTGCCCGACTTTGCCGCGCAGTCTTTCGCCACGAATAAGAAGACCGTCACTTTCGAGCGAGCGCATGATGACCGAGACGGTCTGCGCCGAGAGACCGCAAAGCCTGGATATTTCGGCTTTCGACAAGCCGCCGTGGCGGCGAACCAGCGACAGCACAAGCCGCTCGTTATAGGCACGCACCCCGATCTGGTTGGCGCCGCCGCTCATATCCATGTTGGTGGACGGCGCGGGCGGCGCCGTCTCGACAGATTGTCTCATAGTATCATCCTCCCGCCCGCCATATCCGCCGCGACCGATACATGCAGGCTTTATGGCAATCTTGCTATCGCAACGTTAAACGACGCGGCGATATTCCTCCCTGCCGCTTGTTAGAATGCCATACGGAATTAATAATTCAATCGGATTTATTTATTGACAGCCGTTTCCTTTGGTGGTTCCATCTGTGTCAACGGTCGCTGTTCTCGGAGGAGACGAGATCGTCGGGTAACCGTCACGGTACTCAAACATTCAATGGGAGGATTACAATGAAGACGACTGTTTTCGCTCTTCTGGGCGCGCTTGCGCTCGGCGTTTCTTTCGCGTCCGTCGCGTCCGCCGCCGATACTTCGGTTTGCCTGATTACCAAAACCGACACCAATCCCTTTTTCGTCAAGATGAAGGAAGGCGCCACCGCAAAGGCTAAAGAACTTGGCGTGACGCTGAAGTCCTATGCCGGCAAGATCGATGGCGATTCCGAAAGCCAGGTTGCCGCGATCGAAACATGCATTGCCGATGGCTCCAAGGGTATCCTGATTACCGCATCGGACACCAAGGGCATCGTTCCGGCCGTGCAGAAGGCGCGAGATGCCGGTCTTCTGGTCATCGCCCTCGATACGCCTCTCGAACCCGTTGATGCCGCTGACTCCACTTTCGCTACCGACAATCTTCTGGCCGGCGAGCTGATCGGCAAATGGGCTGCTGGCACACTCGGCGACAAGGCCAAGGATGCGAAAATTGCCTTCCTCAACCTCACGCCTTCCCAGCCAACCGTTGACGTTTTGCGCAACCAGGGCTTCATGAAGGGCTTCGGCATCGACGTGAAGGACATCAACAAGATTGGTGATGAAGACGACAAGCGTATCGTTGGTCATGATGTTACCAACGGTAACGAAGAAGGCGGCCGCTCTGCGATGGAAAATCTGCTGCAGAAGGATCCGACCATCAACGTCGTTCACACCATCAACGAACCTGCAGCTGCCGGTGCTTACGAAGCGCTGAAAGCCGTCGGCCGCGAAAAGGATGTTCTGATCGTTTCCGTCGATGGCGGTTGCCCTGGCGTCAAGAACGTCGCGGAAGGCGTGATCGGCGCAACGTCTCAGCAATACCCGCTGCTGATGGCGGCACTCGGCGTCGAAGCCGTCAAGAAGTTTGCCGATACCGGTGAAAAGCCGAAGCCAACGGCAGGCAAGAACTTCTTCGACACCGGCGTAACGCTGGTAACCGACAAGCCGGTCAAGGGTCTCGATTCGATCGATACCAAGGAAGGCCTGAAGAAGTGCTGGGGCTGATACTTCACCGTTGAAATCGGCTGGGGGCAATTTGCCCCCGCCCTTGAACCGGAATGGTTAAAAAGAACGATCTGGGTGATCGGACAGGAACAAACGAGCGCGCCCGGCGTCCGTGGACGTAACTGAGGCACGCTTCTCAACAGTTTGAATCTACGCATTGTCCCCTCTGGAGAATAATCCCGGGTTCGGGGCTGATGTGATGGAGCGATCGGGAGGAAAATCCATGAGCGATCAGCCAGTGCGGGCTCAACCGCATAATGAATTTGAAAAAGTGCTGTCGGGAAGTTCGACCCAGGTCGCTGCTTTCGATACGCACAACAAGAGTTTGCTTGAAAAATTCCAGCACTTTCTGCATTCCAGCCCGGCAGCCGTACCGCTGATCGTTCTGGTGTTGTCGCTGGCTGTCTTCGGCATGACCCTGGGCGGCAAGTTTTTCTCGGCCTTTTCGCTGACCCTTATCCTTCAGCAGGTGGCAATCGTCGGCATCGTCGGCGCGGCACAGTCGCTAGTCATTCTGACAGCAGGTATCGATCTTTCGGTCGGTGCGATCATGGTTCTGTCCTCCGTCGTCATGGGACAGTTTACGTTCCGCTATGGTTTGCCTGCCGAACTCTCGATTATCTGCGGTCTCGCAGTCGGCGCATTTTGTGGCTTTATCAATGGCGTGCTGGTTTCGCGCATGCGGCTGCCGCCCTTCATCGTCACACTCGGCATGTGGCAGATCGTATTGGCCACCAATTTCCTCTATTCGGCCAACGAAACGATCCGCTCACAGGATATCGTCCAACAGGCGCCCATTCTCCAGTTTTTTGGCAACAATATCCGCATCGGCAGCGCCGTCTTCACCTATGGCGTCATTGCCATGGTTCTGCTCGTTGCCCTGCTCTGGTATGTGCTGAATCGCACCGCCTGGGGTCGACATCTCTATGCAGTTGGCGATGATCCTGACGCAGCCGAACTTGCCGGCGTTAACGTCAAGCGCATGCTGACGACCGTCTACACACTTTCCGGGCTTATCTGCGCCTTCGCGGGCTGGGCTCTCATCGGCCGCATCGGCTCGGTATCGCCGACCGCCGGTCAGTTCGCCAACATCGAATCCATCACCGCAGTGGTCATCGGCGGCATATCGCTGTTTGGCGGACGCGGCTCGATCATGGGCATGATCTTCGGCGCGCTGATCGTCGGTGTCTTCTCTCTCGGCTTGCGACTTATCGGAACAGACCCACAATGGACCTATCTGTTGATCGGCGTCCTTATCATCTTGGCTGTCGCAATCGACCAGTGGATCAGAAAGGTAGCAGGCTGATGACAAAAGAACCTATCCTCACAGCACGCAATCTCGTTAAACGCTACGGTCGTGTGACTGCGCTCGACAATGCCGATTTTGACCTTTATCCGGGCGAAATCCTCGCCGTCATCGGTGATAACGGCGCTGGAAAATCCTCTCTCATCAAGGCGATTTCCGGTGCGGTAACACCTGACGAAGGGGAGATCAGGCTGGAAGGCAAGCCGGTACAGTTCCGCTCGCCGATCGAGGCGCGCAAGGCTGGTATCGAAACCGTTTATCAGAACCTTGCGCTGTCTCCCGCATTGTCCATAGCCGACAATATGTTTCTCGGCCGTGAAATCCGTAAACCCGGTATTCAGGGAAGCCTGTTCAGGGCACTGGACCGTCCGGCGATGGAAAAGTTTGCCCGTGAGAAACTCTCTGAACTCGGCCTGATGACGATCCAGAACATCAATCAGGCGGTGGAAACCCTCTCCGGCGGCCAGCGCCAGGGTGTTGCGGTGGCGCGTGCAGCAGCCTTCGGCTCCAAGGTCGTCATCCTTGACGAACCGACGGCGGCGCTCGGCGTCAAGGAAAGCCGCCGCGTTCTCGAACTCATTCTGGATGTGCGCTCGCGAGGGCTACCGATCGTTCTCATCTCGCATAACATGCCGCATGTTTTCGAGGTTGCTGACCGGATTCATATTCATCGGCTGGGCAAGCGTTTATGCGTCATCAATCCGAAGGACTATACCATGTCCGACGCTGTCGCCTTCATGACGGGCGCCAAGGAAGCGCCAAAGGAAACGCTGGCCGCATGACGCTGAAGCTTGAAACGATCGTCGAAGACGTTCTTCGGCGGGCAGAGGATAAATCTCGTTTTATCATTGCCATTGCCGGTCCCCCTGGGGCCGGCAAATCCACGCTGGCGGATGCCCTGTGCGGTGCCCTGGTGGCGGGCGGCGAGGCTGCGGCTGTCCTGCCCATGGACGGCTTCCATATGGATAACGGTATTCTCGATGAACGGGGGCTCTTGCCGCGAAAAGGCGCACCGGAAACCTTCGACGTGCGCGGCTTTCTTGATGTCGTCTCCGCAGTTCGTCAGGGCGGGCAGGAAGTTCTTGTCCCGGTTTTTGACCGCTCCCGCGAAATAGCCATTGCCTCCGCTCGCGCCATCGCGCCCGAGACACGCTTCATCCTTGCCGAAGGCAACTATCTGCTGTTGAACGAGGCGCCGTGGACGAAGCTTTCCGGCAGCTTCGATCTTACCATCTTCGTAGGCCCATCCGTTGCGGTGCTCGAGGAACGCCTGCGGGATAGATGGCAGGGCTATGGTCTCGACGCGACTGAGATTCACGCCAAACTTTTCGAAAACGATCTTCCCAACGGAAAGCGGATAATCGAGAACTCCCGCCCCGCCGATATTCGCATCGATATCTGGGAATAAACCCGCCGCTTCCGTCCGTAGGCGGCATCGAACATTTACCGTTAAGCCTTTGTTGACCATGTGTTGAATCTTTTTGATCCACAGGGTGGGGCTTTGGCATGTCTAATTATTGACGAAAAAAATTCCTCATATACTATATGTGGTGTTCAAGGTTCTTTCGATTCGCAAGCGTCGGGAGCTAAGACGGGAATTCGGTGCGCAACACCATTATGGTGAAGCAATGCCGAAACTGCCCCCGCAACTGTAAGCGGTGAGCATCGTTCCGATTTGAGCCACTGGAGCTAAAAGCTCCGGGAAGGTGGGAATGGATGTTTTGACCCGCAAGTCAGGAGACCTGCCTTGAGCGAAAACGTCCACGGGCGGGGTGTCCGGAAGGAAGGTGTATGACGCAAATGAATTGCGTGCGCCCTTTTCTGCCCCCTCCAGAACAAGCTTCGGGGTGAAGTCATGCCAGTGCATTTTTATGAGTTTCTACGCTCGTCGGCGTAGACAGCGATCTTACGCGGCCTAAGCCGCGCGCCTCGCCAGAATGACAGAACCATCGCCACCCGCTTTCGATTGCAGGCGGGCAATGTTGAGCCGTGCGTAAAGGCGGCTTCGAAAGAGGAAACAATGACCGTCACCGTTTACAGCAAACCCGCCTGCGTCCAGTGCACTGCCACCTATCGTGCGCTTGACCGCATCGGCGTCAGCTACGAGATCGTCGATATCTCCGAAGATGCGGATGCCCTCGATCGCGTTCGCGGCCTCGGTTACATGCAGGTTCCCGTGGTTGTTGCCGGCGAACGCCATTGGGCGGGTTTCCGTCCGGACATGATTGGCTCGATCAGCTGAGGAGGCGGTGCGATGGGGCTGATCGTCTATTATTCCAGCCGGTCTGAGAACACTCATCGCTTCCTTCAGAAACTGGGGCGACGATTGCTTCGCCTGCCGCTCGGCGCCGAGGAAGACGTTCCTCACGTGTCGGAGCCCTATGTTCTCGTCACCCCCACCTATGGGGGCGGCGGCATGAAAGGAGCGGTACCGAAACCGGTTATCCGGTTTTTGAACGAGCCCTCAAACCGAAATCTCATTCGCGGCGTCATCGCGGCGGGAAATACGAATTTTGGCGCAGCTTTCGCATCCGCCGGAGATATCGTGTCGCGTAAATGCGCGGTGCCGTTTCTCTACCGCTTCGAGCTTCTCGGCACGGAGGAAGATGTCGCCAACGTCAATCATGGATTGGAACGATTTTGGACACGCTGACCTCGAGCGCGGTGCGCAACACGGATGCCAAACAACAAGTAACCGCCGCGCAGAAACACCTGGACGCGGGACTGGACTATCACGCGCTGAACGCGATGCTGAACCTTTACGATGAAAACGGGAAGATCCAGCTCGACAAGGACCGCCTTGCGGCACGGCAATATTTCCTCCAGCACGTCAACCAGAACACGGTGTTTTTCCATAATCTCAGGGAAAAGCTCGATTATCTCGTGACCGAGGGATATTACGAACAGGAGGTGCTGGACCAGTATTCCTTCAATTTCGTCCGTGACCTCTACGACGAGGCCTATGCCAGAAAGTTCCGTTTTCCGACATTTCTCGGCGCCTTCAAATATTATACGTCCTATACGCTGAAGACCTTCGACGGGAAGCGTTACCTGGAGCGTTATGAGGACCGCGTCTGCATGGTGGCGCTGGCTCTGGCGCGTGGCGACGAACAGCTTGCCCGCGATCTGATGGATGAAATCATTTCCGGCCGCTTCCAGCCGGCAACCCCGACCTTTCTCAACGCCGGCAAGAAAAGCCGCGGTGAACTGGTTTCGTGTTTTCTGCTGCGTGTGGAAGACAATATGGAAAGCATCGGCCGGTCCATCAATTCAGCATTGCAGCTTTCCAAGCGTGGCGGTGGCGTAGCACTGTCCTTGACCAATATTCGCGAAGCCGGCGCGCCGATAAAACAGATCGAAAACCAGTCCTCCGGCGTCATTCCCGTCATGAAGCTGCTGGAAGATTCGTTCTCCTACGCCAACCAGCTTGGCGCGCGCCAGGGCGCTGGCGCGGTTTATCTGCATGCCCACCACCCGGACATCATGCGTTTCCTCGATACGAAACGTGAAAACGCCGACGAAAAAATCCGCATCAAGACCCTTTCGCTCGGCGTGGTGATCCCTGATATTACCTTCGAACTCGCGAGAAACAACGAGGATATGTACCTGTTCTCGCCCTATGATGTTGAGCGTGTTTATGGCGTACCGTTTACCGAGATTTCCGTCAGCGAAAAATATCAGGAAATGGTCGCCGACAGCCGCATCCGCAAGAAGAAGATCAAGGCCCGCGAGTTCTTCCAGGTCATCGCAGAAATCCAGTGCGAAAGCGGTTACCCCTACATCATGTTCGAGGATACGGTTAACCGCGCCAATCCGATCGCCGGCCGCATCAGCATGAGCAATCTCTGCTCGGAAATCCTGCAGGTCAGCGAGGCGAGCGAGTTCAACGACGATCTCTCTTACAGCCATATGGGCAAGGATATTTCCTGCAATCTCGGCTCGCTCAACATTGCTTCAGCAATGGATTCGGCTGATTTCGGCAAGACGATCGAAACCTCCATCCGGGCGCTGACGGCTGTTTCTGACATGAGCCACATCTCATCTGTCCCTTCCGTCGAAAAGGGCAATGATGCGAGCCACGCCATCGGGCTTGGTCAGATGAACCTGCATGGCTATCTGGCGCGCGAGCGCATCTTCTACGGCTCGGAAGAAGGCATCGATTTCACCAATATCTATTTCTACACGGTGACCTATCACGCCATCCGCGCCAGCAATCGCCTTGCCGCGGAAAGGGGCCAGAGCTTCAAGGGCTTTGAAAACTCCAAATATGCCTCGGGCGATTACTTCGATAAATATACCGACCGGGAATGGCTGCCCGCGACGGAAAAGGTCAGCGATCTCTTTGAGAAAGCCGGCATTTCCATTCCGACACAGGAGGACTGGAAAGCGTTGAAGCAGGCCGTCATGGAGACCGGCCTCTATAACCAGAACCTTCAGGCCGTGCCGCCCACTGGCTCGATCTCCTACATCAACCACTCGACGTCCTCGATCCATCCCATCGTCTCGAAGATTGAAATTCGCAAGGAAGGCAAGATCGGCCGCGTTTATTACCCGGCTTCTTATCTTTCGAACGATAATCTCGAATATTATCAGGATGCCTACGAAATCGGTCCGGAAAAGATCATCGACACCTATGCAGCGGCCACCCAGCACGTCGATCAGGGTCTGTCGCTGACGCTGTTCTTCCGCGATACGGCGACGACGCGCGATATCAACCGGGCGCAGATCTACGCCTGGAAAAAAGGCATCAAGACCATCTATTACATCCGTTTGCGCCAGATGGCGCTGGAAGGCACGCAGGTTCAGGGCTGCGTATCCTGCACGCTCTGACTTGAGGGACAAGACAATGAACATTGCCGTAAAACCCGCGTCCCGTATTCGCGCGGTCAACTGGAACCGCATCGAGGATGACAAGGATCTCGAAGTCTGGAATCGCCTGACATCGAATTTCTGGCTACCGGAAAAGGTGCCACTCTCCAACGATATCCCGTCCTGGGGAACGCTGAAGCCGGAAGAGCAGACCCTGACGATCCGCGTCTTCACCGGGCTGACATTGCTGGACACGATCCAGAACGGCGTCGGCGCCGTGCGCCTGATGGCGGATTCGGCGACGCCGCATGAGGAGGCGGTGCTTTCCAACATCTCCTTCATGGAGGCGGTCCACGCCCGCTCCTATTCCTCGATCTTCTCGACGCTCTGCTCCACGCCTGACGTCGATGACGCCTATCGCTGGTCGGAGGAGAACGAATTCCTGCAACGCAAATCCGCGCTCATCATGCGCGAATATGATAGCGGAAATCCGTTGAAAATGAAGGTCGCCAGCGTGTTTCTGGAGAGCTTCCTGTTCTATTCCGGCTTCTACCTGCCGATGTTCTGGTCAAGCCGCGCCAAGCTTACCAACACGGCCGATTTGATCCGTCTCATCATTCGCGATGAGGCCGTGCATGGCTATTACATCGGCTACAAGTTCCAGCGCGCGCTCGAACGTCTGGGCGAAGCGGAAAAACAGGAGATCAAGGATTTCGCCTTCGATCTTTTGCTCGAACTTTACGACAACGAGGCGAAATATACCCAAGACCTCTATGACGGCGTTGGCCTGACGGAGGACGTCAAGCAGTTCCTGCATTACAACGCCAACAAGGCCTTGATGAATCTGGGTTACGAGGCGCTGTTTCCGCCCGAGGCCTGCCGGGTCAATCCGGCGATCCTCTCGGCGCTGTCTCCTAATGCCGACGAGAACCACGACTTCTTCTCCGGCTCCGGCTCTTCCTATGTCATCGGCAAGGCGGTCGCCACCGAAGACGAAGACTGGGATTTCTGAACCGGTTGTCGCCAAGAACCCGCAAAAGTTATTGCGGGTTCACGACCTGGCTCGCAAGCCGGAAGGGGCTGGATACTGTTGCTCCGATAGCATCGAACACAAAGGCACCCGCGCGGCCTATGCCGTTTTCGCCGTTGCCGTTCCGGCTCGCCTCCAGTTGTGGCACCAGCGACGCGAGTGCCGCATAGCGGTCGTGGTTGAGCGGATCCGACGCCTTGAGGTTGGAGATGTCAACGAACTGAACGCCCTCTTTCAGGGCGGCTTCCTGCACTTGAGGATCGGTCACATCCAGCGCACCGATGCGGGTTACGTCGGCCCCGAGGATGGAGGAAGCCTTCAGGGCGCGGTCGTCCTTGGAGACGAGAACGGTAAGCGGCGGATTGAGCCTTCCCACCACCTCGATCTGCTTGCGGAAAACATCGGCGTCGATATCCGGCGCGGCCAGCACCACCTGTAGTTTGGAAAGCACATCGTTCCTGCCTTCGAAGCGCAATTGTCGCAGCGCTTCCATGACCAGCCAGCCGCCCATGCTGTGACCGAACACGACAATGCTTTTTCGCGGTGTCTGCCTGGTAAGGTCGGACAGCACCATGGCCAGCGCGTCTCGCGAATAGGTCGCTGATTCCTTGTCGGCCACGTAACCGGTGACGCTCGCCTGAGACGGCCAGGAAAAGACCAGCGGCACACCATCCATATTGGCATCGGCTGCCATTTGCGCCGCACGGAACAAGGCTTCCTGATAGCTGTAATTATAGCCATGCACAAAAAGGGCGATCTGCTTGCCAGAGCGGGTGACGTCGCCAAGATCGGAATTGAAACGCGTTTTCGTCAGCATATCGGCTTTGGTGACGACAAAATCCTTGCTCGGGTTCGGCTTACCTTTGGACCATTCGATATTTCCGCTTTTATGGCTGGGAGGAATGGAAATGTCGAAGCGCGCATAATTCAGCTCAGCCGCCCGCCCAGCGCTAAAGCCCTTTTTGGCCTCGTTGTTTTTCTCCCGCGTGCTCGCCACATAGGCTGTCACGATTTTCGTATCGGTGGTCTTGGTGTTTATGGCCTGCAACACATCCGCCCCCGGTCTGCCCGCGCAGGATGAAAGAAGGCTGAAAGCGAGGAGGAGCGAAAAAATCAGGCGCATGGATGGGGTTACCGATAATGAGGGACCACGCATAAATAACCGGCCGCTTAAAAAGTTGCTACTGGAGACTGGATTGCGGTCTGGTGGCATTGTGTTCAATGCGAACGACGCATTCCCCACCTTGCTATCCAGCTATGTTCGTTTTAGGCCGTACAGATGACGAATAAGGTGTCGCTTTTACGGCTAAAACTCACGGACTTCCGCAACTATGCGGCGGCGTCGCTTGCGCTGGATGACCGCCACGTGGTGCTGACGGGCGACAACGGTTCCGGCAAGACCAATCTCCTGGAGGCCGTTTCGTTTCTTTCGCCCGGAAGGGGCCTGCGCCGCGCCACCCTGTCCGATGTGACGCGAGTGGGGGCGGAGGCCGCCGGTTTTTCGATTTTTGCGGATGTCGACGGCATGGACGGCGAGGTCGCAATTGGAACCGGGATCGAGGGTGACGGCGATGTGGTGTCGCGCCGCCTGAGGCTGAACGGAACATCGGTGAAGTCGGTCGATGAATTGACGGATCATCTGCGGGTGCTGTGGCTAACGCCTGCCATGGATGGGCTTTTTACCGGTTCATCCTCGGATCGCCGGCGTTTTCTCGATCGGTTGGTGCTCTCGCTCGATCCCGCCCATGGACGGCGGGCAAGCGACTTCGAAAAGGCCATGCGCGGCCGCAACCGTCTGCTTTCGGAAGGCCGTTTCGATCCGGTCTGGCTGGACGGTATCGAGAAGCAGATGGCGGAACTCGGTATTTCCATGGCGCTCGCGCGCTATGAAATGTTGGGTCTTTTGAAGAGCCTCATCGAAGGCCGTTTCGGCAATGCTGCCTTCCCCTCGGCGGCGCTGGCGCTCTCGGGTTTCATGGACGACACGCTCAACCGGCCGGCTGTCGATCTGGAAGACGAGTATAGGCTTATGCTGCGCGAAGGCCGGTATCGAGACGCGGCGGCAGGCCGCACGCTTGATGGGCCACACCGTGTCGATCTGTTCGTGCGCCATGCGGAAAAGAACATGGAGGCAGAGCGTTGCTCGACCGGAGAACAGAAGGCGCTGCTGGTGGGATTGGTGCTTGCGCATGCCCAGCTCACCGCCAATATGACCGGCCATGCGCCGGTTCTGCTGCTCGACGAAATTGCCGCGCACTTGGATGAGGGCAGGCGGGCGGCTCTGTTCGATCTCATTCACGCGCTCGGTGGTCAGAGTTTCATGACCGGAACGGATGCGGCAATGTTCTCCGCTCTTGGCGACAGGGCGCAATTCTTCAATGTTTCCCACGGGGGCATCACGGCATGACGGCGAAAAAATGGAGTGCGACATGGACCCGCTGAGCCCGGACGAAATCGAACGCTACAAGCGCCATATTCTTCTGCCGGAAATCGGCGGTGCCGGGCAGCAGCGTCTGAAGGCGGCGAGGGTGCTGGTGATCGGGGCTGGTGGCCTTGGCGCGCCTGTCCTTCATTATCTTGCTGCAGCCGGTGTCGGCACGCTTGGCCTGATCGATGACGACGTGGTCTCCCTGTCCAATCTCCAGCGGCAGGTGATCCACGATACCGGCACGATCGGTGAGCTGAAAACGGCAAGCGCCCGCGCAGCCATCGCCCGGCTCAACCCGCATGTGCGTACCCTTGTTTTTGAGGAGCGTTTTTCGCAGGTCTGGGCGCACACCCATCTGCCATCATTCGATCTCCTTATCGACGGCTCTGATAATTTCGACACACGTTATGCCGCTGCCGATGCCGCAGAGGCTGCTAAAAGGCCACTGGTAACGGGCGCTGTCGGTCGTTTCGATGGTTCGGTAACGGTGCTGAAACCCTATGAGGCGGGTGCCGATGGTAATCTGCTGCCGGGGTATCGCGATCTGTTTCCGGAGCCACCGCCGCAGGGGCTTATTCCCAATTGCGCGGAAACGGGCATCGTCGGTGCTTTGACCGGCGTGATCGGCACGATCATGGCCATGGAGGCCATCAAGGTGATCACCGCTGCCGGCGAGCCATTGGTCGGCCGCCTGCTTCTCTATGACGCCCTGTCGGCCCGCTTCGAAACCGTGCGTTACAAGCGCCGCCCTGCTGGAAAAAAAACATGACCGAGATCACAAGGATTGGCGAAGAATTCAAGCGCTGGCAGGAGCTGCTTGCGCTTATCATGTCGTCCTTCGCCTATATGGACGGCGTCATCGACCCACCATCGTCGGCTCACCGTCTGACGCTCGAAAATCTCGCAGAGAAGGCGAGGGCGGAGACCGCTTTCGTGGCGCTGGATGGTGATGAGATTGTTGGCTGCCTGTTTTGCCGGCCGGAACCACCGTCCTGCCTTTACGTCGGCAAGCTGTGCGTATCCCTGAAAGCGCAGGGCAAAGGCATCGGCAAAATGCTTCTGGAACGGGCCGAAGCATTGGCCCGCGAATTGGCGTTACCGGCGCTGCGGCTGGAAACGCGCATTGAGCTTGTCGGCAATCAAGCGAAATTCGCCGCCTGGGGTTTCATCAAAACCGCTGAAAACGCCCATGCGGGTTACGACCGCACGACCTCGGTTGAAATGACGAAATTCCTCGGCTGAGACGGCTCACTTTTTGATCCGCTTAAAAGCCTGCTTTTCCCTCCCATCTGACGATCAGACACGGCTTGTCTGAACCGGTTCAGTTCCGCCCCGGCAGCACCCGGTTCGGCGGTCGGTGTCCGTCGAAAAGCGTGCGGATGTTGATGATGACCTTGTCACCCATCTCGATGCGTCCCTCGATCGTTGCCGAGCCCATATGGGGAAGCAGCACGACCTTGCCTTCTCTCGCGAGCTTGATGAGCTTGGGATTGATTGCGGGCTCGTTCTCGTAGACATCAAGACCGGCGCCGGCGATCTTTCCATCGCGCAGGCACTGGATCATTGCCGCCTCATCGATGATATCGCCGCGCGCCGTATTGACGATGTAGCTTGTCGGCTGCATCAGCGCGAGCCGTCGTGCCGAGATCAGGTGATAGGTCGCAGGTGTGGAGGGGCAATTGACGGAAACGATATCCACCCGCGCCAGCATCTGGTCGAGGCTATCCCAATAGGTCGCCTCAAGCTCCGCTTCCGTCGCCGGGTTGACGCGTTTGCGGTTGTGATAGTGAATGGAGAGGCCGAAAGCCTTGGCGCGCCGCGCAACTGCCGTACCGATGCGGCCCATGCCGACAATGCCGATGCGTTTGCCGGAAATGCGCCGTCCCAGCATCCAGGTCGGCGACCAGCCCAGCCATTCGTCGGCGCCATTGGCAAGCACGCGCGTGCCTTCGATCAGGCGGCGCGGCACGGCCAGCACCAGCGCCATGGTGATATCGGCGCTGTCTTCGGTCAGCACATTGGGCGTGTTGGTCACGGTGATGCCCTTTCGGGCGGCCGCGTCCACATCCACATGGTCTATGCCGTTGGAGAAGCTGGCGATCAGTTTCAGTTGCGGCCCCGCTTTCTCGATCATGGCGGCGGTGATGCGGTCCGTGACTGTTGGCACCAGAACGTCGACCCGCTGCATGGCGGCCACAAGCTCTTCCTCGCGGCGCTGCGTATCGTCGATATTCAGTTCGGCATCGAAGAGTTCCCGCATTCTGGTTTCGACGACGTCAGGCAATTTGCGGGTGATATAGACTGTCGGTCTCTTCTTGTGGGTCATCGTTTGCCGCTGCCTTGTTCAGAAGTCATTAACCAGAAAGAGCGATAATTTCTTTCAATCAGGGCGTTTCTACCAGACCCACCGGCGAAGACAAATAAAACTCGCCGAAGCTTGAGGCGTGTGGAAACGAGCCTCCTCGAATTTAATCCGGTTTGCAGAAGGCAGGAAACGGAAATGGGCATGCGCAGTGTGGTTTCTATGGTTTGCATTGCATTGTCTCTGGGCCTCTTTGGTGTGGCGAACGAGGCCATGGCGCAAGGCGCTGCCAAAGGCGCAAGCGGCCTGCCTTTGCCCCGTTTTGTCAGCCTGAAATCCAAGCGCGTCAACATGCGCATCGGACCCAGCACGGATTATGCCGTTTCCTGGATGTATATGAAATCGGGAATGCCGGTTGAAATCATTCAGGAATATGAGAACTGGCGGCGCATCCGCGATGCCGATGGCACGGAAGGCTGGGTTAACCAGGCGCTGCTCTCCGGTGAGCGCACGGCAGTCGCCGCGCCCTGGATGCGCGGCAAGGGCAAGGATGTCTACGTGAACATGCGCCGCGACGCACAGTCGGGCGCCTCCGTCATCGCCCGGCTGGAGCCGGGTGTCGTCTTCAGGATCGGTGAATGCAACGGCGACTGGTGCCGCGCCGAGGCCGGTCAGGCCTCAGGCTGGGTGTCGCAGGGTGAAATCTGGGGTGCTTATCCCGGCGAGGCCTTTAAATAAGGCCGTTTTTCTCGCCCAGCGCCTTGAGCGATGACATCGGGCGCGGCCCGACCTGCTGAATGACGGCGGCAGCAGCAAGGCAGCCGAGTTTGCCGCAATCTTCCAGAGACCGATCCTGCGTGTAACCGAACAGGAAGCCGGCGGCGAAAAGATCGCCGGCACCCGTTGTGTCGACCACGTCATATACCGGATAGGCTTCTACCTTCACGCGTTCCGTGCCGCGCAGGATAACGGCGCCTTCTTCGCTCATCGTTACCGCTGCGATCTTGCAATCGGCAGCGATTTTCGTCAGCGCCAGCTCGAAATCGTCGGTTTCATAGAGCGAGAGAGCTTCCTGCTTGTTGGCGAAAACGATGTCCACGGTGCCGGAACGCATCAGGTCGAGAAATTCTTCGCGGTAGCGGCCAACGCAGAAACTGTCGGAAAGCGTCATGGAGACTTCACGGCCGTTCTCATGCGCAATGCGGGCGCAATCGCGAATGGCATCCTTGGCGCGCGGCGGATCCCACAGGTAACCTTCGAAATAGGTGACCTTCGTGTTCGCTACGACGTCTTCTTCTACATCTTCCGGACCGAGATCGACGCAGGCGCCGAGATAGGTGTTCATCGAGCGCTCACCGTCTTCCGTGACGAAGATCATCGAGCGGGCAGTCGGCGGAAACGTGCCTTCCGGCTTCGTTTCGAAATAGACGCCCTGCGCGCGGATATCGTGCTGGAAGATTTCGCCGAGCTGATCTTCGGCCACCTTGCCGAAATAAGCCGCCCTGCCACCGAAATTCGCCACGCCCGCCGCCGTGTTGCCCGCACTTCCGCCGGAGGCCTCGAGAGCGGGTCCCATCAGCGAATAGAGCAGTTCGGCCCGCTCCGCGTCGATGAGGTTCATCGCGCCCTTGGTGATGGCGTTATCATTGAGGAAGCGATCATCACAACGGGAAATGATGTCGACGATGGCATTGCCGACAGTCAGTACGTCGAATTTCGTCATAGGCCCTATCCGGTTTGCAGGGTGCACATTTTTGAACGGTCTTAAACAATTCTGGCGGCAAGAAAAGCCCAAAGGGAAAATATGCGGTTCTCCACCAGAGACAGAAACGCGTCATGTGCCTGTAATGTGGTTAAGCTATCACTCCGATCAGAGCAAACGGTGCGTGAATACGTGCCAGAATAGAAGACATGACGTCTTCTGGCTCACCCGTTATCTCCGTCACGGATGTACTGACGGCGTATAACGGATATGACAAAAGGCGGGGGAAACCCCGCTTTTTCTTTTGGTCCACCTTTGCTGCGCCCCTTTCTAGAGTGCAAGAAGCGGGTTTTCATTATAGACGGTACTCGAAAAACCGACCGCAGCGCCACTTGATCCAGTGACCGGTTTTGAGGAGCTTTCTGCAAAAATACCTGACGGAGCTACCTCGCGTATTGAATGAAACATCGGGGTGCAGCGTTTTCGCGATTCCATTCCCGTGGAAAAGGCTCTAAAGCGGAGTATCTCCCGCAAAAGCCGCGAAAGCTCTCCCTCCATGTCTGCCGTTGCCGCGAACGTCGCTCCGATTTTCATTCTTATCCTGATCGGCTGGCTCACGGTCAAGGCCGGCTTGTTCAGAGCCGATGCCGGTGAGATTCTCAGCGATTTCGTGTTCAAGATCGCCGTGCCGACTTTGATCTTCCGCACTCTTGCGGAGGCGAATTTTCATGGCGCATCGCCCTTCCGGCTGTGGCTGACCTATTTCGCCGGCGTGGCCGTAACCTGGACGGTTGGGCATATCGTCACGCGGTACATCTTCAAGCAGGATAGTCGCATCGCCGTCATAGCCGGCATATCCTCGGCCTTTGCCAACAATATCTTCATCGGCCTGCCGCTCGTCGGGCGTTCCATCGGGGATGAGGGGCTGGTCGCCCTATCCATTCTGCTGGCCATCCATCTGCCGGTCATGATGATTGCCGGTACCATCCTGATGGAGAACGCCACGCACAAGGCGGTGGGCGGCGAAAAGCGCAGCATGGCTTCTGTCTTCAGGCAGGTCGGCCGCAACCTCATCACAAATCCGCTGGTGAGCGGACTTTTCATCGGGCTTTCGACCAATGTTTCAGGCGTGACACTCACGCCCATCCTCAAGACCGTGGTTGACCAGATCGCGTCCATGGCGGGACCGGCAGCGCTCATCTCGCTCGGTATGGCGCTGACGAAATACACCATTCGCGGTAATCTTGGGATTGCCGTCACCATGACGGTTTTCAAACTGCTGCTTCTGCCTGCCTGCGTGTGGGCCATGGGCCACGCTCTCGGCCTCAGCCGGGAATGGACAGCTGCCCTCGTGCTCACCTCGTCGGTGCCGACAGGGGTGAATGCATGGCTGATCGCCAACCGCTTCGGTATCGGCCACAGCGTTGCGGCCTCCACCATCAGCATTTCCACAGCGACCGGTGTTCTTTCCGTGTCGCTGTGGGCATGGCTGTTGAGCTGATGATGCTCGAATTGCTTACTTCTGGGCGCTCAGGATCTTGAAGCGCGCGTTGCGGCATACCTCGGCGCTGGTGCGGAATTCCGCCGCCAGAACCGGCTCATAGGGCATGCCGCGATTGGCGACCATCAGCAGCTTTCCACCGCTGCGAAGCGCGCCGGCCGCCGTCTTGATAAAGGCCTGACCGAGCGCGGGTTCTGCCGCCTGTCCTGCCGCGTGGAAAGGCGGGTTCATGATGATGAGGTCGTATTTTTCTTTCGGCGGCTCGTTTGCAAGGTCCTGCCAGAAGAAGCGTGCCGTCAGGCGCGGATTGTTTTCAAGAAGATTGGTCTTGGCGAATTCGAGCGCGTTCCAGTCCGCTTCGAAAAGATCGATACGCGCCGTGCGCGGCGATTTTTCCGCCAGCATGACCGAGAGATAACCCCAGCCTGCGCCGAAATCGGCGGCGTTGCCGTCGAAGTCCGTCGGCAGGCGCGACGCGAGCAGCTCCGAGCCATCGTCCACGCGGTCATGCGAGAACATGCCGGGCATGGCGGTAAAGCGGCCAGCAACCGTAACGGAATGTTGCGCGAGTTTCGACACGGCAGATGCAACGTCTTCCGGCCGTTTGAACCAGAGGGCTACACCGTGGTATTTCGGTGTCGATTCCGCCTCGATACCAAGCTTTGCCAGTGTCTTGCGCAGCGTCAGGATACCGTCTTCCTTCGATCCTGCCGCAACGATCAACCCACCCGCCTTGACGCGCGAGAGCGCTTCAGCGACGCGGTTTTCGTTCTCGCCGCGGTGTTTGCCGCAAAGCAGCAGTGCCGCATCGTAGTCCTCGCCGGAAATATCCGGTGTGACTTCTGCGTTCTGGGCCTGAAGAGCCCGGTAAAGCGGTCGAAAATTCTGAACCGAGACGATGTCAGCGTTAAAACCGTCTAGCCGCGGGCCGGCTTCCGCTCCCAGAAACAGAACGCGCTCGCCCTCTTTCGGCAAGTCGAGCATCTCTGCGGCAAAGGGATGGAAAAGGGTTTTAACAGCGTCACGGCTCATTGGAGCGTCCTCAAGATGGAATAGAAAAAAGGCGCGGGCAAAACCCGCGCCTCGATAGGGTCTGGCGAGGCTGCCTTATTCGGCAGCGGCTTCGCCATCTTCCTTCTTCTTGTCTGCGGCAACTTCCTTGCCGGTTGCCTGGTCGACAACCTTCATGGACAGGCGAACCTTGCCACGCTCGTCGAAGCCCATCAGCTTGACCCAGACCTTGTCGCCTTCCTTGACGACGTCGGAGGTCTTGGCGACACGCTCGGAAGCGAGCTGCGAGATGTGAACGAGGCCGTCGCGGGCGCCGAAGAAGTTGACGAAAGCGCCGAAGTCAGCGGTCTTGACGACCGTACCTTCGTAGATCTGGCCGACTTCCGGTTCTGCAACGATCGAATGGATCCACTTGCGGGCCGCTTCGATTTCCTTGCCGGAAGCAGAAGCGATCTTGACGGTGCCGTCGTCTTCGATGTTGATCTTGGCGCCTGTCTTTTCGACGATTTCGCGGATGACCTTGCCGCCCGAACCGATGACTTCACGGATCTTGTCGACCGGAATGTTCATCACTTCGATGCGCGGTGCGAATTCACCGAGCTGGCCGCGGCTCTCGGTGATGGCATTCGCCATTTCGCCGAGGATGTGCTTGCGGCCACCCTGTGCCTGCTCCAGAGCGATCTTCATGATCTCTTCGGTGATGCCGGCGATCTTGATGTCCATCTGCAGCGAGGTGATGCCGTCGGCAGTACCTGCAACCTTGAAGTCCATGTCGCCGAGGTGATCTTCGTCACCCAGGATGTCGGAGAGAACCGCAAAGCGCTCGCCTTCAAGGATAAGGCCCATGGCGATACCGGCAACTGGCTTGGCCAGCGGTACGCCAGCGTCCATCAGTGCAAGCGAGGTGCCGCAAACCGTTGCCATCGACGAAGAGCCGTTGGACTCGGTGATTTCGGAAACGACGCGCAGCGTGTAGGGGAACTGTTCCGCGGTCGGCAGCATCGGACGGATAGCGCGCCATGCGAGCTTGCCGTGACCGATTTCGCGACGGCCCGGGGAGCCCATACGGCCCGTTTCACCGACCGAGTAGGGCGGGAAGTTGTAATGCAGAAGGAAACGTTCCTTGTACATGCCGGTCAGGCTGTCGACATACTGTTCATCTTCGCCGGTGCCGAGCGTTGCAACAACGATCGCCTGGGTTTCACCACGGGTGAACAGCGCCGAGCCGTGCGTACGCGGCAGGATGCCAACTTCCGAAACGATCGGACGAACGGTCGACAGGTCGCGGCCATCGATACGGCTCTTGGTGTCGAGAACGTTCCAGCGAACGATCTTCGCCTGAAGGTGCTTGAAGACAGCGCCGATTTCTTCCGGGCTATACTTCGCTTCGCCTTCTTCCGGCAGGAAGTGAGCCTTGACCTTCGCCTTTACGGCGTCGACGGCGGCGTAACGGGCAGCCTTTTCGGTGATCTTGTAGGCGGTGCGCAGTTCGGTTTCGGCAAGGCCGAGCATTTCGTTTTCGAGCGCGGAGAAATCTTCCGGTTCGAATTCGCGCGGTTCCTTGGCGGCAACTTCAGCGAGCTTGATGATCGCGTCGATAACCGGCTGGAAGCCGCGATGGCCGAACATGACGGCGCCGAGCATGACGTCTTCGTTGAGTTCCTTGGCTTCCGACTCCACCATCAGGACGGCGTCCTGGGTGCCGGCAACAACCAGATCCAGAACCGATTCATCCATCTCATCAAGATGCGGGTTCAGAACATATTCGCCGTTGATGTAGCCCACGCGCGCGCCGCCGACCGGGCCCATGAAAGGAATGCCAGACAGTGTGAGCGCAGCGGATGCGGCAACCATCGACAGAACGTCCGGGTCATTTTCGAGGTCGTGCTGAATGACCGTTACGACAACCTGCGTGTCGTTCTTGTAGCCTTCAGGAAACAGCGGGCGGATCGGACGGTCGATCAGGCGGGAAACCAGCGTTTCCTTTTCCGACGGACGGCCTTCGCGCTTGAAATAGCCGCCGGGGATCTTGCCGGCTGCGTAGGTCTTTTCCTGGTAGTTCACGGTGAGCGGGAAGAAGTCCTGTCCCGGCTTCGGAGACTTTGCGGAAACCACCGTCGCAAGAACCATCGTCTCGCCGTAGGTTGCGATGACGGCGCCGTCAGCCTGACGGGCAACCTTGCCTGTCTCGAGCTTCAGCGGGCGGCCAGCCCATTCGATTTCCACGGAGTGTTTATTGAACATATCTTGTCCTTGTTTGTGTATGCCCGCCTTGCGAGGGGGCAACGAACGACGCAATCACGGGCAAGACAGCCGGAGGCTTTCAAGGTGCAAGCATCCGGCAATCCTGCCCCATGACAGGTCTGCGGTTGAAAAGGCTGCACCGGCCCATCCGGGGCTGCCTTATCGTCCGGGGGCCATATCTATGGCGAACGCCCGGAAATTGAAGATGACCTTCAAAAGGCCAGATATAAAAACCGGCGGGTATCGTTGCGAAACCCGCCGGATAAGGTTTTAGCGGCGAATGCCGAGAGCACCGATCAGCTTGCTGTAACGGGCTTCGTCCTTCTTCTTCAGATAGTCGAGAAGCGAACGGCGGCTCGAAACCAGCGTCAGAAGGCCACGACGGGAGTGGTTGTCCTTCTTGTGGTCCTTGAAGTGACCGGTCAGGTTGTTGATCCGCTCGGTCAGAATAGCGACCTGAACTTCCGGAGAACCGGTGTCGCCTTCGTTCGTTGCATATTCCTTGATGAGGGCGGCTTTGCGCTCTGCAGTAATCGACATCGGACGATCCTTTCTATTTTAAGGAAAAATGGGACGCCTAGAGCCGGGATGTCGTCCAGCTCTGGCCATTCGGCAGCATAGGCAAAGCCCAAGCTGGCGCTGCCTATAAACTATTCCGGGTACAATTGAAAGAGGCGATTGACGACGCCCCTCAAGGCTCGTCTCAACCGAAAACGCGCTTCGGCCGGAATTCGCCCTCGCCGATCTCGCCGATGGCAATGAGCTTGCCATGCGCAGTGGCATAGGCCTCCGGGTGATTGGCCGGCGCATCACGCCCGCGCAGCAGGATCGGATTGCCCATCTTCAGCCGGTGTGCCTGATCATCATTGATGATGAGGTGGGGAAGGGATGAAAGCGCTTCCGCCGTGTTGATCAGAAAAGCATCGAGCGCTTCAAGCCGCTCGTCGCGGTCTTCGATGGCTTCGAGCGCCGTCAAGGTTTCGAGCGGTACCATCATGTCCTCGCCGAATGGCGCGACCATGGTACGGCGCAATTGCGAAATATGACCGAAACAGCCGAGATCCCGGCCCATGTCGCGCGCAAGTGCCCGCACATAGGTACCCTTGCCGCATTCCACTTCGAAATGCGCTGTGCTGGCGTCGGGGCAGGCGAGCAGCGTCAGGCGGTGAATTTCCACCTCGCGCGCGGGAATCTCCACCGTTTCGCCTTCACGCGCCAGATCATAGGCCCGCTCACCGGCAATCTTGATGGCGGAAAACTGCGGCGGCGTCTGCATGATCACGCCGGTATAATTGGGTAGAATATCGCGGATCGCCTGTTCGTCCGGGCGCTGGTCGGAGGAGTTGACTACCTCGCCTTCCAGATCGTCGGTTGCGCGTTCTTCACCCCAGGTGACGGTAAACTCGTAGATTTTCCGGCCGTCCATGACGTAAGGAACGGTCTTGGTGGCGTCACCGAGTGCAATCGGCAACATGCCGGACGCCAAGGGGTCGAGCGTTCCGGCGTGACCTGCCTTCTGGGCGTTGAACAGCCATTTGATCTTGGAAACGGCTTCGGTTGAGCCGAAATCGAGCGGCTTGTCGAGAATGAGCCAGCCCGAAATCGGGCGGCCCTTGGGTTTGCGGTTCTGCTGTTTGCGTGGTTTGGACATGCTTCAGTTCTGTTCGTCGTCTTTTTCGTTCGAAGGTCCCAGATCGCGCTGCACCTCCGGTGACCGCAGGAGTGCGTCGATCTTCTGGTAGTTGTCGAAACTCGTATCGTCGCGGAAACGCAGTTCCGGCATGTACTTCATCTGCCGCAATTGCGGACCGAGGCGGCCGCGCATGAACTTTGCGTGGCGGTTCAGGGCGTTGATGATGTCGGTATGATCCGCAACGCCAAGCGGCGTCACGTAAGCGGTCGCGATCTTGAGATCGGGTGACATGCGCACTTCCGAGATGGAAATGACGGTGCCTTCGATCAGATCGTCGCGGACTTCGCCGCGCTGGAGAATTTGGGTCAGTGCGGCGCGCACCTGTTCGCCAACACGCAGCATGCGTTGCGAAGGGGCCGATGATGTTGCTTTTGCCATGGGTAATGCCTCAAACGGAGCGAGCGCCGGTGAAGCCGGCGCCCGACAGAAAAGTCCTGTTTTGCGGCGAGACGCTTAGAGCGTTCTCGTGATGTGTTCGACGCGGAAGCACTCGATGGTGTCGCCGGCGCGAATGTCTTCGTAATTCTCGAAGGCCATACCGCACTCCTGACCAACAGGCACTTCGTTGACTTCGTCCTTGAAGCGCTTGAGGGTCTTGAGCTTGCCTTCGTGGATAACGACGTTGTCGCGCACCAGACGCACACCCGCACCACGTTCCACCTTGCCCTCGACGACGCGGCAACCCGCGACCTTACCGACCTTGGTGATGTTGAACACCTCGAGGATTTCGGCATTGCCGAGGAAGGTCTCGCGACGTTCCGGCGAAAGCAGACCCGACATCGCCGCCTTCACGTCATCCACCAGATCGTAGATGATGTTGTAGTAGCGGATTTCGATACCGGCGCGTTCGGACGCCGTACGTGCCTGTGCGTTGGCGCGAACGTTGAAGCCGATGATCGCGGCGTTCGATGCCTCGGCAAGCGAGATATCCGATTCCGTGATGGCACCAGCACCAGAGTGAACGACACGAGCGCGGACTTCGTCTGTGCCGAGCTTGTCGAGCGAAGCGATAATGGCTTCGACCGAACCTTGCACGTCCGCCTTGATGACCAGCGGGAATTCCTTCAATCCCGAAGTCTGCAACTGGCTCATCATCTGTTCCAGCGAGCCGCGCTGACCGGTCTGACGGGCAACAGCCTTGTCGCGTGCCAGACGCTGGCGGTATTCGGAGATCTCGCGAGCACGACCTTCGTTTTCGACAACCGCAAAACGGTCACCGGCCGACGGCGTACCGGAAAGGCCGAGGATTTCGACCGGCATGGCCGGACCGGCTTCCTTGACGTGGTCGCCCTTGTCGTTGACGAGCGCGCGCACACGACCCCACTGGTCACCGGCAACGATGATCTGGCCGGGCTTCAGTGTACCCTTCTGCACGAGAACGGTCGCGACGGCACCACGTCCACGGTCCAGCTCGGCTTCGATGACCGTGCCTTCCGCAGTGCGGCTTGGATCCGCCTTGAGATCGAGGATTTCCGCCTGAAGCAGGATCGCTTCGAGCAGCTTGTCGAGGTTGAGCTTGTTCTTGGCCGACACTTCGACATCAAGAACTTCACCACCCATCGATTCCACGAAAACTTCGTGCTGCAGCAGCTGCTGGCGAACCTTTTCAGGGTTTGCCTCGTGCTTGTCGATCTTGTTGATCGCAACGACGATCGGAACACCGGCCGCCTTCGCATGGTTGATTGACTCGATCGTCTGCGGCATCACGCTGTCGTCGGCTGCAACAACCAGCACGGCGATGTCGGTTGCCTGCGCACCACGGGCACGCATTGCCGTAAAGGCGGCGTGGCCGGGGGTGTCGATGAAGGTGATCTTCTGACCGTTCTTTTCGACCTGATAGGCGCCGATATGCTGGGTGATGCCACCGGCCTCGCCAGCAACGACATTCGCCTGACGAATGGCGTCGAGCAGCGAGGTCTTGCCGTGGTCGACGTGGCCCATGATGGTCACGACCGGCGGACGGGAAACCATCTCGCCTTCATCGTCAGCCTTGTTGAAGAGACCTTCTTCAACGTCGGATTCGGAAACGCGCTTGACCGTATGGCCGAATTCGACCGCGATCAGTTCCGCCAGATCGGCGTCGATCACGTCGCCCGGCTTCAGCATCTGGCCTTCCTTCATCAGGAACTTGATGACGTCAACGGCGCGCTCGGACATGCGCTGCGACAGTTCCTGAATGGTGATGGTTTCCGGCAGGATGACTTCGCGCAGAACCTTTTCGCGGGTTTCCTGCATCTGGCTGCGACGGAATTTCTCCTGGCGGCGGCGCATGGATGCCATGGAGCGGCCACGCGGCGTACCATCTTCTTCCAGATTGGCGGCGGTCACGGTCAGCTTGCCACGACGGCGCTCTTCTTCGGTCTTCAGGCGGGCTGCAGGCTTGGCCGGAACCGGAGCCACGACCTTGCCGCGAGCCGGAAGGCTGCTGCCACGACGGACTGCGCCGCGATCGTCCTCGTCGTCGCCACCGGTGCGGCGTCCGCGGGGAGCGGCGGCATCGGGCGTGGCGGGAGCGGAACGGGGAGCCGCGGGCTGGGGACGGGCGTCAGCGCGTGGCGCCGGCGCAGCGGCCGCAGCCGGCTTTTCGCCGGACAGATCGGATTTCGCTTCCGTAACAGGCTGGCTCGCAGCGATCTTTGCCGCCGCAGCCTCTTCGGCAGCGCGGTTTTCGGCTTCGATCTTTTCAGCGGCGATGCGGTGTTCTTCTTCCACCTTGCGGCGGGCTTCGTCTTCGGCGCGCTGCTTGGCTTCGATAACATCGCGAGCCTGCGCTTCTATCAGCGCACGGCGGCGGGCTTCCATCTCGCCTGCGGACAGGTCGTGCAGAACGTTGCCGCGCGGACGGTCAGGCTGGCGCTGCTGCGGTGCGGACGAGCCGGGGCGCTGCTGCGAATGGGAAGAACCCGGACGCTGCTGTTGGTTGCTCGGCTGTTGAATGCGTTGCTGTGGGGCCTGCGGACGCGGTGCCGAAGGGGCAGGCGCTGCCGGCTTCGGCGCCGGTGCTGCTGCCACGACAGGCTGAACCGGCTTCTCGTCTTCGGGACGCAGGGGGCGGCGCTTGCGTGTTTCCACGACAACCGCGTTGGTGCGACCTCGACCCATGTCCTGCCGCACGGTGCCCTGATTCATCCCGCCCGGTTTCAGGGTAAGAGTCTTCTTGGCCGGCGCATTGAGTGTCTTGTCGTCGTTGTTGTCGGTCATTCCGTTCCCGTTCCTACGGACGAGAACCGGATGACATCCATCAGGTCTCGTCGTTCAATTGCTGCATCGGAACGCGGCGGCCGTTCATGTTTGGCAACCGCGTCATTGTACTGTCCGGGCAGCGTCGCGTTCCGCCTCAGGCTGACCGCCAAGGCGGTACTGCTTAAGCATCTTTGCGCGCTTCACTACACCCTCACCCGCCTGCCCCGCAAGCGCGCAAGCATGGATAAAAGCATTCTGGCCCATCAACTCGTCCATTTCGGCTTCGCTAAAGAGCCGGAAGGACGGAATTTCATTACCGGCATCGCTGCCGAGTTCCCAGGCCTTGCGGGCCTGGTCCAGTTTTCGCACGCCGTCTGCCGCGGCATCGGTTGCGTGGAACACGGCAATCGCATTCCCCGAACGGACGGCGGCATCGACCTTCGTCGCGCCGCTGATGAACTGACCCGCCTTGCGCGCCATGTTCATCATTCCGGCAAGCTGCTGCGACATCAGCCGGTCCAGAAGAGCGAGAAGCTCCGGCCCGGCCTTGACGTCGCGTTTGAGTGCCCGTGCGAAGATCTTCTTCGCTATGGCTTTCTCTATCAGGGCGCGCTCCGGCTTTACCCAGCATCCGCGCCCCGGCAATTGGCGTTTCAGGTCCGGAACGACGTTGCCGTCCGGCCCTGCGACGAAGCGGATCAACTCGTCTGGAGATCCGCTCTGCCTTGTCACAATGCACATACGTCCATTGACGTTGCCTTCCAGCCGCCCGTCCTCATCGGTTTCGGGCAGCTCGTCCGGCTCATGCACCTGCGATGTCATTCCTGTTCGGCGGTATCCGCCTCCTCAGTAGCTTCCGCATCGACTTCCTCTTCGGAAGCCAGATCCTCGGCCGTGATCCAGCCTGCCAGAAGACGGGCCTGCACAACCATGTTCTCAGCTTCGACGCGCGATACGTCGAGCTTGGAGAAGATGCCTTCGAACTTCTTCGTCTCGCCGTCCTTGCGTTCGCTCCAGCCGACCAGATCGTCTGCGGCGCAACCGGCAAAGTCCTCGATGGTCTTGATACCGTCTTCACCAAGGGCGACCATCATCTGCGAGGTCAGGCCTTCGATCTGGCGCAGCTCGTCGGCAACGCCGAGTTCCTTGCGCTTGGCGTCCATTTCGGCTTCCAGGCGTTCCAGATATTCGCGGGCGCGGGTCTGGATTTCGTCAGCGGTGTCGTCGTCGAAGCCGTCGATCGAGGAAATTTCGCCGAGATCGACATAGGCAAGTTCTTCAACCTGCGCGAAGCCTTCGGAAGCCAGAACCTGACCGACCATCTCGTCAACGTCGAGGGCGTCCATGAAGAGTGCCGTGCGCTCGTTGAATTCCTTCTGGCGACGCTCGGATTCTTCCTGCTCGGTCATGATGTCGATATCCCAGCCGGTCAGCTGCGATGCCAGACGTACGTTCTGGCCGCGACGGCCGATGGCGAGCGAAAGCTGCTCGTCGGGAACCACAACTTCGATGCGCTCGGATTCTTCGTCCAGAACGACCTTGGCCACTTCAGCGGGCTGCAGGGCGTTGACGATGAAGGATGCCGGCTCCTGGCTCCACGGAATGATATCGATCTTTTCGCCCTGCAATTCGCCGACAACGGCCTGAACGCGCGAACCGCGCATACCGACGCAGGCACCGACCGGATCGATCGACGAGTCGTTCGAGATGACGGCGATCTTGGCGCGCGAACCGGGGTCACGGGCAACCGACTTGATCTGGATGATGCCGTCGTAGATTTCAGGAACTTCCATGGTGAATAGCTTCACCATGAACTGCGGATGGGTACGCGACAGGAAAATCTGCGGGCCACGCTGCTCGCGGCGAACGTCGTAGACGTAAGCGCGTACACGGTCGCCATAACGCATGTTTTCCCGCGGAATCATCTCGTCGCGACGGATGATGCCTTCGCCACGGCCCAGATCGACGATGACATTGCCGTATTCGACGCGCTTGACGGTGCCGTTGACGATTTCGCCGATGCGATCCTTGAACTCGTCATACTGACGGTCGCGTTCTGCTTCGCGCACCTTCTGAACGATGACCTGCTTGGCGGACTGTGCGGCGATACGGCCGAAATCCATCGGCGGCAGCGGATCGGCGATGAAATCGCCGAGCTTGGCGTCCGGGTTGCGGTCGCGGGCAAGTTCGAGCGGGATCTGGGTCGAATAGTCTTCGGCCGTCTCTACCACTTCCAGAAGACGCTGCAGGCGGATTTCGCCGGTCTTGGAGTTGATGTCGGCGCGAATGTTGGTTTCCGAACCATAGCGCGAGCGGGCGGCTTTCTGGATAGCGTCGGCCATTGCGGCAAGCACGATTTCGCGGTCGATGACCTTTTCGCGCGCCACAGCATCGGCGATCTGCAGAAGCTCAAGCCGGTTAGCACTCACTGCCATTTTTTTGTCTCCGTAAGTCGCATAATTGCGGGGATCACCCGTTTTCCGGGCTTTTACGTTGGAATTAGTCTACGTCTGCTTCGTTTTCGTCGTTCTGGTTTGCGGCGGCGGCCTTTGCCGCCTTGTCTGCCCGCAGCGCATCACGAATAAGGTCGTCCGTCAGAATGAGCTTCGCATCGGAAAGCGCGCTGAACGGAATGGTGACTGTCGGTTCGTCGCCATAGGCGATCTGGTCGCGTTCCAGCTTGAAGCCGTCCGCATCCACCTCGACGATCTTGCCGCGAAACCGCTTGCGGTTTTCGACCAGAATGGAGGTTTCGGCCTTCACCAGATGGCCCTGCCAACGGGTGAAATCCGACTTGCGAACCATCGGCCGGTCGATGCCGGGCGAGGAAACTTCGAGATGATACGCCTTATCGACCGGATCTTCCACATCAAGAACCGGTGAAATCGCCATTGATACCGCTTCGCAGCCCTCGACGGTCATGGTGCCGTCTTCCCGCTCGGCCATCACCTGCAGGGTCATGCCGTTCTGGTTGGAGAGCCGCACGCGCACCAGAAGATATCCCATGCCCGTCAAAACAGGCTCGATGATTTCGGCGATGCGCTGGTCGATGCCCGTTTCGGTTATCAGTCGCGGTTCATGTACGGTGTCTGCCATCTGGCCTTCCGGTCTTTAGATTTTCACCGGGCGCTCAGCCCGTGGTTTCCGGTTCGCTTAACGAAAAAGAGCGGAGCCTTGCGGCCCCACTCTTCATCAAGCGATCAAGAATTTCAAAGGTCATATAGACCCATCAGGGCAGGATTGCAAGGTTTTCGCGGGCAGGGCGCTTCAGTCACGGCTTCGGCCACATTTTCACCGTCACCGTGTCGGAAAGGGTGGCATGATTTCCGGCACTGTCTATAGTTGCCGTTTGACAAATCGCAGTTGCATCAAGTGGACTGATCGTGCCTGACCGTAAATCGCCACTCGCGCCTTTAAGGCATTTGACTTACAGACGAATCTGGATCGCGAGCCTTGCCTCGAATTTCGGCGGTCTGATCCAGGCGGTTGGCGCCGCGTGGATGATGACCTCGCTGTCGAGTTCCGAAAACATGATCGCGCTGGTGCAGGCCTCCACCTCGCTGCCGATCATGATGTTTTCGCTGATTTCAGGCGCACTGGCCGATAGTTTCGACCGCCGCCGCATCATGATTTCCGCCCAGATCCTGATGCTGACGGCTTCCGTGCTGCTGACGGTTTTTGCCTGGTCCGGCTGGCTCACGCCGTGGCTGCTGCTCTTCTTCACCTTCATGATCGGCTGCGGCACGGCGCTCAACAATCCGTCCTGGCAGGCGTCCGTCGGCGAAATGGTGCCGCGTGAGGATCTGCCCGCCGCCGTGACACTGAACAGCGTGGGCTTTAACATCACCCGCAGCGTCGGTCCTGCCATCGGCGGCATCATCGTCGCCGCCGCCGGCGCCGCGGCTGCGTTTTTCGTGAACGCGCTCAGCTATTTCGCCCTGATCTACGCACTGGTTCGCTGGCAGCCGCCCAAATATGCCTCGACCTTGCCGCGCGAGCAGCTTCTTGCCGCCATATCGGCCGGGATGCGTTATGTGGCGATGTCGCCGAATATCGGCAAGGTTCTGGTGCGTGGCTTTCTCTTCGGCCTTTCCGCCAGCGCCATCCTGGCGCTGATGCCGATCGTTGCCCGCGATCTGGTCGAGGGTGGCCCGCTGACCTACGGCGTCATGCTGGGTGCGTTCGGCGTCGGCGCCATCGGCGGCGCGCTCGTCAGCGCCAGACTTCGCGAGGTTCTGTCCAGCGAATGGATCGTGCGTGTCGCCTTTTTGGGCTTCGCCTTCAGTTCCGGCGTGACGGCGGTCAGCACGAACGCGATCGTAACCTCGCTTGTTTTGACTATTGCCGGTGCCTGCTGGGTTCTGGCGCTTTCCCTGTTCAATACCATCGTCCAGCTTTCTGC
Source organism: Rhizobium sp. AN5 (assembly GCF_900215255.1). NCBI lineage: Bacteria > Pseudomonadati > Pseudomonadota > Alphaproteobacteria > Hyphomicrobiales > Rhizobiaceae > Rhizobium > Rhizobium sp. AN5. The sequence goes on from NZ_OCMJ01000004.1 coordinate 2,746,946, forward strand.
CCCGCGCTGGGTGGTGGGCCGGGCGCTGTCGCTTTACCAGACGCTGACCTTCGGCGGCATCGCCGTCGGCAGTTGGCTGTGGGGCGAGCTGGCGGAAGATTACGGTATTTCCTATTCGCTTCTCGGTTCGTGCGTGCTGATGCTGCTGGGCGTCGTCGTCGGCCTCAAACTCGCCATGCCCGCTTTCGCTTCACTCAATCTCGATCCGCTCAACCGTTTCGTCGAACCGCCGCTAAGGCTCGATATCAAGCCGCGCAGCGGGCCGATTGCCATTCTCATAGACTATGAAATTCATGACGAGGATCTCGGCGAATTCCTGCCGTTGATGGCCGAGCGCCGCCGCATCCGTCTGCGCGATGGCGCGCGCAACTGGAACCTGATGCGTGATCTGGAAAATCCTGATATCTGGACGGAAAGCTACCATGTACTGACATGGGTGGAATATGTCCGCCACAACCACCGTCGCACCCAGGCGGATGCGGAAGCCTGGGACCGGCTGCTGGCCCTTCATCGCGGCAAGACACGGCCCCGCGTGCACCGGATGATCGAGCGGCAGACCATTCCGCCGACCGATGACATCTTCCACAAGCCGCATACGGACCAGCATTGAGAGACGATCGGGCTAAGTAGTGGCGATGTCATGCTCGGGACAAGCCCGAGCATGATGGAGGAGAGGTTTTCACACGTCGCCAGTAAGCTGCTATTTCAGCTTCGCTTTCAGCGTAGCATCGGGAAAACATGTCGGAGCCAGGCCGTTTTTCGCCTGCCAGTCGCCCAGTGACCGGCGCGTCTTGAAGCCGGCCAGCCCGTCCGCCTTGCCGACATCATAGCCCTTGGCGACCAGTGCCTTCTGCATGGCAAGAACGTCGGAGCGCAACATCGATCCGACATTGCCCCATTCGCCCTTGAACGGCCCCGCCCCATGGGAGATGCGGTCGGCGAGATTGCCGATGAACAGCGCGTAGAGATCGGAATTATTGTATTCCTTGATGACGTAGAAATTCGGCGTCACCACGAATTCTGGCCCGTGCCGCCCGGCCGGCACAAGCATCATGCCGTCGGCGGAGAGGTCATTGGATGGAAAGGCCTTTCCGGAAATGCGGGTGATCCCCATCTTCGCCCACGCACTCACCGGCCGGGCAAGATCCGGGCCTTCCTGGGCGCAGGAGACGTTGCCGGGTATAGACACTTCGAAGCCCCAGTCGCGATCCCTTTGCCAGCCTCTCTGCGAAAGATAGTTCGCTATGGATGCCAATGCGTCCGGCACGGAGTTCCAGATATCCCGGTGGCCGTCGCCATCGAAATCAACGGCATATTTGAGATAGCTCGACGGCATGAATTGCGGCTGACCGAGCGCGCCTGCCCAGGACCCCATCATGCGCGAGGCCGCAATATCGCCGCTTTCGACGATCTTCAGCGCATCGATCAGCTCGGTGCGGAACATCTCCTTGCGGGTCGACATATAGGCTTTCGTCGCCAGCACATCGACAACCGAATGCGGCAGTTTCGCGCGGCCGAAACCGGATTCGCGGCCCCAGATCGCCACGACGACATGGCCGGGCACGCCGTATTTGGCTTCGATCCGGCGAAGGGTGGCGGCATGCGTGGCGGCCAGAGAGCGGCCGGTGGCGGCAAGCCCCTGCAATCGTTTTTCGGAGAAATAAGCGCCGGGCGATGAAAATTCCGCCTGGCTCTGGCTCTGCTCCTTCGGCGGCTTCTGGCCGGGGATGACGAGATCAGGCAGGCTCCAGTTGATGGAAAGGCCGCTGAGCGCAGCCTCCAGCGTCTTTTGTGAAATACCCGCATTGCGCGCTTCCGGCCAGATTTCCTTTTTCAGCCATGCATTGAAATCGGCATCGTACCGGGCAGCAGCGGCACCTGTCGGCGCGGATTGCGCCAAAGCGGCCGTTGCTGAAAAAACGGAAAGGATGGCGGCCAGTGCCTTGAGGCTTTTCCAGGAAAAGTGGAGGCCGGTTTTCCGTCTGGAAATGCGCCAAAACAAAGAATCAAATCGGTTTCGCATTCGGTCTCCTCTTCGAGTGACGGACAGGGAAAGAAGGCGTCAGATCGTTGTGCGGGCGCGCAGCGCCGCCGTCAATGTGCCCTCGTCGAGATAGTCCAGCTCGCCGCCAACAGGCACGCCATGCGCAAGCCGGGTGATCTTGATTCCGAGATCGGCCAGCCGGTCGGTGATGTAATGGGCTGTTGCCTGTCCCTCCACCGTCGCATTGACGGCGATGATAAGCTCGCGAATACCGCCGGCGCTGACGCGATCGATCAGTCCCTTGATGTTCAGATCTTCCGGCCCGACGCCATCGAGCGGCGACAGCGTGCCACCAAGCACATGATAGGCGGTATTCATGGCGCCTGCTCGCTCCAGCGCCCACAGATCCGACACGTCTTCGACCACGATGATGACCGACTGGTCACGTCTATCATCGGCGCAGACCGTGCAGGGATCGATGGTATCGACATTGCCGCAGCACGAGCAAATCTTCACCTTGTCATAGGCTTCACCCATCGCGTGGCCCAGCGGTCCAAGAAGCTGTTCCTTCTTCTTGATGAGATGCAGCGCCGCCCGCCGCGCCGAGCGGGGCCCAAGCCCCGGCACTTTTGCAAGCAGCTGGATCAGTTTTTCGATTTCGGGACCGGTGACTCGTTTTGCCATGAGCGCTTTCTACTGCATAAATCGGGAAACGGGAATCATGAAGCGCGAAGGGCAGTCCATGAAAATACGGGCAGTGTGCCGGGGCGAGGCGAAGGCCCTGCCGGGAAAGACGGCGAAGACGGGTATTTTCAAACATGCCGTGCAGGGCGCGGTGATGGTGGATGCGCAAGGCATCGTCAGCGATGCTGTCTGCAATCGTAAACATCACGGCGGGCCGGATCAGGCGATCTACGCCATGGGCTCCGCCGATCTCGATTTCTGGTCGCGTACGCTGGGTTTTGCGGTTGAGCCCGGATTTTTCGGAGAAAATCTGGTTCTCGAGGGTGTCGACAGCGCAAAACTGCATGTCGGCGACAGGTTCTCAGCCGAGGAAGTGGTGCTGGAAGTGACCGCCGCCCGCATTCCCTGCGCCACCCTGTCAGCCCGGCTCGGCGATCCCGGCTTCGCGCCGCGTTTTCGGCAGGCGGGTCAGCCGGGCTTTTATTGCCGGGTTCTGAAAGGTGGAATGCTCAGCGCCGGTGAAGGCATCGCTTTCGAACCCCATCAGGGAACGAAACTGCCCATACCGGTCATTCTCCAGCGCTTCCGCCCCATGCAGCTTACCAGGGACGAACGTGCCGCATATCTCGGCACCCCGCTTGCGAGCCGGTTCCGCGCCATGCTGGAAGTCTGAATTCGTAAGAATATCAGAACGGCAGCTTCATGCCGGGCGGGATCGGCAGGCCAGCCGTGATTTCCTTGGTCTTTTCAGCGGTGATGGCCTCGGCGCGCTCCTTGGCATCATTGTGAGCGGCGACGATCAGGTCTTCGAGAATTTCGACGTCGTCTTCCTTGAAGAGAGACGGATCGATCTTCAGGCCCAGCAGGCTGCCCTTGCCATTCAGCTTCACGGTGACGAGACCGCCGCCGGACTTGCCTTCGACTTCAAGCGCGGCGATATCCGCCTGCATCTTTTCCATCTTGGCCTGCATTTCCTTGACCTTGCCCATCATGCCCATGATGTCGCGCATGTGCCAAACTCCTGTTTTTGTTATGTATTAAAATTCGATATCGTCGCCGGGAAGGATGTCGCCCTCGCTCGATTCGGCAACCGAAGGCGGCGGGGCGATCTCGTCCGGCTCGTCCTGCTGGGTGACGCGAATGCGCACGTCGGTGATTTTTGCACCTGGAAACTGTTGAAGAATGGCTGCAACGTCAGGGTCCTGCCTCGCATCCACGAGGCGGGCGTCGCGCGCACTGCCCTCGGCTTCAACCAGCGTCGGCTGACCCTGTTCCTTGCTAAGGCTGACGATCCAGTGGATACCGGTCCACTCTTTCAGCTTCACACCAAGCTCGCCGGGGAGCGATCCGGGTGCGCCATCACCGAGGCGCATGTCGAGCCGGCCCGGCTCCAGCCGCACCAGCCGTACGAAGTTGCGAACCTTCGCCCGCATGACGGGATCGCGATTTTTCTGACACAGGTCGGCAATGTCCTGAAGAGAGTTGACGGGAACCTTCGGCTCCGGCCGTTCTTCGGTTTTCGGTGCCGCGACCTGCATTTCCTGCGGGCGGCTGTCAGGCACGGCGCGCAGCATGGTCGAAGGCTGCGAACTTGCCGGCCTCTGGGCGGGAAGCTCCGCAGGTCTTCCTGCGGCCACTGTCTGTCCTGAGGAATAGGCGCGCGCACCGCCGCCATTGCCGCCACCCGAAGGCGCGCCATTGGAATAGCCGCCATCGCTGTTGGAAAGTTCGAGCAGGCGTCGCGCCGCGTCTTCCGGTGCCGGAAGATTGGCGGCATGCGAAAGGCGGATCAACACCATTTCGGCCGCACCCGCAGGACGTGAGGCATTTTCAGTTTCCGGAATACCCTTGAGCAGCATCTGCCAGATACGCGACAGCGCAGTCACGGCGATCGTCTCGGCAAATTCGGCACCACGTACGCGTTCGATCTCGGAAAGCGAGGGATCTTCCGCCGCATCCGGCACATATTTCATGCGGGTGACGAGGTGAGTGAAATCGGCAAGGTCGTTCAGCACGACGACGGGGTTGGCGCCTGCCTCGTATTGACCGTTGAATTCCGAAAGTGCCGCCGCGACATCGCCTTTGATGATGTGCTGGAAAAGATCGACGATGCGCGCCCGGTCGGCAAGACCCAGCATGCCGCGCACCGCCTCGGCTTCCACCCGTCCGCCGCCATGGGCGATCGCCTGATCGAGCAGGGAAAGGCCGTCACGGGCGGAACCCTCAGCCGCGCGGGCAATCATTGAGAGCGCCTGCGGTTCGGCCTCGAAACCTTCCTTGCCGGCAATGGCAGTGAACAGGCCGACGAGATCGGCGGCGCTGATGCGGCGCAGGTCGAAGCGCTGGCACCGCGACAGCACGGTAATCGGAACCTTGCGGATTTCAGTGGTTGCGAAGATGAATTTCACATGCTCCGGCGGCTCTTCCAACGTCTTCAGAAGACCGTTGAAAGCCTGCGTCGAGAGCATGTGCACTTCGTCGATGATATAGACTTTATAGCGCGCCGAAACCGGACGATAACGCACCTGCTCGATGATCTCGCGAATGTCGTCAATACCGGTATGGGAGGCGGCGTCCATCTCGATCACGTCGACATGACGGCCTTCCATGATCGCCTGACAATGTTCGCCGGGGATACGCAGGTCGATGGTCGGTTTGTCGATGGTGTCGGTCTTGTAATTCAGCGCACGGGCAAGAATACGCGCGGTGGTCGTCTTGCCCACACCGCGAACGCCGGTCAGCATATAGGCCTGTGCGATGCGGCCGGTCTCGAACGCATTGGTCAGCGTGCGGACCATCGGCTCCTGGCCGACCATCAGATCGGAAAAATCCTTCGGACGATATTTGCGTGCCAGTACCCGGTAGCCGGTCCCGCCCTGGGATTCGCTTGATGTGGTGGGTAAGGTGTCGCTCATCGCCTCGCCAGTTTATTTTGCCAGTTTGTCCTAGAGCGCCGTGCGTCCCATTGGACGCATCAGGCACGCTCTATTCCTCTAAAGTCTGCACATCATGCCGATACGCAGGGGCCGCTTTCAGGCTGAACCGGCCCGGCGAAAGCTGAGCGGAATTTAAAAAGGGTGGGAGGCTGGCACGGCGACCCGTGCCTGGCTCGTTAGGGCTGCTTCCTTCCGGACCTGACCCGGTTGGCGAGTGGCTCGTCCACCACCAACCTCCCGGGGCCACATATCGGCAATATCGAAAGCAAATGCAAGCCAAGCCTTCAAAAAACTGCTATCACGATGAAAACAAACATGGAGGACGCCTTGGAGACATTCCGGCTGGACGACAGGCTGGCGCGCGACAGTGCGCTTGTAATGCGTTTGGGACTATGCGAGCTGCGTTTGCAGAACGACAGCCGCTGGCCCTGGCTGGTGCTGGTGCCACAGAGAGGCGGTGCCAGCGAGCTGTTCGATCTTACTCCGCTCGATCAGGCCGTGCTGACGTTCGAGACCAATCTCGTCGCCTCCGCGCTGAAGGACGTTACCGGGGCCACCAAGATCAATGTCGGCGCGTTGGGCAATATCGTCCGGCAACTTCACGTCCATATTATCGCCCGCAACGAAGGCGACACCTGCTGGCCCGGCCCTATCTGGGGTCACGGGACGCCAGTGCCCTATGGCCCGGGCGAAAAGGAATCCTTGATGAAAAAAATATCCGGCGCGCTCTGATGATATCAATGACTATTTTCGAAACCACTGCTCCCCATCCCGAAGCAAGCCTGCTGACAGCCTTTTCCAAGAACGCCCTCAACCGGTTCGCCGAAAAGCGGACGGAAGACTGCGTTGCCGATGCGTTGAAAGTCGATGGCACCCATATTTTTGCCTTCTCCGGCAGCCGGCTTGTCCTGAAACATGACGAACAGGTCATAGATCCCCTGTTTTCCGCCTATGAGCTGGCGGAATTGCAGCCGGATTTCGACAATGCCGTTCTGCTTGGATACCGCGAAACCGGCGAACCCAGGATTGCGGTGCCGGTCGCCGTCACGGAAGACACGCTGGCGAGCCACTACAAGCTGGCCGATGCCCGCACCCTTTATCGCGATCATCTTCTCGATGAGGAATTGCTGAGCGAGGTTGCGCAGGCTGTCAGCCTTACGCACTGGAATGCCGATAACCGCTTCTGCGGACGGTGCGGCGGCACGATGGAATTACGCATCGGCGGTTACAAGCGCATCTGCGCCGCCTGCAATCACACTATTTTTCCCCGAACCGATCCCGTCGTCATCATGATGACGATCGATATCGAGCGCGATCTTTGCCTGCTCGGACGCGGCGCACATTTTGCGCCGGGCATGTATTCCTGCCTCGCCGGTTTCGTGGAGCCGGGCGAAACGATCGAGCAGGCCGTGCGCCGCGAGACGCATGAAGAATCCGGCGTTGAAATCGGCCGCGTGCGCTATCACGCTTCCCAGCCCTGGCCGATGCCGCACACGCTGATGATCGGCTGTTATGCCGAGGCTCTCTCGTTCGATATTTCCCGCGATGAGATCGAGCTGGAGGATTGCCGCTGGTTCACGCGGGCGGAGGTGGCCGCGATGCTGGAGGCTGCTGCGGGCGAGGGCTTTTCCGCGCCTCCCGGCGGCGCCATCGCGCACCGGCTGATGCGCGACTGGGTGGAATGGACGAAATGAAGATTTGCGGCAGGCTCAGCTCTGGTTGAGCTTGCCGCGCATCGCATGACCCTTGTAGACGCCGAGAATTCGGACCTTCTCGGAAAAGAAGCGCAGCTCGTCCAGCGCGTGCCGCACCGGCTCGTCATCCGGATGGCCTTCGATATCGGCATAGAACTGCGTTGCCACGAACTTTCCGCCGAGCTGGTAGCTTTCCAGCTTCGTCATGTTGATGCCATTCGTCGCGAAACCACCCATTGCCTTATAAAGCGCGGCCGGAATGTTGCGGACGTTGAACACGAAGGTCGTGACGATGGTTTCATCGGGTGCTTCGCCTTGGGACTGGCGTTTGGCCCAGTTCTCATCGCGCGAGAGAATTACGAAACGGGTGATGTTGTTTTCTGAATCCTCGACATTTTCAGCCATGATATCAAGGCCGTAGAGACCGGCGGCAAGACGCGGTGCAAGCGCTGCCATGCTGCGATCACCCTTTTCAGAAACCAGTCTCGCCGCTCCGGCCGTATCGCCGGCAACCACTGGCTTCCAGCCGTTGGAACGGATGATCTTGCGGCACTGGCCAAGCGCGTGGATGTGGCTGTGAACGGTGCGGATCTCGTCTTTCGTCACCCCCGGTATAACCATCAGCTGGAAGCGGATCGGCATGAAATATTCACCGATGATGTGAAGGCGTGATTCCGGCAGCAGATGATGGATATCGGCAACGCGACCGGCCAGCGTGTTCTCGATCGGGATCATGCCGAGATCGGCTTCGCCGTTTTCGACGGCATTAAAAGCATCCTCGAATGTCGGGCACGGCAAAGGCTCCATATCCGGGAACATGTCGCGGCATGCCATGTCGGAATTCGCGCCAAATTCGCCCTGAAAGGCAATGCGGTTTGTGCTCAAGGTCATGGAATTATCCATTAGAGGGTTCGGTTTGCGAGAATAGTGCGGGCTTTTTCGAGATCGTGCGGCGTATCAACGCCAAGCGGCACGGAGTGAACGATTTCGGCATCAATACGCATGCCCGCCTCCAGTGCGCGCAATTGTTCCAGCCTTTCGCGCTTCTCGAGTGGCGAAGGCTGAAGCCTCACGAACGTTTCGAGGGCGGCGCGGCGATAGGTATAAAGGCCGATGTGATGATAAAGCGGTCCGTCGCCATAGGGCGCAGTCGCGCGGGTAAAATAAAGCGCGCGCAATCGCGTCTCGGAAAGTGGGCTGCCAACCACTTTCACCACGTTCGGATTGGTCTTTTCTTCCTCGTCGGTGATCTCTACCGTCAGTGTGGCAATGTCGACGGCGGCATTTTCCAACGGGCGCAACGAGGCGCGGATCGTTTCCGCTTCGATGGTCGGAAGGTCGCCTTGAACATTGATAACATATTCGGCGTTGCCATAGGGGTCGGCCTTCTGCAGCGCCTCGAAAATGCGGTCCGAACCGGATTGGTGATCATCGCGCGTCATCATGACGTCAAAACCGGCATTTTTTACGGCTGAAAATACCTGTTCGTCATCGACTGCAACGACGATGCGCGTCGCGCCAGCTTCACGCGCCCTGAGTGCCACCTGCACAATCATCGGTTTGCCGCCAATATCCGCGAGAGGCTTGCCCGGAAGCCGTGTCGATGCCATCCGCGCCGGTATAAGGACGACAGCTTTCTCGAAATCCCGATTCTTCATCCGACACCCTTCAAATCCCAACCGAAAAGTGTCAAAACGTCACGGAGTGGGGAATATTATTCAAGTTGCGCAGGCTGTGCAAAAGCCATAGCTTTTGAATAATTTCAAGATGCCCGGTTATATGGAGCGGATGCGAGGGAGCGCATATAGATGAATTCTTATGTAAATATGGGCGTTGGGGCGTTGCTGGGCACGGTTTTCGTTCTGATGTCGGTGTCAATTGCGTCTGAGGGCATTTTTCATGCGCCCACCCCGGAAAAGGAAGGTTACGCCATCGTCGCGGAAGCGAGCGGCGGCGAGGCTGCAGGCGAACCCGCTGCAGCGGCAACCCCGATCGCGAAATTGCTCGCCAGCGCGGATGCGGCCAAGGGTGAGGCGGTCTTCAAGAAGTGTACGAGCTGTCATACCGGAGAGAGTGGTGGTGCAAACAAGGTCGGCCCCAATCTCTTCGATATCGTCAACCGGCCGATCGCCAGCCATGCGGGTTTCAGCTACTCCGCAGCAATGAAGGATTTCTCCAAGGGCGGTTCCGTGCATTGGGATTACGATCATCTCAGCTACTTCATCGAAGCTCCCAAGAAACACGTTCCCGGCACGGCCATGGGCTTTGCGGGTGTGAAGAAGGAGACGGAACGCGCCGATCTCATCGCTTATCTGCGCACGCTGTCGGCAAACCCGGCGCCGCTGCCGGATCCGGCTGCGGCTCCCGTGCCGATAAACTGACGGAATATGGTGATTCAGAAGAAAAGCCCGGCATAGCTGCCGGGCTTTTTTGATTCTATGTGTCTGATTTCTGAAAGATCAGAAACCCTTGCCGCCGCGCAATTCGGAAATGACCGTTCCGATCATGATCTTGATATCCAGCCAGACGGAAAAATTGTCGACGTAATAAAGATCGGACACGATGCGGGCACGCGCCTTGTCGCTGCGATCCGTCGGGCCGCGTAACCCCCGCATCTGGGCAAGACCGGTAATGCCTGGTCGCATCCGGTGCCGCAGGTGGTAGTGGGGAACAAGTTCCTCATAAAGACGGCCGGCGGCCAGCATGCCGATGGCATGGCAGCGTGGACCCACCAGCGACATGTCGCCTTTCAAGACGTTGATGAGCTGTGGCAGCTCGTCGACATTTGTGCGGCGAAGCACGGCGCCGATCCGGGTTATCCTCGGATCGTTCTTTACCGTTTGCGCCACGCCGGTGGCATCGCCCAGTTCGGTCCGCATCGAACGAAATTTATAGACCCTGATCTTTCGCCCGTTCATGCCCCAACGGACTTGTGAGAACAGGACCGGCCCTTTGCTGTCGAGTTTGACCAGCGCCGCAACGGTCAACAATACGGGCGCGAGTGCGACAAGGGCGATGGACGCCCCTGCAATGTCGATCGTTCTTTTGAGCACAAACTGGCTGCGCAGGAACACCGATGTGTTGGTTTCTGAAATGGAAGGTTGCGTTTCCGCCGCGTCGAAAGTGACAGCCGCAGGATAAGGGGCGCCGTAAAACACGGCATGCGATGAGCTTTTAGTACCCAGCATAATATGAAGCCCTGAAAAGTTATTTTGAAACAAGAAAATTAATTTATATGATCGATTAATAATTCATTTACCGTAAAAAGTCATCCGAAATGTAATCGTTTTTGCGCAAATAGCAATCTACGGTTAACGTGGGCGCACGCATATGTTGCAAACACAAGCGCGGTCTCCGCTCTTGGCTGCGTTGGCTGCCCATTCGGTGTAATCAAGTCTTTGGAAAATTAGGTATTTGCGGGAAAGGCGACAGGATCGTTGCCGGCCCATCGCTTGCCGGGTAACCGGCGAACCGGTTACCCAAAAGGCAATTAATTTCCCATCAGAATATCAAGAAGGGTCGTCTGCTTCGGCCCGGAAGTTGCCGGCGCCCGGCCGCCGATATCGGCTGGCGGCACAGGCCCATTGTCGGCTGAATAGCCGGGTTCGATATCGCGGGAAGGGATGTTTCCAGGCGGCATGGGGACGCCCGGCTGACCAGCGTTTGGCGAGACGGGCGCTTCGGGATAGGCTCGGGTGTTTGTCGTTCCGCCGCCGCCGAGAGCATTGGAAATGATGTCGCCGATGGAGGAAGGCGCGCTCTCGGGCGCCGGTTGCTGTATTTCCCCAAGCGGCGGCACGCTGCCTGCGCCGAGACCGAAGAGCGGCGAGGGCGAGAGCCCCGAATGGGCGGCGGTCATGAAATCTTTCCAGGCCTTCGCAGGCAAGCCGCCGCCGGTGACCTTTTTCATCGATGTGCCGTCGTCGTTGCCGAACCAGACGCCCGTTGTCAGGTTGCTTGTGTAGCCGACAAAAAGCGCGTCGCGGAAAGACTGTGTCGTGCCGGATTTTCCCGCTGCCTGCCAACCCTGGAGGCGGGCGGCTTTCCCTGTTCCTTCGGTGATGACGCGCGATAACATGCCGTTCATCGTCGCGGCGATCTCCTCGCTCAGCACGCGCGGCGGGTTGTCGTATCTGTTTTCATAAAGCACCTTGCCGTCAGCATCGGAGATGCGTTTGACGATATGCGGCGTCGCCTTGTAGCCGCCATTCATGAAGGGAGCGTAGGAGGCGGTCAGCTCCATCAGCGACACTTCCGAGGTGCCGAGTGCGATGGAGGCGTTGTTCTGCAGCTCCGATTCGATGCCCATGCGATGCGCCACCTGCGTCACCCGCTCAGGACCGACTTCCATCACCAGCTGCGCGGCGATCGTGTTCAGAGAATTGGCAAGCGCAGTGGCAAGCGTCACTTCGCCACGATATTTCTTCTCGTAATTTTCCGGTGTCCAGTTTCCGATACGGACCGGCCCGTCGTTGCGAATGGTACTGGGGGTCAGACCCGATTCCAGCGCGGCAACATATACGAAGGGTTTGAACGCCGATCCGGGTTGCCGTTTCGCCTTGGCGGCCCGGTTGAACTGGCTTTCGGCATAATCCGCTCCGCCGACCACGGCCCGGATTGCGCCTGTGCCATCGATGGAAACGAGGGCCGCCTGCGAGGCGCCCTGCTTTTTACCGTCACCCTGCAGAACATGGGTCAGTGCTTTTTCGGCGTCGCGTTCAAGATTGGGGTCGATGGTCGTATCGACGACGATGTCCTGCTTGACGTCGCCAATCAGGCCACGGACTTCCTCCATCACCATATCGGCAGCGTAATGTTCGGCACCGGACCAGAAACGTTTGGCCTTGGTCGGCGGCTGCGACATCGCGGTCTTGATCTCGTCATCGGTGATGAAGCCGACATCGCGCATGGATCTCAGAACGACCTGCGCCCGCTCCTCCGCCGCCTGCGGGTCGCGCGCCGGTGAAAGGCGCGAGGGGGCCTTGAGAAGTCCGGCAAGCGTTGCCGCCTCGCCAAGATTGACGTCGCGCGCGGATTTGTTGAAGTAGCGTCTGGAAGCGGCTTCGACGCCAAAGGCGTTGGAACCGAAATAAACGCGGTTGAGATACATCGCGAGGATCTGGTCCTTGGTGTATTTATGCTCCAGCCAGAAGGCCAGCAGCACTTCCTGCACCTTGCGCTCCAGCGTCCGATCCTGTGAGAGGAACAGGTTTTTTGCCAGCTGCTGCGTCAGCGTCGAGCCGCCCTGCACGGTTCGGCCCGTCATCACATTGGTCACGATGGCGCGGGCCAGGCCGAGCGGGTCCACTCCGAAATGCGAATAGAATCGCCGGTCTTCGATCGCCATGACCGCTTGTGGAAGGTAGGGCGACATGTCTTCAAGCGCGAGAGCCTCGCCACCCGTGGTGCCGCGATTGGCAAGCACGCTGCCGTTCACCGAAACGATCTTCACATTCGGGGGTCGTTCGGGAATGGTCCAGCTGCTGGCGCTCGGCATGCGCGCGCCATAATAAAGGACAAGACCGGCAACGCCGATACCGCCCCAGATGCCGAGCACGATGCACCAGTAAATGACGGACCGGATAAAGCCTGTTGCGCCACCGCCGGAACTGCGTGTGCGCTTTTCCTTTTTTTGCGGTTTGGCGCGGCCGGATGTGGACTTCGGTTTTCTGGCGGGCTGCTTTGCGGTTCCGCCAATGCGCTCGCTGGCATCAAGACGCAGATCGTCACCGGATTCGTGGAAATCCCCGAAGGAAGGTTCTACCCGATCGCGTGATTTACCCTTGCCTGCCATCCAGCCGAAGTCGCTCCTTATATTCGCGAAACCGTTCGCATTTCAGGCTTCTATGCCTGCGCGATCCTTAATCCAGGATGAAGAGTTTAAATGCGGCAATTTAAGGCGGGGTTAAGTCCCTGCCGGATCAAATCGGCGTCATTGGCAGACGTCGACCCATTCCGCTCCCGTCAGTCGTGCCATCGTGTCAGGCGAAATCCTTACCGCCGCATTGGTGGCTCCCGCTGCCGGAACCACCTCGGGATAGTTTTTTAGGGATATGTCGCAAAACACCGGAAGGGGCGAAGGCAATCCGAAAGGGCACACCCCGCCGACGGGATGGCTGGTCACCGCAACGACTTCTTCCGCCCCCAGCATGCGCGGCTTGGCACCGAAATGATCGCGGAATTTACGATTGTCGAGCCGTTTCGTGCCGGCGGCAACGACGAGAAGAATTGTGTCGCCCGACTTCAGGCAGATCGTTTTGGCAATCTGGTCGGGATCGACGCCGTGCGCTTCGGCAGCCAAAGCGACTGTCGCCGAACTTGTTTCCGTTTCGATAACGGTCACTTCGGGGGAGTTCTCGGTAAAAAAGGCTCTGACGGATTCGATGGTCATGCGTATTTATTAGGCGGTATGCCAAGAGGCTTCAAGGTGTCGCGAAATAGCTATGCATTTTATGCAATGCTGCGCTGCGATGAAACGTCTGTTTTTTGAGCGGAGATCCTGTATCTTCAAATCATCGAAGCGACGCACTCCTCCTCCCAGCGTCGCCCGATTGGACTGACAATACTCCTCCTCCCAATTGTCAGTCAGTTTCAAGAACCCGGCGCACCTCCTCCCGCGCCGGGTTTTTGCTGTTTAAAGCCTTATTTCCCGCGACTTTTATTTGTCGACGCTTCACAAAAATCGGCGGGCTTTTTCAAAGAAACTTGACTTTCGGCCCCTTCCAACCTAGGTGTTCGCGCATCGATATTTGTTTGACGACCAGAGCTTCGGCGCCTTTTTTAGGTGCACACGACGATCTTTCCTTCAAATTCGACCCAAGACCGCACTGCGCGCAGTGCAAATACAATTTGCCAACGGAAGGAAATCGTTATGGCGACTGGTACAGTAAAGTGGTTCAACGCAACCAAGGGCTACGGCTTCATTCAGCCTGACGACGGTTCGCAGGACGTATTCGTTCACATCTCCGCCGTTGAGCGCGCTGGTATGACCTCCCTCAACGACGGTCAGAAGCTCTCCTACGAGCTGACGCAGGACCGCCGCTCGGGCAAGATGTCTGCAGGCGAGCTCGTCGCTTCCTGATAAGCGGCCTGGCCTGAACGGGTCATTCGCATGAATATGAAAGGCCGGATTTTTCCGGCCTTTTTCTTTTGGAAGGTGCACCAGGTCCGGCCGCTCTTGAAAAAGCTGGAGTGCATACCAATATAGGGTTCAACAGTGCTCCGCACGGAATTGTCAGGCTGGTGCTTTTAAAGTGCCGCTGTTGTTGCGTTAACCAAAGATTAACCAAAGCAGCCGATCCTGATCGTGAAAAGCAGCGTCGATTTTGTTGGCGCGCTCTGGAGCATCGGACCGTTTGAACGCTTTGACCACGGATGTACTGGCACTGACGAAAAACGGATGGAAAGGTCGGGCTTGCCCGGCCTTTTTGTTTTGAACCACCAAAATATAAGAGAACGAGGAGGTATCGGGTAACCGGCGCCTCCTTTCTTTTTGACTACTTCGCGGCCAGGGCGTCGAGAATGCGGATCCAGGAGCGGATGCCCTTGTGGAACGACTGGAGGTCATATTTTTCATTCGGCGAATGAATGCGGTCATCGGTAAGGCCGAAACCGACGAGCAGCGAATCCATGCCCAGCATCTTCTGGAAATCGCCGACGATGGGGATCGAGCCCCCCATGCCGATCACGACGGCAGGTTTGGGCCACTCTTCCGAAAGCGCGTTTTTCGCCTTCGTCAGCACTGGAGAATCATAGGAAAGCTGGATAGCCGGCGATGCACCATGCTCGTGAAATTCCACCGAGCAATCGGCTGGAATTTTGGAGCGGACATAGTTCCGGAAGCTCTCGCGGACCGCTTGCGGGTCTTGCTCTCCGACGAGACGGAAGGACACTTTAGCAGAGGCCTTTGCGGCGATAACCGTCTTGAAGCCGTCGCCGGTATAGCCGCCGATGATGCCGTTGACTTCCGCCGTTGGCCGCGCCCAGGTCTGCTCCAGCACGGAGCGGCCCTTTTCGCCCGAGGGAACCGAGAGGCCGACTTCGCCGAGGAAGGCCTCGGCGGTGCGGCCCAGCGTTTCCCAGGAAGCCTTGATGTTGGCGGGAGTTTCTTCCACGCCATCGTAAAAGCCGGCAAGGGTCACGCGGCCGGTCTCGTCATGCAGGCCGGCGAGAATATCAGTCAGGATGTGAATGGGATTTGCGGCCGCACCACCGAAAAGGCCCGAATGCAGGTCGCGGTCGGCCGCGGTGATTGTGATTTCTTCGCCGACCAGGCCGCGAAGGGCGGCGGCGATGGCGGGCGTATCGCGGTCCCACATGCTGGTATCGCATACCAGTGCATAATCGGCCTTCAGCTCATCGGCATTGGCGTCGAGGAACGGCTTCAGCGAGGGCGAACCGGATTCTTCCTCGCCCTCGAAAAGAATGGTGACGCGCACCGGCAGACTGCCATTGACTGCCTTATAGGCCCGGCAGGCTTCCACGAAGGTCATCAGCTGACCCTTGTCATCAGCCGTTCCACGCCCGGTGATCACCTGCCGGCCGCCGCCGATATCTTTCACGGCCGGTTCGAACGGATCGTTTTCCCAAAGATTGAGCGGATCGACCGGCTGCACGTCGTAATGGCCGTAGAAAAGCACATGCGGCGCGTCTTTTGTCGCGGCGTCGTGATGCGCCACCACCATTGGATGACCGGCGGTATCGCGAACGGAAGCCGCAAAGCCCAGTGATTCAAGCGTTCTGACCAGCCATTCCGCCGCCTTGCGGCACTCCGCCTTGTAGGCGGGGTCCGTGGAAATGGACGGGATGCGCACCAGTTCGAACAATCGCTCGAGGCTGGAGGTGAGGTTATCGTCGGCCGTGGATAGAATGGGGGAAACGTCTGTCATCGCTGATCCTGTCATGTCTGTCGTAACCTGGCGATGGACGAAACATTCTGGTATCGCGCATCGCGTAGGAACAAGGGGCTGACGTGTCGTTGAATCGGCAAGCGCGCAGCCGCCGGAACGATAGAGCAGTTCAGGAAAAGTGCGAAGTGGTTTTCCGTCCTAAACTGCGCGGAAACAAAACCTTGGAGGCTGCAGGCGATAGAAGGCCAGGAGCAAAGAAAGCGTTCGAGTTGTAAATGCTATTTCGCTTTTTTGGCGCGGTCGATCGCCCGGCGCATATATTCCAGCAGAAGCTGCTTTTCGAAACGGCGGAAATCCGCCAGCAGCGTATCTTCCGTGGCTTCGGAAGCGGCAATGGCGTTGGCCTCGAGATCCCTGCCGCGCTGGGTCAGTTCGATGATCTGCGCGCGGCGGTCGCTTGGGTGGGATTTGCGCACGATCAGCCCGTCGCGCTCCATGCGGGACAGCGTATTGGCAAGCGTCGCCTGCTCCACGTCAATTCTATCCAGCAATTGCCGTTGCGTCAGTCCCTCCTCATGCCACAGTTCGATGAGGATGGGGAATTGTCCAGGAGAAAACCCCAGCGCGGCGGCTCTCTTCTGGAGCGCCATGGTGAATTCCCTCGCCATTTTTGCGGCGAGATAGATCGCCGATTCGTCCCGGGAAAAACCCATTCATCAATCCGTCTGGCATCTGGTCGGCGCAATCGCGCAATTTCGATAGTGGGATATATATCGCATGGTATGTTTATGCCAGTCAGAAACCCGGCACAAATAAAAACCGCCATGGCCGGGAGGGGACGGCCATGGCGGTCATATAAGAGGACAAAGGCCCGGAGAGGGGGGAAAGGCCTTTGTCCGGTCTGATGCGGCGGGGGACGAGCCTACAATCAGACTACGGCGTGATCAGGCGCCGTCCTCTAAGAAATGTGTGTGCAAATGCGGCTTTTCAAGGGAAAATCTATTACAAATTCGTAAGGTTCACGCGAATTTTGCCGGTGCGTCCAGCGGCTTAGGCACATGCGCTTTGCGGTGCGTTGTTTGAACTTTCTATGGACGTCAAAACGGCCCCGCGCTATCCATATCGCCATGAAAAAAGGCGATCATCTCTTCCTCGTTGACGGCTCCGGTTTCATTTTCCGGGCGTTCCATGCCATTCCCCCGCTGAACCGCAAGTCGGATGGGCTGCCGGTCAACGCCGTTTCCGGCTTCTGCAACATGTTGTGGAAGCTCTTGAAGGATGCGCGCAATACCGATGTCGGTGTCACGCCCACGCATTTTGCCGTGATTTTCGACTATTCCTCGAAAACCTTCCGCAACGAGCTGTACGATCTATACAAGGCCAACCGCTCCGCGCCGCCGGAAGATCTGGTGCCGCAGTTTGGCCTGATCCGTGAGGCGACACGGGCCTTCAATCTTCCCTGCATCGAGACGGAAGGCTTCGAGGCGGATGACATCATCGCCACTTACGCCCGTCAGGCGGAGGCGATTGGCGCCGATGTCACCATCATTTCTTCCGACAAGGATCTGATGCAGCTCGTCACGGCCAATGTGCATATGTACGACGCCATGAAGGACAAGCAGATCGGCGTTCCCGATGTCGTCGAAAAATGGGGTGTAGCCCCGGAAAAGATGATCGACCTTCAGGCGATGACCGGTGATTCAACCGATAATGTTCCGGGTATTCCTGGTATCGGGCCGAAAACGGCCGCGCAATTGCTGGAAGAATACGGCGATCTCGACACGCTGCTGGCGCGGGCAGGAGAAATCAAGCAGCAGAAACGCCGCGAAAACATCATCGCCAATGCGGAGCTTGCCCGCCTTTCCAGACAGCTCGTGGCGCTCAGAACCGATGTGCCGCTGGAGCAGTCTCTGGAAGAACTGGTGCTCGAACCGCAGAACGGCCCGAAACTCATCGCTTTCCTGAAGGCGATGGAGTTCACGACGCTGACGCGCCGGGTAGCTGAAGCCACCGATAGCGATGCCTCTGCCATCGAAGCCGCCAATGTGCCGGTGCAATGGGGCGCTGATGCCCATGGACCAGACCTCGACGCCGCGCCTGCAGTTGCCGCAGCTGATGACAAGACCGCTGCGCCAGCGTCAACCACCGCTCCGGCACGGAAGGTGACAGGGGAGGGCAGTGCGCCCACCGATCTCGCCACGGCACGGCAGACGGTTTTCTCCGCCGCCAAGATCGACACGACCGCCTATACCACGATCAGGGATCTGGCGGAGCTGGATCGTTGGGTTGCCGCTGCCCGCGAAACGGGTGTCGTCGCCTTCGACACGGAAACGACCTCGCTCGACCCCATGCAGGCGGAACTCGTCGGTTTCTCGCTGGCGATTGCCGATAATGGCAAGGATGCCTCGGGCACCGATATCCGCGCTGCCTATGTGCCCTTGACGCACAAGACTGGCTCCGGTGGCGATCTTTTCAGCGATGGCATCAGGCTTGCTGAAGGACAGGTGCCGTTTGCCGAGGCGCTAGCACGTTTGAAGGATCTTCTTGAGGATGAAGCCGTTCTGAAAATCGCGCAGAACCTCAAATATGACTACCTGCTGATGAAGCGCCATGGCGTCGTCATGCAGAGTTTCGACGATACCATGCTGATTTCCTACGTTCTTGAAGCGGGAAAGACCACGCATGGCATGGATACGCTGTCCGAACGCTGGCTGGGCCACACGCCGATCGCCTACAAGGACGTGGCGGGATCGGGCAAGTCGAGCATAACCTTCGATTTCGTCGATATTGATAAGGCAACCGCTTACGCCGCGGAGGATGCGGATGTCACCCTGCGGCTGTGGATGGTGCTGAAGCCCCGGCTTGCCGCAGAGCGGCTGACCAGTGTGTATGAGCTGCTGGAGCGCCCTCTGGTGCCTGTACTGGCGCATATGGAGGAGCGTGGCATCACCGTGGACCGACAGATCCTGTCACGTCTCTCCGGTGAACTCGCCCAGAAGGCGGCTGCTTTCGAAGAGGAAGTCTACCAACTGGCAGGCGAGCGTTTCAACATCGGATCGCCAAAGCAGCTCGGCGACATTCTGTTCGGCAGGATGGGCCTGCCTGGCGGCTCCAAGACCAAGACGGGCCAATGGTCCACATCGGCGCAGGTTCTTGAAGATCTGGCGGCAGAAGGTGCCGAATTGCCGCGCAAGATTGTCGACTGGCGGCAGCTGACCAAGCTGAAATCGACCTATACGGATGCGCTTCCCGGATATGTTCATCCGCAGACGAAACGGGTTCACACGTCCTATGCGCTGGCCTCCACCACCACGGGGCGCCTGTCATCCTCGGAGCCGAACCTTCAGAACATTCCGGTGCGCACGGCGGAAGGCCGCAAGATCCGCACGGCTTTCATCTCCACGCCCGGCCACAAGCTTCTTTCCGCCGATTACAGCCAGATCGAGCTACGTGTGCTTGCCCATGTCGCCGACATTCCGCAGCTTCGCAGCGCATTCGAAAACGGCATCGACATTCATGCGATGACCGCATCGGAAATGTTCGGAGTGCCGGTGGAAGGCATGCCGTCTGAAGTGCGCCGACGTGCCAAGGCCATCAACTTCGGCATCATCTACGGTATTTCCGCTTTCGGCCTTGCCAACCAGCTCAGCATCGCCCGCTCCGAAGCGGGGGAGTATATCAAGAAATATTTCGAGCGTTTTCCTGGCATTCGCGATTACATGGAAGCGACCAAGGCTTTCGCCCGCGAGAACGGCTATGTCGAGACGATTTTCGGCCGCCGCGCCCATTATCCGGAAATCCGCTCCTCCAACCCTTCCATGAAGGCCTTCAACGAGCGTGCGGCCATCAACGCACCGATCCAGGGGTCTGCAGCCGATATCATCCGCCGTGCGATGGTCCGTATCGAGCCGGTGCTGGAGGCGGAAAAGCTTTCCGCCCGCATGCTGCTGCAGGTACATGACGAACTCATCTTCGAAGTCGAGGAAGGGGAAATTGAAAAGACCCTGCCCATCGTCGTCTCGGTCATGGAAAATGCAGCTATGCCCGCGATTTCCATGAGGGTTCCGCTCAAAGTGGATGCCCGCGCGGCCGATAACTGGGACGAGGCGCATTGACGGGAATTGACCGGCCATTGACCGATTAATGTCATTGGTTTGTTGCGTGCGCAGATTAGGGGAAACCTCTCAAAAGGAGTTCCCCCATGCACGCCCCGCTCGTTTCAAAAGATCTGGAATCTTTTTCCGCTGCCAGTCACGATCAGCCGCCGCGCCATCTCGGTAGCCGCTATAACGCCGATGGTGAATTCCTGCCCGAGCCGGGCAATACCGTGGTCTGCCATCTCGCTGAAGGGTCGAAAACTGAAAGCGCGATCATCGGGACACGCCAGCGTTTTCTGGATATGCCCGAGGCACCGCAGCTGGCCTTCACGCCGGTTTCCAGCCTGCATATGACGGTATTTCAGGGCATTATCGAATATCGCCGTGCATTTCCCTACTGGCCGGAAGACATGCCACTCGATACGCCCATTGACACGATGACTGAGTATTATTGCGATCGTCTGGCGGATTTTCCGGCCCTGCCTGGTTTCAATATGCAGGTGACTGGTCTCAAACCGACGGGGCTGGTGCTGATGGGTGCCACCGCCGAAGACGATCGTACCATTGCGCTGTGGCGTGATACATTTGCCGAAGCTTTCGGTTATCGGCATCCCGATCACGACACCTATCAGTTCCATATTACGCTGGCTTATGTCACGCGCTGGTTCGATCCGGAGTGCCTGCCGCGATGGCAGGCGATGCTGGATGAAGAGCTGGAAAAACTGCGTGCGGCAGCGCCGATAATCGAGATGCGCGCGCCAGCTTTCTGTGAATTCAGGGACATGAACCACTTTAGGGAACTCGTGGTTTTTGATAGGAAGTGAAGCATGATTTGCAAAGGCCTGCCGCCTGCCCGTCGCAGCAATCCGGCTTAATCGGAAAAAATGCGCGTCAGGGCTGGTCAAAGCCCGTTTGGGCATGTATAAGCGCGCCAAATTTCCGATATCGAGACACCCGACATTCGGCCTTTGGTTATGGCCGGTTACGTTGTTTCGCCGCTAAAGTGGAGTAACAAAAATGGCTGTACCAAAAAGAAAAACAAGCCCGTCCAAGCGCGGCATGCGCCGCTCGGCTGACGGTCTCAAGGCTTCGACCTACGTTGAAGACAAGAACTCCGGCGAACTGCGCCGTCCGCACCATATCGATCTGAAGACCGGTATGTATCGCGGTCGTCAGGTTCTGACGCCGAAGGAAAGCGCATAAGCTTTCTGAAATAATCTTTACGGAAAACCGGCCCTCGTGGCCGGTTTTTTGTTTTCGGGCCGTTTAGCTGCTTTTTTCGGTTACTTGGAAAATCCGATCACTCCTCCTACACTCTGTTCGGGAGAGCAGGTCTGGTGCCTGCAACGGGGAGGGGAGCTTCGGTGAAATATCGCTGGATTTTATTGACGCTGCTCAGCCTCGGCCTCGGTTATGGCGCCGTGACCAAGGGCAGCGGCATCATTGCGGAAAGCTATTTCGGCGAAGTCTCCGATCAGGGCCGCACCACCCTCAGACTGGCTGTCTCGGCTCTCGGTGGGCTTTTGAGCCGTTTCGAGCCGCTACCCGCCCTGATCGCCGATCACGACGACATTGAGGAGCTTGTCGCGCATCCGCAGGATGAGGCGATGCGCCAGCGCGCCAATATCTATCTCAAATCCATCAACACCCTGCTGGAATCCTCCGACATCTACATCATCACGCTGGACGGAGTGACTATCGCCGCCAGCAACTATGATGGACCCACGAGCTTCGTCGGGGAGAATTTCAGCTACCGCCCCTATTTTCAGGATGCCGCCAAGGGCTTCCCGTCGCGTTTCTTCGCGCTAGGCACCACCTCCCACAAGCGCGGTTATTATTTTTCCGCGCCTATTCTCTTCAACGAGGAGATCAAGGGC
The DNA here is from genome assembly GCF_900215255.1 of Rhizobium sp. AN5. NCBI lineage: Bacteria > Pseudomonadati > Pseudomonadota > Alphaproteobacteria > Hyphomicrobiales > Rhizobiaceae > Rhizobium > Rhizobium sp. AN5. The sequence continues at coordinate 2,769,067 of NZ_OCMJ01000004.1, forward strand.
GTCATCGTCTTCAAGGTCGATATTGAAGGCATAGAGGCGTCGTTCGGCGATGGTGAAAACCGCATTCTCGTATCCGACCCGGAAGGCATCATCTTTATGACCGGAACGCCGCAGTGGCTTTATTCCGGCCTGATGCCGCTGACACCGGAAAGGCTTGCGCGCACGGCGGCATCCCGGCGTTACGCCAATGCCGACCTGAAAGAACTGCCGCTGAAAAACGGCAATTTCGGCTCTCATCAGTTGATGACGATCAGCCAGAACGACGGTGACAGGGAATATCTCGTCCTGTCGCAGCCGATGCCCGACGCGGGCTGGACCGTCAGCGTGCTGATGGATACCGGCTCACTCAGGACGCAGGTCAAGACGGCGATGATCGCGATCATCCTCTGCCTGTGTCTTGCCGCTGCCGTGGTCGCCGCCATGCTGCAAAGACGGCGGCGCCTGCGTGAACGCCTGACCCACCAGGCCGAGGCTCAGGCGGAGCTGGAGCGGCGTGTGGAGGAGCGCACAGCCGATCTCGCGCGAGTGAACCGTGAGATCGAACACGAAATCGCCGAGCGCCGCCAGACGGAAAAACAATTGCGCAAGATGCAAAATGACCTGGTTCAGGCGGGCAAGCTTGCGGCACTCGGACAAATGTCGGCGGCACTTTCGCACGAGTTCAACCAGCCGCTCGCAGCCGCCAAGAATTATGCGGAAAACGCCTCTCTTCTCGTGGAACGTGGACGTCTGGAAGAGGTGACGGAAAACCTCAGGCGTATTTCGGGCCTTATCGATCGCATGGCTTCCATCAGCAGGCATCTGAGAAATTTTGCCCGCAAACCCAATGAGAAAATGGCTGCGGTCGCGCTGGATGCCGTCCTTCGCGATACGCTGGAAATTGTTGGAGCACGGCTGAAGGCCGCCAATGCGGTGCTGGATGTTGATCTTGGTCCGGTCCCGCTTGCGGTGAAGGCCGGGCCGGTGCGGCTGCAGCAGGTGCTGGTCAACATCATCTCCAATGCCGCCGATGCGGTGGAAGGGCGCGAGGATCGTCGCATCGCTCTGAAGGCCGTGCTGCACGGTCAGACGGTGTCGATTTTCATTCGTGATCGTGGTCCCGGCGTTCCTCCGGCGATTTCGGAGCGCATCTTCGATCCCTTCTTCACCACCAAGGGCGTGGGGCGTGGCCTCGGTCTCGGCCTTTCCATCACCTACAACATCATCAAGGATTTTGGTGGCCAGCTGCGTGTCAGAAACCATGAAGATGGCGGCGCGGAATTCGAGATCGAATTGCCGGCAGCAGCCTATCGTGTGGAGGCGGCGGAATGACCATGTCGCGGGTTCTGTTGATTGATGACGAGGAGGAGCTGCGCTTTTCCACCGCGCAGGCGCTGGAACTTTCCGGTTTTGCGGTCACCATGCTGGCGAGCGCCGAACATGCGCTCGAACTCATCGGCTACAGCTTCGATGGCGTCGTGGTCAGCGATATCAGGATGCCCGGCATGGATGGCATGACGCTGCTGCAGAAGGTGCGGGAGCTTGACCCGGAAATACCTGTCATCCTGATGACGGGCCATGGCGATGTGCAGCTTGCCGTCAATGCCATGCGCAACGGCGCCTATGACTTCATCGAAAAGCCCTTCACCCCGCAATATCTCGCCGGCATCATCAAAAGAGCCAACGACCGGCGGGCGCTGGTGCTGGAAAACCGCCGCCTGAAGGCGGTGGCGGGCAAGCATGACGATCTCGAAACGCGTCTGCCCGGTAGAACCCAGGTCATGGTCGATCTACGCTACCGCATTCGCGCCATCGGTGCGACGGATGCCGATACGCTCATTGTCGGCGATACCGGTGCGGGCAAGGAAGTGGTGGCGCGCGCACTTCACGATATCAGCGCCAGAGCCAACCGGCCCTTTGTTGCCATCAATTGTGCCGCCCTTCCGCAAACGCTGATCGAAAGCGAGCTGTTCGGCCACGAGGCTGGCGCTTTTCCGGGCGCGCTGCGCCCGCGCTACGGCAAGTTCGAGCATGCCCGCGGCGGCACCATATTGCTGGACGAGATCGGCTCCATGCCCTTTGAATTGCAGGGCCGGTTCCTGCGCGTGTTGCAGGAACGGGTGATCACCCGTCTTGGCTCCAATGAAACAGTCGAGCTCGACGTCCGCTTCATCGCCACCAGCAAGGTCGATCTGGAGCAGGAAGTCGCGGCAGGGCGGTTCCGTGCCGATCTTCTTTACCGCCTGAACGTGGCGACGCTTCTCGTGCCGTCCCTCTCGCAGCGCAGTGCCGACATACCGCTGCTTTTCCTGCATCTGGTGCGGGAGGCCGCCGCCCGTTACGGGCGGGAAGATATGGACGTTCCGCAGCATCTACTCTCAGTTATTTCCCTGCGCGAGTGGCCGGGCAATGTCCGGGAATTGCGCAATGCGGCGGACCGTTTCGTTCTCGGTCTGGAAAGCGATGTCTCCGAAACCTCGCTGCCGTTTGAGGACGATGGCAAGGCGGCGCTTGCCGCAAGGGTCGCCGCTTATGAAAAAAGCCTTATTGCGCGCGCGATCGCCGCCCACGGCGGAAATCTGAAATCCGTCTATGAGAGCCTCGGCATTTCACGCAAAACGCTTTACGAAAAAATGCAGAAATACGAGCTGCACCGGCATATGACCGAGGTGTGATGGGTGGATTTCCACCCATGGATGAGCCCGTATGGGTAGAAATCCACCCATTGCTGCCCATGATGGCGATAAAAGCGCGCCTTGCAGCAAGACCACCGTTGCTGAACCGCAATCCCGGATCGCAAATGGCTCACCCCGGTCGCCATGGAGGAGCATGCGCGGCTGAAGTGGCGAACATTTTCATCCGGGAGGAATCGATGAAAATACTGAAGACAGTTACCGGCCTTGCTGCCGCCGCTGCCGTTTCCCTTTTTGCGCTTTCTGCATCCGCTCAGAACTACCCCGAGCGCAACATCACCATGGTCGTGCCCTTTGCCGCCGGTGGCCCGACAGATACGGTCGCGCGTCTTGTCGCTGAATCCATGTCGAAGGATCTCGGCCAGCAGATCATCGTCGAAAATGTCGGCGGCGCTGGTGGCACGCTGGGCGCTGGCCGCGTGGCGTCGTCGGATCCGGACGGTTACACCGTTCTGCTGCATCACATCGGCATGGCGACGAGCGCCACGCTTTATCGCAAGCTCGCCTATGATACCCTGAACGCTTTCGAATATGTCGGACTGGTCACGGAAGTGCCGATGACCATTCTGTCGCGCAAGACGCTCGAGACCAAGGATCTCAAGGGTCTGATCGACTACGCCAAGGCGAACAAGGACAAGGTCACCGTTGCCAATGCCGGCATCGGTGCTGCTTCGCATCTGTGCGGCATGTTGTTCATGAGCGCGATCGAGACACCGCTGGTCACTGTTCCCTACAAGGGCACAGGCCCGGCCATGACCGACCTGCTCGGCGGCCAGGTCGATATCATGTGCGACCAGACCACCAACACCACCAAGCAAATCCAGGGCGGAACCGTTAAAGCCTATGCCGTAACCTCGGCCAAGCGGCTCGACGTGCTGCCGGACGTACCGACAGTTGCCGAATCGGGCCTGCCGAAGCTTGAGGTGGGTATCTGGCACGGTATCTACACGCCGAAGGGTACACCGGCCGAGATCAACGAAAAGCTCTCCAAGTCCCTTCAGGTCGCGCTGAAGGACAAGAACGTGGTGGCCCGTTTTGCCGAACTTGGCACCACGCCTTCCCCGGAAGCCGATGCGACGCCCGCAGTGCTCAAGACCAAGCTTGAAAGCGAAATCGCCCGCTGGAAGCCTGTGATCGAGGGAGCCGGCCAATATGCCGACTGATGGTTGAAGCAATTGCCGGCGGCACCTGCCGCCGGTTTCTTGCCGTCAATTTAACGCGCGGAACGGTGTGTGGCCGGCCGCAGTGGAGGGGCATCTTTCATGAAGTCGTTTTTCATTGACCCTGCCGAGGCAGCCTGTGGGGCAATTTTCATCGGTTTTGGCGCTTTTTTCGCCTTGCAGTCTTTCGGGCTGGATATCGGAACCGCCTTCCGCATGGGGCCGGGTTATTTTCCGCTTGTTCTGGCAATCGTGCTGATCCTGCTTGGCGGGGTAATATTCATTCGCGCCACCCGTGTGCAGGGCGATGCCCTCGGTGCAATCGCCTGGCGGGGGATTTTTTTCATCCTGCCCGCGCCGATCTTTTTCGGTTTCACGGTCCGGGGGCTTGGTTTCGTACCGGCGCTTTTTTTCAGCGCCCTTATCGCAGCCTTCGCCTCGCACAAGATGAGCCCGCTCATGGCCGTCATTATTTCCGCCGCCATCACGGTCTTTTCCGTTGCTGTGTTCAATTATGGTCTCGGCCTGCCATTCCAGCGCTTCGGCCCCTGGCTTAAATTTTGAGGTGCCGCAATGGAATTGCTTGATAATCTTGCTCTCGGTTTCGTCACGGCCACGTCGCTGGCAAACCTGTTTTTCTGCCTGATTGGCGTGCTGCTCGGCACGCTGATCGGCGTGCTGCCGGGCATCGGCGCAACCGCGACCATCGCCATGCTGTTGCCGATCACCTTTCAGCTTGAGCCCGTCTCGTCGCTCATCATGCTCGCAGGCATCTATTACGGCGCGCAATATGGCGGCTCCACCACGGCGATCCTCATCAACATGCCGGGGGAATCCTCATCCGCCGTTACCGCCATTGACGGCTACCAGATGGCGCGCAAGGGCAAGGCGGGTGCCGCACTTGCGATTGCCGCCATCGGCTCGTTTTTCGCCGGCACGGTTTCCACCTTTCTCGTGGCAGTCTTTGCACCGCCTTTGACGGCGATTGCGCTGGAATTCGGCGCGGCGGAATATTTCTCGCTGATGGTCGTCGGCCTCGTCTCCTCCATCGCGCTTGCCCACGGTTCCATCGTCAAGGCGCTGGCCATGGTCGTGCTTGGCCTGCTGCTCGGTCTCGTCGGCACGGATATCTACAGCGGCGCGCCGCGCTTTACTCTCGGCATCCGTGAATATGCCGATGGGCTGAATTTCGTTGCGGTGGCGGTGGGCGTATTCGGTATCGCCGAAATCCTGCGCAATCTCGAAAACGAGCGCACGCGCTCGGTGCTGATCGCCAAGGTCAGCAGCCTGATGCCGTCGAAGGAAGACTTCAAGGCCATGGTCGGCCCGGTGTTGCGCGGTACGGCCATCGGTTCGGCACTGGGAATCCTGCCCGGCGGCGGTGCAATTCTCGCTGCCTTCGCATCCTACACCGTCGAAAAACGCGTCTCCAAGCATCCTGAGGAGTTTGGACACGGTGCGGTCGCCGGTGTTGCCGGTCCGGAATCCGCCAATAATGCCGGTGCCCAGACCTCGTTCATCCCGCTTCTGACGCTCGGTATTCCTGCAAACCCGGTGATGGCGCTGATGATCGGTGCTATGATCATTCAGGGCATCGTGCCCGGCCCGAACGTTGCGACCGAGCAGCCGGCGCTGTTCTGGGGCATCATCGCCTCGATGTGGATTGGCAATCTGATGCTCGTCATCCTCAACCTGCCCCTGATCGGGCTTTGGGTGAAGCTGCTGACGGTGCCTTATTACGTGCTTTTCCCCATCATCATGGCCTTCTGCGCCATCGGGGTTTACAGCGTCAATTCCAACGTCTTCGATCTCTACGCCGTCGCCTTCTTCGGCTTCATTGGTTATGTGCTCGTGAAGCTGCGCTGCGAGCCGGCGCCGCTGTTGCTGGGCTTCGTGCTTGGGCCGCTGCTGGAGGAAAACCTGCGACGCGCCATGATCCTGTCGCGTGGCGATCCGACGACCTTCGTCACCCGACCGATCAGCGCCACCCTGCTGTTTATTGCTCTGGCCGTGCTGATCATCGTCTTCCTGCCCAGCGTGAAGAAAAAGCGCGAAGAGGTTTTCGTAGAAGAAGACTGAGCAGGTCGCGAAAAATTCGGAACGCCGGTGATGGAAACGTCGCCGGCGTTTCTGCGTTGACGGGATCGTTGTGAGGAATCCGCTTCACCAAAGCGGCATATGGTTGACTTGAAGCTTTTTAGGGCCAAGGAAGGGCGGGAAAGAGAGGTCGATATGACGTCGGAAACCGAAAAACGGATCATTGCGCTTGAGGAAACGATCGCGCATCAGGCCAAGACTATAGAGGAACTGTCCGACCAGCTGACGGAACAGTGGAAGGTGGTGGAACAGACCCGCGCCAAGCTCGACCGGTTGACGGAAAGGTTTCTGAGCCTCGAGGAGCAGTCGCTGGACGCGCCCGCAATTACCCGGCCGCCGCATTATTGATGAGGGAGACCCGATGAAGAGCGATACAGCCGCACTTGCCGCCGAAATTGTGGATTTCTGGAAGAAGGCAGGACCGGACAAGTGGTTTGACAAGGACGCCGCCTTCGACGATCACTTTCATGACCGTTTCCGCGATGCCCATTTTGCCGCTGCAAGGCGCGAATTGGATGGCTGGCTGGACGGTGCGGAAAGCAGCCTCGCGCTGATGCTTCTGCTGGATCAGTTCCCGCGCAACTGCTTTCGCGAGACAGCGCATATGTATGCGACCGATCCGCTGGCACGCATGTTCGCCAGCGAGGCCATCCGTCGCGGCCACGATCAGGCGGTGACCGAGGATTTGCGAGTCTTCTTCTATCTGCCCTTTTCCCATTCGGAAAGCATCGAGGATCAGGAGCGTGCCTGCAGGCTCAACCGGCCACTTGGCGGGCCTTATCTCCACCATGCCGAAGAGCATCGCGATATCGTCGCGCGTTTTGGCCGCTTTCCGCATCGCAACGACATATTGCTGCGGGAAACGACGCCGGAGGAACGGCAATATCTTGATGCGGGCGGTTTTACTGGCTGATACGAACGAAAAACGCCGCCAGTCCCGAAAGACGGCGGCGTTTTTTATGGTGGGTAACGGCCGCAGATCAGCCGTCGAAGAATTCCTTCATCCGGGCAAAGAAGCCGGTTGATTCCGGATTATTCTCCTGGGACGAGAGTTGCTCGAACTCCTGCAACAGCTCGCGCTGGCGCTTGCTGAGCTTCTGCGGTGTCTCGATCTGGATCTGGATGTAGAGATCGCCCGTCTGCGCCGAACGCAGCACCGGCATGCCCTTGCCCTTCAGGCGGAACTGCTTGCCTGGCTGGGTGCCTTCCGGAACCGTGACGCGAGACTTCGTGCCGTCGAGCGTCGTGACATCGAAGGTGCCGCCAAGAGCAGCCGTCGTCATGGAGATCGGCACGGTGCAATAGAGATCGGCACCGTCGCGCTGGAAGAACTCATGCGGACGCACGGACAGGAAGATGTAGAGATCGCCCGCCGGGCCGCCACGCATGCCGGCTTCGCCTTCGCCCTGCAGGCGAATGCGGGTGCCATCCTCGATACCCGAGGGAATGTTGACTGAAAGCGAACGCTCTTCCGTCACGCGGCCCTGTCCGTGGCACTTGCTGCACGGATCGGAAATCGTCTGTCCACGCCCGTGGCAGGTGGGGCAGGTGCGTTCTACCGAGAAGAAGCCCTGGGCTGCGCGCACGCGGCCGGAACCCTGACAGGTGCCGCAGGTTTTGGGTTGCGTGCCGGGTTTCGCGCCAGAACCGGAACAGACATCGCAGGTGATCGAGGTTGGAACCCTGATCTGCGCCGTCTTGCCGGCAAAGGCTTCTTCCAGCGTGATTTCCATGTTGTAGCGAAGGTCGGCGCCGCGCTCACGACCGCCGGAAGAGCGGCGTGCGCGTCCGCCGCCCATCATCTCGCCGAAGATGTCCTCGAAAATATCCGAGAAGCCGCCATTGGCGAAACCGCCGCCGCCCATACCGCCGCCGCCCATGCCGCCATTTTCAAAGGCGGCATGGCCAAAACGGTCATAGGCCGCGCGTTTTTGCGGGTCCTTCAGCGTTTCATAGGCTTCGTTGATTTCCTTGAACTTCCGTTCGGAATCAGCATCATCCGGGTTCTTGTCCGGATGGTATTTCATCGCGAGTTTGCGGAAGGCGCTTTTCAGCTCTTTTTCGTCCGCGGTCTTGCTGACGCCGAGTGTTTCGTAAAAGTCTGCTTTCGCCATTAAGATAACAAGCCTCGCAAATGGATTTCCGGCTGCACGTCGGCAGCCGGATGTCTTGCATGTATCGACAGGAGACGGGAAGTCACGCGATTATGCGGACTTCTTGTCGTCCTTGATTTCCTCATAGTCGGCGTCGACGACGTCGTCCTTGCCGCCTTCTCCGTTAGCGCCGGCTTCAGCCTGCTGGGCTTCGTAGATGGCCTGACCGAGCTTCATGGAAACTTCCATGAGGGTCTGGGTCTTTGCCTGAATGTCGTCGGCATCCGGTTCGGAAGCCTCAACTGCCGTCTTCAGGCTGGCAATGGCGTCTTCGATGGCCTTGCGGTCGGTTTCGGAAACCTTGTCGCCATATTCCTTCACCGATTTCTCGGTGGAGTGAACGAGGCTTTCGGCCTGGTTCTTGGCTTCGACACCCGCACGACGCTTCTTGTCGGCTTCGGCATTGGCTTCAGCGTCCTTGACCATCTTCTCGATGTCGGCGTCGGAAAGACCACCGGAAGCCTGGATACGGATCTGCTGTTCCTTGCCGGTGCCCTTGTCTTTCGCCGAAACCTGCACGATGCCGTTGGCGTCGATATCGAAGGTCACCTCGATCTGCGGAACGCCGCGGGGTGCCGGCGGCAGGCCGACGAGGTCGAACTGGCCGAGCAGCTTGTTATCCTGCGCCATTTCGCGCTCGCCCTGCGAGACGCGGATCGTCACGGCCGACTGGCTGTCTTCGGCGGTCGAGAAGGTCTGGCTCTTCTTCGTCGGGATCGTCGTGTTGCGATCGATCAGACGGGTGAAGACGCCACCCAGCGTTTCGATGCCGAGCGACAGCGGGGTCACGTCGAGAAGCAGAACGTCCTTGACGTCGCCCTGCAGAACGCCGGCCTGAATGGCGGCGCCCATGGCAACCACTTCATCAGGGTTCACGCCCTTGTGCGGCTCCTTGCCGAACAGCTGCTTGACGACTTCCTGTACCTTCGGCATGCGGCTCATGCCACCAACGAGAACGACTTCATCGATCTCGGCAGCGGTAACGCCGGCATCCTTGAGGGCTGCCTTGCAAGGGGCGACGGTGCGCTGCACCAGATCGTCCACCAGGCTTTCGAACTTGGCGCGGGTCAGCTTCAGCGTCAGGTGCTTCGGACCGGAAGCGTCAGCCGTGATGAACGGCAGGTTGATTTCGGTCTGCTGCGAGGACGAAAGTTCGATCTTGGCCTTTTCGGCAGCTTCCTTGAGGCGCTGCAGAGCGAGCTTGTCGTTCTTCAGGTCGATGCCCTGATCCTTCTTGAACTCGCCGGCCAGATATTCGACCAGACGCATGTCGAAGTCTTCACCGCCGAGGAAGGTATCGCCGTTGGTGGACTTCACTTCGAAAACGCCGTCGCCGATTTCCAGAACGGAAATATCGAAGGTACCGCCGCCAAGGTCATAAACGGCGATGGTCTTGCCTTCCTTCTTGTCGAGACCGTAAGCGAGGGCTGCCGCGGTCGGCTCGTTGATGATGCGCAGGACGTCCAGACCGGCGATGCGGCCAGCATCCTTGGTGGCCTGGCGCTGGGCGTCGTTGAAGTATGCCGGAACGGTGATGACGGCCTTCTCGACCTTTTCGCCGAGATAGGATTCAGCCGTTTCCTTCATCTTCTGAAGGATCATCGCGGAAATCTGCGAAGGGGAATAGTTCTTGTCCTGAGCCTTCACCCATGCGTCGCCATTGTCGCCCTTGACGATTTCAAAGGGAACGAGGGCCTTGTCCTTTTCGACGGTCGGGTCTTCATAACGGCGACCGATGAGGCGCTTGACCGCAAACAGGGTGTTGGTCGGGTTGGTGACCGCCTGGCGCTTGGCCGGCTGGCCGACAAGGCGTTCGCCATCGTCGGAAAATGCCACCATGGATGGCGTAGTGCGCGCGCCTTCCGCGTTTTCAATAACTTTCGTGTCCTTGCCGTCCATCACTGCAACGCAGGAATTGGTTGTGCCAAGGTCGATACCGATTACTTTTGCCATGCTCTTCTCTCCTTGAAGCGAGCTGTCGGAACCCCGTGAGGCATTCCATGGACAACTCCTTGACTTGGATTTGCAGTATTCGCTGCTGTTATGCGGCGTATATAAGGAGCGATTTTTCCTGCTGCAAGGCGCAAGAGAGGGTGAAGCGCTGCAAAAAAGCGGATGAAACCCCTGTCTGTGCAGAAGCATAGCCATCAAGGCTTGCAGAAGGGCAAAAACGTGACTTTGACTGCCACGGTAATGGCGATCCGGACGCGCGTTTATAAAGTCGTTGAAGTGAGGTGAAATGGCGGACAGGGTGGGATTCGAACCCACGGTACGCTTTCACGCACACACGCGTTCCAGGCGTGCGCCTTAAACCACTCGGCCACCTGTCCTTTTTTCAAATCTGCATGTTTTGAGGAATGCAAATCACTGGAACGGCGCGATATATACCGATGAATTCGCTGGGATCAACACGAATCTGACAGTTTTTTGAATTGTCGGCAATTTCCTGCCTTCCGATGCGATTGCAAACCGGTTTTCCCGCCTTTATCGATGCAATATATCTTTCAAAACATGGCTGTCGAAACGACGGGCCGCAACCGAGGTATCCTGATGAAAGCTTTTTTGCGGTTTTTAAGCTTTCTTCTTCTCATTGCAGCGGTTTTTCTTGGCGTACTCGATTCGATCCGCTCGGTTTCCACATCCTCGGTCAACATCACCGGCATCCTGTCCGTCTGGAACTATCTTCTTCCTGCCTCGCGCACCATGGTGGAAACGGCCTTGGCTCACTATATTCACCCTGAAGCGTGGCGCTTCATTGAAAATGCCCTGTCGGGACTGCCGGCATTTGCTTTTTTCCTCGCGCTATCCCTGCTTTGCTGGATGGCCGGTTACAGGAAGCGAAAAGTCATGAGGCGTTCGTCAGTCTGAATTTATCAACTGACAGCGCGCGCGCCCCGCAGATGTGAACCCTGAGAAGCGGCAAAACAGGCCGCACGGAGGACCGAATGTTCCTGTTCGATACGCTTTCAAAAAAGACGACGATGCCGACCGAAGAGACGGCTTTGCCCGGCCGTGAAGAGGCGCTTGCCGTGCCTGAGACCCATTTCGTCAATGGCCGGCCTTTGAAGGGGCCTTATCCCGATGGTTTGGAAATCATCTATCTGGGCATGGGTTGCTTCTGGGGTGCGGAGCGCCTGTTCTGGCAGACGCCGGGTGTGTGGGTGACGGCGGTAGGTTATGCCGGCGGTTTTACCCGCAATCCCACCTATCAGGAGACGACGACGGGCCAGACGGGCCACGCCGAAGTGGTCAAGGTCGTCTACGATCCGGCCGTCATCTCGCTGTCAGGCCTGCTCAAGATATTCTTCGAGGAGCATGATCCGACTCAAGGGATGCGGCAGGGAAACGATGTCGGCACGACCTATCGTTCCGCCATCTATGCCAATACCGAAGGCCAGTTGCAGCAGGCGCAGAAGGCGCACGACGCTTTTCAGCAGGCTTTGGACGAGGCGGGGCATGGCCGCGCCATCACCACCGAAATTGGACCGCTTGAAACATTTTATTACGCGGAAGACTATCACCAGCAATATCTTGCCAAGAATCCGGGCGGCTACTGCGGCCTCAGGGGAACAGGCGTAAGCTGCAATATCGACTAGATTTTTTGCACGTTGCCCAGGTGGAAAGACCAAAAAAACGCCAGAATAAAGTTTTTCCACCGGGTCAAAAAAACCGGATGAATTTTTCGTTGAGCCATGCAAGGATATGGGCCAAGCACAGCCGGGATAACGGCTGGCGGTTCCGCAGACATTCCCGGTCAACGGGTTTGCGGGAGGACCCTTAAAATATCAATTGCAACAACAGGGCTGCACAATGAAAAAATCCCTTCTGACGCTTTTTGCGCTCGCCGCCATGTCGGCTTCCGCGCTTGCTGCCGATATCAAGCCGGCATTGGTTTATGGTACGGGCGGCAAGTTCGACAAGTCGTTCAACGAAGCCGCCGCGGCTGGCGCTGAAAAGTTCAAGGCAGAAACGGGCATCGAGTTCCGCGATTTTGAACCGACCAGCGATACGCAGGGCGAGCAGGCTATCCGCAACTTCGCCAGCAAGGGCTTTAACCCGGTTGTTGCCGTGTCCTTCGCCTGGACGTCGGCCATGGAAAAGGTTGCAGCCGAATTCCCGGACACCAAGTTCGTCATCGTCGATTCCGTCGTCGAGCTGCCGAATGTCCGCTCGGTCGTCTACAAGGAGCACGAAGGCTCTTATCTCGTCGGTCTTCTGGCAGGCATGGCCTCCAAGACCGGTAAGGTCGGCTTCATCGGCGGCATGGATATTCCGCTGATCCGTAAATTCGCCTGTGGTTATGCGCAAGGCGCCAAGGCTGCCAACGACAAGATCGAAGTCTTCCAGAACATGACCGGAACTACGGGTGCGGCCTGGAACGATCCGGTGCGCGGTGGCGAACTGACCAAGAACCAGATCGACCAGGGCGCTGACGTAATCTACGCGGCAGCTGGTGCGACCGGTATCGGCGTGTTGCAGACCGCCGCCGACAACAAGAAATTCTCGATCGGCGTCGATTCCAACCAGAACCACCTGCACCCCGGCTCGGTTCTGACCTCGATGGTCAAGCGCGTCGATCTGGCCGTCTATAACGCCTACAAGGATGCCAAGGACGACAAGTTCACCCCCGGCATCGTTGCTCTCGGCGTCAAGGAAGACGGCGTTGCCTATGCTCTCGACGACAACAACAAGGCCCTGATCACGCCGGAAATGACCGCCGCCGTGGACAAGGCGAAGGCCGACATCATTGCCGGCACCATCAAGGTTCATGACTATATGGCGGACAATTCCTGCCCGAAATGATATGATATGTGTCTGGGGCGCATGGTGATTTTTCACCTTGCGCCCTTTTCATATCCAGCCTTCGGAGAGGTTTCGGTTTGAGTATGGACCCAGCAATCGAACTCGTGGGCATCGATAAAAAATTCGGTGCCGTTCACGCCAATAAGAATATCAACCTGACCGTTGCCAAGGGTACGATCCACGGCATCATCGGGGAAAACGGTGCCGGAAAATCGACCCTGATGTCGATCCTCTACGGTTTTTACCAAGCTGATGCCGGTGAAATCCGGGTAAACGGCGCGCCGGTATCGATCCGCGACAGCCAGGCGGCGATCAGTGCGGGCATCGGCATGGTGCATCAGCATTTCATGCTGGTGGAAAATTTCACCGTGCTGGAAAACGTCATGCTGGGCGCTGAAGGCGGTGCTTCGCTTGCCAAGGGCCGGGCCGCTGCGCGCAAGGAGTTGAAGCGCCTTGAGGACGATTACGGGCTGGAAGTCGATCCGGATGCGGTGATCGAGGAACTGCCAGTCGGCCTGCAACAGCGTGTCGAAATCCTCAAAGCCATGTATCGTGGCGCCGAAATCCTGATCCTCGACGAGCCGACCGGCGTTCTCACGCCTGCGGAAGCCGATCATCTTTTCAAGATCCTCGGTGTCCTGCGTGAGCAGGGAAAAACCGTCATCCTCATCACTCACAAGCTGCGCGAGATCATGGCGATCACGGATTCCGTCTCCGTCATGCGCCGCGGCGAAATGGTGGCGACCCGCAAAACCTCCGAAACCAGCGTCGAGGAACTGGCCGAATTGATGGTCGGCCGTCGCGTGCTGCTGCGGGTGGAAAAAGGCGAGACGACGCCGGGCGAGGTTCTCCTCTCCATCCGCAACCTGACCGTCAAGGACAGCCGCGGCGTCACCATGGTGGACGATGTCTCGCTGGATGTCCGTGCCGGTGAAATCGTCGGCATCGCCGGAGTGGCTGGCAATGGCCAGTCCGAACTTCTCGAAGCGATCGCGGGCATCCGCAAGCCTTATTCAGGCGAGATATGGGTGGCCGGGCAGAAGGTTGACCGACCCGATCCGTCCATTCTGCGCGAACTCGGTCTCGCACATATTCCGGAAGACCGGCACCATATGGGGCTGGTGCTGAAATTCGAGGAATATGAAAATTCCATCCTCGGCTATCACCATGACGAGCGTTACGGCAAAGGCCCTTTCCTCAACCCCGAGGCCATCCGCAAGGATGCGGTCGAAAAGATCGAGAAATACGATATCCGCCCGCCGAACCCGCAGCTGAAGACCGCCAATTTTTCCGGCGGCAACCAGCAGAAGATCGTCGTCGCCCGCGAAATCGAGCGTGACCCCAAGATGCTGATCATCGGCCAGCCGACCCGCGGTGTGGATATCGGCGCCATCGAATTCATCCATCGCCGCATCATCGAAATGCGCGATGCCGGCAAGGCGATCTTGCTGGTTTCGGTCGAACTCGATGAAATCCGTTCCCTTTCGGACCGGATCATGGTCATGTTCGCCGGGCGTGTCGTTGGAGAAAAAACGGCGGAAGCCGAAGAACAGACGCTGGGCCTGATGATGGCCGGCATCGCCGCATGAGGCATGAATGAGCACCGCTTCCGTACCCCTGCCAAACTGGATCACCTACGGCCTCCTGCCGTTTTTAAATGTAGTTACCGCATTTCTGATTTCCGGCCTCGTCGTCTGGTCGATCGGTGAAAATCCGTTCGCGGCGCTTCGCCTGCTCATCGAAGGTGCGCTAGGTCGTGGCGATGCCATCGGCTTCACGCTGTTTTATACGACGAGTTTCATCTTCACCGGCCTCTCTGTGGCGGTCGCCTTCCATGCCGGTCTGTTCAACATCGGTTCTGAAGGTCAGGCCTATATTGGTGGACTGGGCGCGGCGCTGGTGGCGCTGGCGCTCGACCGTTACGTGCCGTGGTACGTTACGATGCCCTTCGCCGTCATCGGCGCTGCGGTTTTCGGCGCGGCCTGGGCGTTTATTCCGGCATGGCTGCAGGCAAAACGCGGCAGCCACGTCGTCATAACCACCATCATGTTCAACTTCATCGCTGCGGCTTTGATGGTCTATCTGCTGGTGAACGTGCTGATCGTGCCGGGCAAGATGGCGCCAGAAACGCGCACCTTTCTGCCAGGTGGGCAATTGCCGAAGCTCGACTGGCTGATGGCGCTGTTCGGCCTGAAGCTCGGGCCGGCGCCGTTCAACGTCTCCTTCATCATCGCACTGGTCATGTGTTTTCTGGTCTGGGTGCTGATCTGGCGCACCAAGCTCGGTTATGAGATGCGCACGCTCGGCGTCAGCCCCTCGGCCGCCGTCTATGCCGGCATTCCCTATGCGCGCACCGTCATCATCGCCATGCTCATTTCCGGCGGTCTGGCAGGCATGATGGCGCTGAACCCGGTCATGGGCGCGTCCGCCCGCCTGCAGGTGGAATTTGTCGGCGGTGCGGGTTTCGTCGGCATCGCCGTCTCGCTGATGGGGCGAAGCCACCCGCTCGGCATCCTGTTTTCGGCGCTGCTGTTCGGTATTCTCTATCAGGGTGGTGCAGACCTCTCTTTCGAGATGCCGAATATTACCCGTGAGATGATCGTCGTCATCCAGGGTCTGGTTATCCTGTTTGCCGGCGCGCTCGAATATATGTACCGGCCGGCGATCGTCCGCATCTACCAGCGCTTGGCAAAGGGGTGAGCTGATATGGATTTCTTCGATATGCTGGTCAGCATTCTCGGCTCGACCGTCCGTCTCACCATCCCGCTTCTGTTCACGGCGCTTGCGGGGCTGTTTTCCGAACGCGCGGGCGTGTTCGATATCGGCCTTGAAGGCAAGATGCTGGCGGCAGCCTTTGCTTCGGCTTGTGTCGCCTATCTCACCGCAAATCCCTGGGCCGGCCTGCTTGCGGGCATTGCCGTCTCCATCCTGTTCTCGCTGATCCACGGCTTTGCCGTCATCACAAATCGCGGCAACCAGATCGTTTCAGGCGTGGCGCTCAACTTCATTGCCGCCGGTCTGACGGTGGTTCTGGGGCAGGCGTGGTTCGGGCAGGGCGGGCGCACGCCGCAATTGCCGGGCGAAGGCCGTTTTGCACCGATCATCCTGCCCGGTGCGGATGCGATGCGTGAAGTGCCTTTCATCGGCCCGCTCTACGCCAATGTCATTTCCGGCAACAATATCCTGACCTATCTCGCCTTTCTGGCGGTGCCGCTGTCCTGGTGGGTGCTTTACCGCACCCGTTTCGGCCTTCGCCTGCGCGCGGTGGGTGAAAATCCGGGCGCGGTCGATACGGCGGGCATTTCGGTGACATGGATGCGTTACCGCGCCGTCATCGTTGCCGGCTTCCTCTGCGGTTTTTCGGGCGCCTATCTCGCCGTTGCGCAATCGGCGGCCTTCATCGCCAACATGTCGGCCGGCAAGGGCTATATTGCACTCGCCGCGCTGATCTTCGCGAAATGGAAGCCGGTGCCGGTCATGTTCGCCTGCCTGCTCTTCGGTTTCCTGGATGCTTTCGCCAACTTCATGCAGGGCAAATCCGTGCCGGGTATCGGCGAAGTGCCGGTGCAGATTTTCCAGGCCATGCCCTATATTCTGACCTGCATCCTGCTTGCCGGTTTCATCGGCGTCGCCAAGCCCCCCAAGGCCGGTGGCGTTGCCTATGCGAAGGAGCGTTAAATCCATGTCCCGTGAACCAATGTCCCATCAGTTGTTCGAGGCAGCGGTGGAGGCCATGGCCTTTGCCCATGCGCCCTATTCGAAATTCCCTGTCGGTGCGGCAATCCGCGCTGAAGACGGTAAGATCTACAAGGGCGCCAATATCGAGAACCTCTCCTTCCCTCAAGGTTGGTGCGCCGAGCCTTCGGCCATCAGCGCCATGATCATGGGTGGAGCAAAGAAGATAAGCGAGATCGCCGTCATTGCGGAAAAGCTTGCTCTTTGCCCGCCCTGCGGCGGCTGCCGGCAGAAGATCGCCGAATTCGCCTCGCCAGACACCAAGGTCTATCTCTGTGACGAAACCGGTGTTCAGAAGGTCATGACCATGGATGAACTTTTGCCCTTCAGCTTCAAGACCGAGCTGCCCTGATGCCGGATACGCTGATCGATATTCTGGTGGAGCGTCTGAATGGCCTGATGCCGCGCATCGCCATCGTGCTGGGCTCAGGCCTGGGGTCGCTGGTGGACGAGGTCAGCGATGCGATCCGCGTGCCCTATGCCGAACTTCCCGGTTTCCCTGCAAGCGGCGTTTCCGGCCATGCGGGCGAGTTGGTGGCCGGATATCTCGGTGGCGAGCCGGTGATGATGCTGTCCGGCCGGGTGCACTATTACGAAAAAGGCGATCCGGCCGCCATGCGCGCGGTCATTGAGGCGCTCACTGGTCTTGGCGTGCAGTCGCTCATCCTCACCAATTCGGCAGGCTCGGTCAGACAGGACATACCGCCCGGCTCGGTCATGCAGATCACCGATCATATCAATTATTCCGGCATGAACCCGCTGATTGGCGAAGAGAGCGACAACCGTTTCGTCGGCATGACCACGGCTTATGATCCGGACCTGATGCTCGCCATGCGCAATGCCGCGATCCGCGCGACGGTGCCCTTGTTCGGCGGCGTCTATATGTGGTTTTCCGGCCCGAGTTTCGAAACGCCGGCGGAAATCCGCATGGCGCGGCTGCTGGGTGCGGATGCCGTCGGCATGTCCACCGTGCCGGAAGTCATCCTCGCCCGCTTTTTCGGGATGCGCGTTGCCGCCGCATCGGTTATTACCAATTACGGTGCCGGCATGACTGGCGCTGAACTGAGCCATGAGGAAACCAAGGACATGGCCCCGGTGGGCGGCAAGAGGCTTGCCGCCATCTTGAAAGAAATGATCGCAGGAGGAGCGTGACCATGGAACTCCAGCGTCCGCGCGAAGCGGCTGCCCTGACACTATCCTTGCTGGACCTGACCAACCTCAAGGAAGACTGCACGCCCGAGCAGATTGCTGCTTTGTGCCAGAGGGCTCATACTGAATACGGCAATACGGCCGCGATCTGCATCTGGCCGCGTTTCGTCGCCCAGGCGCGTGCCGCTTTCGGAAAAGACCATGCGATCCGTATCGCTACGGTCGTCAATTTTCCCTCAGGCGATCTGGATGTCGCGACCGTGGTCGCGGAAACCGAGGCGGCTATCCGCGACGGTGCCGACGAAATCGATCTGGTCATCCCCTATCGTAAGTTCATAGCAGGCGATGAAACGGCTGTTTCCGAGATGGTGGCTGCCGTGCGCAAGGTCTGCGTCGCACCCGTTCTTCTCAAGGTCATTCTCGAAACCGGCGAGTTGAAGGACAAGGCTCTCATTCGCCGCGCTTCCGAACTCGCCATTGCCGAAGGGGCCGATTTCATCAAGACCTCAACAGGCAAGGTCGCCATCAACGCCACGCTGGAAGCCGCCGATATCATGTTGCAGGCGATCCGCGACAGCAGGCAGAAGGTGGGCTTCAAGCCTGCCGGCGGTGTCGGCACGGTGGAAGACGCCACGCTTTATCTGCGGCTGGCGGAAACCATCATGGCGCCCGACTGGGCCATGCCGTCCACGTTCCGTTTCGGCGCTTCCGGCATTCTCGATGATGTCCTGAATGTGCTGGCCGGCGGTGAACCGGCCAAGGCCGCCAGCGGGTATTGAGCTTGATCCCGCAGGAAATCATCCGCCGCAAACGTGATGGCCTGTCTCTTGCGCCGCAGGAGATTGCCGCTTTTATCGAGGCGCTGTCCAAGGACTGCATATCGGAAGGCCAGGCCGCTGCCTTTGCCATGGCGGTGTTTTTCCGGGGTATGAACCGCGACGAGATGGTGGCGCTGACGCTCGCCATGCGCGACAGCGGCGATGTCCTGTCCTGGAGCGATATTGGCAGGCCGGTGGCGGACAAGCACTCGACCGGCGGCGTCGGCGACAATGTCTCCCTGATGCTCGCCCCGATCGTTGCCGCCTGCGGTCTTGCCGTGCCGATGATTTCCGGCAGGGGCCTTGGCCATACCGGCGGCACGCTCGACAAGCTGGAAGCGATCCCCGGTTACGATGTGATGCCGGACGAAGCCCTGTTCCGCCGGACGGTCAAGACGGTCGGCTGTGCCATCATCGGCCAGACGGGCGATCTCGCACCCGCAGACAAGCGCCTCTATGCTATCAGGGACGTGACCGCGACGGTGGATTCCATCCCGTTGATCACCGCCTCCATTCTGTCGAAGAAGCTTGCGGCCGGGCTTCAGACGCTGGTTCTGGATGTGAAGGTCGGCAACGGCGCTTTCATGCAGAGTGTGGAGGATGCCCGTAATCTCGCCGTCGCGCTGGTCGATGTGGCAAATGGCGCGGGCCTGCCGACGACGGCTCTTATAACCGACATGAACCAGCCGCTTGGCGATGCCGCAGGCAATGCGGTCGAAATCGTCAATTGCCTGGACTTTCTGGCTGGCCGCAAGGTGGGAACACGTCTCGAAAAGGTGGTTATTGCCTTTGCTGCGGAAATGCTGGTGCAAGCGGGCAGCTCGGCCACTCTGGATGAAGGCGAGGCGCTGGCTGAGGCCGCCCTTTCCTCCGGTCGTGCCATGGAAGTCTTTGCGAAAATGGTCGCAGCACTTGGCGGGCCTGCGGACTTTGTCGATCATCCGTCGCGTTACCTGCCATCTGCGCCGGTCATTCTCCCGGTTTCGGCTGAGCGCAGCGGCTGGCTGGCATCCTGTGCGACGCGCGATCTCGGCATGGTCGTTGTCGAGCTTGGCGGCGGCAGAAGAATGCCGTCAGACAAGATCGACCCTTCGGTCGGGATCTCCGATATCCTGCCGCTCGGCACAAAAGTGGAAAAAGGCGAAACAATCGCCAGCGTCCATGCGGCCTCTAAGGAAGAAGCGGAACTTGCCGTCAAAAGGATTACGGCCTGCTATGGGGTTGCTGACACTGCGATGGAAACCGGCACTGTGGTCCTCGAGCGAGTTACCTGACCAGCCTCATTTCGCCACCCGATACCTTGAATGAAGATAGTTGTTTCAGGAAGCTCATGCCAACAAGCATGTTGCTCAACGCATTGTCTTTCAGCACCATGGCGTCGACATTCTGAACGCGGATCGTGCCGATTTCCACCCGGTCGAGCTTCAGATAGGCCGCCATGGTCTGGCCGTTGGCGGTTGAGATCGGATATTTGAAATCGAGGCTGTTGACGCCGAAACCGAGCCGCCGGGCGATAGTCTCATTGATGGCAACCATGGAGGCGCCGGTATCGACAAGCCCGTCGAAAGATTTGCCGTTGATACGGAAGGCGGCGTTGAAGTGGCCGCGTGCGTCCGCTTTCAGATTGACGCCACCAAGCGAAACGGGTTCCGGTTTGACGGCTTCCGATTTGACTTCAGCTTTTTCCACCTTGGCTTCCGGGCGCGGCTGAAATTTTTCCACCAGCGCCGGAATCTGCGTGGCGCTGACCGAAAGACCGATAAGCAGAAAAATCGTACGCGCCAGCAAGTCGTCGCTCCTGAGAAGGCAGGGTTATCCCTATGCAGAATAGACGCAAAACATGCTGAAATCTTAAAAGAAAAAGCCATTCGCCGCTTGTTGGTCGGCGAATGGCTCAAACGGTTAAGCGATGATGAACGGTGTTATTTCGTGCCGTACATGCGGTCGCCGGCATCGCCGAGGCCGGGAACGATATAACCCTTTTCATTCAGCTGCTTGTCGATTGCGGCAGTATAGATCGGCACATCGGGATGCGCTTCGCGGAAATTCTTGATGCCTTCGGGTGCGGCCAGAAGACATAGGAAGCGGATGTTCTTCGCGCCCCGCTCTTTCAACTTTTCAACCGCAGCGATGGAGGAATTGCCAGTCGCCAGCATTGGATCGACGACGATGATAAGGCGGGCATCAAGGCTTTCAGGAGCCTTGAAGTAATATTCGACCGCCTCCAGCGTATCGTGATCGCGATACACACCTATATGCGCAACACGCGCCGAAGGCACGAGCTCGAGCATGCCTTCCAGAAGGCCGTTGCCGGCACGCAGAATGGAGGCGAAAACCAGCTTCTTGCCCTCGAGCACCGGAGCCTCGATGGTTTCGAGCGGCGTATCGATGGTTTCCATCGTCATTTCAAGGTCGCGCGTCACTTCATAGCAGAGCAGCGTCGAGATTTCCCTGAGCAGGCGGCGGAAGCCGGCTGTCGAGGTTTCCTTCTTGCGCATGATGGTAAGTTTGTGCCGCACCAGCGGATGTTCGATGACTGTGACGCCGTCCATGAAACTGGCCTTCCTTTTTTATCCTGTGCCCCTGTAATTCACCGAAAGCAGGCTTTTCGCAAGCCTTCTTCGCGGTTTTACCCCGCCAACCGATGCCTAATGGCTATCGAGTTTTGCAAGCAGCCGGGCGCGTGTGATTTCATCCACAAAGGCGCTTTCCAGTGCGGTTCGGGTCATGCGGTTGATCTCGGCATCGCTGAAACCGAATGCATCCGCAGCCAGCGCATATTCCCGGGCAAGCGAGGTAAAGAAGAATGGCGGATCGTCGGAACTGATGCAGACGCGCACCCCGGCATCGCGCAACGCCCTCAGCGGATGGCTGCCGAAATCGGGATAAACGTTGAGCGCGATATTTGATCCGGGGCAGACCTCAAGCACTGTTCCCGCCTCAACCAGCCGGGCGACGAGAGCGGCGTCTTCGATGGCGCGCACGCCATGCCCGATGCGCGACGGCTTTACGAGATCGAGCGCATCGACGACGCTTTCTGGTCCGCAGACCTCACCCGCATGGATGGTCAGCCCAAGCCCGGCATCGCGGGCAATATCGAAGGCGCGCGCATAATCGGCGACGCGGCCCATGCGCTCCTCGCCTGCCATGTTGAAACCGGTCACCAGCGGGTGTTTCGTGCGTGCTGCATACTCAGCCGCCGCGATCACCCGTTCAGGACCGAAATGCCGCTCGCCGGTCACGATGATGCGGGTTTCGATACCAGTCTTTTCTTTCGCGATCCGGATGCCCTCGGCGATACCGGAGAGATAGGCGTCAGCGCCGAGCCCGATGCGGTCGCCATGATCGGGCGAGATGATGAGCTCGCTGTAGATCGTATTGGCCTCGGCAAGTTCGGTCAGATAGGTTTCCGTCAGAACCGCATAGTCCTCATCGGTCTTGAACACCTGCGCCACCGCATCGTAGCACTGGATGAATTGCGCAAAATCCGACCAGACGTACTGGCCGTCGCGCAGAAAGCTACTGGTGTCTATGCCGTATTTCTCAGCCTGTTGTGCGACGAGGGCAGGGGGTGCCGCACCTTCCAGGTGGCAGTGAATTTCCGCTTTCAGCAAATGCGATGTCAAATGAAGCTCCTGCCGTGTGAACCGGCCTCGATTCCTAGATGGTGGGCGATGCTTTCGCCGATGTCGGCGTAGCTTGAACGAATGCCGACATCGCGTGAGCGGATGCCCGGCCCGAATGCCATGATCGGCACCCTTTCCCGTGTATGGTCCGTGCCCCGCCATGTGGGATCGCAACCATGGTCGGCAGTAAGGATGGCGATGTCGCCCGGCGCCATTTTGCGATGGATTTCCGGGATGCGCGCATCGAAGGTTTCAAGCGCCGCCGCATAACCGGCAACATCGCGGCGATGGCCGTAGAGCATGTCGAAATCGACGAAATTGGTGAAGACAAGATCGCCGTTTTCGGCTTCGTCAATAGCGTGCAGTGTTGCGTCCATCAGGGCGCTGTTGCCATTTGCCTTGATGATGCGCGAGACACCCTTGTGGGCATAGATATCGCCGATCTTACCGATCGCGTGCACTTTCCTGCCAGCCTCCACAAGGCGGTCGAGCAATGTCGGTTCGGGCGGCGGAACGGAGAAGTCGCGGCGGTTGCCGGTGCGCTCAAAAGTGGCGACCGTCTCGCCGATGAAGGGACGGGCAATGACACGGCCGATATTCAGCGGATCGAGTAGCTTGCGCACCGTCTCGCAGAGCGTGACGAGCCGCTGCAATCCGAAATGGGTCTCGTGCGCGGCGATCTGGAACACGGAATCGGATGAGGTGTAGCAGATCGGCTTGCCGCTCCTGATATGCTCTTCGCCAAACTTCGCGATGATCTCGGTGCCAGAAGCGTGGCAATTGCCGAGAATGCCTGGAATATCCGCTTGCGTGCAGATGGACTCCACCAGTTCGGGAGAAAAGGCGTCGCCCTCTGTCGGGAAGTAGCCCCAGTCGAAGGTGACGGGCGTGCCCGCGATCTCCCAATGGCCTGAGGGCGTATCCTTGCCCTTTGATATTTCGCTGGCAGAGCCATGCAGGCCGAAAATACGCTCCGGCGGTTCCATGCCGGCGGGAATGTCGCCGCTTGATTGTCGTGCAATCTCCAGAAGACCGAGCGAAGACATGTTGGGCAGCTTCAGCGGACCCGCCCGAAGGCCTGGCCTGTCGGCAGCACCTGCCGCACAGAATTCGGCGATATGACCGAGCGTATTGGCACCAAGGTCGCCATAATGCTCCGCGTCAGGCGCACCGCCGACACCGAAGGAATCCAGAACGAGAAGAAATGCTCTTGCCATAACTCACCGAAACGAAAATGCGCCGACGGGCAATGTCAGGCCGAACTGTCGTTATAGATCAGCAAAACGTGAAGAAGGAAGTGATTTTATGAACCATCCGGTAAAACCGGCTGCTCAATCCTCTTCCCGTTTCGATTTCGGCGCGTTGAGATTGCGCAGCACGTACCATCCAGCGGCAATTACCATGGCCGCCAGAATATACCATGTGATGGCGTAGGACAGGTGGTTGTTGGGGAAGGTGAGCATGGTCTTGCCGCCGACCGGTAGGCCACCCGGATTGGGCGTCGCATCGGCATCGACATAAAAGGGCGCCACGCCGGAAAGGCCGGATGCCTGCGATATCTGCGGGATATTGCGGGAGTACCAGCGCCGATTTGCCGGATCGTTGGTTCGGAGGAAAAGCCCGCCGGTTTCTGGCGCGCGCATCAGCCCGACGATCTCGACCTGCCCGGTTGGCTCGCCTTCCCGGCGCGAGGATGGATCGCGTTTGTCCGAAGGCACGAAGCCGCGATTGACGATGATATTCGATCCGTCATCGCGTCTCAGCGGCGTCATCACCCAGTAACCGGGGCCGAGATCGCTGACCGTATAGACCTGGATCTCCTTGTCGTTGAGGAAGGTGCCGGACAGTTTCACGCGGCGATATTCATAGTCCGTGGGGTCTGCAAGGGCCGGCCATTCGCTCGCTGCCGGTGCATCCACAGGTGCGGCATGGGCGCGCGCTTCGACGCGTTCGATGAGATCGAGCTTCCAGAAGAGGCGTTGAACCTGCCATGTTCCAAGCGCCAGCAGGAAGCCTGTCAGTACAATGGTCAGAAGCAGGACGACGATTGCTGCGGGGCGGATGTGTCGCGTGTGCGGGGCGGTTGTGGACGGATCGGTCATGGTTTCACAGTCCTTGCAAGGCCATGCGGTTTGCTGCGGCAACACTGTCGGCTGCCGGCATCCGGGTCTTCCAGCAAATAACCCCATAAATCGCGCCGACGATTCATGGGGTTATGCGCTGCGGGGGTCGTGTGCTGGCGCAGAAAGCGGCCCGCCGTAAATCCGGCGGGCCGTTGATCTATGGCTGCTCAGGGCAGGTTTTTCACATCCTCGATGTGCAGCGGCATCATGTTCTTGTTCATGTTGTACATGACCCAGAGTGAGCCGGAGAGCGTGATCAGCAGCACCACGACGGTGAAGATCAGCGCCATGAAGGTCCAGCCGCCTTCGGACTTGGTGTCCATGTGCAGGAAGTAGATCATGTGAACGAAGATCTGGATGACGCCGAGACCCATGATCGCGATGACCAGCAGCGTCTTGTTTTCAAGAACGTCGCCCATGACCAGCCAGAACGGGATCGCCGTCAGGATGACCGACAGGACGAAGCCGATCATGTAGCTTTTGAACGTGCCGTGGCTGGCGCCATCATGGTGATGATGGTCGTCGCCATGCGCGTCGTGGTGTGCGTGTGCTTCGGAACTCATCAAAGAACTCCCATGAGATAAACGAAGGAGAAGACGCCGATCCAGATGACGTCAAGGAAGTGCCAGAACATCGACAGGCACATCAGGCGACGCTTGTTTGCGGCGATCAGACCATGTTTTGCGACCTGGAACATCAGTGTGACGAGCCAGATCACGCCGAAGGTGACGTGCAGACCGTGCGTTCCAACCAGCGCGAAGAAGGCGGAAAGGAACGCCGAACGCTGTGGACCTGCACCTTCTTCGATCAGGTGATGGAACTCGTAAAGTTCCACGGCGAGGAAGGCGAGACCGAAGAGACCGGTGATGCCGAGCCAGATCAGCGTCGTCTTCACCTTCTGCTTTTCCATTTCCAGCATGGCGAAGCCATAGGTGATGGAAGAGAAAAGCAGGAAGGCGGTGTTGATCGCCACAAGCTTCAGATCGAACAGATCTGCGCCCGAAGGGCCGGCCGCGTAGTTGCGGCCGACAACGGCATAGGTGGCAAACAGCGTTGCGAAGATGAGGCAGTCGCTCATCAGATAGAGCCAGAAGCCCAGCGAGGTGCCGTTCTCCGGGTGGTGGTCTTCCTTGAGGTAGAAGACCGGTGTTTCCGCGCCCGCGGCGCTTTGTGCAGGTGTATGAGCCATATTCGTTACGCCTGTTCCGCAAGCAGCTTCGTACGTTCCGCCTCG
The DNA here is from genome assembly GCF_900215255.1 of Rhizobium sp. AN5. Classification (NCBI taxonomy): domain Bacteria; kingdom Pseudomonadati; phylum Pseudomonadota; class Alphaproteobacteria; order Hyphomicrobiales; family Rhizobiaceae; genus Rhizobium; species Rhizobium sp. AN5. The sequence continues at coordinate 2,794,637 of NZ_OCMJ01000004.1, forward strand.
ACTGTCGAAACATCGGAGGCAGGAATGTAGTATTCGCGGTTGTAGTTGAAGGTATGGGCGATCGAGACCGCGATGATGGCGAGCATGGACAGAGCCGCCAGCCACCAGATGTGCCACACCAAGGCAAAGCCAAGCACGACGCTGATGGCGCTGATGATTACGCCCGCACCGGTGTTCTTCGGCATATGGATCGGGATGAAGCCTTCCTTGGGACGGTCGTAACCGCGCTTCTTCATATCCGCCCAGGCGTCGACGTCATGGACAACCGGCGTGAAAGCGAAGTTGTAGGCAGGCGGCGGCGACGAGGTCGACCACTCCAGCGTACGCCCATGATAGGGATCGCCGGTCACGTCACGGAGCTGATCGCGCTTCAAGAAGCTGACGATGAGCTGGATGACGAAGGAAGCGATGCCGAGCGCGATCAGGAAGGCGCCGAAGGCTGCGATCAGGAACCAGATCTGGAGCGAATTGTCCTCGAACTGGCTGATACGGCGGGTCACACCCATCAGGCCGAGAATGTAAAGCGGCATGAAGGCGAAGTAGAAGCCGATGAACCAGAACCAGAAGGACAGCTTGCCCCAGAACGGATCGAGGCGGTAGCCGAAGGCCTTCGGGAACCAGTAGACGATACCCGCAAGCACACCGAACACCACGCCACCGATGATGGTGTTGTGGAAGTGGGCGATGAGGAACAGCGAGTTGTGGAGCACGAAGTCCGCCGGCGGAACAGCGAGAAGAACGCCGGTCATGCCGCCGATGACGAAGGTGATCATGAAACCGATCGTCCACAGCATCGGAACGTCGAACTTGATGCGGCCCTTGTACATGGTGAAGAGCCAGTTGAAGATCTTCGCACCGGTCGGGATCGATATGATCATCGTGGTGATGCCGAAGAAAGCGTTGACGCTTGCGCCGGAACCCATGGTGAAGAAGTGGTGCAGCCAAACGATGTAGGCGAGGATGGTGATGACACCCGTCGCATAGACCATCGAGGCGTAACCGAAAAGACGCTTGTTGGAGAAGGTCGAGACGATTTCCGAGAAGACGCCGAAGGCCGGCAGCACCAGGATGTAAACTTCGGGATGGCCCCAGATCCAGATGAGGTTGACATACATCATCGGGTTGCCGCCGAGATCGTTGGTGAAGAAATTCGTGCCAACGTAACGGTCAAGGGTCAGAAGGGCGAGCGTGCCGGTCAGGATCGGGAAGGATGCCACGATCAGGATGTTCGAACACAGCGACGTCCAGACGAAGATCGGCAGGCGCATCATGGTCATGCCAGGTGCGCGCATCTTGATGATCGTGACGATCAGGTTGATACCAGAGAGCGTCGTGCCCACACCGGCGATCTGCAGACCCCAGATGTAATAATCCACACCCACGCCCGGACTTCCATCAATGCCGGAAAGCGGCGGATAGGCAAGCCAGCCAGTCTGCGCATATTCACCGATGAACAGCGAGATCATGGTGATGACGGCGCCGGCCGTGGTCATCCAGAACGAGAAGTTGTTGAGGAAGGGGAACGAAACGTCGCGGGCGCCGATTTGCAGCGGCACGACGAAGTTCATGAGACCGGTGATCATCGGCATGGCCATGAAGAAGATCATGATGACGCCATGGGCCGTGAAAATCTGGTCGTAATGGTGCGGCGGAAGATAGCCTTCCGATCCGCCGGAGGCGATCGCCTGCTGGACGCGCATCATGATGGCATCTGCGAAACCGCGCAGCAGCATGACGAGTGCCAGAATGATGTACATGATACCGATCTTCTTGTGATCGATGCTCGTGAACCATTCATTCCAGAGATAACCCCACAGCCGGAAATAGGTGAGGGCGCCGACGACGGCGATGCCGCCCAGAGCCACTGCCGCGAAGGTCGCGACGAGAATGGGCTCGTGAAGCGGGATGGACTCCCATGTCAGCTTCCCGAACAGGAATGACGTTTGATCGGAATTGACGATCATTTTTAGCCTCTTGCGATTCTAAGACATAAGATCGGCGCAGCCATTGGCCGCGCCGCATAATGCCGGGACTTATCCGTCAGCCAGCGACTTGTTTCGTTTCCGGCAGCGCCGCGGGTTCGAAAGTCTGTCCTTCGATCGCAGCCGGAGTGGATTGGGGTCCGCTGGCGACACCGTAAGGTGAAAGCGGTGTACAGACGACGGAGTTCAGCGCCTTGGCGATATCGATGCCTTCCTTGCCGCCGCCGCCCTTGGCGTCGATATGCATCATGTCACGCATGCAGAGCTTGTTGGGCTCGACGCAGCGGTTGAGGATGGCATCGTAAAGCTGCGGATCGACGGAGGCGAAATATTGCACCGGCTCACGTTCCGAAGGCTTGGCGAAGTCGAGATATTCCTGGCGGCCGAAGCCCTTGCCGCCATCCTTGATCTTCGCAACCCACTGATCGAAGCCCTGCTGGCTGAGACCATGGAACTTGAAGCGCATATGCGAGAAGCCGGGGCCGGAGAAGTTGGCCGAGAAGCCGTCATAAACGCCTTCCTTGTTGATGACCGCGTGCAGCTTGGTCTGCATGCCACCCATGGCGTAGATCTGGCCGGCGAGTGCGGGAACGAAGAACGAATTCATCGCGGTCGTGCCGGTGATCTTGAAGTTGATCGGAACATCGACCGGAGCTGCGAATTCATTGACGCTGCCGATGCCGAGCTCGGGGTAGAAGAACAGCCACTTCCAGTCCATGGCCACCACTTCCACCGTAAGCGGCTTGGTCTCGGCGGTAACCTGACGGTTTTCGTCGATACGCTCCAGCGGGCGGTAGGGGTCGAGACGGTGGGTGGAAATCCAGGTCACCGTGCCGAGCATCAGGATGATGGCGACCGGGGCGGACCAGATCACCATTTCAAGGCGCGTCGAGTGATGCCACTCGGGATCGTAATCCTCGGCCTTCGCCGATTCGCGGTACTTCCATGCGAAGAACAGCGTCAGGGCGATAACCGGGACGATGATGAGCAGCATCAGAACGGTGGACGTGATGATGAGGTCGCGCTGCTGGATGGCGACGTCGCCCGAAGGGTTCATCACCACGAGGTTACAGCCGCTAAGCAGCAGCAGTGCGGGGATTGCCAGAAAGGCAGATGTGATTTTCTTGATCATGCGCACGTTCTTTGAACTCGTACAGTTTGGATTATGCCGCGATTAATTGCCGAACATCATTTTTGAAATGAGGTATATTGTCGCGGTGCAGCGAAACCTTCGCGATGCACCATAGGCTTAGCGGAGCCGCGTTTGAAGGCGGAGCGGCTGCATTATCGCATAGCGCGCTTCCGGGGCAAGCCTTTCTTATCAAACTTCAATTGACGTTACGTAGGGTGCGTGTGACAATCCGTCGCATCATAACGCTAAGGAAGAGGAGCCGGCGCGTTACAGGAAATGGTTCGTCCATGACGCAGGAGGGATATTATGAGTTATACTGATGCTGCTCCATCTTTTGGGCAGGCGCCGGAAGCGAACGGACATGGAACCGATCCGGTCAAGGTCGATCCGGATCGCATTACAATTGCTGTCATTCTTGCGAGAATGACGGAGTTTTTCGACTTTTTCATCTACGCCATCGCCTCCGCGCTCGTTTTTCCGCATGTCTTCTTTTCCTTCGTCGATCCGCTGACGGCGACGCTTTATTCCTTTGCGGTCTTCTCGCTGGCCTTCATCGCAAGGCCGATCGGTTCATTGATCTTCCTCCAGATCGACCGAAAGTTCGGACGCGTCGTCAAGCTGATGGCGGCCCTGTTCACGCTCTGTGGTTCCACGATGGCGATCAGCTTTCTTCCGTCCTATGCGGAAGCCGGCATGCTTGCCCCCTGTCTTCTGGCGGTATTCCGTATCGGTCAGGGACTTGGTCTTGGCGGTGCCTGGGATGGTCTTGTCTCGCTCCTCGCCATGAACGCACCGCCGAAGCAGCGCGGCTGGTACGCCATGATGCCACAAATTGGTGCGGCGATGGGCTTTGGTCTTGCCAGCGCATTCTTCATCGTGTTCGTGACGCAGCTCTCCAGCGCGGAATTCCTGGCCTGGGGCTGGCGTTTCCCGTTCTTCGTTGCACTGGCGCTCAATGTTCTCGCGCTCTTTGCCCGCCTGCGCATGATTGTCACGCCGGAATTCCAGTCCATGCTGGCACAGCATGAGCTGGAGCCGCGTCCCATGTTCAAGATGCTGCGCTCGCAGTTTCCGGTCGTGCTGACGGGCGCTTTCGTGCCACTGGCAAGCTTCGCGCTCTTCCATCTCGTCACGGTCTTCCCGCTGAGCTGGGTTTCCCTCAATACCACCCAGCGGGTTTCGGACTTTCTGTTCGTGCAGTTCGTCAGCGCCATCATCGCCGGCGGCATGATCGTGGTGTCCGGTATTCTCGCCGACAAAATCGGCCGGCGGAAGCTTCTGGCTTTCGCCGCAGTGCTGATCGGTCTTTTCAGCCTCGTGGCACCGCTCCTGCTGAGTTCGGGTGATATAGGGCGTTATCTTTTCGTCTTGGTCGGCTTTGCATTGCTTGGCCTTTCCTTCGGTCAGGCGGGCGGTGCGCTCGCCTCCCGCTTCAGTCGCGAATACCGTTATACCGGCGCTTCGCTAACCTCGGATATTTCATGGCTGATCGGCGCGGGTTTTGCACCGCTCGTCGCGCTCGGATTTTCGTCCAAATTCGGACTGTTTGCGGTCGGTATTTATCTGATGTCGGGTGCAGTCTGTACACTGGTCGCCCTGTGGTTCAGCCGAACGCTGGACATGCCCTCGGAGTGAACAGGGCAATATAACCATCTCTGCAGCCATCGCGCCGCGGAATCCTGTCGGATTTCGCGGCGTTTTTGTTTTTTTATTGCGTGGGGCCGATTTTAATCTTGACTCGGTCCATCATGAAATATTATGTAAGCAATACTGACGTAATTCAATGTGTCTCACTGCCGGAAATGCCGGCCATCAGGGAACGCAATGCGAACGATGACGATCATTATTTGCGAGAAAGCGGCCAATGCCGCCACGCCGTTTGGCGGCCGCAAAACGACCGTTCGCGCCATTAAACGCCGATAAGCAGAAAAGAAGAGGAGCAGCCAGGTCGCCTGCGGCTCCGCCCGCAGAGTGCCGGCTGACGCGCCGGGTTTCGGGAAAAGGGCGATGCCGCGCGGAATGCGCAACGAGAGGAGAGAACCTTGAGCGTGACGGAGCAAAAATTCGGCCTTTACGATGCGGCTTTTGAGAAAAGCAGCTGTGGCGTCGGTTTCATCACCCGCAAGGACGGCGTGCAGACGCATGATGTGCTGAAGCGCGGTCACGAGGCGCTCTGTGCCGTGCCGCATCGCGGCGGCATGTCGGCGGAAGGCGTGGGCGATGGTGCTGGCGTGTCGCTCGATCTTTCACTCTCATTTTTCCGGAAGCTGACGAACAACGATTCCTTGCAAGCCGGCCGGTTCGGCGTCGGCAATTTTTTCCTGCCGCAGAACCCTGCATTTCATGACCAGGCGATCGGCATCATCGGCAGTGCTCTGGAGGAACAGGGCTTCTCGATCCTGCTCGTCCGCGATGTACCGGTGAATGACGTGGCCATCCGCGCGGCCGCCATTTCCTATCAATTGCCGATCCGGCAATGGGTCTTTTCGGCGCCAGCGGAATGCGCAACCCTTGCCGAGTTTGACTGGCGTATCCACAAGGCGCTGCTCGCTATCGAGGCGCTTGCCTACACCGCGCCGGAACTTGCCGGTTTTTATCCGCTGTCGCTCAGCGCGCGCACGCAGGTTCTGAAAGGGCGTCTGAACTCGCATGAGGTCATGCCCTATTTCTGCGACCTGACCGATCCGCGCCATGAAGTGCATACGATGTATTTCCATACGCGGTTTTCCACCAATACCGATCCGCATCCCTCCATGGCGCAGCCCTTCCGGCTGATGGCGCATAATGGCGAACTCAACACCGACAAGAAGAACCGGCTGTCGGAAGCAGCCGTGGCGTTGGCGAAAAATGCCAGCATCATCCGGCCGAAGGGCCAGTCTGACAGCTGCCGTCTGGACCAGACATTGCAGGCGCGGGTGATGGAGGATGGTCTCGACCTCGTCACCGGCGTCGTCTCGATGATGCCGCCCGCCTGGGAAAGCGACGACACGCTGTCGCCCGGCGTCAAGGCGATGCTGGAATATTTCTCGCTCTACGAAGAGAAGAACGACGGCCCGGCCGCGCTGATTTTCGGCGACGGCACCATCATCGGCGCACGGCTCGATCGCCTCGGCCTGCGTCCGCTGCGGACCGTCGAGACAGACGATTATCTCTGCGTCATGTCGGAGGCGGGGCAGATCGCCTTTCCGGCCGAAAGCGTCATTCGTCGCGGCCGCATCGAGGCCGGCGGCATGCTTTATTACGACCACGCCGAACGACGCGCCTTTTCCACCGTCGAAGCGCTGGAGCTTCTGGCGGCGCGGCGGGACTACCCGTCACTATTGTCCGAAGCGCGCGTCATGCTTGCGGATTTGCCGGAGGTGCCCGCCGAAAAGCAGGGATCGCCGCTTCGATACAATGGCGATCTGGAACGGCATCAGCGTTATGTCGCCTATTCGCACAATCAGGAGAGCTTCAAGTTCCTGATGGATCCGATGCTGGCGTCGGGTGCTGAAAAAATCTCGGCCATGGGTTATGGCAATGCCATCAACGCGCTCTCCGATCAGGAAGGCGGGGTTGCCAAATATTTCTCGCAACGCTTTGCGCAGGTCACCAACCCCCCGCTCGACAGCATCCGTGAGGCCGATGGCATGACGCTGCGCGTGGCGCTCGGCGCAAAGCCGAATAGCGGTGCGAAAGTGGCCCGGCAGATTGTCGTGCGCTCCCCGATCCTGACCCATCTCGACATGCTGCGCATTCGCGAGCAGTCGGAGACGCCAGTTCGTCGTTTCGAAATGCTCTATACGCCGATCTTTGATGCTGCGAGTGCCAACGAAGCGGCCTTGCGTCAGGCTATAGATGGCCTCTGCGGTGAGGTTGTGGCTTTCGCGGCTGGGGAGGGCGGTATTGCCGTCGTCACTGACCGGCATGTTTCGGCAGGTCGTGCGGCCTTGCCGATGATCATGGTCGTCTCCGCCATCAACCAGCGGCTGATCGAGGAGGGTCTGCGGCTGCGCGTGTCCCTGATCGTTGAAAGTGGGCAATTTTCTTCCTCGCATCACATCGCGGCGGGCCTTGGCTTCGGGGCTTCGGCTGTCTACCCACTCGGCGTGCAGTTCCGTGCGGAAGAGAAATTCGGCGCCGATGCTGACAAGGCCTTCAAGCGTTTTGCCAAGGCGGCTGAAAAGTCGCTGATGAAGACCATGGGCAAGGTCGGGCTGTGCACGGCGGAAAGCTATATTGGCGGCGAATTCTTCGAACCGAACTTCCTCGACACCAACGATCCTGTGCTGAAGCGTTATTTCCCCAATGTTAAGACCCCGGTCGGTGGCGTTACCTTCGCTGTCATCGCGCAGGCAGTAGTGGACTGGCATCGAAAGGCGCTGTCGGTAAAGGGTGAAAACGACATTCCGCTGCTCGGTCTCTTCAAGGAGCGCGCCGAAGGTGCGGGCCATTCCTATGGTACGACGGCGGTTCGCGGTTTCGTTGATATGACCGAGGAAAAGATCGGTTTCGACAAGGGAACCGACAACGAAGAGGCGCTGCGTCTCCTGCCGCTCAACCGGCTGGAGGATGCTTTCGGCCTCAACGATGCGGCCTATTATCACAACAGCTTCGACCGGCTGACGCCCGAAGCAATCGACGCTTTCGAGGTAACGCCCGGTTACCGCGCCTTCGCACGCATGATGGCCGAAGAAAGGGCCCGCCGTCCGGCAGCCCTTCGTGATGTTCTGGAATTGCCGGCCGATGTGACCTTTGCCGGTTCGGCCGAAGAATTCCGCCGCGAGATGGGGCGCTTTTCCAGACGTGGCAACAACAGCTTCATGGTGCGCGGATTGCTCTGCGAAAGTGCGGGCGAAGGCGCGTTCCGGCTGCAATTGACCGGCCCGCACGGTCATGAGCTTGCCCGGCTTGCCGCACTCGGTCAGTCGCTGCTCGACCGTTTCGGTGAGGATATTGCCGGCCATTGGCTGGAGGGCGGCGCGCTTCTGGTTCAGGCGAAGGGTGAAGCATTCACCTATCTGTCGCTGATCCGCACCGCACCTGACAGCATTGCGCTCGACGCCGTGCAAAAGGCGAGTGAAATCACCAAGACCCTCGCTTCGGGTGCGATGAGCCATGGCGCGCTGGTCGCAGCCGCCCATGAGGCGGTGGCGCATGGCACCAATATGGTCGGCGGCATGTCGAATTCGGGGGAGGGCGGCGAGCATATTTCCCGTTACGGCACCATCCGCGCCTCGCGCATCAAGCAGTTCGCCTCTGGCCGTTTTGGTGTCTGGGCGGGTTATCTTGCCGACCCGATGCTGGAGGAAATAGAGATCAAGATAGGCCAGGGTGCAAAGCCCGGCGAGGGCGGGCAATTGCCGTCCCCCAAGGTAACGGTGGAAATAGCCGCGGCCCGTGGCGGCACCCCAGGCGTCGAGCTGGTTTCGCCGCCGCCGCACCATGATACCTATTCGATTGAGGATCTGGCCCAGCTTATCCACGACGCCAAGGCGGCGCGCGTGCGCGTCATCGTCAAGCTCGTCTCGTCGGAAGGCATCGGCACGATTGCAGTCGGTGTTGCGAAAGCGGGTGCGGATGTCATCAATGTTGCCGGCAATACCGGCGGCACAGGTGCGGCCGCCGTCACCAGCCTCAAATATACCGGCCGCGCGGCGGAAATCGGCATCGCCGAGGTGCATCAGGCGCTTTGCGCCACGGGCCTTCGTGCCAAGGTGCTGCTGCGCTGCTCCGGCGCGCACCAGACGGCGAGCGACGTGGTGAAATCGGCCCTTCTTGGCGGCGACAGCTTCGAGTTCGGCACCACGGCGCTGATGATGCTGAAATGCGTCATGGCGAAGAACTGCAACATCAAGTGCCCCGCCGGCCTCACCACCAATCAGGAAGCCTTCAACGGCGATCCACGCGCGCTGGCGCAATATCTCATGAACATCGCCCATGAAACCCGCGAGATATTGGCCGCACTCGGGTTGCGCTCGCTGCGCGAAGCTCGGGGCCGCTCCGATCTTCTTCACCTCCTCGATCATCCGGCGAGCGTCGGCCAGCTTGACCTGCGCGCGATGCTTTCGGTGGTGGAGGAAGTGAAGATCGACAGCCCGGTCTATATGGAAAAGGACTTCGCGCTGGACGATGCCTTCATCGAACTCGTGCGCTCGGCTCTGATCGACAGCAGACGGGAAAACATCGAGCTTGGCGGCAACCGCTTCCTCAACAATTGCAACAAGAGTGTTGGCGGCCAGCTCGCCGTCGATATCGAGCGCATGCTGAACCACGAACTTTCCGACGAAGAGGCGGATGCGCTTCCGGCTGTGAAGCGGGATAGCCGTGGCCGCCGTTTTCTGGAGGCGGGTTCGGTGCGCATCGACACATCAGGGTCGGCCGGGCAGTCCTTCGGCGCTTTCTGCAATGACGGCATGGTCATGGTCCATACCGGTACCTGCAATGATGGTGTCGGCAAAAGCGCCTGCGGCGGCACCATCGTAGTGCGCTCCCCCGGTGGCGGTTCGCAAGATGCTGATGGCAATGTGCTGGTCGGCAATTTTGCATTGTTCGGCGCCACCGGCGGTCGCACTTTCGTGGAAGGGCAGGCGGGCGACCGTTTCGCGGTGCGCAATTCGGGTGCGACAGCCGTTGTCGAAGGTGTGGGCGACTTCGCCTGCGAATACATGACCAATGGCGCTGTGCTTAACCTCGGCAGTTTCGGCAAGGGTTTTGGCAACGGCATGAGCGGCGGCTTCGTCTATCAATATGACCCTTACGGCGATCTGCCGAAGAAGGTGAGCCATGATTCCATCCTGCTCGGCTCCATAACCGGCGAGGACGAACAGGCATCTATCCACAATCAGGCCGTTCACCAGCTTTTGACCTGGCATGTCGACGAAACAGGGTCGGCCAAGGCCGCATGGATTCTGGAAAACTGGGAAAGCGAACAGCACAATTTCGTCTATGGCATGCCGCGCGCCCTGCTGCTTTATCAGGACAGCGACGAAATTCTGAAAGCCAAGCCCCGCAAGGAACTGCTGGAGGAACTGGCATCCGCGCTCGCGGCGCATCAGGTGCGGAAGTTCAAGCTCGCCTATCGCGACCGCAAGGCCGTGTTGAATGGAACCGTCCCTGGCTATGGTGAGACGGATACGGAAGACATGTATGCGCTCATCAACAACTACACGGTGTTGAGCATGGCGCAGGCCATTGCTCTCCAACGGTTGCCGATGGCATCCGGTCCTTCCGATCCCGCCATCGAAAAAGCCGTGCGCAATCTCGTCCTCACGGAGGACTATGCGCTGATGCAGCGGCTGCTGAAATATGCGCGCGAGGCGCTTTCCGATCATGAGGACGAGCAGCTTGCGGTGATGATCGCCGCCAAGCGGCTCGACGATTACAAGCAGGCGCTTGCGCGCCGCAACATCTGGTCGGTGGATAGCCCCGGCACCTATGGCTGGATCATTCAGCAGAACCGCAAAAACATCGAGAAGATCGGTCGTTTGCCGGGCTTTGAGGAGCTTTTCGCGGCGCGTGCCATTCCCGACCTTGCCACCGCATCCAGCCAGAACAGGGCAGCATGATGAAGATACCTTACATTCCTCAAGATGCCCCGTTCAATGGCGACCAGCGCGCCTGGCTGTCCGGCTTCCTGGCCGGGCTTCATTCCCGCGCAGCAATGGGTATGGACACATCGGTTGCCGCTGCCGTTCCCAAGGCGGCGGCCAGCGTGCTGAACATTCTCTTCGGCACCCAGACCGGCAATGCCGAGGCGCTGGCGATGGATATAGCCGACGCCGCCCGTGCCCAGGGCATGCAGCCTGTGGTGACGGCCTTGGATGATGTGTCCATGGATAATCTGGGCGCCATGAAGCGCGTCATTGTCGTCACCTCCACCTACGGCGAAGGTGAAATGCCTGACAATGCCCAGCTTTTTTGGGAGGCACTTTCCACGGAGGCCGCACCCCGGCTGGATGAGATGAACTTTGCCGTGCTTGCGCTTGGCGACACCGGTTACGATGGCTTCTGCCAGGCGGGCAAGCTCATCGATACCCGCTTCGAGCAGCTTGGCGGCAAACGCATGAAGACGCGTATCGATTGCGATATCGATTTCGAAGATGTCGCCGCCAACTGGATCGGCGAGACCCTGCCACTCGCGCTCGCTATCGATGGTGGCAATAAGGTGGCGGTTGTGCCGGCGATCGCCGAGGCGCCCGCGCGGGCAAAACAGGGCTGGAGCCGCAAGAACCCCTATGCCGCGCAGGTGAGCGTCAATCGCCTTCTTTCCGGGCCTGCTTCGTCCAAGGAAATTCGCCACTACGAATTTGATCTTGGCGAAAGTGGTCTCGACTACGAGGCGGGGGATGCTCTGGGCGTCGTTCCCCTAAACGACCCGAAACTGGTAGGCGCGCTGCTCGAACGCTTCGGAGTGAGCGCGGATGGCGAAGTCGCCGGACTCGACCGTCCGGTCGGCGATGCGCTTCTCAATATGTTCGAGATATCGACACCGTCGCGTGAATTGGTCGCCGAGATCGGCAAGCGCGCAGGGCACGATGAACTCAGCCACATCCTTGCGAATGGAGACAGGGAACAGCTTGCCGCCTTTCTCTGGAGCAAGGATATTCTCGACCTGCTTAGTCTCGGTGAAAAACCCGTATTCGACCTTGCTGAATTCGTGACTTTCCTGAAGCCGTTACAGCACCGCGCCTATTCGATCTCTTCCAGCCCTCTGGCCGCGCACAAGAGTGTGCATCTGACAGTCGCCAGCGTGCGTTATCGCGCCGAAGGTCGCGAGCGTGGCGGCGTGTGCTCCACCTATCTCGCGGACCGGGTAGAGGCGGGGCAGAATGCCGGGATTTTCGTCTCTCCGAACAAGGCGTTTCGCGTGCCTCAGGACAATGACGCACCCGTTATCATGGTGGGACCGGGCACGGGCATTGCGCCATTCCGGGCATTTTTGCAGGAACGGCAGGCGCGGGGCGCAAAGGGCAGGAACTGGCTGTTTTTCGGCGATCAGCACCGGCAGTCGGATTTCATCTACGAAGATGAACTTGGAAAGATGAGTCGCGATGGCGTGCTGACCCGTCTCGATCTCGCTTTCTCGCGGGATCAGGCCGAAAAGATCTATGTTCAGACCCGCATGCGCCAAAACGGCAAGGCACTCTATCAATGGCTCGAAGAGGGCGGCCATTTCTATGTTTGCGGCGACGCGACCCGCATGGCGAAGGATGTTGACGATGCTCTGCACCAGATCGTTATTCACGAGGCGGGCATCTCTGCGGAAGCGGCAAGCGACTATGTAAACCGGCTGAAGCGCGAAAAACGGTATCTGCGCGATGTTTATTAGAGCAAAGCGCTGAGGCGCATCAGCAATTGGAGCAGGTTATCTCAGCGTCGCGCTGCTTGAAGAAATAATCGCGTGCGATCGTGATCGATCTTACGCCGGACGAAGAAATATCTGGCATGAACATCAACAATTCATGCGGCACGGAAAGCTCGACGTGGATGAGGAAACTGTCCGCTACAAGCAAACGTGTGGGAACGGAGACTGGCGATCCCAGCACATAGGGCCGCGCGTTTTTCTCGTTCCAGGACCAGGCGATAGTCGCCTGTTTCTGCTTGTCGATCTTGATGCCGCTGATCTTCAGCTGCAGACCCTTGGTGCTGTAAGGCGCAAAGACGGCAGCCGTTACGTCCTGCATGCTTGTCAGATAAGCCTTGTCGACGGAATTTGTTTTCGAGATCAGGTCGTTGATCGTTGCGGAAGCGCTGCTCGCCCGCTTGTAGGTATTGTAGCCGATGGTGAGTTCGAAGGACGTCAGATAAAGCGCAAGCAGTATCGGGAAGACGATTGCAAATTCTACCGCACCCACGCCACGGCGATCCCGTGCGAAGCGTTCAACGAGCGCGATGAAACGAAGTCTGCCGTTCGTGATGGTGGAAACAAGCCCTGCCATCATGAGCCCCCGCTCGTGGTGTATTTCTCATTCATGAAAGCATCGGTCGCGACAATGAGGAAATGCGAGGGCATCGACCCGTCGGCCGGGCGTATTTTGGTAAGATATGGTCGGATGATATCTGCGACGACGCGCCAGCGATAATAGACGCGCAGCATATTGATCGTGTCCGGCCCACCCGGCTTGAAGCCGAATTGCGCCGTGTCGAGATCGTAATATTCGCCGTTAGCTTTCAAGGGTATCGTAGTTGGAATATCCTTGAAGGCGGTGAAGGAGCGAAGGTCTATATAAAGCTTCTGTTCTTTTTTGATCTCATCAGCCGAGCAGGCGATAATCACCGAAACTTCGTTGCAGAAACTCTTGCGAAAATCCTCTTTGGAAATCGAACTGCTGATCTGCCCGGTGCGCAGACGCCTCGCCATCGTGTCGGTAGCATTGACGACCACTTGCTCCGCCATCAAGGCGATGAAAGTTTCGATGATCGCAAAGACGACGAGGAAATAGGGAAGCGCCAGGATCGCGAATTCGATGGCTGCTGTCCCGTCACGCGAGAGCCCGAATTTTTCCAGCAATGGCTTCAATTTGGCCAGTCGCATATGTCGGTGTCGATCTTTAGAATATGCGGCAAGCGCAACCGTTGAATTTGTTGCGGACCATAACCAGCCGGTGTTTAAATTCAGTTACCCCGACGAGTTATACTTTATCAGTTCGCAAAAATGGCACAGGCTATAAACGCAAAAAGCCCGGCATATCGCCGGGCTCTTACATACTGGAAAAACGATAGCTTATTCCGCATCCGCTTTTGAGAGAACCTCAAGGGTGGGTGTGGAGGTGATATTGTAGCCGCAATCCACGTAGTGGCACTCGCCGGTAACGCCGCGCGACATGTTGGACAGCAGATAAAGAGCCGATCCGCCGATATCGTCGATATCCGCTGTCCGCCGCAGCGGTGCGTTTTTCTGGTTCCACGCATAAATTGCGCGCGCATCGGAAATGCCGGCGCCCGCCAGTGTGCGGACCGGGCCGGCCGAGATCGCGTTGACGCGAATATCGCGCGGGCCATAGTCGGCAGCGAGATAACGCACGGACGCTTCGAGAGCGGCCTTGGCAACGCCCATAACGTTGTAGTTGGGGATGACCCGCTGAGAACCGTTATAGGTCAGCGTCAGCATGGATCCGCCATTCGTCATCAGTTCGGCGGCACGCTTGGCGATTTCCGTGAACGAGAAACAGGAGATAACCATAGTGCGGCTGAAATTCTCGCGGGTTGTATCCGCGTAAAGACCCTTCAGCTCGTTCTTGTCGGAAAAGCCGATCGCGTGCACGACGAAATCCAGCGTACCCCATTTTTCGCGGATTGCCGCAAAAAGCGCGTCGACCGAGGCGATATCCTCGACATCGCAAGGCACGATGAAGTCGGATCCGAGTTCGGCGGCGAGCGGCTTTACCCGCTTGCCGAGCGCCTCACCCTGATAGGTGAAGGCGAGCTCTGCGCCCTGCGCCGCAAGCGCCTTGGAGATACCCCAGGCGATGGAGTGATTGTTTGCGACGCCCATGATGAGGCCGCGTTTACCCTGCATGATGCCGTTCATGGCAATTATCCATTATGACGCTGGAAGACCAGCGTGGCGTTGGTGCCGCCGAAGCCGAAGGAATTGGAAAGGATCGTGTCGATCTTGGCATTGTCGATGCGGCTGCGAACAATCGGGACGCCCGCAAATTCCGGATCGAGTTCGGAAATATGCGCGCTCTCGCCGATGAAGCGTTCCTGCATCATCAACAGGCCGTAGATCGATTCCTGAACGCCTGCTGCGCCCAGCGAGTGGCCGGTGAGGGACTTGGTCGACTGGATATGCGGGATCTTGTCGCCGAAGACTTCCCGGATCGCGCCGATTTCCTTGCTGTCGCCGACCGGCGTCGAGGTGCCGTGAGTATTGATGTAGTCGATATCGCCCTTGACGGTGGAAAGGGCCTGACGCATGCAGCGGATCGCGCCCTCGCCGGAAGGAGCCACCATGTCGTAACCATCCGAGGTTGCGCCATAACCGACGATCTCGGCGTAAATCTTGGCGCCGCGCGCCTTTGCATGTTCCAGCTCTTCAAGAACCAGTACGCCAGCACCGCCGGCGATCACGAAACCGTCGCGGTTGACGTCATAGGCGCGGGAAGCGAGGTTCGGCGTCTCGTTATATTTGGACGACATCGCGCCCATGGCGTCGAAGAGGTTGGACATGGACCAATCGAGGTCTTCATGGCCGCCAGCGAACATCACGTCCTGCTTGCCCCACTGGATCATCTCGGCGGCGTTGCCGATGCAATGCGCCGATGTGGAGCAGGCCGAAGAAATCGAATAGTTGACGCCGTGGATCTTGAACCAGGTCGCAAGTGTGGCCGATGCGGTCGAGGACATGGCCTTCGGCACGGCAAACGGGCCAATACGCTTCGGGCTGTTATTCTTCAGCGTGATATCGGCGGCTTCGACGATGGTGCGGGTGGAAGGACCGCCCGAACCCATGATGATGCCGGTGCGCTCGTTGCCGCTGATGTCGCTTTCCTCGAGACCGGAATCGGCAATCGCCTGCTTCATGGCAACGTGGTTCCATGCGCCGCCCTGCGAAAGGAAGCGCATGGCGCGACGGTCGACCAGCTCGGTCGGATCGAGAGACGGCTTGCCCCATACCTGGCACTTGAAACCGTGTTCGGCAAAATCGGGTGAAAATGAAATGCCGGATTTGGCGTCGCGCAGGGATGCGGTGACTTCGGCGGCATCACCACCGATGGAAGAAACAATGCCGAGGCCGGTGACAACAACTCGTCTCATGAAATGGACCTTTTCTTAAGATTTCGGCTGGACGGCCGAAGCCGCCCGGCGTTTGCCAGGACTATTCCGTCCGCTTCAGGCGGTCTTTTCCTTCGACAGCCCCACACGAAGGTCCGTCGCTTGATAAATGGTTTCGCCGTCTGCCTTCAACCATCCGTCTGCGGTACCCAGAACGAGACGTCCGCGCATCACGCGCTTGAAGTCTATGCCGTACTGGAGAAGCTTCGTCTCCGGGCGAACCATGCCCTTGAACTTGACTTCGCCGGTGGAGAGCGCCATGCCGCGGCCTTCTTCGCCCAGCCAGCCGAGGAAGAAGCCAGTCAGCTGCCACATGCCGTCAAGGCCGAGGCAGCCCGGCATGATGGGGTTGCCCTGGAAATGGCAGGGGAAATACCAGTCGTCTGGGCTGACATCGTATTCAGCGCGGATGAAACCCTTGTCGAACGCGCCGCCGGTTTCGGAAATTTCGGTGATGCGGTGAACCATGAGCATGGGAGGCAACGGAAGCTGGGCATTTCCCGGACCGAACAATTCGCCGCGTCCGCAGGAAAGGATCTCCTCGTAATTGTAACTTGATTGCCTCGTTGCCATACCGCTTTCACTTCCTCAATCACTGGTGTTTATCGACTTCACTAGAGCAAGTTAGGTTCAAAATGAAGCGCTGCAAGGGCAGAGGCCATTATGCCCCCATTCTTTGTCTTCGAACCTTCTTCACAGAAGTCATTACCTCAATATGCCGTCCGCATACAGGAACCATCCGGCAGGAACCAGAGGAAATTTGCAAGAATGGCCGGTTTGCAGCCATTTGCGACACTCGGCGACGCTGAAACTATTGAAAGCATTCACCGCAAAAGATATATGCTATTGCAATTGATGGGTTTCACCCCTGTGTTTGGAATGGGATTGCATGGCATTTGACGCCACATTGGATATTGGAACGAGGCTGCGGCGCTCGGGGCTGCGCCCCACGCGCCAGCGCGTGGCTTTGGGCGATCTTCTCTTTGCAAAGGGCGACCGCCACCTGACGGTGGAGGAACTGCATGACGAGGCGATCACCGCCGGCGTGCCCGTTTCTCTCGCCACGGTCTACAATACCCTGCATCAGTTTACCGAAGCCGGTCTCATCCGCGTTCTGGCTGTCGAGGGTGCCCGCACCTATTTCGACACCAACGTGTCCGACCACCATCACTTCTTCGTGGAAGGAGAGAACGAGGTTCTCGACATCCCCGTCAACAATCTCCAGATCGACAATCTGCCAGAGGCGCCCGAAGGCATGGAAATCGCCCATGTGGACGTGGTCATTCGCCTGCGTCGCAAGCGAAGCTGAGGCTTCGGTTTGATAAACCAAGCAACATGGCGCCTAAGGGCGCCATTTTTGTTTCAGGCAGCCTTCGCCGCCTCACTTCAATATATCTTCGGGCCGTCTGCCGGGCTTGCCCTTGTAGGGCGGAAAGGTCCATCCGAAGATCAACGCTCCGGACCGGACTCCGAAAGCCGTCAATACGCCGATGCCCGACGCGACATAAAGCGGCGCGCCGAGGAAATAGGCGCCGGTGAAGATGGAGGCCCCCAAAAGCGCGCAGGTGATGTAGATTTCCGGGCGCAGCAGCACGGAGGGTTCTCCCGCAAGAACATCGCGCAATACGCCGCCGAACGTCGCTGTCAGAACGCCTGTCACGATGGCCACGGTTGCGGAGCCGCTTGCAGCCAGACCCTTGGCGGCGCCCATGACGCAATAGGCTGACAGGCCGACGGCATCGAGCCAGATGAGCACCCGATACCGGGATTCGAACAGGTAGGCGGTGAAGAAAAGCAGAACCGCAACCGAGACGCAGACCAGAATATAGGTCGGGTTCACCACCCAGAACACGGGCGCCCTGCCGAGCACGAGATCGCGCACCGTGCCGCCGCCGATCCCGGTCGCGGCTGCGAAAAACAGGAAGCCGATCAGGTCAAGCTGCTTGCGTGAGGCGGCCAATGCGCCGGTTGCGGCAAACACGGCAACGCCGGCATAATCGAGAAAACCCAGCAGTGTCATGGAAAAGGTCCCCCCGGAAATTTGGATGCGTTTGCGTCAGTGTCGCGCAAGCACGGAACTCTAGGCTGGCCGCCCGGATGATCGCAACATCCATAAACGAAACGGATGCAAAGGAAAATGCCGTGCGAATCGCTATCGTTGCCGCTCTTCAGGCGCTGGTCCTCTTGATGTTTCCGGTCGCGCTGGCGGCACAGCAGCAGCTGGTGAACGATCCCGAGATCTATGAAAAGGATCATTTCCGCAAGGAGTGCAAGACGGCTGGCTTCGGCGATGATTTCATCACCAGACTGGATATCAACAATGATGGCCTGATGGATGCCGTCGTCAATCACGGCGTGCTGGACTGCGATGGCGAAAAAGGCCGCAGCTGCGATGAGGAAGGCTGCCCTTACAATTTTTACGTCCAGGTGAAAGAGGGCGGATATCTGATGATCGCGACGGCTCGGATTTACGGCTACGATTTCATCAAGCGTTTCGGCAACATGGTCTTCATACTGAAGATGCACCCGCGTTATTGCGATCGAACCGACAAGGAAACCTGCCTGATGACCGTGCGGGTGCGTGGCACGAAATTCGTCACCATATCACGCAAGTGACGACGCTTTACGTCAGGGCGCGACGCGCCTGATCCGGACCCTTTGATTATAGCGGTGGCGAAGCGAACGTGGAATGACGAGTGTCGCGATGGCGACCGCAAAAACGGTTGCCGCAACCACCCACAGGGCATCGTACTGTAGCGTGGCGCCCAACACTGCCCCGCAGATTGCGCCGCTGATCATACCGAGCCAGGGCACGATCTGGATGCCCCAATCGAGGCTTCGCTCCCCCAGAAGATAGCGACCGATGCCACGGCCAAAACGGGAAAGGGCGCCTGTCACATAGGTAAGACCGATCGGCAGCCCCTCAATATGCTCGACGGCAGCGTTGACCATGCCCATGGCGAAAACGACAAGATAAAACTGCGCCAGGGCGGAAGCATCGCCGCGCAGCAATGCGGCAATCGCCACCAGCGATCCCACGGCCACGAGAACGGCAAAGATGCTCCGGTCGAATTTATGTGCGACCACGATACCGCCGGCATTGCCCGTCACGAAAGCGACGATCGCGAAGAGCAATTTCGCCGCATGGGAATAAACGCCAGCTTCGACCGAGATGGCCGCGCGGGTGGTATTGCCGGTCATGAAGGAAACGAAATCGCCGGAAAGATGAAGACCCACCGCATCTGTCATTCCGGCGATGAATGAAATGGCGGCGACGAGCGCAATACCGGTGCCGGTGCGCCTTGCCCTGATGATGTTACGGCGTCTCTGTCTGGTCATGGAAAAGCTCGATATGGAAAACAGCGGGCCGATGCGCCGGGCTGTGTTATCCTATGTCTAGAATGCCGGGCGGCTTGTTTGCAATCTTTCTGGAAGCGTTTGAGTGCCTCTATTTTGTCTAGACAAATGTAAAATCCCTGCCTAGCATGCCTCAAATAAAGCGAAAAAAATATCGCACAAAAATAAATCAAAAGGGGTTCCGATCATGAAAAAAACATGGGTTATCGCCGCAATCGCGACGCTTGTTTCATCTGCTTCCGCCTATGCCGAAACATCGGTTACGATAGGCATGTCCGGCTGGACCGGCTTTGCGCCACTGACGCTTGCCAAGCAGGCCGGCATTTTCGAAAAGAATGGCCTCAAGGTCGATATCAAGAAGATTCCGCAGGCAAGCCGGCATCTGGCGCTTGCTTCCGGTGACATCCAGTGCGCCGCCACCACGGTCGAAACATGGATTGCCTGGAATGCCAACGGCGTGAAGTCCACCCAGATTTTCCAGATGGACAAGTCGCACGGAGCCGACGGCATTGCGGTGCGCAGCGATGTTGCAAAGGTCGCGGACCTCAAAGGCAAGACGGTTGCCGCTTCTGCACCGGGCACATCCCCCTATTTCTTCCTTGCCTGGATACTGAAGGAAAACGGCCTGACCCTGAAGGACGTGAAGGTCGTCAACCTTGAGCCGGGACCGGCCGCACAGGCTTTCGTCGCCGGCCAGAATGAAGCTGCCATGACCTATGAGCCTTATCTGTCCACAGTGCGCGCCGCACCGGACAAGGGGAAAATCCTTGCGACGACGCTGGATTATCCCGCCGTCATGGATACGTTCGGCTGCACGCCGGATTTCTTGAAGGCCAATCCGCAGGCGGCAAAAGCCCTTGCGGACAGCTATTTCCAGGCGCTCGAGCTCATCAAGACCGACCCTGCAAAATCCTATGAGACCATGGGAGCGGACGTAAAACAGACCGGCGAGGCATTCGCAGCTTCGGCGAAATTCCTGGAATGGCAGGACAAGGCCGCCAACCAGAAGTTCTTCGACGGTGAATTCAAGACATTCTCCGAAAAATCGGCTGATCTGCTTCTGGAAATCGGCGTGATAAAATCGAAGCCCGATCTTTCGACACTCGCGGACACGTCCTTCATCAAGTAACAGAAGCAACCCGCTGCTTTTCCTTCGAGGATTATTGCAGCCAGTGAGAAGCCTTGCAGCGCCTGTGCGTCATGGACGACGCACAGCGCTTAGATGGCGCGGCGATAGAGTGCCGCGCCCGTTTTCCGGACAGGCGACAGAATGCAACCTCTTCAACCCATAAAGAACAGCACGCGGATTTTTCTCGGCATTCTGTTCTTCGTGCTTTTTTTCTCCGCCTGGGGCTTTGCCACGCTCGGCGGTTTCGTATCGCCGACCTTTCTGGCCGACCCGATCACCATGCTGAAGGACGGCATCTATCTGCTGACCGATCAGGGATTCGCCAGCGATATCGGCATGACGATCTGGCGTGTTGTCGGCGGTTTCGTGCTGGCATCGCTCGTTGCCGTACCGGTCGGCATAGCCATGGGCGCTTACAAGCCGGTCGAGGCGCTGCTTGAGCCGTTCGTCTCCTTCGCGCGCTATCTTCCTGCTTCCGCCTTCGTGCCGCTGCTTATTCTCTGGGCCGGCATCGGCGAGATGCAGAAACTGCTGGTGATCTTCATCGGCGCGGTTTTCCAGATCATTCTCATGGTGGCCGTGGCGGTTGCCGGCACAAGACGTGATCTGGTGGAGGCTGCCTATACACTTGGGGCAAAAGACCGGGGCGTGGTCCGCCGCGTTCTCATTCCCGCCAATGCGCCCGATATTGCCGAAATTCTTCGTCTCGTCCTCGGCTGGGCCTGGACCTATGTCATTGTTGCGGAGTTGATCGGCGCGTCGTCGGGCATCGGCTATATGATCATCAACAGCCAGGCGCTGATGGCGACCGGGCAGATCATCTTCGGCATCATCGTCATCGGTGTCATCGGACTTATTTCTGACTTCGCGTTCAAATCGCTGAACCGGAAGCTTTTCGCCTGGAGGCTTGCCTGATGAGCGAACTCGTTATCAAGGGCGTCAGCCGCACTTTCCCCGGCGTTCAGGGCGGCCAGCCAACGCTGGCCTTGCAGCCCACGGATCTGGAAATCTCCCGCAACGATTTCGTCACCATTCTCGGCCCGTCCGGATGCGGAAAGTCGACTTTGCTGCGCATCATCGCCGGTCTTGACCGTCCAACGACGGGTGAAGTCCTTTTGTCCGGCCGGGCAGTGACAGGGCCGGGGGCGGATCGCGGCATGGTGTTCCAGTCCTACACGCTGTTTCCGTGGCTGACGATTCGGGAAAACGTCGCCTTCGGCCTGCGCGAACGTGGTGTCGCCGAGAAGGAAAAATGGGAGATCGTCGACAGCTATATCGACAAGGTCGGCCTGCGCGGCTTCGAGAACCATTGGCCGAAACAGCTGTCAGGCGGCATGCAGCAGAGAACAGCCATCGCGCGCGCTCTGGCAAACGGCCCGAAAATCCTGCTGCTCGACGAGCCTTTCGGCGCACTCGACAACCAGACACGCGGGCTGATGCAGGAATTGCTGCTCGGCATATGGGAGCGCGAGCAGAAGACCGTCATTTTTGTGACGCATGACATCGAGGAGGCGGTGTTCATGGCGTCGCGGGTCGTGACGATGTCAGCACGGCCGGGGCGCATCAAGTCGATCATGCCGGTCGACCTGCCCCATCCGCGTCACTACACCGTCAAGGCCAGCCCGGAGTTTTCGCAGCTACGCGCCAGGTTGACGGAGGAAATTCGCAGCGAGGCGATTGCCGCCGCTGCTCATGGATAGTTGATCCATAGAACCGGGAGGAAGGAAGCATCGGTATGAGGGGTACAGGCGCCGATCTTCAGGAAAAATCACTGCACGAGCGCATCCGCAACGATGTCGAGCGCCACATCATGTCGGGCGAGTGGCCGCCGGGGTACCGTATTCCCTACGAACACGAGATGACCCGGCAATATGCCTGCTCGCGCATGACGGTGAACAAGGCGCTCGGTGAACTGGTGCAGCGCGGGCTTATCGAGCGCCGCCGGCGTCTCGGCACCTTCGTTCGCCAGCCCCATGCGCAATCGGCCGTGCTGGAAATCCACGATATCGAAAGGGAGGTGCAGGCGCTCGGTCTTGTTTATGGATACCGTCTAGACAGGCGACGGCTGCGCCCTGCAGGTGAAAAAGACAGCGCAGCCATGGCGCTTGCTGCCGATGCCCAGGTTCTTGAGCTTACCTGCACGCATTTTGCCGGCGGCGTTCCCTTTTGCCTTGAAGAACGCGTTATCAATGTCACGGCCGTGCCGGAGGCGGAACTGGCGGATTTTTCACAAGTTGGGCCGGGCACTTGGCTGCTGAAAATGGTTCCCTGGAGTGCTGCGGAACATCGCATCAGCGCAGTTTCCGCTGATCGCAAAAATGCGACCGCGCTCGGCATTGCTTCCGGTGCGGCGTGCCTCGTCATCCACCGCCGCACCTGGCACGGAGCGGATTATGTCACCAGTGTCCGGGTCACCTATCCCGGCGACCGACACGCGCTGGTGGCGCAGTTTTCGCCCTCGCAAAACACCTGAAGACCGCAGGTCGGTCAATTTTTTGTAAAGAAGAGTTTACGGTTCCTCTTTTGGCAATATAATAGTTGTCAAAAGAACTCAGGTTTATTATCGGAACGTCAAGCTTTCACGACGGCGTCCGTTCATGGCCCCGGTTTCAGGACCGGCCGATCTGCGGATGAGTTCATCGACGGAAATCCGGGATAAAAATTATGTCAGCTGAGACCTCAACTTCTTCCGCGTCCTTAACCAAGGCAAACAAAACACGGCATATCTCACTTGCCATGACGGTCACCTTGCTGGCCGGCTTGAGTGCCGGAGCGGTTTTTGCTCAGTCGGCATCCGAGACCCCGATCCAACCCGCACCTGCACCTGCACCTGCACCGGCAACGGAAACGGTGCAGCCCGCCCAGTCGCCGGCTGAGGCGCCGAGCGCTCCGGCAGTCCAGCCAGTGCCGCCTTCCGTTGCCGCGCCCACACAGCCCGCGCCCGCCCAGCCTGCGCCCGCCGCAAGCAATCCCACGCCGGCAGCCGAAGGTGTTGCACCGCAGCCGACACAGACGGAGCAACCCGCTCCGACGAACGGTACGACAGCGCCGAACGAGGTCTTCACCCCGGTTGAACCGGTAGTCGCCGAACCCGCAAGTGCCGCACATCGTGCGGACATTCCGCACAACCTGTCTCCCTGGGGCATGTTCATGGCGGCGGACTGGGTCGTGAAGGGCGTGATGATCGGTCTCGCTTTCGCATCGCTCGTCACCTGGACGGTCTGGGTTGCGAAGTCTATCGAACTTGCCGGAGCGCGCGTGCGTGCCGGTGCGACGCTCAAGGTCATCCGCCGGGCGAAAACCCTGAACGAGGCGACTGAGGCCGTCGAAAAGAAGGGCGGGCCGGCAGCGCTCATGTTGCGCATGGCAACTCACGAAATGCAGCTTTCCGACGCGGTGGTCGAACACACCGACGGCGGCGGGATCAAGGAGCGTGTATCCTCGGCCCTGTCGCGCATTGAAACCCATGCCGGTCGCCGCATGTCGCGCGGAACGGGCGCCTTGGCGACCATCGGCTCCACCGCTCCATTTGTCGGTCTGTTCGGTACCGTCTGGGGCATCATGAATTCCTTCATCAGCATCTCGGAATCGCAGACCACCAATCTTGCCGTCGTGGCACCCGGCATTGCCGAGGCGCTGCTTGCCACGGCAATCGGCCTTGTCGCTGCTATTCCAGCGGTGGTGATCTACAACGTCTTCGCCCGCTCGATCACGGGATACCGGCATTTGCTGGCGGATGCGGCAGCCGGCGTGGAACGCCTCGTCAGCCGCGACCTCGATTTCCGCCGCATTCCGCCGGGCAGCAGCAAGCCCGCAGTGTCGCTGGTTGGGCGGTGATCGGTCATGGCTGGCGGTATTCGCGAAAATAGCGGAGACGATCTCTCCGAAAACCACGAAATCAACGTCACGCCTTTCATCGACGTGATGCTGGTTCTGCTCATCATCTTCATGGTGGCCGCACCGCTGGCGACCGTGGATGTGAATGTCGATCTGCCCGCATCCACCGCCAAGCCGGCGGAGCGCCCGGAAGAGCCGCTTTATCTGACCGTCAAGGACGATCTGTCGCTCAATCTCGGCAATGATGCGGTTGCCCGCGAAGCCCTGGCAGCGGCGATCGACCGGCAGACGGGCGGCAAGAAGGATACGCGAATTTTCCTGCGCGCCGACAAGGCCGTCGACTATGGCCACTTCATGGAAATCATGAACCTGCTTCGCGATGCCGGATATCTGAAGATCGCTCTGGTAGGGCTGGAAAATGCCCCTGCGGCAACGCAGCCAGCCGGTGCTGTTCCGCCCACCGCGCCTGCTGTGCCAGGAACCGCGCCATGACTGAAAACGGCTACCCGCAGTCCCGACATTCCCGCCTCGGGGAAGCGGCGTTGTGGTCCGCCGCAGCAATGCTCATGCTGGGCGTTCATGCGGGTTTTGCCTATTACCTGATGCAGGAACCAGAGGAACTGGATGCCGGCGGGCCGCCGCCCGCCGCGATCATGATCGAAATGGCGGCCATACCGGAAGCCGTGAACACCGAGGAAACGACGCCTGCGCAGGACGTTGAAGATGCCGAAGAGGTAAAGAGCGACAACAGCCAGCCGGTGGAGGAAGTCACCCCGGAGGAGCCGCCGCCGCCTGAGCCGGTTGTGGAAACGCCGCCGCCGGAACCCGTGCAGCCGCCGGAGCCTCCGGTCGAGGAGATCGTCGAACCGCAGGAAATCCCTGAACCGGTGGAGCCGATCGATCCCGTGCAGGAACAGATGATGGCGGAACTCGAAAATGTCGAGGTTCCCTTGCCCGTCATCCGGCCACCGCCGCCGCCGGTCGAAAAGAAGGTGGAAAAGAAAGAACCGGACGACAAGAAGAAGGTCGAGCCCCAGCGCCCCAAACCGCAACAGGCATCGGAACTGCGCGAAACGGCCAAGGCCGAGACACAGCAATCCGACCGGACGGCGGCATCGCGCAACAATGCCGGTTTCTTCTCTTCGGCGTCCGTTTCGCCCGCAAAATGGGGCGCTAAAGTTCATGCACATATCAAACGTCGTAAACCCCGCTCTCTTCGTGGTGGTGATATGACGGCGACTGTGCGCTTCCGGGTCAACGATGCAGGTGTCGTTAGTGGGGTGAGTATTGTGCAGTCTACGGGTGATTCCTCTGTCGACCAGCAGATCGCAGCCTGGGTACAGAGTGCCTCACCGGTCCCGCCTCCTCCTCCGGAGATAAATAAGACGATCACTTTGCCGATCAGTATCCGTTAGAGCCATACCAGCGGCGCGGATTTTCGAAGTGAAAATATGTGCTCACTCGATATTTCATGCGATACCGATTTAGGCCTGAATTGCATTTCGCGAATGTTTTCGATGGTGTAGGTCTTGTCGACTTAACACGCAGAGGCATTCCGGAATGAAATTCTCAATCGCAGAGGCGGAGGATCTCGTATCCTCTATCTTTGAGCGCAACGGCGTTCTGCCGCAAAACGCCCGCTCCGTGGCGAAGGCGCTCGTGGCATCCGAGGCTGCAGGCCAGGGCGGCCACGGTTTTCGGCGTATCCCCGTTTATGTCCGTCAGGCGCGGGTTGGCAAGGTCGATGGCAATGCGCGGCCGGTGGCAAGTCGTGTCAAACCGGGTGTGCTTTCAATCGACGCTAACAACGGTTACGCCTATCCCGCGATCGACTGCGCCGTAGACGAGTTGCCGGACATGGCCCGGCAGCAGGGCATCGCGCTCGCCGCGATCCATCGCTCCCATCATGCGGGCGTCATGGCGCTTACAGTCGAGCGTTTCGCGGAAATGGGCCTCGTGGCGCTGATGTTCGCCAATGCTCCGGCATCCATGGCGCCTTGGGGTGGCACCAAACCGCTCTATGGCACCAATCCGATTGCATTCGCCAGCCCTGTTGGCGAGGCAGATCCGCTGGTGATCGATCTGGCGCTTTCCAAGGTTGCGCGCGGAAAGATCATGGCGGCCCGCCAGAAGGGCGAAACCATTCCGGGCGACTGGGCGCTTGATACGAATGGCCGACCCACGACTGATCCCGAAGAAGCCATAGCCGGAACGATGGTGCCTGCGGGCGAGGCCAAGGGGGCTGCCCTGGCGCTGATGGTGGAGATCATGGCCGCTGCGCTCACCGGTGGAAACTTCGCGTTCGAGGCCTCTTCCCTTCTGGACGACAAGGGTGCGCCACCTTCTCTCGGCCACACGATCATCGCCATAGACCCCGTATCGTCGGGCGGTGCGGCCTTTACCGGGCGACTGGCGCTTATCGCCGGAGAGATAGAGAAGCAGGAAAACGTGCGTTTGCCCGGTCGGCGAAGCCAGGGCATTCGAAGGCAGGCGCTGGAAAGCGGTATCATCGTCGAAAGCGATATTCTTGCCGAAATCCAGTCGCTATGAACTGAAAATGAAAACCCGGCGGACCGGAAAGTCCGCCGGGTAAACCGTGTATGGCTGCCTCGCATTTGCGCCGATAGGCCGGAAATCATTTCCGACCCGCCTTTTGGTCCGCCGTCCCGCCATCGAAATGGTGGGTTTTTGGCGCAGAAAGCAACACATCCGGTTTTGGCTTACGGGAAGGGGACGATTTCGCGTAAGCTTTTTTAAGCAAGAGGGAAGCTCTAAATATCCTGTTCAATCAGTCCGCGCAGCAGGGCAATGCTGACGGCATTCAGTAGATTGGCCGCACCCAGCCTTAGGCGGACCCGTTCCAGAGTATCTTTAACATCCGCTTCGTCCGCTCCCGTTATCAAGGCAATGTGAGAAGGATGTCGGCCCCGCGCAACGAGCCCCAGATATTGCCGCTCACGATCCGAAAGGACGATTTCACGCGCCTGGTGACGTTCATGCTGCGTTTTTGACGACATAGTCTTTCAGCCTCAAAAGAGATTGACCTTCCCAAAGCCGGATGTGGCCTCAGGAACCAAGCAATAAGCGGCTGATCTCGCAGCCAGCCGGTCCCGACATGGATCCTTGGCGATGAAAGAATGACTGCACCGTCCTTCGCAAAAACCTGAAATCGGTTCTTGTCCAGAACAATGTAAAATTCAAAGCTTTGGAATATTTTCCGTCATGCCCGAAGGCATATTGCGGCGTTCTATTAGGCGGTCTGCCATCTCAGGAGAATAACATCTCACGCCAAGTTTTGCGTTCTTATTGTTATGTTTCGATACATAATCCTATCAACGCCGACATATTTCCCAATTTTATTTTGGATATGTGGAATATTGATGCTGGGAATACGCCCTATACGGCGGAATGATGCGCGTGTTTCTTGCGAATATCCGTTGGCGTTGCCCCGAACCAGCGGGAAACGGAACGCGAAAACGCACCCGGCGTCGAATAGCCGAGCCTGTAGCTGATATCGGAAACCGGAAGATCGCTTTCCACGAGGAGCTTGAAGCCGGCATTCTTGCGAATGGCGTCCTTTATCTC
Source organism: Rhizobium sp. AN5 (assembly GCF_900215255.1). Lineage (NCBI taxonomy): Bacteria > Pseudomonadati > Pseudomonadota > Alphaproteobacteria > Hyphomicrobiales > Rhizobiaceae > Rhizobium > Rhizobium sp. AN5. The sequence goes on from NZ_OCMJ01000004.1 coordinate 2,822,418, forward strand.
GTTGAGATTGGTCCCAAGCTCGGCAAGCCGTCTTTGAAAACTGCGTTCCGACAGGTTGAAATAGGGGGCGATCTCGCTCAGCGAAAGCTCGGCATCCGACAGCCGCACCTGCATGTAACGCTTCACCTGATCGATGAAATGCGTGGCGTCTGCCGATGTCTGCGGCCGCAGCATCCGGCATTGCAAATTCATCAGCTCGAACAGCCGCTCATCTGCATTTGGGTTGACCACGTCCAGAAGCGATGTGGGAAGGCGCATGGTGTGGATGGGTTGCGAAAAGCTGACACGCTTGGTCATTCTTTCTTTAAATAGCTGAATATTAACCGGTTTCGGCCGTTCCAGACCGATCTCGACCAGGTTGACGCGCTCCCCCAGAATATCGCGAAGGCGCTGGATAAGAGCTGTCAGCGACAAATCCACATATTGATCGCGTTTGGCGATGACAGGCGCAAAGGACCACGACAGGGTTACGTGCGCGGCATCCGTGACCATGGTGAAATTGCTGTTATTGGTCGCGTAATAAACGTGATCCTGAAGAAAACGCAGGAAAGCCCGCACTGTCGGCGCGCTGATCAGGCCATATCCGAATGCGCCGGATGCGCCGGCGGGAAAGGTGGACGCGCATTGCAGACCAAAGGCGTCGTCGCCGGAAATCAACGCACATGTCTCGAGCAAGCGGCAAAATCTGTCGAGGCTGATGCGCTCCGTCACGCTGCCGAAAGTGGCGGGATCGATATCGAGAGCCTTGCAGATGGGGGCGATGTCGATGCCCCGCGACCGTGCATAATTGGCTACGCCGGCGGCCAGACCGGCCACCACTGTTATCTCGTCGCTGACCCTCTTTTCAGGCATCCCTCGCCTTGGCGTACCATGTTTGGAAATTGTCGCCTGATGGTAAGCGTTGGGAAGCCATTTGTCGAGCAGTTCGGCCTGTGGAGTTTAAATGTGGCGGTGGCAGGCGCTCTGCTCCAGCACCTGCATGATGGTTTTGCCCGCATCTTCCATGGCACCGCTATTGTCCACCGTTGTCACGTCGAAATCCCCGACGACTGTCAGCGAACTGCGTTCCAGCCGCCGGAGAATATCCTCCCGGCTTTCCCGCCCGCGCTGCTCCAGCCGCTTCGCCAGCACGTCCGGCCGTGCAACGATGTTCACGACCTTGAGGCGGGCAAACGCGGTGCCGAACTGGGGCAGGGCCGAGCGGGAGCCGTTGGCGATGACCACGTCTCCCGCATTAAGATGGCGATAGACGGCGGCCGGAATGCCATATTTCAGCCCGTGCGCCTGCCAGGAAACGGCAAAAGCACCTTCCTCTTCCAGCCGGTTGAACTCGTGCATGGAAACCGCATCGTGATTTTCGCCGCCGGCATCGCCGCTGCGGGTAATGACCCGGCGGGTGAAATGGAAGCCCGGCCGCCCGGACAGCTGCGCTGCCGCATAATCCATCAGCGTGTCCTTGCCGGCCCCACTCGGGCCGACAATTACGATCATGGTTCCGTGCACCGTACCCAGCGTCTGGCCGTCAAGCCGGCTATCCTGTCCGTTGCCGGTCATGCCACACGTTTGCCCTGACGCCAGACCGAGCGGGCGACGGGAACGCCGTCCTCACGGTGAACTCGGACCAGATCGGCCCGCAATCCCGTTGCGATGCTGCCGCGATCGCGAAGGCCCACCGTTCGTGCCGGCGTGGAGGTGACCATGCGCAGCGCTTCCGGCAGAGTGATGGCTTCCACCTGGTCGGCGAGCAGGAACGGCGCGTAAAGCAGGCTGAACGGCACATAGTCGGAAGAGAGAACATCCAGCACGCCAAGTTCGGCAAGATCACGGGCGGCGATGTTGCCGGAATGGGACTTGCCGCGAACGATGTTCGGTGCGCCCATCAGCACGCTCATGCCGGCGCTGTGCGAAGCCTTTGCCGCCTCGACGCTGGTGGGGAACTCCGCGAGTTTCACGCCGTGCCCGATCGCTTCGCCCACATGCGCTTCTGTAGCGTCGTCATGACTTGCAACTGTTATGCCGCGCTCGGCGCAGCGGGCCGCCAGGTAATCCCGGTGCTTAGCAGAAAACTCCGCCGATGCCGTCTGCCGGCGTCTGACGAACTCGGCGAAAGCCTCGTCGCTCAGTCCGCGCTTCTTCTGGTAATAGAATATATATTGGTCCATCGACTGGAACTGGCGCTGCCCCGGGGAGTGGTCCATCATCGAAATCAGCCGCACACGCGGATCGGTCTCAAAATCTTCGAAATGCTCGAGCACATCGGCGGAGGCAACTTCACAGCGCAGGTGCAGCAGGTGATCTGCCCGCAGGCGGTTCTGATCGGCAGCGGTTTCAATGGCATCCGCCATTTCCCGCATCTCGCCCTTCTTGAACCCGCCATCTTCGTCGGAGCCGAGCCGCAGGCAGTCGAAAACAGTGGTAATGCCTGATGATGCGACCTGCGCATCGTGAGCCTGAATGGCGGCGATCTTATCCCAGATAACCCCGGGACGCGGCGAATAGTGCTGTTCCAGATGGTCGGTGTGCAGTTCCACCAGACCCGGGATGAGGAAATCGCCTTCGAGATCCTCACCGGTTTTGGAGGCGCCTTCGCTGATATCGGCGATCTTGCCGTCACGGATCAGAACGGATCCCACAATAATATCGTCTTCCAGAACGATACGGGCGTTGGAAAGGGCGTGCTCGGTCATGGGTCAGCATCTTTCTTTGGCGGCTGGCCAAGCGGGTGCCAGCGATGAACGATAAATGGTGCGCCGCGCGTTTCCTCAACGAACAAAGCGAGGCCGGAAATGGTGAGAGGCTGGTCGACGAACTCGGAAAACCGGGTCGAAAGCACATCCTGGACAGCGGGCGCGTCGCTTTCGTCGATGCGGCCCGTCAGCGTCATATGAAAGCGGAAGTCGTCCATGACATGCGGATAACCCCAGAGCGACAGATTTTGCCGCTGGCTTTCCGTCAGGTTTTGCGGGCGCCGGCGGGCAATGTCGGTCTCGGACAGGGGCGCGCGAAACCGGTCGAAATGGTCGACGATCTCAGCGGCAAAATCCTGCAGCGGCTGGTAGGTGCGATCCGGAACGAGCGCGAAAAACGGCCCGAGTGCGCCGATGACAACACGCGGAATATCGAAGACGGATTGGCTGGCCGCAAACTGTTCGAGGGCGGCGACGAGATCCGCTTCGCTGTATTTTTCGGCAAGCTCGAAGGGGGCTTTCAGCGTCGCGTGGAAACCGTAACGGCGCGGCTCTTCCGTCATCTCCGCATAGGCGGCATGGTCATCATGTTGGGCGCCGGAAAACGCATTGCGTCCCAGCCAGCGCGACGCCGCTTCAGTCAGTGGATGATCTTTAGCCGGAGAAAAATAGATGGCGTAGCGCACGGCAAGCACTCTTCGGTATCATGGAAAACCTGGATGAAAAGCTATTTGGCGTGACTCGCCCGCTTCCCGCAAGGTCAGGAGTGCGAGGTAATCGCTTTCCGTGACAGAATGATGATGCCCCAGGAAAAAAAGCGCTTGAAACGCCGCGTGTCTCTCGAATGTCCGGAAGACGGATGCTGGCACATTGAAGGGATGTGTCGGGCTTTTGCAAAAAGGTTCCGGTTTTGCGCAGGTCTCAGGGAGCGGGATAGCGAAACCCCGCCTCTGTTTCATCACTTAGTGCTGGGTTTTCCCGATCAGACGCGACCGCAGGGAATTCGAGATGTGGTCGAACAGGAAAACCACGAAGAGAATGAGAAGGACCATATAAGCGACCTTGTCCCAGTCGGCATTGGTACCCATCGCTTCCAGCAGTTTCAAACCGATGCCGCCAGCGCCAACCGCACCGATGATCGTGGCGGAACGGGTATTGCTTTCCCAGAAATAAAGCGACTGGGAAATAAAGACCGGCAGGACCTGCGGAAGCACGCCGAAACGATTGACGGCAATGGGGGAAGCGCCAACCGATTTGACGCCCTCGCGCTGCTTGTCGTCAACATTCTCCAGCGCCTCGGCATAGACCTTGCCGAGCGCGCCGGTATCGGTGAAGAAGATCGCGGCAATGCCGGGGATCGGTCCCGGGCCGAAGCTGCGGGTAAAGAACAGCGCCCAGATCAGCATGTCGATCGAGCGGAGGAAGTCGAACAGACGCTTCATGCCCCAGTTGGCGGCCCTGTTGGCGGTGATATTGCGTGCGGCGAGAAAGGCGAGCGGCAGGGCAACGAGCGTGCCGAACAGCGTGCCCACAAAGGCCATCACCAGCGTCTGCATCAGCTTGGAAAGAATATCGGCGTGCTGCCAGACACCATTGTCGAGGAAATCATCGACCATGTGGCTGATGTTGGAGCGCGTGGGATCGAGCCTTTCCCCCCACAGCGCCAGCGCGGCAAGGTCGCCGTAGCCCTTGCCCCAGAATTCCGATTTGGTATCGAACAGGAAGTTCGCCCACCCGAGGAACCGCCGCTGCACGTAAACCTGACTGGTGCGGATTTCCGCCTGTCCGGCAAAACCGTAATGCACGAGAACCTTGTTGCCGTCCTGCGTGATCTCTTGCGGCAGGACCTCAGGCGCCAGAGCCTTGTCGCCATTGATGACGACGGGATAGTTCTTGCCGTCGACATAGACGTCCACCCGGGTCGGCGTTACGTCGAGACGGTTTTGCGTGCCCGCATAAACAACGCTGTAGCCACCATCCGGCAAGGGTTGCAGCCAGTCAATCGGCGCATCGGTGGGATATTGCATGCGGCTTGACCACTGGGGGTTCACCTTGCCGTCTTCGAAACGAAGGCGTGGCTGGGCCCGCCAGGAATACCAGTCCTGAATGTAGCTCGAAGCGCGATCCCATCGGCCCTGCATGAAAGCGGGGCCGACATTGAAGAAGAAAAAGCAGGCGGTGAGATAGACGAGGACGGCGACAATACCGGTCAGCAGGCCGTATCGCTGCATGAAACCGCGATTGAAAATTGCGGGATGTGCGGCCGTCAGCCTCTCGCGGTCTGCGGTATTGAGAATGAAGCTGGACGACATCAGGCCGCTCCCCGTCCGAATTCGAAGGATTGATGGCCGATCAGCCTGCGGCGCAACCAGCTGGAAAACTGGTCGACAGCGATGATGGTGATCAGCAGCAGGATGATGATGGCATAGGTCTTGGAGGCGTGATCGTTACCGATCGACAGCCGGAAGACCTCGCCAATGCCGCCACCACCAACGGCGCCGATGATGGTCGAGGCGCGCACGTTGATTTCGGCACGCAGCAAGGCGTAGGATACGAAATTGGGCAGGACCTGCGGCACGATGGCAAAGCGCACCCGCTCCAGCCAGTTGGCACCCGCGGCACGGAGACCTTCATCCGCCTTCATGTCGGCATTTTCCACGACTTCGAAGAATAGCTTCCCCAGAGCCCCGATGGTGTGCACGGAAATCGCGATGATCGCCGCGATCGGCCCGATCGATAAGATCGCAGTCAGCAATCCGGCGACGACGATCTCCGGAAAGGCGCGCAGGATCTCCATTACCCGGCGTACCACCCAGCGCACGAGGCCGGCACCGATAAGGTTGGTGGAGGCAAAGAAGCACAGCACAAAGGCGAAGGTCGTGCCTATTATCGTCGAGACCAGCGCGATGTTGAGCGTGATGATCAGCTGATAGATGAAATGCGGTATGTAGAAACCGTTGGTGATGTAAACGCGATCCGCGACATAGTTGTATTTCAGCGAACCGTTGTCATAGGGCGACGGCAGGTCGAACATCGCCCGGAAGACCTCCAGGGGACTATCCGGCACGAATGTTTTCATGAAGTCGAAAAAATATGGCAGGCGCTCGAAGAACTTGCCCGAATTGGCCTCATTGGCGAAATTCAGTGAGGCGGCAAGGACGATGAGGAATATAACGAGCGACATAACGGTATAAATCCGCCGTGTCCTAAGCTGCTGTTGATAATGACGCATCACCGTTCGGGACGATGCGCTCAATCCCTCGGGCGTGAGGGTACCATGTTGCAGTGTGGTCGCCATGCCGCTTTCCTTTATTGGCAAAAGCGGCGATGCCGCAAGGCACCGCCGCTTCTGGATATGATCTGAGGATCAGCCGCCGATAACGGACTTACGGGCGTCGATGATCGTCTGGTAGAAAGCCGGGTCGACCTTGATGTAGGCAGTGTTCTTGCCCTGGGTGTAACCCTGGAAGCAGGCGAGATCCTTCTTCGGCAGTTCCATGAAGAAGTCTTCGACCTTCTGCTTCATGCTGTCACCGATCTTGTTGGCAACGAGAAGCGGACCGTTCGGGATCAGCGGGGACTTCCAGACCTGAACGATATCGTCCATGTCGAGGTTGCCCTTCTTGACCATCTGGTGAAGGTTGCCGCCGGAGTAGCCTTCTTCCCACTTGCCGACGCCCGAACCGAATGTCGTGCCGACGTCGAACTTTTTATCGAGAACGGCGAGAACAAGGTTCTCATGGCCGCCGCCGAAGCCGGTTTCGGAGAAATATTCCTTGACCGGAACGCCGGTTTCCTTCGGGATCGATACGTTCGGGACGAGGAAGCCGGAGGTGGAGTCAGGGTCGGCGAAGCCGATCTTCTTGCCCTTGGCGTCAGCCAGAGACTTGATGCCGCTGTCCTTGCGGGCAACCATGATCGTGTAGTAGCCGCTGGAACCGTCAGAGCCGGTATAGGTCAGGATCGGATCGACGGCCTTGGGATCGGCAATGGCGATCTTGGCGTAGGAAGAAGCGCCCATGGAGGCAATGTCGATGGTGCCGCCGAGCAGGCCCTGGATAACGCCGTTATAGTCCGGCGACGGGAAAACCTGAACTTCGGAAACGCCGGTTGCAGCCTTGAGGCCATCGGCAACGCACTTCGTGTTGCGGATCTGGTCGGCTTCATTTTCCGAACCGTCGAGACCGATACGTAGGACCTTGACGTCCTGAGCCATGGCCGAACCGGCCAGAACGCCAAGGGCGACTGCCGAAAGAAGGATTTTCTTCAACATGGACTTTCTCCTGTTTCCCGGCGAGCCGGAGTTTGTTGTGAAGTATCGGCCCTTGACGCGGGCGCAAACGATGCTGAGCGGTTCCTCAGAGCCCGGCGAGAGCCAGCGGTTCGGGACCGGCAGATTGCTGAACCGGACGCGCGGCAAGCTGCGCGCCGGGAATATTGATGCTGGTCGAGGTCATGGTCTCGTCGATGCCGGCGCCGTGTGAATCCGTGCCGTAAATCTCCGTGACCGCCGCCGCCGTCAGTTCGGCGGGCGTTCCGTCGAAAACGACTCGACCCTGCGACATGCCGATGATGCGTTCGCAATAATTGCGCGCCGTATCCAGCGTATGCAGATTGGTGATGACGGTGATGCCTTCACGCTCGTTGATGTCGCGCAGGGCGTCCATGACGATCTTGGCGTTCAGGGGATCGAGAGAGGCGATCGGCTCGTCTGCGAGAACCATCTTCGGAGACTGCATTAGTGCCCGGGCGATAGCGACGCGCTGCTGCTGGCCGCCGGAAAGCGTGCCCGCCGCCTGCATGGCTACGTGCTCGATGCCGAGCCGCTCGAGGGCGGCAATCGCCATCAGGCGCTCTTCATCCGTGAAGATGTTGAAAAGGCTGAGCACGGTCGAACGGTGGTTCAGGCGGCCGAGCATGACATTGGTGAGCACGTCGAGACGCGGCACCAGATTGAACTGCTGGAAGATCATCGCGCAGTCGCGCTGCCAGTTACGCAGGGCGGCACCCTTCAGCGACGAGACTTCCGTGTCGTTGAAATGAATGGAACCCGAGGAGGGATCGACGAGGCGGTTGATCATGCGCAGCAGCGTTGACTTTCCTGCGCCAGAACGTCCGATCACGCCAACCATCTGGCCTTGCGGAATTTCCACATTCACGGAATCGACCGCAGTGTGGTTGCCGAAACGGCGCGTGACTTGCTTCAGGTGAAAGCTCATTTCCCCGTCCAATCTTCTTCTGATGGGGTTCGACCTAACAGCGGTGCGTGAAGCGTGAATGTCAGTTTGATGAAGAAAATATTACAGAATGCGCAGATAAGGCGTGCGCGTAGTCGCCTGCGAACCTTTTAGTAGTCGTGCCAAGGGCTTGAAGCCCGCGCTGTGTCTCGCAGACATGGTTAGGGAGACCCCGGAGCATGACCCCGGAATCTGCAGTTTCTTCGGTGTGGGGCGATTTACCCGGCGTATTTCGCCACGAAATCCTCGGCGGCGAGGGTGCGGAAATCGTCCAATGCGCCGCGCAGCGTTGCGTGGTCCCAGTCCCACCATTTGAGATCGTCCATGCGCCGGCCAAGGTCCGCCGGGAAGCGGTTCCTGATCAGCCGGGCGGGTACGCCGCCGACGATGGTATAGGGCGCAACGTCTTTCGACACGACCGCACCGGCCCCGATTACCGCACCGTTTCCGATTGTGACGCCTGGCAGGATGGTCGCGCCATGGCCGATCCAGACATCGTGGCCGATCACCACGCGCTTGGCGCGGCGGGCGGCGAAGAAGTCATTTTCATCTTCGGCGTCGTCCCAATAGCTGCGGGCACGGTAGGTGAAATGGTGAAGTGTGGCGCGCGACATCGGATGATTGGTGGCGTTGATGCGGACGGATGCGGCGATGTTGACGAATTTGCCGATGGTGGCGCACCAGATCGCACCGTCCTGCATGACATAGGAATAGTCGCCCATCTCCACTTCCTCGATGCGGCAGCGTTCCGAAATTTCGGTATAGCGGCCGATCGATGAATTGGTGACGCGGGCACTTTCGTGGACAACAGGTTCGAGACCGACCTTCACACTCATGCCGCTGCCTTCCGGGGGGAGAATTGCGAGACATCCAGAACGCGATCGGCCACGGCTTCCCGCACTTCCTCGTCATGGAAAATACCGAGCAAGGCGGTCCCTTTGCGCTTCTTTTCGGCGATCATCTCCACGACCACCCGTCGGTTGGCGGCATCCAGGGATGCGGTCGGTTCATCGAGAAGCAGGATCGCGTGATCGGTGATGAAACCGCGTGCGATGTTGACGCGCTGCTGCTCGCCGCCGGAAAAGGTTGCTGGCGGCAGCGACCACAGTTCCCGTGGCAGGTTGAGTTTCGAAAGCAGAACGGCTGCCTGCTCGCGGGCCTCTTCCGCGGCAACCTTGCGCGCAAAAAGCGGCTCGGCGACGACGTCGATCGCCGGAACGCGCGGCACGGTGCGCAGAAACTGGCTGACATACCCGATGGTGCGATGGCGAATCTCGAGGATGGTGCGCGGCGAGGCGCTGCCCATGTCGATGACCTGATCCTCGTGGCGGATGAGGATCTGGCCGCTGTCGATGGCATAATTGCCATAGAGCATTTTCAGGATCGAGCTTTTGCCGATGCCGGACGGGCCGCCGAGCACGACACATTCACCGCCGGACACGGAGAAACTGACATCGCGGACAACAGGCAGTTCGATGCCATCGCGAAGATGCATGGTGAAGCTTTTGAAGACTTCCGAAACGATAAGGGGCGTCGGCATGGCGTCAAACCTGCAAAATGGAGGAAACAAGCAATTGCGTGTAGGGTTCGCGCGGATCATCCAGCACCCGGTCTGTCAGACCGTGTTCGATGACGTCACCACCCTTCATCACCATCATGCGATGGGAAAGCAGCCGCGCGACCGCCAGATCATGGGTGACGACGATAACGGCGAGGCCGAGATCGTTGACGAGACCACGCACGAGATCGAGCAGGCGTGCCTGCACCGAGACATCGAGGCCGCCGGTCGGTTCGTCCATGAAGACGAGGCGCGGTGAGGTCACCAGGTTGCGGGCAATCTGCAGACGCTGACGCATGCCGCCGGAAAAGGCGCGCGGCTGGTCGTCAATGCGGTCTGTGCCGATTTCCACCCGCTCCAGCCACTCGCTGGCTGATTGCCGGATATTGCCGTAATGCCGGTTACCGACAGCCATAAGCCGCTCGCCGACATTGGCGCCCGCCGAAACCGCCATGCGCAGTCCATCCGCTGGGTTCTGGTGCACGAAACCCCAGTCTGTCCGCATCAGGAAACGCCGTTCGGCCTCGCCCATATGATAGAGGTCTCGCACCGAGCCATCGCGCATGCGATATTCCACGCTGCCAGCCGTCGGCACGAGCCGTGTGGAAATGCAGTTGAGAAGCGTGGTCTTGCCGGAGCCGGATTCACCGACGATTGCCAGAACCTCGCCCGGATAAAGCTCGAAGGAGACGTTGCGGCAACCGGCGCGGTCGCCGTAATATTTCGAAACGTCCCTGACTTTCAGAAGCGGTGCGTCGCTCATTCTGCGGCCTCCTTCACATCCGCCAGCAAATGGCCCTTGTGGCCATGGGCGCGGCGGTCTTCGCAATGGTCGGTATCGGAGCAGACGAACATCCGCCCGCCCTTGTCGTCCAGCACCACCTCGTCCAGATAGACATTCTCCCCGCCGCACAGCGCGCAGGGCTTGTCGAAGCTCTGGATTTCAAACGGATGATCCTCGAAATCCAGGCTGACGACATCCGTATAGGGTGGCACGGCATAGATGCGCTTTTCGCGCCCGGCCCCGAACAATTGCAGGGCGTCCGACAGGTGCATTTTCGGATTGTCGAATTTCGGGGTCGGCGAGGGGTCCATCACATAGCGCCCCGCAACCTTCACCGGATAGGCATAGGTGGTGGAGATACGGCCGTTGCGGGCGATATCCTCATAAAGCTTGACGTGCATCAGGCCGTATTCCTCCAGCGCATGCATGACGCGGGTCTCGGTCTCACGCGGCTCGAGGAACCGCAAGGGCTCGGGAATGGGAACCTGATAGACAAGGACCTGCCCCGAATGCAGTTCTTCTTCGGGAATGCGGTGCCGCGTCTGGATGATGGTTGCATCCTTGGTGCGGGTGGTGACGGCGACATCAGCGACTTTCTGGAAGAAGGCGCGGATGGAAACGGCGTTTGTGGTGTCGTCAGCGCCCTGGTCGATAACCTTCAGGACATCGTCTGGCCCGAGGATGGCGGCGGTCACCTGCACACCGCCGGTGCCCCAGCCGTAAGGCATGGGCATTTCACGGGAAGCGAAGGGAACCTGATAACCGGGAATGGCAATTGCCTTCAGGATCGCCCGGCGGATCATCCGCTTGGTCTGTTCGTCCAGATAGGCGAAGTTGTAGGCAGCCAGCCCGTCGTCGAATGAAACTTCTTTAAGCATTGCGCGTTAACCTTGCGAAAAAAGGAGTACAAGCTCATGGAGATTGGAATTCTTGCAGCCGTGTTCTTTGCCGCTTTTGCAGCATTGACCGTCTTTTGCGCCTATTGGTTCGGCGAGCAGCACAGTCGCTGATTTATTCGGCGGCATCGCTCATCCATTCCCCGGCATGGGTGTCGGCCGCGTCGAAATCGGCGCGCATCTTGCGCACCAGGCCCAGTTCGGCCTGAAAATCCACGTAATGCGGCAGTTTCAGATGTTCGACAAAGCCTGTCGCCTGCACATTGTCGGCGTGTGAGATGACGAATTCCTCATCCTGCGCCGGAGCAACCACATCCTCACCGAATTCACCGGCGCGTAGCGCACGGTCGACCAGCGACATGGCCATCGCCTTGCGCTCGCTCTGGCCGAACACCAGACCGTAACCGCGGGTGAATTGCGGAGGTGCCTTGGCAGAGCCCTTGAACTGGTTGACCATCTGGCATTCGGTGACCTTGATGTCGCCGAGCGATACGGCAAAGCCGAGTTCGGGGACATCTAGCTCGATCTCCACCTCGCCGATGCGGATTTCGCCGACGAAGGGGTGTGTACGGCCGTAACCGCGTTGCGTGGAATAGGCGAGCGCCAGAAGAAAACCCTCGTCGCCGCGTGCAAGCGATTGCAGGCGCAGGTCGCGCGCCATCGGAAACTCTATCGGTTCGCGTGTCAGATCGCCGGCAACGTGGTCATCCGGCATGTCGCCGTCACTTTCGATCAAGCCTTCTTGGGCGAGAATGTCGGATACGCGCATGACGTATTCTGTCTCGCCTTCACGGATGGCAGGGATCTCGACAGCTCCGTCCTCCAGCAGCGAGGGATCAAGCAGGCGGTGGGTGTAATCGAAGGTCGGTCCCAGCAATTGCCCGCCAGGCAAATCCTTGTAGGTCGCCGAAACGCGCCGTTGGACCGTCATCTTCGCAGTATCCACGGGAACAGAATAGCCGAAACGGGGCAGGGTCGTGCGGTAGGCGCGCAGCAGGAAAATCGCTTCTATCATGTCGCCGCAAGACTGCTTGACGGCAAGGGCGGCCAGCGACTGGTCGTAAAGCGAAGCCTCCGCCATGACCCGGTCAACGGCGAGCGAAAGCTGCGAAACGATCTGCGCCACCGTCATGGCGGGCAGGTCGCGGTCTCCGCGCCGCTTGTCGGCCAGAAGCCGGTGGGCGTTGGCGATGGCGGTTTCCCCGCCTTTGACAGCAACATACATCTTATGCCTCCACGGGTTGAATGCGCGTCGTGCGCGGCAGGCAGACGAATTTGTCGCCAGCCGTCAGGATGACGTCGATGCCGCGCGGGAAGATGGCGTTGTTTTCCGTCCATAGCCTCGGGAATATGTCCGGCAGGCCGGATGGGCTGATGATGTTGATATGGCGGATGCCGGGGCCGGACAGCAGCAGTTCCCGTCCGCCGTCAAGATCGGGCAATTCAATGATGACCGTCGTGGAACGGTCGGGGTATTCCTGACTGCCCTGGGCAAAGAGACCGAAAGAGGCAATTGCGCTTCCCGCCTCAATGACGGCGAAATGCGCCGCGCTTTTTTCCTCTGTTGTAACCGCCCCGGTGTGAAATCCGATCCATCCCGGCACCGTGGTTTTGCGTAGCGCGCCGCTCAGCCAGACCGGCGTGTCATGGTCGCAAAGTGCAAGAAGAACGGCGCCGCTGGCCGCACCAAGCGGCAGCGGCGGGGCAACTGTTGTTTCGATCGTTTGCGCTGTGCCTGGCCGGGCCATGCCGTCCATGAGCTTCTTGAAGATTCGCTGTGAATCGAAAACGGCGTCGGAAAAACCGCCCGTCAATGCTTCCGCTTTCACGCCCATCAATCCTCTCCTCGAACCATGGTGAAGAAATCCACACGAGTTGCGGCTGTTTCTTTCGTTTTCCGGTCTTTCTCCTCGGCCAGTCTTTTTTCGACCGGTGAAAGAAGCTCGGTCTCGATGAAGCCGCGTGTCGGGTTTTCCTGCCAGAGCGCATCGAAAACCGCAGCGTACCAGGCCTTCTTGCGACCGGTGCCGAGCACATGCGCATGGCCGACGGTGCCGGATGCAAGCTTCACGGTTGCCCGGGTCACGGTGGTTTCGCCCAGATTAAAAGGCGCACCGCCGCCGCCTATACGGCCCTTGACCATCACGAGGCCGGTTTCAGGCCCCCGCACGTTTTCCGTCTGCGGGCTGGCATCCTGCCGGCTCCAGACCGCCTCAAGTTCCTGAACGGTGGCGCGGGCAAGAAGTGCTGCCACCCGTTTCCTTTCCGCATGTAAATTCGCAGCTTCGTTAATCATCGCTTGACCTCTAATGTCTATTGATATAGACAACTATACAATATAAGTTACAATTAACGTCGATGAATGACAAGCGTGTGACATGAGCCCTTCGGCAGCGATGAAAAGAAAGAACGGCGTGGCGCTCTGGCGACAGATCGCCGACAGGATCAGGGGCGAGATCGCAGCGGGCGATCACGACGAAACCGGCATGTTGCCGCCAGAAATGACGCTGGCCGAAAAATTCGGTGTCAACCGCCATACCGTCAGGAGCGCCATTGCCGCGCTGGCAAGCGAAGGCATTCTCGAGGCGAGGCAGGGGCGCGGCACGATGATTGCGCGCAAGGAACGACTGAGCTTTCCGATTTCACTGCGCACGCGGTTCACGGCCGGTATCAGCGATCAGGTGAAGGATATGCAGGCGCTGCTTCTTTCCCACACCACCGAGCCGGCAAATGCCGACCTGGCGGCACGGCTGCAATTGCAGCCGGGTGCGCCGCTTGTGCGTCTGGAAACCCTGCGAAAGGCCGACAGCCGGCCGGTTTCCTGCTCGACCACGTGGTTTCCGGCGGACCGTTTTTCAGGGATAGGGGAAGCCTATCAAAAAAGTGGGTCGATCACCGCCGCCTTCGAAATGCTGGGCGTCGCGGATTATGTGCGCATCTCTACCGTCATTTCCGCGAGCCACGCTGATACGCAGGATCTGGCCGATCTCGAATTGTCGCCGGGCGCAATACTGCTCGTCACCCAGGCGCTGAACGCGGATATGGACGGCATTCCCGTGCAATATGCCATCAGCCGGTTCTCGGCAGATACGGTTGAGTTTACGGTGGAAAATTAAGGCGCAGACATAGACTGAAGCGTTATTCTGCCTGCGAAAGGCCGAGAACATCCAGCATGGAATAGAAGCCCGGCTTCTTGTCGAAGGCCCAGACCGCCGCCGCAATCGCGCCGCGTGCGAAGATGGAGCGGTCGCCGGCGTAGTGGGAAAGCTCGACGCGCTCTCCCTCGCCAGCGAAGATCACCGAATGTTCGCCGATCACCGAGCCGCCGCGCAGCGTCGCAAAACCGATTGTGCCTGCTTCACGCGCACCCGTATGCCCGTCACGCACGCGAACGGAGGAGGTGGCGAGATCGACCTTGCGGCCCGCTGCCGCCGCTTCGCCGAGCAGCAACGCTGTCCCGGAGGGCGCGTCCACCTTGTGTTTGTGGTGCATTTCAAGGATTTCGATATCCCAGTTCTGCGCATCCAGTGCCTTGGCGGCCTGCTGCGTCAAAACGCTGAGCAGATTGACGCCGAGGCTCATATTGCCCGATTTGACGATGCGGGCATGGCGTGACGCTGCCTTGAATTTTTCCTCGTCGCCCAGTGAGCAACCTGTAGTGCCGATGACGTGCACGATGCGGGCCTGCGCGGCGAGACCGGCGAAAGTGACGCTGGTTGCAGGCGAGGTGAAGTCGATTACCCCTTCCGCATGCAGGAATGCCTGCAAGGGATCGCTGGTGATCTCGACGCCGATTGGTCCGAGACCGGCAATCTCGCCGGCATCGCGGCCAACAAAAGCAGACCCTTCGCGCCCGACGGCGGCATGCAGCGTTACACCCGGCGTCTGGTGAATAAGGCGGATCAGCGCCTGTCCCATGCGGCCCGCCGCACCAACCACCACCAGTTTCATATCGCTGCCGCTCATGCCTTCACTCACTTTTCACGTCCTGCCGTTCAAAGTCGCCATTCAATAGACTGACCCATATCTCACCGACGTTAAAGACCGCCCGCCCGCTTCGCAAGCCTGTCCCAAGCGCCGATCAGGCTCTCCAGCGCCGCCCGTCGAGTGAAAGGCCGAAATCCGAAGGGGTGCGCGCGTAGGTGGCGAGACCGGAAAGAGCCGCCTGTGGATGGGTAACGACGAAGGTGGGAATGCTGCGCATCAGGGCACTGTGCGGCGCCTTGTCTTCGAACGCCGCCCGGAATTCAGGGCTTTTCAGCGCCGGAACGATTTTCTGCGAAATGCCACCTGCGAGATAGACACCGCCCTTGGCCATGAAGATCAGGGCAAGGTCACCCGCCACACGGCCGAGATAGGTGCTGAAAAGCGAAAGCGTCTCTTTCGCCTGCGGGTTCTGGCCCGAAAGCCCCTGCGAGGTTATGTCGGCCGGATCGGAAAAGATCGGCTCGATGCCATCGGCGGTGCAGATGGCCCGGTAAAGATTGACCAGCCCGCGCCCGCAAAGGATCTGTTCGCCGGCGACACGGCCTTCGATGGTCTCGATATGCGGAAAGACCGCATAGTCACGCGCGCTTCTGGGGCCGATATCGATATGGCCGCCTTCGCCGGGCACTGGAAACCACATATGTCGGGCGTAAACCAGACCGGCAACGCCAAGGCCTGTGCCTGGTCCGAGAACGACGCGCGATGCCAGCATGTCTTTTTTGCCGGAACCGATAGAATCGCGGTTGTCGTCGTCGAGCGCGGCAATAGCCAACGCCTGCGCCTCGAAGTCGTTGATGACGATGACGTCCTTCAGGCCGAGTTTGGCCAGCATATCCTTCGGCTTGACGACCCAATGGCAGTTGGTCAGCGGAATTTCGTCGCCTTCGATGGGGCCGGCGATCGCAAGGATGGTTGAGACGGGCTGAAGCGAGGTCTTGTCCAGAACCGCCTGCTGGATGGCGTCGTCAATTGTCGGATATTCCGCTGTTTTCACGGTGGTGAGGTGCACCGGTTCCGCAAAGGAATCGATCAGAATGGAAAAGCGGGCATTGGTGCCGCCGATGTCGCCAAGAAGGATCGGAAAGGAAAGATATTCGGTATCGGACGTCTTCGGCATTACCTGTTCCATGTTGGCGCGTCATTCGGCGAGGTTGAAGTCGATCAGGTTTTCTGCGGTGGCGCGATTGAGCGCCATGGGAATATCGTAAACCGTGGCAAGCCGCGTCAGCGCCTTCACATCCACATCATGCGGCATCGCCGTCAGCGGGTCGGTGAAGAAGATAAGCATATCGACCTCACCGGTCGCGATCATCGCACCGATCTGCTGGTCCCCGCCAAGTGGGCCGCTTTTGAGGCGGATGACGCTGAGTTCGGGGCAGGCTTCCTGAACGCGCCCGCCTGTGGTGCCGGTGGCGACGATCTTGAAGCCGGAAAGCACCTTTTGGTGATGACGCGCAAAATCCGCCATATCGTCTTTTTTCTCGTCGTGAGCGATGAGTGCGATACAGCGTTGTCCTGCCATGTCCCCAGCCTGTTCCCGTAAAGAATTAAATCGATTTGAAGCCTTCTATAACAGCTTGCCCCCATTTGAAAAGGGAAGCTGTTTAATGCCGCATTTCTGTTTCAGTTCAATGTCGGGCGCTGGGTCGGAAGCGGAATATCCGCAGGTGGCTGAATGGCCGGAGCGTTCTGGATGATCTGTTCCACGCCTTGCTGGCGCACGGCCTGGGCCGGGGAATATGCCTGTGCAGCAAAACCTTCCGTATTGGCGGATGGGGCGGCGGCCACGGCGGCACAGGCTGCGGGCAGATCGGAGACCATGACCTGACGGGGTTTCACCGGCTTGGCATTGGGGTCTTTCTTCGGCGGCGCCCATGGTTCCTTGGTGAACCACCAGGCCAGCGACTTGTCGCAACCGTCACCTTTGCCAACTTCGGCCTGAGGTTTGCAGTTGGGCGCGCCGGGCGGGCATTCCAGCCGGATGTGGAAATGTTCGTCGTGACCGTAGATTGGCCTGATCTTGCCCATGAAGGTGCGGTCACCGGTCCATGTCTGGCAGAGTTTCTGCTTGATTGCCGGGTTCACGAAGACCCGCTCCACCTGCGGATAGCTCGCTGCCATCATCACCAGCCGTGCATTGAGCGGCGACCATTTGCGGTCATCGACCGTCAGGAACTTGGACTTATCAAGCATGGAAATGAAAGGCAGCGTCTCGCGCTGCTGCACCGTCAGTCTCGGGTTCGGCATGGGCCGCCACCACACATCGACATCGAGGCCGATCTGGTGCGAGGCATGGCCTGTCAGCATCGGTCCACCGCGCGGCTGTGAGATATCGCCGAGCAACAGGCCCGGCCAGCCGATTTTCTGTGCATCCTGCGAAAACCGCTCGAGGAAGGAAATGAGCTGCGGTTGACCCCAGTTGCGATTGCGGGAAAGGCGCATGGCTTGCCACGTCGGGCCATCCGCGGGCATGGCGATGGCGCCGGACTGACATCCCTTTGCATAGGAGCCGATCGGCTGGGAGCTATTCGCAGATGGCAGGTCGATATGGCCGAATACTTCTTTCGCGGGCCTGTCCTCGGCCGATGCGATTTGCGTCTGCAACTGGAGCGCCGAAACGACCGAAATCGCCAGCATGGCCGCCTTGAAAACTCTGGATGATCCCGCCGTCATATATTCGTGCCCGTTCCGACTAAATGATTCTCTCGCCCCTCAGGATAAACTGGATCGGGATTTTGTTGAAACCATGTTTCAAGCCGCCCGCACCAAGGCATGCGAATAAAGGCCTCAATAAAGAGCTTGTGAGCCGGAGCATCTGTTTTTTGCCAATGTTTGTTTTATGCTCTCTTCTACAAACACGAAAACAGGGAACGTCCCGAATGAAATTGGCACCGCTGAAATCCCGGCTTCTCGTCGCTCTTGCGGCCTCCGCCATGCTGATGCCGGCGGCCGCCTCCGCACAGTCTGCGGAGGTGTGGCGAAAGGGAATCTCGACGGTCGGGGAATTGAAGCATCCCGACGGGTTTGATCATTTTGACTATGTGAACACCAAGGCGCCAAAAGGCGGCACGCTACGCCTGTCGACGTCGGGAACCTTCGACACGCTCAATCCGCTGCTCGCCAAGGGTGAGGCGGCCACAGGTCTTTCGCTGGTTTTCGACACTCTGATGAAATCGACGGAAGAGGAACTCTCGGCCTCCTACGGCCTCCTGGCCGAGGGCGTGACCTATCCCGACGATATCTCCAAAGCCACCTTCCGGCTGCGCGCGGAAGCAAAATGGGCCGACGGCAAGCCGGTGACGCCGGAAGATGTCGTCTTCAGCTTTGAAAAAGCCAAAGATCTCAGCCCGCAGCTTGCGACCTATTACACCCATGTCACCAAGGCTGAGGTGACGGGTGAAAGGGACATCACCTTCACCTTCGATGAAAAGAACAATCGCGAATTGCCGCAGATCGTCGGGCAGTTGCTGATTGTTCCCAAACACTGGTGGGAGGGCGTTGGTCCGGATGGCAAGCCGCGCGACATATCGCGTGGCACGCTGGAGCCGGTGATGGGGTCTGGCCCGTATAGAATAGCGTCGCTGTCTCCCGGATCGACGATCACCTATGAGCGACGTGACGACTATTGGGGCAAGGACATCAATGTGAATGTCGGCCAGCACAATTTCAAAACAATCGCCTATACCTTCTTTGCCGATCAGGACGTCGAGTTCCAGGCTTTCAAATCAGGCACAGTCGATTTCCGGCAGGAAGCTTCTTCCAGCCGCTGGGTCACTGGTTATGATTTTCCGGCCGTCAAGGATGGCCGCGTCAGAAAGGAGGAATTGCCGAATATCTACCGCTCCGTCGGCATCATGCAGGCCTTCGTGCCGAACATGCGGCGGGAGAAGTTCCAGAACCCGAAACTGCGCAAGGCGCTTAACTATGCTTTCGACTTCGAAGAGCTGAACAGGACGCTGGCTTACGGTCAGTTTCAGCGCATCAACAGCTTTTTCATGGGCAGCGAGCTCGCCTCTTCCGGGCTGCCGACCGGTCGTGAACTTGAAATTCTTCAGGAGTTGAAGGATCAGGTTCCGCCGGAGGTCTTCACCACCGAATATAGCAATCCCGTCGCGGGTGAACCCGCCAAACAGCGTGACAATCTGCGCGAGGCGGTCAAGCTGATGAAGGAGGCCGGTTATGAGTTGCGCGGCAACCGCATGGTCAACGCGGCGAGCGGGCAGCCGCTGGATATGGAGTTTCTGATCGATTCCTCCGGCATGGAAAGAACCATCCTGCCCTATGTCCAGAACCTGAAGAAGATCGGCGTCAACGCGACCATCCGCACCGTCGATGCCTCGCAATATACCAACCGTACCCGCAGCTTCGATTTCGACGTGGCCGTCAAGCTCTGGGCGACGTCGGCAAATCCTGGAAACGAACAGGCGGATTTCTGGGGTTCGGCGGCGGCCGACCGGCAGGGCTCCAACAATCTCGCCGGCATCAAGAACCCCGCCGTCGACGCTTTGGTCAGGAAGGTCATATTTGCGCCCAACCGGGATGAGCAGGTGGCCGCCGCGCGGGCGCTTGACCGGGTGCTTCTGGCAAACAGCTACGTCATACCGCAATTTTATCGCGGCGAGATGTTCATCGCTTACTGGAACACGCTCATCCGTCCGGAAAACCTGCCGCAATACGGCGTCGGTTTTCCGGAAGCATGGTGGTCCAGCCAGGCCGCGAACTGACGCCGCGCTTGCTTTCGCGCCGAAGGCTTGATTCACATAGGGCGAGACGAATCGCTTGGATCGCGCAAGGCAGCGCTTTCAGGAAAGGACCGGGTTTGACAGAAACGAAAACCGCTGACGTATCGGCCGGGAGCAAAGGCTGATGGGCGCCTATATTCTCAGACGTCTGGCGCTGATGATCCCGACCATTATCGGCATTATGGGCATTTCGTTTCTTGTCATCCAGTTCGCGCCGGGCGGGCCGGTGGAACAGGTCGTCGCGCAACTGACTGGGCAGGGCGACAGCGCCTCCGACCGCCTCTCCGGCGGCGGCGATCTTATGGGCCAGTCCGGCGGTTTCGATGAAAGCGGCTCGAAATATCGCGGTGCGCAGGGCCTTGATCCGGAGCTGATCGCCAAGCTTGAGAAACAGTTCGGTTTCGACAAGCCGCCGCTCACCCGTTTTCTCGAAATGATGTGGAATTACATACGCTTCGATTTCGGCGACAGCTTCTTCCGCAATTCCTCGGTCATCGATCTTATCATCGACAAGCTACCGGTCTCGATGTCGCTCGGCTTCTGGATCCTGATCATCTCCTACATGATCTCCATTCCACTCGGCATCAAGAAAGCCGTTTCCGACGGCTCGACCTTTGATATCTGGACATCAGGCATCATCATCATCGGTTATGCCGTTCCGAGCTTCCTGTTCGGCATTCTTCTCATCGTGCTTTTCGCCGGCGGATCGTTCTTCGACTGGTTCCCGCTGCGCGGTCTGGTATCGGACAATTTTGACCAGCTGAACTGGTGGCAGAAGATTATCGACTATTTCTGGCACCTGACCCTGCCGCTGATCGCGCTGTCGCTTTCGGCTTTCGCGACGACGACGCTTCTGACGAAGAATTCCTTCATCGACGAGATCAAGAAGCAATATGTCGTGACCGCCCGCGCCAAGGGCCTCAGCGAACGCAAGGTTCTTTATGGTCACGTCTTCCGCAATGCGATGCTGATCGTGATCGCCGGTTTTCCGGGCGCCTTCATCTCGGCATTCTTCACCGGCTCGCTGCTGATCGAGAATATCTTCTCGCTGGATGGCCTAGGCCGCCTCGGTTATCTCTCGGTCGTCAATCGCGACTACCCGATCGTGTTCGGCACGCTCTTCATCTTTTCGCTGATGGGCCTCGTGGTCAGCCTCCTATCCGACCTTATCTACACATGGATCGATCCGCGCATCGATTTCGAGCGGAGGGACGTGTGATGACGCTTTCCCATACCGCCGCAACGGAAACGTTGGTAAAGCCGAAGCGCCCGTGGTTTTCACCAACCACCAAGCGCCGCTGGCAGAATTTCAAGGCAAACCGGCGCGGTTACTGGTCCTTCTGGCTGTTCCTGATCCTGTTTTTCCTGAGCCTGATTGCGGAATTCATCGCCAATGACAAACCCATTTTCGCTTCCTACAAGGGCGAATTTCTGGTGCCGGTCATGGTCGATTATCCGGAGGAAAAGTTTGGCGGGTTCCTTGCCCAGACTGACTACAAATCCTCCTTCATTCAGGACGAGATCAACGCCAATGGCTGGATGATCTGGCCGCCGATCCGTTATTCCTATCAGACGGTCAATTCCAACATTCCGCATTCCGCGCCCACGGCACCCTTCTGGCTGATGGATGAAAAGGACCGTTGCTCTGCCTATCCGCAGGGTAATGCCGATCCCGGCTGTACGCTCGGCAATCTCAATTGGCTCGGAACCGACAATCAGGCACGCGACGTCACGGCGCGGATGATCTATGGCTTCCGTATTTCCGTGCTTTTCGGCCTGACGCTGACGATCGCTTCCGCCCTCGTTGGGGTGACTGCCGGCGCCATCCAGGGTTATTTCGGCGGCTGGACGGACCTGCTGTTGCAGCGTTTCATTGAAATCTGGTCATCCATGCCAGTGCTTTACATCCTGCTGATCATCGCGGCTATTCTGCCGCCGGGTTTCTTCGTGCTGCTTGGCATCATGCTGCTGTTTTCATGGGTCGGCTTCGTAGGCATCGTGCGGGCGGAATTCCTGCGTGCCAGAAACTTCGAATATGTCCGCGCCGCCCGCGCCCTTGGCGTCGGCAACTGGACAATCATGTTCCGGCATCTCCTGCCAAACGCCATGGTGGCAACACTGACCTTCCTGCCGTTCATCCTCTCCGGCTCGATCACCACTTTGACCTCGCTCGATTTCCTCGGCTTCGGCATGCCGCCGGGATCGCCGTCGCTGGGCGAGATGATCGCGCAGGGCAAGAACAATCTTCAGGCGCCCTGGCTTGGCCTCACGGCCTTCTTTACCATGTCCATCATGCTGTCGCTGCTGATCTTTGTCGGCGAGGCTGTGCGAGACGCCTTCGACCCACGCAAGACGTTCCGGTGATCGCCATGATGGAAACAAAGACCCAGCCGCTTCTCTCCGTCCGTGATCTCTCCGTTGCCTTTCATCAGGGTGGCGCCACCAGCATCGCCGTAGATCATGTCTCCTTCGACCTGATGCCGGGCGAAGTTGTCGCCCTAGTCGGGGAATCCGGCTCCGGCAAATCGGTCACGGCGAACTCCATTCTCAAATTGCTGCCCTATCCGGCGGCGAGCCATCCTTCGGGCAAAATCCTGTTCGACGGGAAGGATATGCTGACCCTGCCGGAACGCGCGTTGCGCGCTGTTCGCGGCAACGACATCACCATGATTTTCCAGGAGCCGATGACCTCGCTCAACCCGCTCCACACCATCGAGCGGCAGATCGGCGAGATTCTGGAGCTGCATCAGGCAATCACCGGCGCTGAAGCGCGGGCGCGCACGCTGGAACTGTTATTGCAGGTGGGAATCCGCGAGCCGGAAAAGCGCCTGAAGGCCTATCCGCATGAATTGTCCGGCGGCCAGCGGCAGCGCGTGATGATCGCCATGGCGCTTGCCAACCGGCCGAAACTGCTGATCGCCGATGAACCCACGACCGCACTCGATGTAACCGTTCAGGCGCAGATCCTTGAACTGCTGAGCGACCTCAAAAACCGGCACGGCATGTCCATGCTGTTCATCACCCACGATCTCGGCATTGTCCGTAAGTTTGCCGATCGTGTTTGCGTGATGACCAAGGGAAAGATCGTCGAGACCGGCACGGTGGAGCAGGTGTTTACCGATCCGCAGCATGCCTATACCCGCCATCTTCTGGCTGCCGAACCCAAGGGCGAGCCGCCCCTTTCCGATGCCAGCAAACCTGTCGTCATGCAGGGCGACGACATAAAGGTCTGGTTCCCGATCAAGGCGGGGCTGATGCGCAAGGTGGTCGACCACGTGAAGGCGGTTGACGGTATCGATATTACCCTGCGCGCCGGACAGACGGTTGGCGTCGTGGGCGAATCCGGCTCCGGCAAAACGACACTCGGTCTCGCCCTCTCGCGTCTGATCGCGTCTGAGGGGCGTATCAGTTTCATCGGTCAGTCGATCGACAGCTATTCCTATGAAATGATGAAGCCGCTCAGAAATCGGCTTCAGGTGGTGTTTCAGGATCCTTACGGTTCGCTCAGCCCACGCATGTCGGTGGGCGAAATCGTCGCCGAGGGTCTGAAGGTACATGAGCGGCAACTTTCCGCCGATGAGCGGGATACCCGTGTCGCCCAGGCGCTGGAAGAAGTCGGCCTCGACCCGGCGACGCGCTGGCGCTATCCGCATGAGTTTTCCGGTGGCCAGCGTCAGCGTATAGCCATTGCCCGCGCCATGGTGTTGAAGCCGCGTTTCGTCATGTTGGACGAGCCCACATCGGCGCTCGACATGAGCGTGCAGGCACAGGTGGTCGATCTCTTGCGCGATCTTCAGGCCCGCCACGAACTCGCCTATCTCTTCATCAGCCACGACCTGAAGGTAGTTAAAGCGCTTGCCAACGACGTAATCGTCATGCGCAACGGCAAGGTGGTGGAGAGCGGCCCGGCAGCGGAGATATTCGCTGATCCGCAACAGGAATATACCAAGGCCCTGCTGGCTGCTGCTTTCAATATCGAGGCAGTCGAAACCAAAGCGGTGAGCCAGTAACAGGCGCATTGCTGTTTCTATTAAGACGATGATTTTTCTGTTGCTTTGCGCAAAATGCCGACCCATGTTGCGGGGACGAGATACGCAAACGGATTGAATGCCATGGCAGCGGATGTGATCGTTTTGGGGGCGGGGATCATCGGGGTCTCCGTCGCTTTGCAACTGGCCCGCAGGGGCAAATCGGTGGTGCTGGTGGACCGGCGGGGACCGGGTGAGGAAACCTCCTTCGGCAATGCCGGACTGATCCAGAGAGAGGGTGTCGTTCCCTACGCCTTCCCGCAGGAAGTTAGCCGGCTTCTCCGCTATTCCCTGAACAACAGCATCGATGCCCGTTATCATCTCTCGGCCCTACCCAGGATCGCGCCTTTTCTTGGCCGCTACTGGTATAATTCTGCGGCCACGCGCCACGCAGCAATTACGCGCGCCTACGCGCCACTGATCGAGCATTCGGTCTCCGAACACAGCATCCTTATCGATGAAGCCAAGGCCGGCGATCTAATCGTGAAAAACGGTTGGATGGAGGCCTACAGGACCGCCGAAAGGCGGGATGCAGACTTTGCTTTCGCGGAACGACTGGCGCGCGACCACGGCATCTCCCACACGAAACTCGATGGGGCGGAACTCGCCGCGGCGGAGCCGCATCTCAGTCGGGATTTCGTCGGCGGTTTGAAATGGAACGATCCATGGTCGGTGCGCGATCCACATGCGCTGACGCTCGCCTATGTCAAACTGTTCGAGAGCCTTGGCGGAACCTTTGTCCGGGGTGATGCATCGACGCTCAGCCAGACGACAAGTGGTTGGACGGTACGCACCGAAACCGGGGCGGTGGAGGCCGAACATGCCGTTGTCGCACTAGGCCCCTGGGCGGATACGGTGACGGAACGGCTGGGTTACCGCTTCCCGCTCGGCGTCAAACGCGGCTATCACATGCACTATGCGCCGCAGGAGGGCACCAAGCTCAACAACTGGCTGATCGACGCCGAGCGCGGTTATTTCCTCGCGCCAATGCGAAAGGGCATCCGCCTGACGACCGGCGCGGAATTTGCCGAACGCGATGCGCCGAAATCTCCTGTACAGATCGAGCGGGCGGAACGGGTGGCCCGCACCGTCTTTCCTCTGGGCGGCAGGCTGGATGCGGAACCCTGGATGGGCGCGCGTCCTTGCACACCGGATATGATGCCGATCATCGGCAAGGCGCCGCGCCATAGGACATTGTGGTTCTCGTTCGGTCACGCCCATCACGGCCTGACACTCGGGCCCATCACCGGCCGTGTGCTGGCGGAAACCATGCTGGGAGAAACGCCGGTCATCGCCATCGATGCCTATCGACCCGAAAGGTTTAATCCCTAGATCCTGATGAACTGAAGTCATCTCTGGCGAAAACCGTGCACACTTTCCGCCATCCCGCTCTGATGGCCGAATCCGCTGGCCTTCCCGCGGCGGGCCACGTAACATGAGCTTATCCAAAGGGAAAAGGGGCAAGCGTCATCATGACGGCGAGGTTTCTCATCTATCAACAGCAGGACGATTTTCGTTAGCGAAGCGCTTCTGCGCGCGAAACAGAAGAGAAACGGCCTGCTGGTGCATGATGGATGATATTGAAAAAGCAAAGAAATTTTTCGACGATAACCCTGATATCGAAATTCTCGAAGCCTTTGTCATAGACGCGAACGGCGTGCCGCGCGGCAAATGGATTCCGCGCGAAAGGGCGATTGACGTTCTTGAAAAGGGAATGGCGATCCCACGCTCGGTCTATGCGCTGGATATCTGGGGCCGCGATGTGCATGCCGCAGGCCTCGCCGAAGGGACGGGCGATCCGGACGGGTTCTGCTTTCCTGTCCCCGGCACGCTGTCTCGGGTGACATGGCTTGGCCGGCCGACCGCGCAAGTCCTGCTCGCGATGAAAAATCCGGATGGAACCGGGTTTTATGGCGATCCGCGCAATGTTCTGGCACGGGTGCTGGAAGCCTACAAAAAGGCCGGCCTCACGCCGGTCGTGGCAACCGAACTCGAATTTTACCTGATCGACCCGGTTCGCTCTGCGCTCGATCCGGTGCGTCCGCCGCACAGCCGCGAAGGCCGGTGGCATACCGGCCAGACACAGGTTCTGTCGATTTCCGAATTGCAGGATTTCGAGGATGTCTTCCATGATATCGCCACCGCATGCAGGGCGCAGGGTGTTCTTGCCGATACGACGCTGCGGGAAAACGGCCCCGGCCAATATGAAATCAACCTCAATCACGTGCCGGACGCGTTGCGGGCCGCCGATTTCGCTGTCTTCCTGAAACGTATCGTCAAGGGTGTGGCGCGGCGGCACGATCTCGACGCCACCTTCATGGCGAAGCCCTACGGGTTGCAGGCCGGCAATGGCATGCATGTGCATTTTTCCGTTCTCGATAGTGACGGCAGGAATATCTACGCCGGGGAAAACGGCCCATCGGACGCGCTGATGCATTCGGTCGGCGGCCTTCTGGAAAACATGGGGGAGAGCATGGCGATCTTCGCTCCCCATGCCAATTCCTATCGCCGCCTGACGCCCAGCGAACATGCGCCCACCTATGCCTCCTGGGGCATAGACAACCGCTCGGCGGCGGTGCGCGTTATCACTGCCAGCAAGGCCGCAACCCGCATCGAACATCGTGTCGCAGGCGCCGATACCAATCCCTATCTTGTTGTGGCGATGATCCTGAGTGCTGCCCTTGCCGGCATGAAGGAAAAACGCCAGCCGGGCGGCGCGATTTCCGGGGACAGCCACGCTATCAATCACGAACCTCTGCCCACCAACTGGGACTATGCATTGCAGCGCTTCACGCGTTCGAGTTTCGCCTATGCGACGCTCGGCCAGCGTTATCGCACGCTGTTTTCCGCCTGCAAACAGCAGGAACTTTCCGAATTTTCCCTGCGCGTAACCGACGTCGAATATGACGCCTATATCAGAACGGTGTGAGATGGCTGAGGTGACGACTATTCCCAATCCCGGCCACACATCCTCCTGGTATGCGGCCTCCGCCAATGTCAAATCCGTGCGGCCCACGCTTGAAGGCGCAATGGAAGCGGATGTCTGCGTCATCGGTGGCGGGTTTACCGGCATTTCCGCAGCACTCGAACTTTCCGAACGCGGCTATTCCGTTATCGTGCTGGAAGGCGTGCGGATCGGCTTCGGCGCCTCGGGGCGCAATGGCGGCCAGATCGTCAATGGCTATAGCCGCGACCTTGAAACAATCGCCAGTCGTTATGGCCACGACAAGGCGGTGAAACTCGGCGAAATGTCGCTGGAAGGCGGGGCGATCATCCGCAGCCGCATTGCGAAATACGCTATCGATTGCGATCTCGTCGATGGCGGTTTCTTTGCGGCCTTCACGACGAAACAGATTCGCGAGATGGAGGCCCACAAGGCCCATTGGGAAAAACACGGCCATGGCGGGCTTGATATGGTCTCCAAAGCCGATGTCGGAAAATACGTGCGGACCGATCGTTATGCCGGCGGCATGATCGACCGTTTCGGCGGCCACATCCATCCGCTCAATCTGGTGCAGGGGGAAGCGGCGGCGGCCGAAAGTCTCGGTGCGCGCATATTCGAAAATTCGCGGGTCATTTCGCTGGAGCAGGGCGTAAACCCTGTCGTGCGCACGGCGACGGGCAGCGTGAAGGCGAAATATGTTCTCGTCTGCGGCAACGCCTATCTCGGCAAGCTGCTGCCGGAAATCGGCGACCGGATGATGCCTGTCTCAAGCCAGGTCATGGCGACAGAGCCGCTTGAGGCCGATCTGATCGAGGAACTCCTGCCAGCCAATTATTGCGTCGAGGATGCCAATTATATTCTCGATTATTATCGCCGCACCTCCGACAACCGCCTGCTTTATGGCGGTGGTATCGGTTATGGCGGCAGCGATCCGGCGGATCTGACCGGGGTGATCCGTCCGAACATGCTGAAGACTTTCCCGCAACTGGAAAAGACGAAGATCGATTTCGCCTGGAGCGGCAATTTCGCGCTGACGCTGACGCGCATCCCGCATATGGGCAAACTGTCGGACAATGTCTATTTTTCGCATGGCGACAGCGGCCACGGTGTCACCACCACGCATCTGCTCGGCAAGATATTGGGCGAGGCCGTTGCAGGCCACGCCGAGCGTTTCGATGTCTGGAGTTCCCTGCCGAATTATCCGTTCCCGGGCGGTAAGACGTTCCGCGTGCCGCTGACCGTGCTTGGTGCATGGTGGTACGGCCTGCGCGACAGGCTCGGATTTTAAAAAGCCACCGCTTTCAGGCCCGAAAGTGCGTTTGCGGTAATTTCCTCCGGCGTGGCGTCGATGCTGACGGTTACGACGCCGGGTTCGCCGGTCGGCACTTCCAGCGTGGCAAGCTGGGTCTGGAGCAGCGAGAGCGGCATGAAGTGGCCCTTGCGTTCGCCCATGCGCCTGCTGAGAAGTTCCAGGCTGCCGTCGAGATAGACGAAAGCGAGCGGGCCGCCGGTAGCCTCGCGAAGGCGGTCGCGGTAGATTTTCTTCAGCGCCGAGCAGGAAACGACGACACCGTTATTTTCGTTTCCCTTGCGCAGTTCTGCGCCAATCAGATCGAGCCAGGGCCAGCGATCTTCATCGGTCAGCGGAATGCCCTCTGACATTTTCTCGACATTGGATTTCGGGTGAAGCTTGTCGCCCTCAATAAAGGCAATGCCCAGTTTTTCCGCCAGTTCCTCTGCGACCGTGGACTTGCCAGAGCCGCTCACTCCCATCACGACGATTGCCTTTGTCACCCGAACCTCGAATGTTTCTGTTTCGACGGTCAGCCCCTAACATGCGCGGCGGATGTCGGGAACATAAAAATGAGGAGCTTGCATTTGTCAGTGCCCGGTTTTGCGGGCCGCTGCCTTTTCCAGTGCAGAAAAGCCGGCGTGGATCAGGATTGCCAGCACAGCAACGATCAATCCGCCCTGAAGGATGAAGGCGAGATTGTTGGATTGCAGGCCGGCGATGATCACCTCTCCGAGCGTGCGGGCTGCGACCGTGGAACCGATGGTTGCTGTTGAAAGGCTGATCACCGCCGAAAGCCTGATGCCTGCGAGGATCGCCGGAAGGGCAAGTGGCAGCTCCACTTTGACGAGCCGTTGCCAATCGGTCATGCCGGCGCCCTTTGCGGCATCCATGACGGTTGGTTGCAGCGTGGTCAGCCCTGTCAGCGTATTTTCGAAAACCGGTAAAAGCGCATAGAGAAACAGTGCGATGAGCGTCGGTTTCTCGCCAAAACCGATCATCGGCACGGCAAGCGCCAGCACCGCCACCGGCGGAAAGGTCTGGCCGATATTGACGATGCTGCGCGATAGCGGCAGAAAATCCGCGCCGAAAGGGCGAGTGACGAGAACCGCAAGGGCCCCCGCCACCAGCGTGGCCAGCCCCGTTGCGATTGCGACAACGGTCAGATGCGACAGTGTCAGGGAAAGCAGATTGGCCTGCGTGTAGATCGCCGGCGCATTGGTCTGCACAAGAGGGCGGAATATCGGTGCGAAAACCTGCGGCGCCGCGAGAAAGGCGATCAGCGCCAGCACCAGAAGCCCGGGGGCGAAAAACGAAGCGGCATTTTTCATGGGGTTCCGGCAGCCCGCTGGAGGAGAACATCGCGCCGCACGATACCTGCGGGTTTGCCATCGTCTTTCAGCACCGGCAAGGTATCGCAGCCCGCCCACAACATTGCAGACAGGGCGTCGCGCTGGCTGGTATGTTCATTCAAAGGTTCGCCTTCAGCGCTTCCCGGCTCCACGACGTCTGCAACCGACAGGACGGATAGCAGTTTCAGGGCGCGCTCGTTTTCTCCGATCATGGTGCGGACGAAATTCGTTGCCGGTTTCAGCACCAGCTCGGCCGGCGGGCAGTCCTGAACGATACGGCCCTTGTCCATGACGGCAATGCGGTCCGCCAGGTGAAAGGCCTCGTCCATATCGTGCGTGACAAGAACGATGGTGACGCCGAGCTTCTTCTGAATATCGAGAAGATCGTTCTGGGACTTGGCGCGGATAACCGGGTCCAGAGCACCGAAAGGTTCGTCCATCAGGAGAATGTTCGGCTCGGCCGCAAGCGCACGCGCCACGCCGACACGCTGTTGCTGGCCGCCTGAAAGCTCATGCGGAAAGCGGTTGGCATAAAGCGCCGGGTCCAGCTGGAAGAGCTGCATCAGCGCGTCGATTTTCGCATCGATTCGTTTGCGGTCCCAGCCGATCAGCTGGGGCACGGTCGCGATATTCTCCGCCACGGTGCGATGCGGAAACAGCCCATGGCCCTGAATGGCATAGCCGATCTGACGGCGCAGCTTGTAGCCCGGCATGGTGCTCACATCGTCTCCGTCGATGCGGATAGTGCCGGAGGTCGGCTCCACCAGCCGGTTTATCATGCGCAGCAGCGTGGTTTTTCCCGACCCGGAAGTGCCGACGATGACGGTGACGGTGCGCGGCGCCACAGTCAGGGAGACCTGGTCGACCACGACCGTATCGCCATATCGTTTCGTAATGGTGTCGATCTCGATCATGCCTTTTGCCTTCCGCCTGCGCTGAAGAGATTGCTGTCGATAAGGGCGTCGAGCGTAATCGCGGCGGCGAAGCCGAGCAGAACGGTCGGCACGGTGCCGAGCAGTACGAGGTCCATCGCGGTCTGCCCTATGCCCTGAAACACGAAAACGCCAAATCCGCCGCCGCCGATCAGCGCTGCGATGGTCGCAAGACCGATATTCTGCACCAGCACGATACGGATGCCGGTGAGGATGACGGGCATGGCGAGCGGAAACTCCACCCGCAGCAGTCTTTGCAGTGGCGTCATGCCAAGCCCGCGCGCGGCTTCCCGCACTGCCTGCGAAACGCCGGACAGGCCGACCACCGTATTGGAGACGACGGGCAGCAGCGAATAGAGAAACAGCGCCACGAAGGCAGGCGCCATGCCGATGCCGGCGATGCCGATCTTCGCCGCACCCGGCACATTGGCTGCCATCCATCCGAGTGGCGCGATCAAAAGGCCGAAAAGCGCGATGGAGGGAATGGTCTGGACGATATTGAGAGCGTTCAGTACACCGGAGCGCAATCGCTCGACCTTGTAACAGAGAATGCCGAGCGGGATACCGGCGAGGGTGGCCGCAACCAGCGAGCCGATGGCAAGTTCCACATGCCGCAGTGCTTCGGTCCAGAAGATATCTGCCCGGCCGGTATATTCCTTGATGATGGAGAGATCGTCCCAGAGGCCGCTTGTCAGGACCGCCGCAAGCGTCCCGGTTGCCACCAGCAACAGCAAAATCCGCAAAGTGGGTTTCGGCTGGAGACGTGCAATGCAATCGGTGGCGAGCAATGCAAGCCCTGCAAACATCAACCAGAAACCGCTGGCGGGCGAAACGCGGGCAAAACTGTTGCCCTTAGGTGTCAGCGCAGACGCCGCCTGCCCGACGAAGATCGCCAGCGCCGCGAGACCGACCAGCGCAGCGGCGAGTTTCAGGCGCGCCGGAAACCGGAAAAAGGCGATGAAGGCGGTGACAACAATGATGGCGACGAGGAGGGTAGCAGCAGCAACCGGAAGCGCTTCGAAGATCGTTCGCGTTTCACCCTGAATGATCCGGTTGGCTCGGAATGTCATGAAGGGGGCCGCGAAAAGCGCGTAGAGAAGCAGGCACGAAATCAGCACGCCTACCTTGTCAGGCCATTTCGTCAAATTCCGCTCCCCCGGATCATAGGTTCGGACGGGATGGTGAAAACCTCACATGGTTTCCGATATCCCGTCCCAACGGTTCTCTGGCAATTACTTGATGAAACCGTTCTTCGTCAGGAAGTCGGTCGCAACTGCCTTGGCCTGTTCGCCACCCACCTGCACGCGGGCGTTCAGCTCCTGCAAGGTTGCCAGATCCAGCTTTTCGAAAACGGGTTTCAGCAATGCCTCGATATTGGGGTTCTTTTTCAGAACTTCCTCGCGAATGATCGGCGCGGGCTGGTAGACGGGTTGAACGTGCTTGTCGTCCTCAAGTACGACAAGACCGGACGGCGCGATGCCACCATCGGTGCCATAGACCATGGCCGCATTGGCATTGTTCGTCTGATTTGCGGCGGCAGCGATAGTGGCCGCCGTATCGCCACCGGAAAGCGTGATCAGCTGATCCGGTTTCATGGTGAAGCCGTAGGTGGTCTGAAATGCCGGCAGGGCGGCTGCGGAATTGACGAATTCCGAGGAGGCGGCAAGAACCACCTCACCGCCACCGGCAATGTATTTGCCGAAATCCGAAAGCGTCTTCAGATTGTTCTTGTCGGCAACATCCTTGCGCAGCGCAATCGCCCAGGTGTTGTTTGCGGGCGATGGTGTCAGCCAGACGATCTTGTTGGCGTCATAGTCGAGTGTCTTGGCTTCCTGGTAAGCCTTGGCGGCATCTTTCCAGAGCGGATCGTCCGCCTTGGAGAAGAAGAAGGCGGCGTTGCCTGTGTATTCCGGATAAATGTCGATCTCGCCCGCAGTGATCGCTTTTCTGACGACCGGGGTAGCGCCGAGCTGGATGCGATCCGTCGTCTCGATATTGTTCTTGTTCAGCACGGCAAGGATGATGTTGCCGAGAACGCCGCCCTCCGTGTCGATCTTAGACGACACCACCACCTGCGCCTGAGCGAAGGAAACAGAAAGGGCAAGCGCAAATCCGGCGCCTGTCAACATCATCAAGCGGTTCATGAATAGTCCTCCGGTGGGTCAGCCTGTCGAACACGCGAAAAATCGCCGCCGCAATTGCGGAGAAAAAAGAACGGCCAGAGGAACAAATGGTTGCAACGCCATTGGCGTTTTTTACCTGAATGGCGAGGGCGCTGGCCCGGCTTAGATTTCGCCGTCCCGCTTGCGTGCATCCTTGCCCATGACGAGCGGCATGAGAACCGACAGGAACAGAAGTCTGAGAACGTGATGTGAGCCGACATAGGCGGTATCGGCGTGCATCATCACGGCCATGGCCGCCATGGTTTCAAGGCCGCCCGGCGAATAGGCGATCATGACGGCATTGAGCGGAACGCCTGTAATGTTGGAAATCATCCAGGCGATACTTCCGGCGATAACCATCACGGCGATGGTGACGACGAAACCCGCCAGAAAGCCTTTTCGCACATCCATCAGCGACACATTCGAAAAGCGCGTGCCGATGAGACAGCCGATCAGCACATAGACCGGCAGGCTGAGCCAGCTCGGAACACCGCCCTCGGTAAGGCCGGTAATATGGGTGCCGATGGAAACGGCGACGCCGCCCAGCAGCAGGGCTGCGGGAAATCTCCAGCGAAGGAACAGCCATCCCATCGCAAGCGACGCACCAATGGTCAGGGCCAGTGTGAACAGGCCCATCGGCGGATTGGCGATGAGCGGTTCCGTGCTGACGAGATCAAAATATTCAACGATCAGCGGCACGGAAAGCGTCAGCGCCAGCACTCGCACGCTTTGCACGATGCTGACGGTCGCAAGGTCGCTTTTCGTCTCGGCGCCGAGGCTGATGATATAGCTGAGGTGCCCGGGCGAAGCGCCCAGCATCGCCGTCGTCCTGTCGTATCCGAAGCCGTAATGCAGGATCCAATAGGCGACATACAGCATGATGACGACTGCAACGAGCACGATGACGAAGCTCAGTGGCCATGTCTTCGCGGCATCGATCACCGACGGCGTTACGCTCGTTCCCATCGAAATGCCGACCACGACGAAACAGGCATTGCGGATGAAGGCGGGAATCCCAAGCTTCACGCCCGCCAGTCCCGTAATCGTCACGGCGAGCGCCGGACCGGACAGAAACGGCGCTGGAACGTTAAGGAGACTGGCAAGCAGCGCACCCATGCTGCCGACGAGCGCGGTAAGTGCAAATGTATGGAATTCAGGCTTGATGATCATTGCGACGCTGGCTGATTGCTTCAAAAAAGCTCGCGACCAAATGCGCCGCTTCGTCTCCTGGCGTCAACACGCGCAACCAAAAATATTGCATTTCCGGAGTATTCTATAAAAGAAAAGCCCGTGACCTGTGGACACGGGCTAGCGCAATTGCCGCTTGGGCAATGGGATGATCAGGCGGCCGGCAAGGCGGCAATCTTCGGCATTTCCGTGTCGATGCCGAGCAGGAAATTGATCTGCGGCCGCGCCTTGACGAGATCGTCGATGGAATATTCCGCCAGCACATCGAAGAAGGCATTGAGCGCCTTGCGAAGCGCCGAGTTGAGGCCGCAGCTGTCCACAAGCGGACATTCGACGGCACCGTCTTCGAAGCATTCCGCCATGGCAAAGCTGTCTTCGGTCACCTTCACCACGTCAAACAGGCTGATTTTCTCAGCGGGTTTGCCAAGACGCACGCCGCCGTTACGGCCGCGCACGGTTTCCACCAGACCGGCCTTGTTGAGCGGTTGAAGAATTTTGAAAAGGAACAGCTCAGATACGCCATAAGCCCTGGCGATCTCCGGAATGCGGCTCAACTTGCCTTCATTTGCGGCGCAATACATCAACATGCGAACGGCATAGTTGGTCTGTTTGGTCAAACGCATGCTGGTCTCCTAACTCTCAATGTGGAGTTATATAGTCTCTTTTTCAGTTTAGAACAATTCCAGAAACTGAAAAAACTGGCAGCCATCCGATATTTCTCGGACAGCCTTGTTGACCGCTTTGATGATTCATGAACAAACAAGTCAAGAATCTGAATGTAATGGAGGCATTCTCAATGGCAAGCTTGAAATCGTGTTTTTCCGCTGCCGTTTTTTCGGGTCTGACGATCCTCTCGGCCGCGCCCGCTGCTTTTGCGGACGGCGAGGTGAACGTCTACTCCTACCGGCAGCCCGAGTTGATCCAGCCGCTGCTCGATGCCTTCACGAAAGAAACGGGCATAGAGGCCAACGTTCTCTTCCTCGACAAGGGTCTGGTGGAGCGCATTCAGGCAGAAGGCGTCAATTCGCCGGCCGACGTGCTGTTGACGGTCGATATCGCCCGGCTTGTCGAGGCGAAAGAAGGCGGCGTCACACAGCCGGTGCTGAACGATCCCGTCATTGAAAAGGGTATCCCGGCCAATCTGCGCGATCCGCAAGGCGAGTGGTTCGGCCTGACGACGCGTGGCCGCGTGGTCTATGCCTCGAAGGAGCGGGTCACCCAGAAAGACATCACCTATGAAGAGCTTGCCGATCCGAAATGGAAGGGCAAGATCTGCATTCGCGACGGTCAGCATTCCTACAATATCGCGCTGATCGCCTCGATGATCGCCCATCATGGTGTCGATTATACCCGGACATGGCTGACCGGCCTTAAGAACAATCTTGCGCGCAAGCCTGATGGAACAGACCGCAGCCAGGCCAAATCGATCTTTTCCGGCGAATGCGATATCGCGCTCGGCAATACCTATTATGTCGGCCTGATGCTGACCAACGACCGCGAGCCGGAGGAAAAGGTTTGGGCGGGATCGGTGCGGGTGATCTTTCCCAATGCTGGCGACCGAGGAACGCATGTGAATATTTCCGGCATGGCCCTGACGAAATACGCACCGAACAGGGACAATGCGCTGAAGCTGATGGAATTCCTGGCATCGCGCGAGGCGCAGGAAATCTATGCCAAGCAGGTCTTCGAATACCCGGTGCTGCCCGGCGCGGAGCCTTCCGATGTCGTGAAGGGCTTCGGCCCCATCAATCCGGACAAGCTGCCACTGACGGATATTGCCGCCCACCGCAAACAGGCATCCGAGCTGGTGGACGAAGTGGGTTTCAACGACGGCCCGACCAACTGATGTCGCTTCCGATCGGTTGAGGGACAGGCTACCGGCGGATCAATTACCCGCCGGTTTTTCGTCCAGAAACGCGTTGTAGTCGATGATCGCCTTGCGCCTTTCCGGCGTTCCGGGATGGGTGGACACGATGCTGGTACCGCCCTTGTCGCCCAGCTTGTCCTCAAGCAGTGCAAAGAAACGTTCGATTGCGGTGGGATCCAGCCCGGCCTTGCGCATCAGTTCCACGGAGCGCTGGTCGGCCTGACGTTCGGCATCACGCGAATGCGACAACGCCAGAAGACCGCCACCCTGGGTGAGAATGTCTTCCATGGCCGAACCTACATCGCCGGCAATCAGCATGACGAGACCGGCGACCCCGGCGGCGCGGTAGAGTTGCCGCAGGCTGTGTTCATATTCGACATGGCCGATTTCATGCGCGAGAACGCCGATGATCATCTGCCGGTCGTCGCCAGCCAGCTCCACCAGCTCGTCGGTCAGCACGAGCGTCCCGTCCGGAAGCGCGAAAGCGTTGGGACCGATGTAACCGCCACTACGAAAATTCAGCTTGTAGTCTTCGGGCGGGACCTCCGCATGGGCGACTATTCTGGCGAAGTCCGAACGGATCGCGTCCTGTTCCGCCTGTGGCAGGGTGCTTGCAGAAAACACCGTTTTGTCGAAGGCTTGCAGCGTGCTGGCCGACATGACCTGCGGCACGATCGGCGGGGTCACGGCAACCGCCACTTCCACCAGCGCCGGAAGCGCCAGCTTGTAGGTGCCGTAGGCCAGAAGAACGGCCGCCGCCGTGATGCCGACCAGCCGCGGGCGAAATTGTTCCAGCCAATGAACAAAGCCGGCACGTCTCGTGATGTGCCTGCCGAGCAGCCGGTCCACGCCGTCATTGTCGCGTGATTCGAACAGAGAGCCGTCAGGAAAATGCAGCTCGCGGGGAATGGCCCCGACCCGATGGCTGATCTCGACAGTTTTTATCTCGGCCTGCGTTCTGACATGGTTGTCCTTTGCGTCGAGCACGAGAAGGACTGTGCCGCCAAGCTTTAACCTGGCGGCATTCGAAAGGTTTGAGCGAGCGGCATGCCACTCGCCCGAAACAGTTTCTCCGGTATCAGAAACCAAATTCGAAACCTTCCATATCCATATATTCGGCGCTGACGGCAGCGCCCGTCGCCTCCATCGATGAGAGAACCTCGCCCACATCGCCGTTGAAACGGATTGCCGTACGCTCGACGGTGT
The DNA here is from genome assembly GCF_900215255.1 of Rhizobium sp. AN5. NCBI lineage: Bacteria > Pseudomonadati > Pseudomonadota > Alphaproteobacteria > Hyphomicrobiales > Rhizobiaceae > Rhizobium > Rhizobium sp. AN5. Next base: position 2,859,279 of record NZ_OCMJ01000004.1, read on the forward strand.
AGCGCGCTTCACGTACCGCCGCCCACGGCCGCATCAGGCCAAAGGTGAAAACGGTGACGATCAGGTTGGAAATGACGATCCACAGATATCGGCCCCGATGAAGGTCGCTGCGCAATTCGTGCTTTCCATCAAGCAGCATGGACGAGATGACGACGTTGCGCACGCCAGTGCGATAGACCACGCCGGCAAGACCATAGACCAGAAATGCGCCAAAAAGGCCGATATAGAGGGAGGCAAGCGCGATTACCATGGCAGCCGTCTCATCTTCAAGCATCGCGCTGTTGGCGGCAAAGGCGGCAATGCCGAAAAAGCCGACCAAGATGCTGCCGATCACGACCATGATGGCGGGAATGATCCAGACCCGGTACAGCGCGCCGATCTTCGGATCGGCGGTGAACGGACGATCGCCATAATGCAGGTTGCTGAAAATGTAGCGGTTCGCCCAGCGGCTGGCCAGAGGCGCCAGAATGCCGAAGGAAAAGAGCGCAACGAGGCCGCCGAGCAGAATGGAGACGAAAGCGCCACCGGCCGTACCGACAAAATCAAAACGCACGTTACGATAGCTCGTCACCCGCGCATTGAATCTGATGCTGCGTGTAATGAGCCAGGGAAAGAAGATCAGAAGCAGGATCGCCGGCACGAAAACCAGGAACGGGTGGATGAGGCCGACAAGTTGCGAGATGACGATGAAGGCAAAGGCGATCAGGCGACCTTTGAAGATTTGTCCGCCGGTGGCGTGATAGCCGAAAGCGCGGCCGGCGAGTACGGTATTGCCGTTGAAATAACGCTTGCGGCGTACCTTCGCCCAGGCGGAGTAAATGCCGATCGTTATGATCGTCAGTAGAATATTGACGATCCAGATGCCGAAATACTCCTTGGCATTTCCGCTGAAAGAGCCACGTTCGATCGCGCGCTGATCCGCGTTGACAGAGATGTCACTCATAAATAGTCCCTCATGGCATGCCCCTCTCCGGGCAGATTGAGTTTGCAAGCTTCCCCGTTATTCGTCGGTTTGGCAGCGTCCCCACGCCGCAGCGGACTCTTACGCGATAACAGCTTTAAGTGGAATTATTTTGACAGAAGAAAACTTGATATTTTTGGTTATCTTTTTAACCAAAAAAGCCCCGCTGTGAAAACAGCGGGGCTTTTTGTAAGATCGCGGGTTGCTCCAGTTTATTTCATCGTCGGCATGACGAATTCTGCACCCGACTTGATGCCGGACGGCCAGCGCGAGGTGATCGTCTTGGTCTTCGTCCAGAACTTGATCGAATCCGTGCCGTGCTGGTTGAGATCGCCGAAGCTGGAAGCCTTCCAGCCGCCGAAGGAATGGTAGGCGAGCGGAACCGGGATCGGAACGTTGATGCCGATCATGCCGATATTGATGCGGCTGGCGAAGTCACGCGCAGCATCGCCGTCGCGGGTGTAGATCGCAACACCGTTGCCGTATTCGTGCTTCATCGGCAGTTCCAGCGCGTCTTCGTAGTTCTTGGCGCGAACGACGGAGAGAACCGGTCCGAAGATTTCCGTCTTGTAGATGTCCATGTCAGGGGTGACGTGGTCGAACAGGCAGCCACCGACGAAATAGCCGTCTTCATAACCCTGGAGCTTGAAGTCGCGGCCGTCGACCAGCAGTTTCGCTCCCTGCTCGACACCGCTGTCGATCAGTCCCCTGACGCGCGCCTGCGCTTCCTTGGTAACGAGCGGGCCCATATCGGCCTTGTCGTCGGTGTAGGGGCCAATCTTCAGCGCTTCGATCTGCGGGATGAGCTTTTCAACGAGACGGTTGGCCGTTTCCTCGCCAACCGGAACCGCAACGGAAACAGCCATGCAGCGTTCGCCGGCCGAACCGTAACCGGCGCCCATCAGGGCGTTCACGGCCTGGTCCAGATCGGCATCCGGCATGATGATCATGTGGTTCTTCGCGCCGCCGAAGCACTGCGCACGCTTGCCGTTCATGGCGGCGGTGCCGTAGACGTAGCGGGCAATCGGCGTGGAACCGACGAAGGAAACCGCGCCAATATCCGGATCGGTCAGGATGGCGTCGACAGCGGCCTTGTCACCATTGACGACGTTGAGGATGCCGGCCGGAAGACCTGCCTCGATCATCAGTTCGGCAAGGCGGATCGGCAGGGACGGATCGCGCTCGGAAGGCTTGAGGATAAAGGCGTTGCCGCAGGCGATTGCCGGCGCAAACATCCACATCGGGATCATGCCGGGGAAGTTGAACGGCGTGATGCCCGCACCGATGCCGACCGGCTGGCGGATCGAATACATGTCGATAGCGGGACCTGCGCCCTCGGTGAACTCACCCTTCTGCAGATGCGGAATGCCGCAGACGAATTCGCAGACTTCGAGGCCGCGCACGATATCGCCCTTGGAATCTTCAACGGTCTTTCCGTGCTCGCTGGAGAGCAGCACCGCCAGCTCATTCATGTCACGGTTCAGAAGTTCGACGAACTTGAAGAAAACGCGGGCGCGGCGCTGCGGGTTGGTGGCGGCCCACTTCGGCTGTGCCGCTTTTGCGCTTTCCACGGCAGCGCGCAGCTCGGCGTCGCTGGCAAGCGCGACAGTCGCCTGCACTTCGCCGGTTGCCGGGTTGTAGACGTTAGACGTGCGGCCACTGGTGCCGGACACATGCTTGCCGTTGATGAAATGACCGATTTCCCTCATGGGGCTTTCCTCCGCGATTTTTTGATGGGTGCAGCATTGCACTTGAATTTGTACAAATCAATGAACTCAGATAAGAAACCGTTGTGCGTAAATTGAAGCAAGGCGAGCATTTTGAGGGTGGCGGCGGATTTCCGACACCGACACGTTCGCCGGTCAACAGAAGGTCAGAAGCTTGATGAGCGATGAACCGGTTGTGCGGATGGCTGAAATCGAAATCGATCCAACCCAGCTGGATGCCTATCGCAGACTGCTTGCAGAAGAGATCGAAGCTTCGGTCAGCCTGGAAATTGGTGTGCTTGCATTAAATGCGGTGGCAATCAAAGGCAGCCCGGAAAAGATTCGCATCCTCGAAGTCTACGCGGACCGGGCGGCATATGAAGCGCATCTGCAAACACCGCATTTCCTGAAATACAAAGAGGGCGTGGCAGGAATGGTGACGTCGCTGACCTTGCTTGACGTCGAACCCGTAATGCTGCGCAGCAAACCATGAATTGGGATGACGTCCGCATCTTCCTCGCCGTTGCCCGCTCCGGGCAGATCCTCGCCGCATCGAAACGGCTCGGACTTAACCACGCAACGCTTTCGCGGCGATTGACGTCGCTGGAGCAGGCACTGAAAACCCAATTATTTATCCGCCGGACGAACGGTTGCGAACTGACCGAAGAAGGTCAGCTGTTTTTGGGCGCCGCCGAGCGCATGGAAACCGAAATGCTGAATGCGCAGGCAAATCTCGGTCGCGTCGATACGGCAGTGGCGGGAACGGTGCGCATCGGCGCGCCCGATGGTCTCGGGGTTTCTTTTCTTGCGCCACGGCTTGGCCGGCTGACCGCGCGTTATCCCGACCTGAAAATCCAGCTCGTGCCGGTGCCGCGCTCCTTTTCCCTGTCACAGCGCGAGGCCGATATCGCCATCACCATAGAGCGGCCGGAACAGGGTAGGCTGATGTTTTCCAAGCTCACCGACTATTCGCTGGGGCTTTACGCATCGAAGTCCTATCTCTCCGAATACGGAACGCCGGCGGATGTGGAAACACTCAAGCGCCATCGGCGCATCGGCTACGTCGAGGATCTGATCTTCTCGCCTTCCCTGAACTATACCGGCGAGATCATGCGCGACTGGGACGCCGCCTTTGAAATCTCCAGCGCCACCGGTCAGACCGAGGCGGTGCGCTCGGGCGCCGGCATCGGCATCCTGCACAATTACATTGCCGGACAATATCCCGAACTTCTGCGGATCATGCCGCATATGGGCATAAGCCGATCCTATTGGACGGCCTATCACGAATCCGCCCGTCAGTTGGTCCGCGTGCGCACGGTGGTCGATTTTCTCCAGGAACTCGTTGCCGAAGAGAGGCGCATGTTCGCGTGACATCGAAATTGCCGATTTATTAGTACTATTAATACGCGAGTCCTCCCGCTCCGGGCTTGACAAAGGAGGGCTGGCTGAACGACCAATGCAGCCATTGGGAGAGAACGGAACCTGACATGCCGAATATATTACGAAAGCTTTCGCCGACTGGCCTCGGCGTGGCCGTCATGCTGCTTGGAATGCTGCTTTTCGCGTTGAACGACGCCATGGGGAAATGGCTGGTTTCGACCTACAGCCAGGGGCAGGTGATCCTCATCCGCAGCGTCGCTGCCCTTGTCATTCTGGTTCCGATCGTGTGGAAAGGAGGTCTTTCCGGCCTCATGAAAATCGAGCGACCGTCTCTTCAGGTGGCGCGCGTATTCTTCTCCACCGCCGAGCTTTTCTGTTTCTATTTCGCAGTCGCTGCCCTGCCGCTGGCAGACGTGATGACCTATTGGCTCGCCGCCCCCATTTATGTGGCGGCTCTATCGCCGTTTCTCCTGGGAGAAAAGGTCGGCTGGCGTCGCTGGACGGCCATCGCCATTGGTTTCGTCGGTGTTCTCATTGCCTTGCAGCCAAGCTCGGCAAGCCTCACCTCGGCCGCACTGTTTTCCATTCTCGGCAGCGCCGCCTTCGCCTTCATGATGTTGTCCGGACGCCAGCTGCGCAACACGCCCGATACGGTGCTCGCTTTCTGGCAGATCATCGGTGCGGGGCTTGCGGGCCTCGTTGCGGTGTTCGTCACGCCGTCGGGCTGGTTGCCGGTCCAGTCCGGTTTCGATCTCGCGTTCCTCGGCCTGCTCGGCGTGGTCGCCATGGCGGCGCATGTGCTGGTCAACCGCGCTCTGAAGCTCGCGGACGCCGCGACCGTCGCGCCGCTGCAATACACATTGCTGCTCTGGGCGGTGGTCTTTGGCTGGCTGTTCTTCGGGGATGTGCCGCAGACCAGTATCGTCGTCGGTGCGGGCCTGATCGTTCTTTCCGGCCTTTATATTTTCTTCCGTGAAAATACGCTCAAACGCCGTCGCGAAAAGGTGGATATACTGGCTGCGGACTAGAAATTTCCTCTGTTTACCCGTGATGTTGCCGCCGAAATCATCACGGGACTTGACGAAGAGGTGATCTTCGGGGAGTAAGAGAAGGTCCTGCGATCATATGTCTCGCAAGGGCAGAGGAAACAAAGGTGCCGGGCCCCTCTGGCGAGAGTTTTACGGCGCTCTCGTGATGTCGGTACCGCCTGCAAAAATTGGCCGGCGGATTAAAAACTATGAAAAACCTGAATGTGCTTCGCGCGCGTGCTTTCTGCGTGCGGCCCGACGTCCTGCGTCGTTCCGCAATCGCTCTCGTTACCGGAGGTAACCGGACATGAGCGCCACCCAGAAAACCACACTTTCCTACTTCAAGTGGGCTTTTATCGTCACCATCGTCGGTCTGATCCTTGGCGGCTATCTCGGCTGGGAAATGACCGGAACTGTCAGTGGAACAGCGACGATCTTCTTCATTTGCGCGGTGCTTGCCGTGCTGGAAATTTCGCTTTCCTTCGACAACGCCATCGTCAACGCCAACAAGCTGAAAGAGATGACGCCGGTCTGGCAGCATCGCTTCCTGACCTGGGGTATTCTGATTGCCGTTTTCGGCATGCGTATCGTCTTCCCGCTGCTGATCGTGGTCGTTGCCGCCAATGTCGGCCCCTGGACGGCGCTCGTCATGGCGGCCACGCAGCCGGAACGTTATGCAGAAATCATGCGTGACGCCCATCTGCCGATCGCTGCTTTCGGCGGTACCTTCCTGATGATGGTCGGCCTCAACTTCTTCTTCGACCATGAAAAGGACGTGCACTGGGTGCGCTGGATCGAGGAAAAGGCTGCGGTCTATTCCTCCGTCAAGGGCATCGAGATCGCCTTCGTGCTGGTCGTCATGCTGGCCTTCTCTCGTATCATCGGCGCCAGCGACAATCCGGAGCTTGGTCCGGTTGCGGCCAACACCTTCTTCCATGCGGCAATCTGGGGTCTTTTGACCTTCCTGCTGGTGGAAGTCGTCGGCGGTATTCTCGATCGTAGCCAGGAAGTGCTCGAAGGCGCAGCAAAAGGCGGCTTCGGTGCGTTTCTCTATCTCGAAGTGCTCGATGCAAGCTTCTCCTTCGATGGCGTCATCGGTGCTTTTGCGCTGACGCAGAACCTGTTCATCATCGCCATCGGCCTCGGTATCGGTGCCATGTACGTGCGCTCGATGACAATCATGCTGGTGGAAAGGGGAACGCTTGCCGAATACCGCTATCTGGAACACGGCGCTTTCTACGCGATCCTCATCCTGTCCGTCATCATGTACGTGCAGACGATGTTCCACATTCCGGAGGTCATTACCGGCCTTGGTGGCGCGACCCTGATCGGCATTTCGCTCTGGTCGTCGATCCGACATAACCGGCGGCACAATGCAGATGCGACCGATGCCGCACGCGGCGCGGAAATCTGATCCATCCCGATCCCAGCCTTCCGCTGTTATGGCGGAAGGCAGTTTTTAAGCACTGAATTGCTGATTGCCTGTTTTTGTTGCTATTCCCGCCTTGCGGAAAATTTGAACATAATATCGGAATCGTACCTCAAGCATCTGTTTTTGCTCGTATTTGTGCGCTGCAGTAAAACTGGCACGCTTCCTGCTTCTCATCTTGCAAGTCCAGAGGGGACATTAAAGGCCCGAAAAACGGGTTTAAACAATGCCGCCGCGCCGCGCGATCTTTTATGGTCTGCGAAGGCGCGGCGGTTCTGTTTGTGCGGTATGCTTCTTGAGTTTTCCGCTTCGTTGAATGAAAACGGTGGGATAACGACTGGAAGGTTACCGGTTTGCCTGCAGAACTTTCGCCTACGGAGGCCTTGGGGCTTTGGCATCGCGTATCTGCTGCGCAGGTCACGGCCGATGCGCCGGATTTGACCTTGCGCCAGACTACAATCCTGCTGCAGATATACCTCGTGCCGCCGCCACATACCGTCCGGGGCCTCGCTGCCTTGCTGGGCGTGACCAAACCGGTCATCACCCGCGCACTCGACAGTCTGGGGGCGCTCGGGCTGGTTGACAGGGTGCGGGACGAACGGGACAAGCGCAATGTCGTGATAAAACGCACCGTGGCAGGTGCGCTCTATCTGGAAAAATTCGGCGATCTGATTATTGATCAGGCACGCAAGATCTAACCTCTGGATGTGAAACCATGATGCTCGACCGCCGCCTGAATGTCTTCCGCTCCGATCTGGCCGATGAGAAACTGCAAGGCGTGGTTCAGGCCGAGCGTTTCGTCAGCGGTTCGCCCGCCCAGATCGCTCTGCCGGTTATTGGCCTGCGGCCAACGCCTGACCTTGCCGCCGGCATCGATACGGAGCTGCTGTTTGGTGAAACCGTGCGCATTTTCGACCGGGCGAATGGCTGGGCCTGGGTGCAGGCGGATGCGGATGGTTATGCCGGTTACGTGCCGGAGACGGCAATCGGCGATGTCGTTGCCGTTACCCACCAGGTGGTTGCGCCACGCACCTTCCTCTATCCTTCCGCCGAATTGCGCAAACCGCCGGTCGCAGCCATTTCCATGGGCAGCATGGTCCGGATCGTTGGTGAGGCCGAGACACGTGGCACCCGCTATCTGCTGACCGAAAAAGGCGAGGGCATAATCGCCGCCCATTGCCGACCAGCCGATGCCGCTCTCGAAGAGGACTATGTTGCGGTGGCCTTGCGCTTTATCGAGACGCCTTATCTCTGGGGCGGCCGCTCCGGCTTCGGCATCGATTGCTCGGGCCTCGTGCAATTGTCCATGGCGATGACGGGCCGACGGGTTCTGCGCGATACAGACATGCAGGTGAAATCGCTCGGCGTGGAAATAGAACGTGATGAATTGCGCCGCGGCGATCTGGTTTTCTGGAAGGGCCATGTCGGCCTCATGGAAAACGAAGAGACGCTGCTGCACGCCAATGGCCACACGATGAATGTTGCACGCGAAAATCTCAATGAGGCCATCGAGCGCATCGGCTGGCTTTACGAAAAGCCGACGGCTTTCCGGCGTCTGGAAGGCTGAGGCGGCGGCTTCACGAAATTGTGCCTGCCTCGCCCTTTGTGCGACCACAGCCGAAAGCCTACATCGGTTGAATGATGGTACGGGACCGGCATCGATGAAGACAAATATGGCAACACGATTGGCAGCGATCCTGGCAGCGGTGTTAATGAGCGCTTCCGCGCAGGCGCAGACCGTTTTTCAGAATGGTTTTGCTCCGGCTCCAGATGCCTATGCGAACCTGCCTGGTGTCAAGGACCCGCGAACGCTACAGCCTAAGGTGCGTTACAATTGCCATAGCGAACTTGGTGTAACTGGATATGCCCGCGGCCCATACCGGGATGTTTTCGGTAGCCGCGGTCTGCCGGTTCAGGGCTATCGCTGCACCGATGAGAACGGCATCTCCAGCTTCGGTGGCAGAAATCCCATCTCCAAGGACTGGTATCCCGGCATCAATCCTGTCGACCCGACCTTCTGAAGTAATATGACTTAAAGCGGCGTTTGCGCCGCCCGCACTCTGGACTTGTTGTTGCTTTTTCAGATAAATCTTCGACATGACAGGTTGATAATACCTGCCGAGGTGCGGGGTGACGTCGGCCCTGCCGATGTTCTGGGCCGATGCTGGGGAATGCAAGCATGACGAAGACCGATATAGCAACCCGGGTCCACAATCACACCTGGAAACTCGATCCGATCGTCCGCAGCCTGATCGATACGGATTTCTACAAGCTGCTGATGTTGCAGATGATCTGGAAACTCTATCCGGAAGTCGACGCGACGTTTTCGCTCATCAACCGCACGAAGACGGTGCGGCTGGCCGAAGAGATCGACGAGATGGAACTGCGCGAGCAGCTCGATCACGCGCGTACCCTGCGCCTCTCCAAGAAGGAGAACATCTGGCTTGCGGGTAACACCTTCTACGGCCGCTCGCAAATCTTCGAGCCGGAATTCCTCTCCTGGCTTTCGAGCTACCAATTGCCCGAATACGAGCTTTTCAAGCGCGACGGGCAATATGAGCTGAATTTCCACGGCCGCTGGATGGATACGACACTCTGGGAAATCCCGGCGCTGGCGATCATCAATGAGCTACGCTCGCGCAGCGCAATGCGCTCGCTTGGTTATTTCACGCTGGATGTTCTCTACGCCCGCGCAAAGGCCAAGATGTGGGAAAAGGTCGAACGGTTGCGGGAACTGCCGGGCCTGCGCATTTCCGATTTCGGCACCCGCCGCCGCCACAGTTTTCTGTGGCAGCGCTGGTGCGTCGAGGCGCTGAAGGAAGGCATCGGCCCTGCCTTCACCGGCACGAGCAACGTCCTTCTCGCCATGGATTCCGATCTCGAAGCCGTCGGTACCAATGCGCATGAATTGCCGATGGTGGTTGCGGCGCTGGCGCAGACCAACGAGGAACTGGCCGCAGCGCCCTATCAGGTTCTGAAGGACTGGAACCGGCTTTACGGCGGCAACCTGCTGATCGTGCTGCCCGATGCTTTTGGCACGGCGGCCTTCCTGCGCAATGCGCCGGAATGGGTGGCGGACTGGACGGGCTTCCGTCCCGACAGCGCGCCGCCGATCGAAGGCGGGGAAAAGATCATCGAGTGGTGGCAGAAGATGGGCCGTGACCCCCGCAAGAAGATGCTGATTTTCTCAGATGGTCTCGATGTCGATGCCATTGTTGATACATACAGGCATTTCGAAGGCCGGGTGCGCATGAGCTTCGGCTGGGGCACCAATCTGACCAATGATTTCGCCGGTTGCGCGCCGAAGACCATCGCCAGCTTGAAGCCGATTTCCATCGTCTGCAAGGTCAGCGATGCCAATGGTCGGCCAGCCGTGAAACTCTCCGATAATCCGCAAAAAGCGACAGGCGAACGATCCGAGGTGGAGCGTTATCTGAAGTTCTTTGGTGAGGAAGATCTCAAGGAACAGAAGGTTCTGGTTTGATTGAGGCCGGGCGCTCCGCTTAACGAAGCGCCCGTGGGCCAGTCAAAACAACCGTGGTACCGACTTACTTCGCAAACTGGTGTGTGATGTAATGGAAGAGTGCTCTGATACCTTGAGCCTCGCCGCCGATCGATGAGTGGTGCCTTTCGCTCAAGGACCAGCCGTAAATATCGAAATGTGCCCATTTTTTTGTATTGGTGACGAAACGCTTCAGGAACAGGGCGGCGGTGATCGATCCTGCCATGCCGCCTGATGGCGCGTTGGTGATATCGGCCGCGCGTGAGCGGATATCCTTGTCGTACCCCATATAGAGCGGCATGCGCCACAGGGGATCGTCGGTATCGATGCTGGCTTCCGCGATATCGTGGGCCAGATCGTCGTCATCGGTATAGAAGGGCGGCAGATCCGGGCCGAGAGCAACGCGGGCGGCACCCGTGAGCGTTGCCATGTCGATCATCAGGTCCGGCGCATCCTCGTCGGCATAGGCCAGCGCATCGGCCAGAACGAGACGGCCTTCTGCATCCGTATTGTCGATCTGTACCGTCAGGCCCTTGCGGCTCCTGTAGATGTCACCGGGACGGAAGGCGTTGGCGGAAATGGAGTTTTCGACGGCGGGCACGAGGACGCGAAGATTGATCGGCAGTTTCGCGTCCATGATCATCAGCGCGAGACCGAGAACATTGGCCGCACCACCCATGTCCTTCTTCATCAGCGCCATGGAGGCGGCTGGCTTGATATCGAGACCACCAGTATCGAAGCAGACACCCTTGCCAACGAGGGTCAGGCGCGGATTTCCCTTCTTGCCCCAGTTCATTTCCAGGAGGCGCGGTGCGCTTTCGCTGGCGCGGCCGACGGCATGGATGAGCGGGAAGTTTTCCTTCAGCAGATCGTCGCCGGTAATGACGCCCACCTTTGCCTTGTAGTGTGCGGCAAGGCTGCGGAAGGCGATCTCAAGCTCGTCCGGTCCCATATCGTTGGCCGGAACATTGATGAGATCGCGGGCGAGGAAGACGCCGGCCAGAACGCGCTTGATCTCGCCATCTTCGGCATCCTGCGGAATGAGAAGCTTTGCCCCGCTGGTTTTGGTTGTTTTGTATTTGTCGAAGCGGTAGCTGCCGAGGCCGAAACCGAGAGCCAGCCGATTGGCCGTCAATGGCGCGGTTTCAATATGCCACTCGCCTTCGGGCAGCTCGCGGGCCAGTTTTCCGGTTATGAACGGGATTTCGGAGGGATTGCCGCCAAGGCCAAGAAGAACGCCACCCAGCGAACCATCGGAAGAGGGAACAAGCAATACGGCGCCTGCTTCGGCCTTAAAACCCGCTTTTTTCGCCCAGTCCAGAGCAACAGGATCGATGGCACCCTGTTCGATATGGGCTGGCGTCACGGCGAAAACCGGCAGGGTGCTGCCAGCCTTGGAGCTGAAAGGTGTCGGGCGTTCGATGAACTGATAGGGCGCCATGGTCTGCTTTCGTAACTGTCGAGAATCGGTGCGATTAACGCTCTGTTAGGGTTAACAGATTATTGCTTAAGCGAAAGTTGCGTCATGTGAGTCTGTCGTATGTCGGGCGCAAGATCGATAATTCTTGGGCGGGGGCACTGCCATGACTGCTTTTTCTTTGAGCGAGACAGGTCGGACAGGGTTACTGCGCGGAGCATGTCTCGCAGCGCTGGTTTTCGCCGTTTCCGGATGCGCAAGCACCAACAAGCCGGATCGCATGTCCACCGGCTCCATTCCTGCGGCCACACGCTCCTATGACCACATGAACATGGACCAGCTCCGGCAGGCGGAAGAGACGGCCGGCAAGGCCTATGAACGCAGCCCCAAGGACAGGTCCGTCGGCATGAATTATGCCAACGTACTGATGATGACCGGCAAGAACACGCAGGCGCTCGCCGTCATGCAGCAGATCGCCATCGCCAATCCGGCCGACCGCGAGGTGCTTGCCGCCTATGGCAAGGCGCAGGCAGCATCAGGCCAGCTCGAACAGGCCCTTTCAACCATCCAGAGAGCGCAGACGCCAGATCGTCCAGACTGGCGGCTGTATTCTGCCGAAGGTGCCGTGCTCGATCAGCTTGGCAGGTCGAACGAGGCCCGCACCAAATACCGACAGGCACTCGATCTCAAACCGAACGATCCAAGCGTGCTCTCGAACCTTGGCATGTCCTATGTCCTGTCGAGCGATCCCCGTACCGCCGAGACGTATCTGCAATCGGCCATCGCCCAGCCGGGCGCCGACAGCCGCGTTCGCCAGAACCTCGCGCTCGTGGTGGGTCTTCAGGGACGGTTTGCCGAGGCTGAGCGCATCGCGGTTCAGGAACTTTCGCCACAGCAGGCGCAGGCAAATCTCGGTTATCTGCGTGCAATGCTGTCGCAGCAGAATTCCTGGCAGCAACTGGCGAAGAAGGACAACAAGCCAGCAGGCTGATGCAGGGTCAGGCACGTCCATCAACGCCAGACCGCAGATAATATTCACAGCTCCGCATCATCACGCGCTACCGCCTACAGTGTGGGCGCGTTTAGAGTGTCAGAACGTATCGGCGACGCGAATGCCGGCTGGTCCGAGAATGACTGCGATGAGCACCGGCAGGAAAAATATGATCATCGGCACGGTCAGCTTTGGCGGCAGGGCGGCGGCCTTCTTTTCGGCCTCGTTCATCCGCTCGTCGCGGCCTTCCTGGGCCAGAACGCGCAGCGCCTGAGCCAATGGCGTGCCGTATCGTTCCGCCTGGATAAGCGCTTGCACTACGCTTTTGACGCCGTCCAGCTGCGTGCGCATGCCAAAATTCTCAAGTGCGATGCGCCGGTCCTGAAGGAAGGAAAGCTCCGCTGTCGTCAGCATCATTTCCTCCGCCAGTTCGGGCGACTGCTCACCCATTTCTTCCGCAACACGACGCATCGCGGCCTCCATGGACACACCGGATTCGATGCAGATCAGCATCAGATCAAGCGCATCCGGCCAAGCGCGCCTGATCGAGGCCTGCCGCTTGTTCATGGCGTTGGAAACATAGATATTGGGTGCGTAAAAACCCAGATAACCAAAAATGAGCACTGCCATCAGCCGGACGACGAAAGCCTTATCGGCGAGGTTTCCGAGAACGAAAACCCAGGTAAAGGCCAGGGCCAGAAAAACGAATGGCAGCACGAACCGGGCGGCAAGAAATGTGTTGAGCGCATTCTGTGAACGAAAACCCGCAGCGCGCAGCTTGTTCATCGTGTTCTTGTCGGCAAGCGCTTCCTGAAGGTTGAATTTTTCGACGATGCGTCGCGCTGATTTATTATTATTGCCACGCAGGGAGGCCTTGCCGTCCCTCGTGGCGGCGGCCAAGCGCTCACGCTCGCGGCTGCGAATGAGATCGCGCTCCGATGACACGGCTTTCATGCGCTTGGCGAAGTCTTTTCGCTCGAAGAGCGGCATGATGAGCGTATAGAGGGTCGCGAAAACCGCAAGGGTGACGAGAATGGCAATGATCGTTTGCGGGTCCGTCAGGCTGGAAAAGAGGCTTCCTGTCATGGTCGTACCCTCATATGTCGAAATTGATCATTTGGCGCATGATGAAAATCCCGATCAGCATCCATAATCCCGACACCCCCAGAATGATGTGCCCACGCATGTCGGTGAAGAGCACCGACAGATAGTCGGGCGAGGTGAAGTGCACCAGCAGCATGACGATGAAAGGCAGCGCGCCAATAATAACCGCCGAGGCCTTCGCTTCCATCGATAACGCGTTTACTTTGGCACGCATTTTCCTGCGTTCACGCAGAACTTTCGAAAGGTTGGAAAGAGCCTCCGAAAGATTGCCGCCCGCCTGCGCCTGAATGTTGATGACGGTGCTGAAGAAGCTCACTTCGAAAAGCGGCACGGTCAGCATCATGCGCTCGATCCCCTGCGGAATGCCGATGCCGACCTGCTGCGCGTCGACGACGCGCTGGAACTCCGTTTTCACCGGTTCCTGTCCGTCCGACGCGATCAGTCGCACGGCGTCGTTAAGCGGCAATCCGGATTTGATCGACCGGCACATGACATCCAGCGCATTTGGAAATTCCTCGAGGAATTTTTTCTGCCGGCGCTTGAGTATAAATGCCAATACCCATCGCGGCAGTCCCAAGGCCACGACGGCTCCTATGAGCAGAGCGATAAGCATCGACAGGCCATAAAGAAGCGCAATGACGGCGGAGAAAGCAGCCGCGCCTGCGCTCAGAAGGTGGAACTGCCGGACAGAAAGTTGCAGTCCCGCCTGAACCAGCTTTTCGCGCAGACCGACATTCTTTGCTTTCTTCGCCTTTTCGCTTTGTTTCTTTTCCATTTCCCGCAGGCTGTCCTGCATGGACTTGCGGCGTTTGCCAAGTTCCTGAACCCGGTCCCGCGCGGCCTTGATGTTGGCGTGATCCGTTTCGGCGGCCTTGACCCGCTTGAAGCGACTTGTGGTCTTTTTCTCGACCTCGATCTGCTGGAAGAGGAAGGCATAAGCAAGCGCCCCTGCCGAAATAGCGACAAGTGCGGCCAGTAGCAGGATTGTGGGGTCCATGGCAGTCGCCTTCCCTTAGAGCATTTCCAGTAAAATTGCGTAGTGGTTTTCCGTACGGAAAATGCGTAGAAACAAAGAGTTAGAGCACGTCAGACGATTCCGTTTAAACAGGACGTGCTCTATGATGTCTTTTCCATCTCGTCGAGCGCGGTGGCCAGGCGTTTTTCCTCGCCATAATAGCGCGCGCGATCCCAGAAATGGGGTTTGCTGATGCCCGTGGAGACGTGCTTACCGATCAGCTTGCCGTGCGCGTCTTCGCCGTCTATTTCGTATCGCATCAGATCCTGGGTCACGATGACGTCGCCTTCCATGCCGATCACTTCGGTGATCTGCGTTATCCGGCGTGAGCCGTCGCGAAGGCGCTGGGCCTGAATGACGATATCGATAGAGCCCGAGATGATTTCGCGTACCGTCTTTGCCGGCAGGGTAAACCCGCCCATGGCGATCATCGATTCGATACGGCTGAGGCATTCCCGCGGCGTATTGGCGTGAAGCGTTCCCATCGATCCATCATGGCCGGTGTTCATCGCCTGAAGAAGGTCGAAAACCTCCGGTCCACGCACTTCGCCGACGATGATACGTTCAGGCCGCATACGAAGGCAGTTCTTGATCAGATCACGCATGGTGATCTCGCCTTCACCTTCGATGTTCGGCGGGCGCGTTTCCAGCCGCACCACATGCGGTTGCTGCAGTTGCAGTTCGGCGGTGTCCTCACAGGTGATGACGCGTTCATCCTTGTCGATGAAGCTCGTAAGGCAATTGAGAAGCGTGGTCTTGCCCGAGCCGGTACCACCAGAGATGACGACATTGCAGCGGACGCGGCCGATGATCTTGAGCAGGGTCGCGCCTTCAGGCGTGATTGCGCCGAAACGCACCAGCTGGTCTAGCGTGAGCTTGTCCTTCTTGAATTTTCGGATCGTAAGCGCCGGACCATCGATGGCGAGCGGTGGTGCGATGACGTTGACACGCGATCCATCGGGTAAGCGGGCGTCGCATATCGGGCTCGATTCGTCCACGCGTCGGCCGACCTGGCTGACGATGCGCTGGCAGATGGAAAGCAATTGACCATTGTCACGGAACCGTATGTCGGATTCGATGGTCTTGCCGCCGACTTCGATGAAGGTCTGGCCGGAACCGTTGACCATGATATCGGCAATATCATCGCGTGCGAGAAGCGGCTCCAGCGGCCCATAACCAAGAACGTCGTTGCAAATGTCTTCGAGCAGCTCTTCCTGCTCGGCGATTGACATGGCGAAATTCTTGATCGTGATGATATCGTTGACGATATCACGAATTTCCTCGCGCGCGCTCTCCGCGTCGAGCTTGGCGAGCTGCGAAAGGTCGATCGTATCGATGAGCGCGGAAAAGACCTGGCCCTTGGTATTGTAATAATCTTCCGTGCGGGCACGCTTTTTCTGCGGCGATTGCATGGGAGATTGCGCCTGCCGCGTTGCAGGCGATTGGCCGGGCTCCAAAGTGTCGATCGCCAGAGACCGCGGCTCAGGTGTTGCCTTCACCTGCTGTATGGCAGGCGCGACAAAATCCGGCTTTATGGTTCTGGCTGGGCCTTCTGGCCCGCGTTTTCCGAACATCGGCGTTTCCGTCTAAAGGCCCAGAAAGGGAGCCTATTTGCGCTTGAGAATATTCTTGAGCTTGTCCAGACCGCCACGCTTGTTTTTGCGCAGAATGGTACGGCCTGTAATGGTATGGGCAATTTGCGAGAACGTTTCCGCGATCTGGGATTTTTCGTCCATCTCGCTGATCATGCGTCCGCTGTTGGCGGCATTTCCGAACAGCTGGGTGTCGAACGGAATGATGGCAACCGGCTCGATTTCCAGTGGGTCGAGAAAATCCGCGGGGGCGATCTCCGGGCGTTTCGGCATGCCGACCTGATTGAGAACGAGATGCGGTAACTTGTCGTTGGGTCTCAGTTTTATCAGCGCGTCGAACAGGTTCTTCGTATTGCGCAGATTTGCGAGATCCGGAACCGCCGTAATGACCACCTCGTCGGCTTCCGCAAGCACCGCCCGCGTCCAGTCACACCATTGGTGGGGAAGGTCGAGAACCGCGACAGGCGCACTGCGCTGCAGGACCTCAAGAATCGGCAGAAACGCCTGACGATCGAGATCATAGGTCCTGTCGAGAAGAGAGGGTGCGGCCAAAAGTGAGAGGTGGTCGGAACATTTCGTCAGCAGACGGTCGAGGAACACCTCGTCCAGTCGTTCCGGCGAAAACACCGCTTCCGCCATGCCCTGAGCGGGATCCTGATCGAAATCGATGTTGGCCGTGCCATAGGCAAGATCCATATCCGCCAGAATGGTTTCGGTGGAGAACAGGGTAGAGATGCCGAAGGCGCAATTATGCGCGATCGTCGACGAGCCCACCCCGCCTTTGGCACCGATGAAGGCGATGTTGCGACCGAGCGGCTCCGCTTCCGGATCAACGAAGATCGTCGCGATCGAAGCCAACAGATCTGCCATGTTGATCGGAGCGACGAGATATTCGGAAATGCCGTTGCGGATGAGATCGCGATAAAGCGTTATGTCGTTGTGCCGGCCAACGATGATGACACGGGTGGTGGGGTCGCAGACCTCTGCCAGAGGCGCGAGATCATCCAGCAGCGAAGCCGGTGAGCTTGCTGTTTCGAGAACGATGAGATTGGGCGTTGGTGAGGCGGAAAACATCGTCGCCGCCGCGTTGATGTCGCCCTTGGTTACCCGCAGGGTGACCTTGCTCATGCGCCTGTCACTGGACAAGGCATCCATCACACGCTGCATGTTTTCGCTGACGCAGAAGGCATGGACGGATATGCGGGGCAGGGGCCGCAGGCGATCCATATCCGAGGCACGCGGCGCCGGCTGTTCGGCTTCCGCGTCGCCGCTTGACTTGATATCGTATTCTACAGCGCTCATCGTCTTTCCTGCCCTGACAATTGTTGGAACCGCGTCAATTTGACGTCGCCGTGTTTTTGCCGCTGCGATAGGCGTCAATCACCACCGCTCGGCGCTCCGCGTCGATCGGGCTCATGCCACGCGGACCAACAAGATCCATTGGGTTGGCAACCTGTGCCGCGAGATTGCTCTGGGAGGCACATCCGAAATTGTACCAGTTCTTGTTGGCAAAGGTATTGTCGGAAAGGTCTTCGGGCCATTGGCCGCATTGCCCGGTCATGGCGGTGACAGCCACATAACTCAGGCGAATGGGGGCGGCATCGCCATTCCGGGATGCAGCGTAACGTGTTTCCATGATCTTGCCCGAGGGCACACCAGCGCCGGAAAGCGCGGAGCGGATTTGTCTCGCCATTTTTGAAGCCGCTGCCGAGTTGGCTGATCCCGATGGCATCTGGATATTGACGATCCCCGTCGACATCGAGGCGTAATTCTGGGCGAAACCACGGACATTATCCGCCATTGCCGTGGTCAGCCGGCTATCGCCTGCTGATACCGGAATATCCAGCGAATGCTCGGCTTCCGACAGGGTGATCGGATGGCGCGTGCGGTAGTCGTCGGGAATGGCGTTGGTCGTCATCGGGTCGCGTGCGCAACCTTGCAACAGGCCGGCGGCAAGCGCCACCATGGCGACGAGACCTGCCCGTCGGCCCGGCAGGCTTGAGGAAAAGGAAGAAGGGTTTTCCTGCATGGCGTTTCCTGCCGGGACCGGGCTTGCTGTGAAAAGGGGATTTCGTGCGCGTGTCGTCATTTGTAGATGAACCCCACTGATCCCTGATAGGGAGCCGCCTGAACCTGGTCCTTGCGGCCATAGACCTTGTTGACACGGTTCATGAAATACATGGCGGCATCGTTTTCCGGGTTGAAGTTGTCATCCGGCCGGGCGATCTGGTTGCGCGCAACGGGACGTACCAGATAGGGCGTTGCTATGATGACAAGCTCTGTCTCGTTGCGGATGAAATCCTTGCTGCGGAAAAGCGTGCCGAAGATCGGCACTTTGGAAATGCCGGGAAGTCCTGACATGGCCTGGCGAATATTGTCCTGGACCAGACCCGCGATCACAATCGAGCCGCCGGACGGAAGTTCGACTGTTGTCGATGTCTCGCGTTTGCGGATCGACATGTAGGTAGAACCTGGGATGGTGCGGCCCGCATTTCCGGTTACAACGTTGCCTTCATATGTCGGCTCGGAAACATTGGTCTCAATTTTAAGGCTGATCCGTCCCGGTGACAGCACGACGGGCCTGAAGTTCAACGTGATGCCGTAGTCGACCGTGTTGGTGGTACGCGTTATGGTTGGCTGGCCCGTTTCCTTGTCGATGGTAACTTCCTGCTCTGCAGGCAGACGGAAATCGCCCCCCACGTAGAACTTGGCCTGTTCGCCGGAGATGGCGGTAAGACTCGGTTCGGCCAGAGTGCGCACGACACCCGCCTGTTCCATGGCGTTGAGATAGGAAGCAAAGTTGAGCGAGCCGGAGCCAATCGCGCCACTGGCTATTCGCGACGCACCGCTAATTGCATTTCCGAGATTGGACGGATTTGAAAATTCGAAACCGTTATTGCTTGTCGAGCTGCTGATGGAACCATTGAAGCCAAGCTGTTTCAGCACCTGCCGGCTAACTTCAGCAACGGTGACTTTCAGCGTCACCTGATCTTCGCCCTCAATCGTCAGCATATTGACGATCTGCGATGTCTGGCGGTTTTCGGCAAAAATCGCCGCGTCACCGCCATTGTTGCCGCCCGTCAGCGATATATTGCGGGTGGTGGCTTCGCCGCCTTTCAGAAATGCTTCGGCAAGTTGCACGGCGCGTGCAGAATCCTGCGGCGTGCGCACTGATCCAGTGAGAACGATGTTATCAGAAACGATCTCTACCTTGATGTCCGACTCGGGAATGAAACGACGGATATTGGCCTCAAGCCCGGAGATATCGCGCTCGACCTCAAGATCAAGACTGACGATTTCGCGCCCGCCATCTCCGAAAATGAAGATATTGGTCTGGCCCACCGTTTTTCCGAACAGATAGATGCGCTTGGACGTACGGGTTACGGCATCGGCAAGGCTCGGATCGGCGACGAGAATATCATGGGCATCCTCCGGCAGATCGATGACCAGTGCCTTGTTGAGACCGAGCTTCAGGCGCTTGCGAATGCCAGTACCGCTTTCGGTGATCCGCACGATGCTCGCGCTTTGAGCCTCGGCTTCGCTGATACGCAAAAACGCGAGTGAGTGCTGACCCGGAATGCCTGAAAAAGCCAGGCAAAATGCAAGGCTGCCCGCCATTGAGGAACGCAGGTGTTGTTTAATGCGCTTTGCCATGGAACCCCCGGTCATTGCGATGCTCCCTGTCCGGCTTTGACGATCGAACCGGATTTGATCACCTGAATCTCCGGCTGCCCGGAGCCACCGTTGAGAAGGTAACCTGCTGAAAGCGTGTCGTTTTCCTGCGCATCGGCGACTGAGCGCAAAGCCAGCGTAAGGCGATCCGCCATCTGTTGCGCTACGGTGATGATTTTGGCCTGTTCGGGTGTGAGTTCGAGCGTTGCGGTTGCACCCACGACGGCTGAGGTGCCGTCCTCGCCTTCCTTGATCTGCTGGTCGATCGCCAGAACACGGACATTGTTCAAAACATTTTCAGTCAAAAAATGGCCTGAATCGCCCTTGCGGACCATGATGACATCGACCCGGTCATTCGGCAGCACGAAACCGCCAGCACCTGTCGAGACGGAAATTTCCGTGGCGACGGCGCGTTTGCCGGCTGGCAAGAGCGAGGACATGATGCGGGTGCTGGAATCGACCACTTTTTCAGGCCGTACCGGCTCGCCCTGAAACAAAGGCAGCCGCACGACAGCGCCGGATAGTTCGGTTATGGCGTTCGGGTTTTTCGCTTCCGTTATGAAGCTGTCGATGACGTTACCAGTGGGCCAGGGCGTCCAGTGCACCGAACTATCGTTCAGGCGGCTGCCGACGGGTAGGTTGACCGAGGAAACGAGAACGTTAACCGTCGGTTCCTTCTCTATGATCGTTTCCGCTTTTTCGATGACCTGCTTCGCGCCGGAAATCTGCATGGCAACGATGCCGGCAAGACCGGCGGCGACCAGGGCAACTGACAGAATGACGATACGCGACGGTTTCATGCTCGATCCTTGAGGGAATCAGATTTTTCTCCCGTCAGGATGGCCCGTCATTGGTATAATTATGGTTAATATTATGCTTGGATTTCTGGTTAACAGGCCTTTAACCTGCAGTGAACGCAGATTTCTCAGGAAAGACTTGCGATGGCGGCTTTTACAAGCGGTGTTTCGCCATAGGTCAAAAGCCCGGCAATGGCGATGCCTATGCCATAGGGGATTTTCTTCGCAACCAGCAGGGAATCCGGAATGGGAATGCCGGCCGCCATGATTTCCTGCGAGCGCGATCGCAGAAGCAGGATTCCAAGCGTCAACACGCCGCCGATGAAGGTGACCGAAAGTAGAAATTCGATAAGGGAGATGTTGAAGCCGTACCAGACCGCTGCGGCAGTCAATAACTTTGCGTCTCCTCCACCCATGACATTGGTAGCGAATAGCGCAAAGCAAGCAAACAATACAACAATACCGGCAACAAGGCTCATTACATAAGTCTGCCAGTCCATGCCGGAAAAGGGGGCAACCACAGCAAAGGATAGGAGCAGTAAAAGCGGTATCCTGTTGGGGATAGTCATACTGAAAAGATCGTTCAGAGCGGCAAAGGCTAGGCAAAGGGGCACGATCAGGAAAATTGCAGCTATCACCATGGTCGCCTCCCAAGGCATTTCAATCTAAGACCGAAAGCTCTGTACCAAAAAATACGCCGCCATATTGGCGGCGTACTTACGTCTAATTTACACGCGCCTTGGATCAGTTGTTAGTGGCAGACGGCGTATTGTTGCCAATTCTGGTGCCAAGGTTCGTAAATACGGTATTGAGCTTCGTGCCCACTGTCGTTGCGCCACCGATGATGGCAACAGAAATAAGCGCGGCAATCAGTCCGTATTCGATTGCCGTTGCGCCGGACTCATCTTTCAGGAAGCGAGCGAAAATCTTGGTCATGGGTCTCTCCTAACACTTGTTTGGTTCAGCACGCCGACAACTGTTTTCCGTTGTTCGGTTGCGTTCAAACTACAGCGGAGCAATTTCCAAGCGCTTAAAGAAGAGGATTAATCCAAAGTAAACGACAGGATGACTTTCTCTTGGTAAATAAAACCGAAAAGTATTTCCTTCATTTTTATAGTTGCTGAGAAACAAATATATTCCAGAGCGGGTCGTTTCTCATTTCCGGCAAAATGTCCTTTCAATGAGACACATATGTTCAGTTTTGACGCGTGACGTCAGGAGCCGACAAATGTCATGATATTGCAAATGGTTACCGCGCGCGTCATGGATTTCCGCCATTTAACGCTTCGTTCACTAAAACCGCGCATTCTATCGAGTAGTAAAGTGCGGGATAGTGAATAAGGGCGAAACGCGTGTCATCCGGAAAACTGGCGAAAATCGTGGTCGGCTTGTCCGTCATTCTGTCGGGTTCGTTACAGCCCGTTTTTGCTCAGGAAGACATATTGCGCGTTTCGATGAACCACGCCCGTGTTCTTCGCCTCGACCGCCCTGTGAGCAAGGTTATTGTCGGCAACTCGAAAGTCGCCGATGCGACGGTGGCCGATGCCACCACGATCGTGCTGACCGGGCGCAGTTTCGGTACGACGAATCTTGTTCTTCTCGATGCCGAGGGCAATCCAATCGTCGATGAGCGCATTCTCGTGTCCATCGATGAAGGCAATACGGTTCGCGTTTTCCGACAGACGGAACGGACCGTGCTTTCCTGTACGCCGAATTGCGAACAGCATTCGCAAAACAGTGGCGACAAAGACGTCCAGCCTTAAGCGAACTGCAACCCAATACCAGGTCTGAAGATATCGGAATTCCGCGCGCGGGAATGGCTGGCGTTGTGTCAAAGTGACAAAGGCTTAACGCTCGTCCTGGGTAGCATTTTTACGGGAAAGATCGGGGCTGATCGTCAGCAAAACGAAAAACCGCAACATGTTCCCCTGCGTTTTGCAGGAGGACTGAATGTTGCTGTTTTTTCGTCTAAGTGTTTGATCTGGCTAAGATCAAAAATGGAATGGTGCCCAGAAGAGGACTCGAACCTCCACACCCTTGCGAGTACCAGCACCTGAAGCTGGCGCGTCTACCAATTCCGCCATCTGGGCGACGGAGAGCGATGTACGAGGGCAGCCGCCCGGTGTCAACAGACTTTTTGAACTTTTATGACGATCATTGATTTTAAAGGGAAAAAACTTGGTTAGACGCTGTTGAAACATGTTGCCGCGTCAATTGTCGAGCCCTTCATGCTTCGTCCTGTCGACATGACCGAGGTCACGTTCCGGGTCGATGACATCGCGGATTCTCTGTTTGAGCTCTTTTGGACCGGGAAAGCCGCCATCGCGCTTGCGCTCCCATATGGTTTCACCATCTACGGTGATCTCGAACAGGCCACCCGTTGAGGGAATGAGGCCGACTTCGCCGATATCAGAAGCGAAGGTTTGCAAAATCTCCTGCGCCATCCATCCCGCACGAAGCAGCCAGTTGCATTGCGTGCAGTAGCGGATGGCTATGCGGGGCTTGGTCTCGGCCATGGTCACGTCTCCTTCAGCGCCTGGTGACAATAATGCTCACGATAATGTTAACTATAATACTCATGTTTTTACCTGCGGCATGCTTGTTCTTATCATGCTGCTTTGCGAACAGATAAGCCATCGAAGGCTAAAACGCGGAGATCCCATGGCCCAGTTCGACAATAATCGTCAGCGTCTTTTCGTTCCGGCGGTCGCACCTCTTTATAATTCGACACATGATCTGGTGGAGACCGTTCTGCGCGTCGTGGCCGGGCTTCTTCTTGTCACCCACGGCTTCGGCAAGATCGCCAATCCGTTCGGGGCTGTCGGCATGGTGGAGAGCCTCGGCTTTTATCCGGGTGTATTCTGGTCACCTCTCCTGGCCGCCACCGAATTTTTCGGTGGAATTCTCGTGGCCATTGGGCTGTTCACGCGGCCGGCATCCTTTGCCGCAATGATCGTGCTTTTAGTAACGGTCTATTTTCACGGTATCGTAAAGGCGGAAGGTCTGGGTGGCGCGGAAAAATCAGTTCTCTGGGCAGCCATTTTCCTGTTCTTCGCTGTCCGCGGCGGCAACCGGCATTCCGTCGACGCGAAGCTGTCGCGGGAATTTTAAGGTGCCACAGGCCGGCTTGTCCGCTTATTGCCTTGCTGACGATATTGCGCCTCTTGAAAATCCGTTTTTCTCGTGGTGAAGCTGAATTCGATCGGCGATACCGGCCGATCGAATTCCCCGTTTTCGGCGAGAGGCCCCATGCGCGTTGCAATTATCGAAAACATGGCGGGCACGCCGCATGGACAGATCGGCGTCGCTCTGGAAGAGGCAGGGGCTGACGTGCATGTCATCCGCGCCTATGCGGGTGAGCCTCTTCCTCTCGATGCAGCTGCACACGATGCGCTTGTCGTTTTGGGCGGTGAGCAGAACGCTCTTGACGACGTGCTTTATCCCTATCTTCCAGACCTCGCACTTTTGATGAAAGCGTTTGGCGATGCGGACAAGGCCGTGATGGGTGTCTGTCTCGGCAGCCAGTTGCTGGCGCGCGCCTATGGCGGAGAGAATATTCTGGCCGGCACGCCCGAATTCGGCTGGGAAGACGTATCCCTCACGGAAGAGGGCGTGTCCGATCCGCTATTGGCGGGGCTCGACAAGACATTTCCCATTTTTCAGTGGCATTGCGACACATTCACGCTTCCGCCCGAGGCAACGAGACTTGCGACCAATGGTGCAACGCGAAATCAGGCTTTTCGCGTTGGCCGGGCCGCCTATGGCACGCAATTTCATTTTGAGGCATCCACGTCCGTGGTCGACGGATGGTGTGAGGCATTCCCGGCTTCCGTCGAAAAAATGGCGCCCGGCTGGATAAACAATTGCCGCGATCACCGTGGCGGGCGTGCAGATGTGGCCGATGCGACCGGTCTGGAAATTGCCCGTGCCTGGGTACGGCTTGTCTGATCTGGCAATTATCGGTTGCGAATATGGCTAAGGCCGCTCAGAATTGAGTGTGTTTCACCGACGTTGCCAAGGAGGCGCCAAGATCATGTATAAATTCGAAATCTATCAGGATAGGGCCGGGGAATATCGCTTCCGCTTCAAAGCATCCAACGGGGAAACGATGTTTTCGTCCGAAGGATACAAGGCCAAGGCATCGGCCATCCACGCCATCGAATCGATCAAGAAAAATTCCCCCGGCGCCGACACGGTCGATCTGAGCACGATGACCGCCTGAGGCTCTCCGTTTCGCGAAACCTTGAGGCATTCTCCTGCCAGAAATGACAGGCGCGTTGGAAGGTGTCGGCGTAAAGATAAGATTCAGTCTTTTTTGATAATCTTCCGTTAGCAATTGTATTTCGAGGTTCCCGGGCGGCGTCAGAGTGCCCCTGGATTGTTTTGCGTACGGGTTCTCATGCGTTCATCGGCTGTGCCAGCACTTCTCTTCGGTTGCCTTCTGCTTGGTGGCTGTACGTCCAGTTCCGGGCCGGAAAGCCTGATGGCCGGCCTGCCGTCGAAGGAAACCACGAGCTCGGTTACGCCATCCGCGCCGGTGCCGCAGGCAAGCGTGGGCAGCCAGCCCATCACGGCCCAGCCGCGACAGGAAGTTCTGGCATGGGGCGGGCCGGTGCCCGAAGAGCCAAAGGCCTTTTCAGCCGTTACCCCACGAGCGCCCGTGCCGCAGAACGCGCTTGAAACCCGTTTGCCGTCACCGTCACAGGCTGGAATGGTACGACCGGCAGAGCGCCCGATGGAGCGTCCGGTACAATTGGCCATGGCTGCCGCCCCGGCGGCGAGTGCCGGTGCGCAGATCCGCTCGCGCATTTTCCGCTCCAGCTTCAGCGATGCCAAGCCCATCAATTTCGGCAGGGTTCAGCCGCGCCATTTTCAGGTCCACGGGGTGGATGTCTCGCGCTGGCAGGCCAATATAGACTGGCCGCAGCTGCGCACACGCGGTGCCAACTTCGCCTTCATCAAGGCGACGGATGGCGGCGATCATCTTGACCCGATGTTCCGCACCAACTGGCAGCGAGCAAAGGAAGCGGGCATCCGTCGTGGCGCCTACCACTTCTTCTACTGGTGCCGCTCCGCCGGCGAGCAGGCGGATTGGTTCATTCGCAACGTACCGCGCGATCCGGATGCGCTGCCGCCGGTGATCGACGTGGAATATAACGGCGAATCGAGCTGCAAGATGCGCCATTCCCGTGAGCGTATTCTGGAAAAGATGCGCGTGTTCATGGACAAGCTCGAGCGCCATTACGGACAGCGTCCGATCATTTACACAGCGCCCGATTTTTATAAGGACAATCTGACCGGCGAGTTCCAGGACTACCCCTTCTGGCTGCGCGCCGTTGCCCAGCATCCGTCCGTGGTCTATCCCGGCCGCAAGTGGTTGTTCTGGCAATATTCCGGCTCCGGCCTGTCGCATGGTGTCGATGGCCGCATCGATCTCAATGTCTTCAACGGCAATGAGGATGCCTGGCATCGCTGGATAGACCGCCGCTCGAGCTGACGGGGCGGGCGTCAGCGCGAAAATTTTCGCGCGCCGGCAACGCAGAGCACCACCACGAGCGTGATGCCGATCATCGCAGGGCTGACCTCCTCGTGAAGCAGGGTTGCTGCAAGCACCAGCCCGAAGAACGGCTGCAGCAATTGCAGCTGGCCCACCGCGGCAATGCCGCCAAGCGCCAGCCCGCGATACCAGAAGATGAAGCCGATCAGCATGCTGAACAGCGAAACATAGGCAAGGCCGCCCCAGGCCTGCGGGTCGATGCCTGCGAGGGTTTGCGGCCCTGTGAAAAAGGCAAGCGGCAGCATCAGAGGCAGGGAGAGAACCAATGCCCATGAGATGACCTGCCAGCCCCCCAGTTTGCGGGAAAGGGCAGCACCCTCAGCATATCCCAGCCCACAGACGATAATCGCACCCAGCATCAAGAGATCGCCGGCAAGTGAGGCTCCGAGCCCGGAGGCCAGCGAATTCGACAATGAAAAGCTGGCAACGAGAATGCTGCCCAGACAGGAAAAGAACCAGAAGGCGGGCCGAGGGCGTTCTCCACCACGCAGCACGGCAAAAACCGCGGTTGCGAGCGGCAAAAGCCCAACAAAGACGATGGAGTGGGCCGAGGTGATGTGCCGCAAGGCGAGGGCAGTCAACAGCGGGAAGCCAACCACCACGCCGAAGGACACGATGAAAAGGGATGCCAGATCATCGCGCGCCGGGCGTTTTTGCCGGAACACAAAAAGCAAAGCGAGCGCCAGAAGGCCGGCTATGCTGGCGCGGGCGAGGGTCAGGAACACCGGATCGAAACCCGTTACCGCAACCCGCGTGGCGGGCAGCGAGCCGCTGAATATCACCACGCCGATAAGGCCGCTCAGCCAACCGCTTGTCGTCTTGTCCATGATCGTCTCCTGCAATTTCCCTTTCTTGATCCGGAACGGCTGGTGAAAACAGCGACAATCGTATACAATTTCAAGAAACTGTTATGGTTGTTTGGACGGTACGGTTGGAGAGAAATGTGGACGGACACTTCGCGACGGGAACGCGCATAGAACAGGTGATGGCCAGCATGCGGCAACGCATCGCTTCGCGAAGCCTCGTTCCCGGCGCCAGATTGCCATCCGTTCGAGCGCTTGCGAAGGCCATGCAGGTATCCACTTCAACCGTCGTCGAGGCCTATGACCGGCTGGTTGCCGATGGCACGATAAGCTCGCGACCGGGTTCGGGATTTTATGTGGCGGGTCCGCTAGCGCCCCTGTCTTTGGCCGATATCGAGCCTCGGCTGGACAGGGCGGTGGATCCGCTCTGGGTGTCGCGCCAGGCGCTGGACGAGGGAGCGGCGCTTGCCAAGCCCGGTTGCGGCTGGCTTCCAGCGTCATGGATGCCGGAGCAAGCGCTACGGCGGGCTATGAGGGGGCTTGCCCGCGCGGATGCTTCCCTGCTGACGGATTATGCGAGCCCAATGGGGCTGTTGCCGCTACGTCAGCTTTTGTCCCGCAGACTCGCCGAACATGGCGTACAGGCGGGCGCCAGCCAGATAATGCTCACCGATTCCGGCACGCAGGCGATCGATCTCCTGTGTCGTTTCCTGCTGCAGCCGGGGGATACGGTGATTGTTGATGATCCCTGCTATTTCAACTTCCGCGCTCTCTTGCGGGCGCATCGGGTGAAAATCGTTGGTGTGCCCTATACGCCGGCTGGACCGGACCTGCCGCTTTTCGAGCAGGCACTGAAAGAGCATCAGCCACGTCTTTATATTACCAATTCCGCGATCCATAATCCGACAGGCGCAAGGCTTTCCGCCGTTTCCGCCCATCGCCTGCTGATGCTGGCCGAACAGGCGGGCCTCACCATCATCGAGGATGATATTTTTGCGGATTTTGAAACGCAGGCGGCACCACGGCTGGCTGCTTTCGATGGTCTGAACCGGGTCGTCCAGATCGGCAGTTTTTCTAAAACCCTGTCTGCTTCCGTGCGGTGCGGTTTCATCGCAGCGCCTCCGGCATGGGTGGAAGCCTTGACCGATCTCAAGATTGCCACTGCTTTTGGTGGAGCCAATTTTTCGGCTGCATTGATCCTGTCGCTTTTGACTGACGGTAGTTATCGCAAGCATGTCGAGGCTCTTCGACAGCGTCTCGCGGCGGCGGTGCCTGAGGCGGCGGCGCGTTTGAAAGCGCTTGGATGTGTGCCGTGGATCGAACCGCAGGCGGGCATGTTCTTATGGTGCCGCCTGCCGGAGGGGGTCGACGCCGCCGATGTGGCACGCCGGGCACTGGCGCAGCAGGTGGTGCTGGCACCCGGCAATGTTTTCAGCTCCGCGCAGAACGCATCCGCTTTCATGCGTTTCAATGTGTCGCAAATGGCCGCTCCTCAGGTCATGGCGGTGCTGGCAGATGCCCTCAGGCAGAGCGCGTAATTATCGCCCATATTGTGCGCGCCGAGGAGAATCGGAACAAAATCCCGTGAACGCCGTTTTCTTCTCAGAATGAAGAGGAGGAAATACCATGACATTCGATCCAAACAATCCGCGCCCGGACCGTGATCTTCGTCCGGAACTGAATATCAGCAATGAACCGCTTGCCCGGAAGTCTCCGTCGTGGATGCCATGGCTGGCGATTCTCGTTGTCGCATTGGTAGGCGTTTTCGCTTGGTCGCAGATGAGCGGCCCGAACACCGATCCGGCCACGACATCCTCGACCATGCCGCCTGCGGCAACGCAACAGGCACCGGCGCCCGTGACTCCGACCGTCCCGGCAACACCGCCTGCCAACAATGCAGCACCGGCAAGCCCGAATACCGGCGGCACGCAGACGCAGCCGTAATGGGTTAGATAATCTGACAAAACCGCCTGCCTTCCGGCAGGCGGTTTTTTATTGCGCCAACTCTGCGGCGTTAGAGCTGATCCATCGCAGAGGGGTGGTTGGACAATCTGGACCAGCGGCTGATCGATTCTTCCGCCAGCGCCGAAAGCGTAATGCTTCCGAAGCGGGACAGGAGAATGGCCTCCGCCTCGTTCATGGCGTCGAAAAGGGCAGCATTGACGGCCTGCTCTACGACGCAGTTCGGATTATCGCCTGCCAGCCCAATCGAGAAAAATTCCGGCGCGCCAAGCGCCCGGTAAATATCGAGCAGCGTGATTTCGCTGAGCGGTCGCGCCAGAACCCAGCCACCGCCATGGCCTTTTTCCGACGACACGTAACCGTGCTCCCGCAAGCCCGCCATGGTTCTGCGCACCACCACCGGGTTCGTCTGCAACATCGTCGCGATGCTTTCAGAGGTCGCCGCCCCCTCATGTTTTTCCATATGGATCAGAATATGCAGCACCCGTGAAAGGCGCGTGTCGTGTCTCATCGGTGAAATCCGCCTGTTTTCCGCGACATTACCAGTTTGCATATGACGTAACAATATAAGTTGCGTGACTATTGACTCCAAAATTCATGTAACAATATAAGTATCGTGAAACGAACGGGCGCTTCCGGCGCGTTGTTGAACGATAGGTGCATCATGAAATACGACGTCATTATCATCGGCGGCAGCTATGCGGGCTTGTCCGCCGCCTTGCAGCTCGGGCGCGCCAGAAAAAACATCCTGGTGGTGGATGCGGGTGAGCGGAGAAACCGCTTCGCCAGCCATTCCCACGGT
Organism: Rhizobium sp. AN5; assembly: GCF_900215255.1. Taxonomy (NCBI): domain Bacteria; kingdom Pseudomonadati; phylum Pseudomonadota; class Alphaproteobacteria; order Hyphomicrobiales; family Rhizobiaceae; genus Rhizobium; species Rhizobium sp. AN5. The sequence continues at coordinate 2,888,997 of NZ_OCMJ01000004.1, forward strand.
TTTCTAGGACAGGACGGCAAGGCCCCGGGCGACATCATCGCCGAGGCACGCCGCCAGATCGAGCGCTACCCGACGATACACTGGGCAAAGGGCAGGGTGACGAATGCCGAAGGATCATTCGATGACTTCGTCATCGAGATCGATGGCAATCGCCGCGAAAGGGCGGCCAGACTAATCCTTGCCACAGGCGTTGCTGATGAACTGCCTGATATAGCCGGGCTGAAGGAACGCTGGGGCAGCGCCGTCTTCCATTGCCCCTATTGCCACGGATACGAACTGGATCAGGGCAGGATCGGTGTCGTCGCGGCCTCACCGCTGGCCATCCACCATGCACTGATGCTTCCGGACTGGGGTGAAACGACCTTTTTTACCAACGGTATATTCGTGCCGGATGCCGAACAGAATGCGCTTTTGTCAGCCCGGGGCGTTCGGGTGGAAAAAGAGCGTATCAGAGAGATCGCGGGGTATGCGGATGTCGTTGTTGCGGATGGGCGCAGCATTGCTTTGGCCGGTCTTTTCACGCAACCGAAATTGCGGATTGCCTCGGATTGGATCGAAAAGCTCGGTTGCGCCGTGGAAGAGGGGCCGATGGGTTCAAGCATCGTGACGGATGCCATGAAACAGACGACAGCGCGCGGAATCTTCGCCTGCGGTGATGTGGCAAGGCCCGCCGGCTCGGTTGCTCTTTCGGTGGGGGATGGCGCCATGGCAGGGACTGCGGCGCACAGGTCGATCATGTTTCCGGAATGATCAGTGCGAAACAAGGCTCAGCCAGCGCCCCGGAGGCATGCCGAAGGCATTCTTGAAGTGGCGGGTAAAATGCGCCTGATCCGCAAAGCCGCAGGCGAACGCCGTTTCCGCAAGACCCGCACCCGCCCGCATCATGTCCTTGCATTTTTGCAGACGCCGCATGATGAGATAACGGTGCGGGCTCGTGCCAAACAGGGAGCGGAAGTGCCGAAAGAGCGTGAAGCGATCAAGCCCGCTTACTTGCTCCAGCTTCTCTGAGCTGACGGCAAGCGCGCTATTCTCCAGCAGGTAATCCCGGCAACGGAAAACGGCGATCCGGTCAAGCCGCTTGATGGTTCTCTGGTTTCCGTTCGAATGCTTCCAGAGCAGATCCGAAAGTCTCGATTGCCAGTCGGTCAGGAGCAGATTGTCCGGCTCGCCTTCGAGATTGCCGAGAGCCTCTATCAGGCATTGCCGGAACTCATCGTCTTCGATGACGGGATTTTTTGCAAATGGCAGCGCGTGAAATCCGGTCGCCACCTCCATAGTTTTTTCCGGCGGAAGGTAGAGCATACGGTAGCGCAGGCCTTCGTCGGTGCCGGCACCACCATCGTGAACTTCGTCCGGATGCAGCACGATAACCTTTCCGGGCGTGCTGAAATGCGATGTGCCACGATAGGAAAACGTCTGGACGCCGGAAAGAGTCACACCGAGCGCATAGGTGTCATGGCGATGCGGTGCATAGGCGTTGCCGTGAAAGCGCGCTTCGATGCGCTCGATACCTTCGCTGGAAGGGGCCTGCACGATCCCCTCGAATTTGCACGAACGTTCAAGATCGCTCGTACCCTGAGGGGCTAGGGTCGCTTCTCTTTCGTAACCACAGCCAGATTGAGTTCGCATGTTTGATACCAAGATCGCCGTCATCCTTCGTGATGACCTTGCCGTGTGGCAAAAACTGAACGTCACCGCATTTCTCATGTCCGGCATCGTCGCCCAGACCAGAGAGATCATCGGGGAACCATACCGCGACGGGGCGGGTAACGTCTACAATCCCCTGTCCGTCCAGCCGATAGTCGTCATGGCCACGGATCAGGAAGCACTGCGCAAAATCCATCAGCGATCCCTGGAACGCGAGGTCACGACATCGCTCTATATCGAGGAAATGTTCGCAACCGGTCATGATGTTGCCAACCGCCAGGTGTTTTCGGAATTTTCTCCCGACAATGCAAAGGTCGTCGGCATGGCGCTGAGGGCGGACAAGAAAATCGTCGACAAGATTACCAAGGGCGCGAAGCTGCATGCCTGAAGCAGGTGCCGTGAATTTAAAAAGGGAGGCCGTGAGCCTCCCTTGTCAAATCAGCGACGATTTAGCCTTTGCTTATTCGTCGTTCATCTTCAGCGCAGCGATGAAAGCTTCTTGCGGAATCTCCACCTTGCCGAACTGGCGCATGCGCTTTTTGCCTTCCTTCTGCTTGTCCAGAAGTTTGCGTTTACGCGTCGCATCGCCACCGTAGCACTTCGCCGTCACGTCCTTGCGCAGTGCGCGCACGGTTTCGCGGGCGATGACCTTGCCGCCAATGGCCGCCTGAATCGGGATCTGGAACATGTGCGGCGGAATGAGTTCCTTCAGCTTTTCGCACATGCCGCGTCCGCGCCGGTCTGCCGCCGAGCGGTGGACCAGCATGGAGAGTGCGTCCACCGGATCGCCGTTCACAAGGATCGACATCTTGACGAGATCGCCTTCACGATAGTCGATGATGTTGTAGTCGAACGAGGCGTAACCCTTCGAGATGGATTTCAGCCGGTCGTAGAAATCGAACACCACCTCGTTGAGCGGCAATTCATAGGTGATCATCGCGCGGTTGCCGACATAGGTCAGCTCCGTCTGCAGGCCGCGCCGGTCCTGACAGAGTTTCAGGATACCACCGAGATATTCGTCCGGCGTCAGGATCGTCGCCTTGATCCACGGTTCGCGGATTTCCTTGATCTTCACGACATCAGGCATATCAGCCGGGTTGTGCAGTTCCTTCTCGGTGCCATCCGTCAGCGTCATTTCATAGACGACCGAAGGTGCTGTGGCGACGAGGTCGAGATTGAACTCGCGCTCGAGGCGTTCCTGAATGATTTCAAGATGCAGCAGACCGAGGAAGCCGCAACGGAAACCGAAGCCGAGAGCGGCAGACGATTCCATTTCGAAGGAGAAGGAGGCGTCGTTGAGGCGAAGCTTGCCCACTGCCGCGCGCAGATCTTCGAAGTCGGCTGCATCAACAGGGAAGAGGCCGCAGAAAACCACGGGCTGCGCTGGCTTGAAGCCGGCAGGGCCTGCGCCGTCGGGCGCTTGTCGTCGGTAATGGTATCACCAACACGCGTATCGGCGACTTCCTTGATCGAGGCGGTGATGAAACCGATCTCGCCGGGGCCGAGGCTGTCGACATTGACCATCTTCGGGGTGAGCACGCCAACGCGCTCCACGCCGTATTTCGCGCCGGAACCCATCATGCGGATCTGCTGGCCCTTGGTCAGCACACCGTCGATGACGCGCACGAGAACCATGACGCCCAAATAGGTGTCGTACCAGCTGTCGACGAGCAGTGCCTTGAGCGGCCCGTTCTCGCCGACTTCGCTCTTCGGCGGCGGCAGGCGGTTGACGATGGCTTCGAGAACATCGGGGATGCCAAGCCCGGTCTTGGCCGAAATCAACACAGCTTCGGAAGCATCGATGCCGATTACTTCCTCGATCTGTTCCTTGATGCGGTCGGGCTCCGCGGCCGGCAGGTCGATCTTGTTCAAGACCGTCACCAGCTCGTGATTGTTGTCGATTGCCTGATAAACGTTGGCCAGCGTCTGGGCTTCCACACCCTGAGATGCGTCCACCACCAGCAACGAACCTCGCAGGCCGAAGCGAGCGGGACACTTCATAGGCAAAGTCGACGTGACCGGGCGTGTCGATGAGGTTCAGCACATAGGTTTCACCGTTATTCGCCTTGTAGTGCAGGCGCACGGTCTGGGCCTTGATGGTGATGCCGCGCTCGCGTTCGATATCCATCGAATCGAGAACCTGTTCTGACATATCGCGCTCGGCAAGGCCGCCTGTCGACTGGATCAACCGGTCGGCCAGCGTCGATTTGCCGTGATCGATGTGGGCAACGATCGAGAAGTTGCGGATATGGTCCAGGGGCGTGCGGGTCGAATTTGTGCTCATGCCCCGCGCTATAGCAGGGGCTTCTCATGCCGCAAAGCGGGAATTTGGTTAAAAGCCCTTTAAAATGGGCTTTTCAGATCGCAAACTGCTCCGGCCAGTCGCGGCGGGTGGCCACTTGTCCCTCGGTTCTAAGCTTAGCCACGGCAGCAAGGTCGATATCGGCGATCAGCAACGTGCTGTGTGTCACCGCATCGCTTTGGCTTTCCGCGACGATACCCGATGCGGGCATGCCATAGTCGGAAGGCACGTAAAGTGCTGCGCGGCCACGATTTTCATCGACGGCGGGAGACCATGGAGCCTCACCCGCCGTGGGGGAGGAAAGGACGGCATATTGGTTTTCCAGCGCCCGCGCCTGCGCTCCGATGCGCACCCGGTAGGCGCCTGCCAGCGTATCGGTGCAGCTGGGAGCGAGAACCAATTCAACGCCAAGCTCGGCCAGCTTCCGGCCAAGCATCGGGAACTCGTTGTCGTAACAGATGAGG